>CAJFTU010000012.1 GCA_904420065.1 uncultured Emergencia sp.
ATCATTCCATCCAGTTATGGATGATATAAAACATTAAAAATATATCGGGAGATATATTGACAAATTTCAAATATTGAGATAGGAGGATATTTTCATGAGCAAAGCTTTAGTCGCATATTTTTCCGCCACCGGCACAACGGCAAGACTGGCGGAGACCATTGCTGAGACAGCCGGCGCAGATCTATTTGAAATCGTACCGGTCAAATCTTACTCCAGCGCCGATCTGAACTGGAACAACAAGTCCAGCAGAAGCACTGCAGAGATGAACGACGCCAACGCTCGTCCCGAAATCGCAGAAAAGGTGGAAAACATGGCCCAGTACGACACCGTATACGTGGGTTTTCCGATCTGGTGGTATGAAGCGCCGCGAATCATACAGACGTTCCTCGAGAGCTACGATCTCTCCGGCAAAACGATCGTTCCTTTCGCCACCTCCGGCGGAAGCGGCATGGGAAAAACTTCCGATATTCTGCGGAAGAGCTGTCCCGACGCAAAAGTTCTCTCCGGCAAAAAGATGAGCGCAGCCGCTTCAACCGGTGAAATATCCGATTGGATCGACAGCCTGAATCTGTAAAAATCGGTCGAAACAGAAGCATCAATACGCTGTTTAAGCAAAAGAGAAGCGCTGCAGTCCCGCCGCTTTTAGCGGCAGACTTGCAGCGCTTTTTTTATAATATAGAATACCGTCAGTGTACAAAGGTAAAAAAGGGTTGACAGTGCTGAATTTTCACCTTACAGCACGTGAGCCTCTTCCTGGCCGGTGATCACTCGATGTATTCCCTTTGCCAGGGCTTCCATTTCATAAGTTCCCGCAATGATCGAAACCGGAGCGATGAACTCGACCCGTTTCCGCATCTCCTCGGTGAGGTACTCCGAATAGGCCATGCCACCGGTCAGGATGATTTTATCGATTTTCCCGCAGACGATGGGAGCGAGGGAACCGATGTCCTGAGAAAGCTGCAGAATCATGGCGTCATAGACGGTTTTCGCATAGCCGTCGCTCTGCGCCATCTTTTCCGCTTCTCTGGCGTCGTTTACTCCCAGATAAGCGGTGAGGCCGCCCTGGCCCTTCAGCTTTTTCTGCACTTCTTTTTCGGTCAGCCCGCTTCGGAAGCAGAACTTGACCAGTTCCCGGCACGGAACTCCGCCGGATCGCTCCGGAGAAAAACCGCCTTCATCGTCGCCGACAAATTCTGTAACCTTACCTCCCCGAATCAAATTGGAGGTAACGCCTCCGCCCAGATGGCAGACAATATAGGTGGTATCCTCCAACCTCACGCCGTCTCTTTTTGCCTGTTCGATGCTCACGGCCCGGCTGTTCAGCACGTGAGTCAAAAACGGCTTCTTGATCTCCGGCACGCCGGTGAAGGTGAAAATCGGATCCGGTTTTCCGCAGCCGCACACCGCATCGTATACGTATCCGTGGATGCCCGTTCCCGCTTCCCGGGCCAGCTCGTAGGCGATGACCGGCGAAAGATTTGCCGGATGCGGAATCGGAGAATTTCTCGAAGCGTCGGCAAAGTTGTCGTCGATGAGATATGCTCCGCTCTCCAGCTGTCCTACAACGCCGCCTCTGGCCGCAATGGCCGCCAGATCCGAAAGCTGAACTTTCTGCTCCCGCAGGTAGGACAACACCGCCTGTTTGCGAAACTCCAGCTGGTCGTTTATCTCTTTGAACGGCTTCAGCTCCTCTGCCGAATGATCGATATTCTGTCTGTTCAGCTCCGTTTCTCCGTCGTAGACCGCCACCTTGGTCGACGTAGAGCCGGGATTGATCACCAGGATTAATTCTGCCATACTATCTTTCTCCTTTCGCGCAGGCCGCCGCAAGAAGCAATGACTGCCGTTTTTCTTTTTCCGTTGCACCCCTTGAAGTCAGCGCGATTGGCGCCCTGGCGCCTACAATCAGCCCCGCCATATCCGCCTCTGCAGAGAAAACCAGGGCTTTTCCGAGGATATTTCCGCATGCCAGATTGGGAACGACCAGAATATCCGCGTCGCCAACCAGCTCACTGTTAAATCCCTTCTTTGCAGCGGACTCTTTGCTCATCAGAATATCGTAGGACAGCGGTCCCTCTACAATACAGTCCCTGATCTGCCCCTGCTGGCACATCTCAGCCAGACGGGCTGCGTCCACCGTTTCCTGCTGTTTTGGATTTACCTTTTCCACCGCCGCCAATACGCCGACCTTCGGCTTTTCATAACCCATGTTGCGCAGGCTTTCAACAGCGTTTTCTATGATTTCCTTTTTTTGCTCCAGATTCGGATACAAAACCATTCCGCCGTCGGTAACGACGATAATCTTGTGATAATTCGGTATCTTAAAAAAGGCCAGATGGCTCATCAGCTTTCCCGTGCGCAGACCGTTCTCCTCTGCGACTACTGCCTTCAGCAGTACGCCGGTATCGATCTTTCCCTTGAGGATAAAGTCAGCCTGACCGCTGCTCACGCACTGACAGGATCTCTGCGCCGCCTCTTCGAGTGTCGGCGCATCGATGATCCGCACATCGTCCATTTCACCGTTAAAGGCCTTGATCTCCTCCCGGATCAGTTTCTCGTCGCCGACAAGGATGGCGTCGATCAGGCCCTCTTTCCTGCACTGATTGACAGCGGTCAAAGCCGACTTATCCTGCGCTGCAGAAACCACCACCGTCTTCTTTGACGCAGCATGAAAAGATTTTTCTAATTCAGCAAAATCTTTGAACACCATAATTCCTACCTCCTGTAACTGCAAAAACAGCATACTCCCGCCTGCGGGCGTTCCCAACGCAGATGTCTGCCCTTTCCCGCCGGGAGGCTATATATTGAGCATAACATTTTTGCAATTGGAGGTCAAATTATTCTTCTGATACTAAAACTTTTTGTTTGACTCCACCTTGCGAAAGCAAACAAAAAGTTTTATAATAAAATCAGGCATACAGCAGAATCTTTGATCGAACGGAGGTCAAATCATGATAAATAATCAAAACCAGCTCATGTTGGTCGCAGATCTGATCGCGGCGCAGTTCGGCTCGTCTACAGAAGTCGTTCTCCACGACTTTACCGGCGATCTCGACCACTCTATCGTCTACATCGTCAACGGACACGTCACGGGGAGAACCGTCGGCGACGCGCCGACTCAGTCTTTCCTGCGTTACATGAATCTCAACGGACCGAGAAAAAAGATGGAAAAGATCAGGCACGTATCTCACCTGCCCGATGGCAGGATCATCCGCTCTTCTACCGTAAACTTTTTCGACGAAGACGGAACTCTGAACAGCTCTCTGTGCATCAACCAGGATATCACCGATCTGGTCGCTCTGGAGAACGCGGTAAAAGGCCTGTCCGACGCCAACTACTTTGAAAGCAGCGCCCTCTCCTCCTACAACGAATTTGACGCTCCTCCGTCGTCGATCCACGGTATGATGGACAACATCATCACTGAAGGGTTATCCGCCATCGGAACGCCGCCGGACAAGATGAACAAGGAGGCCAAAATCAAACTGCTGAAATTCCTCGACGAACGTGGCGTTTTTCTGATTCAGAAATCGGGCCAGAAAGTCTGCAGTCTGCTGGGGATTTCCAAGTTCACCCTCTACAACTACCTCGAGGAAATTCGCGGTAAGGAAAAGAAAAACTCCAAATAAGCGGCGTACCCGGGTAAAGCAAATCCCGAATCAGTCATGACCAATCCGTCGCTTTATTACCGGATTGTCCGCTTTCCTCTTAAAGAAAACGACAAAAACCCGTCGTTGCATTTGAACAATCGATAAGATATAATGCAGGTAAACAGAGAACTTCATAGGGAGCGGGTTGAAATCCTCAAGAGAGAGCCGTAAGGCCGCCGAAGAGGCAAACCTTTGTTCAGAGGTGAAACTTTCAGGCAAAAGGACTGGGGACAGACCGCGTTCTGGATTTTGTATTAACAAGGGACAGAAAGACGATGATTCATTTTTCATCGTCTTTTTTTGTACAGGTATAATTATGACAGAATATATCATCATAACCAATAATCCTTTCGTAAAGGAAAAGCTGCTGAACAAAAGGCCGGTCTGCTACAAGCCGGTCGATTATGAAGCGATACTCCGCTATGTAAAAACTCTGATAGAGGCGGGGCACCAACTGCTGTCCCATCCTCTCGCCGGCAGTGTCAAACCGGGAGAAACCCCCTATCGCTCAATCATGATTTCTCAAAAAACCTATGCAGACACGGACAGGGAATCTCTCCGGCTGATCACCGCCGCTCTGGAAGCCGCAGGCAAGTTCTGCTACACAGCTGTGGCCGGCGAAGAGTTCGACAGAGATCTTCAGCTGATCGACTGGACTCTGATCGAGAGCGCGCTCGCTTCGGCAGACGCCTGCAGATAATCAGTCCGGCGGTCATCAACTGCCGGTTTTAGATCATTAAAGGAGGGATAATCTTGAAACTGGAAATGGGATACATCCACATCAGAGATGTACGGCTGTCTTCGTTTTCGAAGATTGAAGACGGAATCCTTTACGTATCGGAAGAAGACCTGAAAAAAGCCGCTCTTCAGGATGACGACAGGCTCGCTTCTGTTTCCTTTGACGTAGCGAAGCCCGGAGAGAGTGTCCGCATAACCCCGGTCAAGGACGTCATTGAACCGCGGGTCAAGGTCAGCGGCCGAGGAGGTCAATTCCCCGGCGTACTGGCCAAGGTGGATACGGTCGGCAGCGGAGTTACCTACGTCCTGAAGGGTATGGCTGTAGTCACCGCGGGAAAAATCGTCGGTTTTCAGGAGGGCATCATCGACATGAGCGGTCCCGGAGCCGACTATACGCCGTTTTCCCGTCTGATCAACCTGGTGCTGGTCTGCAGTCCGGCCGAAGGTATAGAGCCTCACGCTTACGAAAAAGCTGTCCGTATGGCCGGACTTCGAACCGCCGCCTATATCGGCAGTCTGGCAAAAGATCTGTCTCCGGATGAGACGAAGGTATACGAAACCGAAGGGATCATGGAAGGCGCGAAGAAGTATCCGGAACTGCCGAGAGTCGCCTATGTACAGATGCTCCAAAGTCAGGGCCTGCTCCACGACACTTACGTCTACGGCGTCGACGCGAAACAGATCCTGCCCACTATCCTCTCGCCTACGGAAATCATGGACGGTGCGGTCATTTCCGGCAACTGCGTGTCGGCCTGCGACAAAAATCCGACTTATGTCCATCAGAACAATCCGGTAACCTATGATCTTCTTGAAGAGCACGGCAAAACGCTTAATTTCGTCTGCCAGATCATCACCAACGAAAACGTCTATCTTGCAGATAAGCAGCGCTCCTCTGACTGGACGGCAAAGCTCTGCCGCTTCCTCGATCTGGACGGCGTGATCATCTCCCAGGAAGGATTCGGCAATCCGGACACCGATCTGATCATGAACTGCCGGAAGATCGAAGCGGAAGGAATCAAAACGGTCATCATCACCGACGAGTATGCCGGACGGGATGGCAAGTCTCAATCTCTGGCCGACGCGGATCCGTCCGCCGATGCGGTCATCACCGGCGGTAACGCCAACCAGCTTATTCGCCTGCCGAAGATGGATAAAACCATCGGTACACTGGAATACGTAACCAGAATTGCCGGAGCCAGCGAAGAAACCGTCCAGGCCGACGGCTCTCTCGAAGTGGAAGTCCAGGTCATCACCGGCGCTACCAACGAAACCGGCTTCGGCTGCCTGAGTGCAAGATAAGGAGGGAAGACTATGGCAAAGATAAGAATCGTTCACTATATCAATCAGTTTTTTGCCGGTATTGGCGGAGAAGAAAAAGCGGATATTCCTCCTGAAATCCGAAAGGGAAAGGTAGGCCCGGGCATGGCTGTTGAAGCCGCCTGCAAAGGTGAAGCCGAAATTGTCGCTACGGTGATCTGCGGAGACACCTATTTCAACGGAAATATCGACAAGGCCGCCGCAGAAATTCTGGAGATGGTAAAACAGGAAAACCCCGACCTCTTTATCGCCGGTCCTGCCTTTAACGCCGGACGCTACGGCGTAGCCTGCGGTCACATCGCTGCGGCCGTACAGGAAGAACTGGGAATCCCTTCGGTTACCGGCATGTACGCGGAAAATCCGGGCGCCGATATGTATAAAGACCGAGTCTACATGATCTCTACAAAGAACAGCGCCGCGGGTATGCGGGATGCCGCGCCGAAAATGGCATCGCTCTCTATGAAGCTGGCAAAGGGAGAACCGATCGGTCCTTCTGTAGTCGAAGGCTATCTCCCTAACGGGATTCGCGTCAACTTCTTTGAAAAAGAGCGCGGTTCAAAGAGAGCGGTAAACATGCTGCTTTCCAAGCTTTCGGGAAAGTCTTATACCACCGAATATCCTATGCCTGCTTTCGACAGGGTGGATCCGGTTCCCGGCATAAAAGATCTGAGCAAAGCCAGAATTGCGCTGGTCACCTCCGGAGGCATCGTTCCGAAAGGAAATCCGGATCACATTGAAAGTTCCAGCGCTTCCCACTACGGAGAATACAGCCTGGAGGGAGTAACCGATCTGACTGCGGAAACCTATGAAACCGCCCACGGCGGCTACGATCCGGTATACGCCAATGCAGACGCGGATCGTGTTCTGCCGGTAGACGTGCTCCGGGATCTGGAAAAAGAAGGTGTAATCGGCAGCCTTCACCAGTTTTACTATGCGACAGTAGGCAACGGAACCGCAGTAGCTTCAGCCAAGGCCTTTGCTGCGGAAATCGCGCAAAAGCTGCTGTCTGCCAAGGTGGACGCAGTCATTCTGACCAGCACCTGAGGAACCTGTACACGTTGCGGTGCAACAATGGCGAAAGAAATCGAACGCGCAGGTCTTCCCGTCGTGCACATCTGCACGATTACGCCGATCTCCAAGACGGTCGGAGCAAATCGCATCGTTCCGGCAGTAGCGATTCCTCATCCTTTTGGCAATCCGTCTCTTCCGCACGAAGAGGAAAAGGCCCTTCGCCGTTCGATTGTGGAAAAGGGACTGAAAGCCCTGTGCACGGATATTGACGAACAGACCATCTTCGAATAGAAAGTTCAAATTCATAAATCGCTTCCACCCGTAATCCGGTTGGTTCATCTGAGGGATATAATCTCCTTTTGCAAGCCTGCGCCTCAAGACGCGGGCTTGCGCTTTATTTAAAACACATTGTTTCTGCCTCTCTAACTGTCTCACAAAAGATTTCTCTTTTTACAATGTAACTTGAATGACTATAGTACAGCAAGATCGGCTTTCCGCAGCTCCCGTAAGATGCTTTGTATTTATCCGAAGTGATACGATTGAGCGACTGGCGAAAATCCTCCATAACAGAGAGTTCTGCCTCATCGCCGTGAATAGAGCGATCTATTCTTTTCGTAATATAAGCATATGTTCCCCGCATTTTAATCAGCGCATGAGATACGGTTTTAATTCCGGCTGCATTTACCAGCCACTCGTGTAAATCCGTTTCGACGGCTATATCGACTTGAAATTCTTTGGAAAGAATAGCCGCTGTCCGCACTGCCCTCGTGTAAAACAGGAAAGACCAACCGGTAAACTCTGCATTTTTAAAAATGCTCAACTTCGTCGGTTGGTCTCTTTTAAACATCCGTGAGAAGGACACGCAATGAGTTAAATTCTCCCCACAGTCTTTAACAATCCATATAGTAATTATAACCGTATCGGATATCCTGCTGTATTCCTTCCGCCCTGAATTTCTCTTCTATCCTCCTCTTCTCCCTGTCGCCCTCCATGGCGTTCATGGTCTGCAGCAGTCCGTCGACCACATAAGGAAACTGTTTTCGCGGTATCCCGCAGGCCATATCGCTGTTTTCCCAGTGCGCCTTGTGCCGTGTTCCGATACAGAGCAGCGAAAGGTTCATGTCTCCGGTCACAAAGGGATTTGCCGTGCATTCCAGGCAGACCGCCTGGTTTCCGATCATTCGAATGGATTTCGGCATGCCGAAGTGATAGGCGTAACCCTGCGTAAGGCGCATGATATTGTAGGGATTGGTGATCAGCACGACCGCATCTGGAACAGCATCCAACCTTTCCACAGGTCCCAGCGCCACGCCATACTTATCCGCGCTGGAGTAGGTCAGACATTCCCTCACCTGACGACTCAAAACACTGTCCTTATACAGCCCAAGACGGGCCCAGTTCTCTCCTTGTCCGTTTCCGGGATCTGCCTTGTCGATGCCCAAAACTCTTGCACCGCTGCGGCAGGCGAATCCTTCGGAATCCGCCTTGATTACCGCTCCCCTCGAAGCGGCTTTTACCATCTGACAGTAGTTTATCGGCCTCTTCATGGCGATGCCGTCAAACCGATCAAACTCTTCGGGAGAATCGATCAATCTGACGCCTACAGCCCTGCGTTCTAAATCCAAAAGGCAGTACAGAAGACTTACGCTTTCCTTCCAGCTCCGCTCCATTACTCTTCTACCTGATCGTCACTGGTGTAAAATTCGAATACACCCGGATACACATCCGAGATTTCTTTCTGCACCTCTTCATCTCTGAAACACTCGGCAAAATCCACTGCCCAGTCAGCCTGCAGGTTAGCTTCTCTTACGATGACACCCATCGGATAGTTGATCATGACCTTATCCCTTGCGATATAGCTTCCCGGATCTTTCTCTGCTGCAGACATATGGGTAAAGAACACGCAGGCTCCTGCCATGTCCTCCAGGCTGGTAACCGTCTGCGCCTGGTCCATCTCGATGATTTCCAGGTTCTTCGGATTTTCAACGATATCCGCTACCGTAGCCAGTTCAACGCCGTCAGCAATTTTGATCAGACCTTCGTCTTCGAGTATGCGCAGCGCGATATCCTCGTTCATGGCATCGTTCATTACAGCGATCTGCGAACCTTCAGGAAACTCGTCTGCCGAATCGTATTTTTCCGAATAGAGCCCGATTCCGGTGTACATACCATAAGGTTTTACCATATCCAGATCAGCGCCGTTGTTGTCATCAAAGCTCTGAACGAATTTCTTGTGCTGCCCGATTGCGATATCCACTTCGTCGCTTGCGCAGGCTTCCAGTACGACCTGGTTGGAGTCAAAGCTCTTAAACTCCGTCTTGTATCCCATGGCTTCATATTTGTCTTTTATTGCATCGTAAAATACCTGCGAGATAGACGTTCCGCCGATAACAATGGTGTCCTTGCTCTCGCCCTCTGTACCTGCGCTCTCTCCGCTGTCGCTGCTTCCGCATCCTGCCGCTGCGGCAGACAGCAGAAGCACTGCCAACAACATGCTGAATATTTTCTTCTTCATCTTCCTTTACCTCTCCTTACTTTAGCTTTTTATATATCGCTTTGCCCAGGCCCTGAATAGCCAGAACAAACATAATCAAAATAATCACGATAAAATACATAATCGCGTAGTCGAAACGCTGATAACCGTAGGCCAGCGCCACTGCTCCCAGACCACCTGCGCCCACCGCTCCGGCCATGGCTGTCATGTTCAGCATGTTGATCATCATAATGGTAAAATTAGATACCAGCGTGGGCAGCGCTTCTACCAACATAACCTTGCAGATGATCTGAAACTTGGACGCGCCGAAAGCCTTGGCAGCTCTGATCAGCTGCGGATCGACAGTCTGCAGAGAATTCTCCGTCATCCGGGTGGCAAAAGGTGTGCAGCCGATCGTAATGGCGAAGATTGCCGCCGCGACGCCGATCTTAGTACCGATGACAATGCGAGTCAGCGGAGCCAGAGCGACAATCAGAATCAGCGTCGGAAAAGACCTGACGATATCGGTGATCTTTTCCAGCACAGTATGAACCAACCGATTTGGCGCTAACCCTTCCTTATCCGTCAGGATCAGTACAATTCCGAAAAACATGCCGAACATTACAGAGAGCACGGCAGAGACGATGACCATCTCTATGGTAGCGATCACCGCAGGTCCGATTACTGTAGGCAGATACCTGACCAGATCGGAGTTCTCTAATATGTTCTGTATCGTTTCCATATTGTTCCTCCCCTATACTCTATATTTGATGCCGTAGTCCGACAGACACTGACAGCACGCATCTCTGTCCTCAGGATCGATACCGATGGTAATTTCCAGACAGCGTCCGTCAGGAAAATCATAGCTCTGCATATTCTGAAGAAGATACTGGCGCTCCAGCCTTTGACCCAGTTCCCAGAGCAGATTTTTCGCTTCTCGGCTGACAGGAAGACTGAACGTAATATTCACGCCGTCTCCTGCCTGAATCTCATCCTGTTCGCCAAGCAGTTTCATCAGCGCCTTCGGCCGCTGCAGGAACATATCCTGCGTATCACCGATCATGGAAACGCGCCCTCCATCGAGGACTGCCATTCTCCGGCAGATCTGCTGCACTACTGCCATCTCGTGGGTAACGACGATAATCGTAATGTCCATTTCTTTCCGTATGCGCTCAAGAAGCTTCAATATGGAAGTCGTCGTCTTCGGGTCCAGCGCCGATGTACATTCGTCGCACAGAATATACCGGGGATTCATGGTCAGCGCCCTCGCTATAGCGACTCTCTGTTTCTGGCCTCCACTCAGTGCTGCAGGTCTATCGGACAGTTTGTCCTGTATACCGACCAGCTCCGCCAGTTCCGTGACCCTCTTCTTGATCTCTTCTTTTGGTATGCGCCAACACTCCATCGGCAACGCGATATTTTGATAGACGGTCTTTCGTCCCACAAGAGAAAAGTTCTGGAAGATCATCCCCATATTGCGGCGGAAATTTCGCAGCTCCTTCTCCGACAATTCTTCTACCCTTATATCATCGATGACAATGGACCCTTCCTGGTACTTTTCCAACCCGATCAGACAGTTGAGCAGTGTGGACTTTCCCACGCCGCTGGGTCCGACTATACCGAAAACTTCATTATCTTCGATGCGGATATTGATATCTTTCAATACCTGCAGATCCTCGAAATATTTATTTACACGCTTTATTTCAATCATGACTGCTCCTAAGTATATCGTATAATCCTGCCAGAAATATTATAGGGCGAAGTCTGTTGGCAGACAAATTCATAATACCGATGGACATAAGGAGGCGGGATAACTTTTCTTATATCGAACGAAAAATTTCTGTCCCTGTCCGATAGAAGAAGAAATGAGAAAAGAGGTAATCAGCCGGCAACAGGCAGAAAACAGCGAAAAGATCAGCTGCAACGCGGTCCAAACAACCGATCGGATTTTTCGAAGGTTCCTCAGCTATCTCAGTTTCTTTTGAAAAAACTTGTTCCGCCTTCTGTTTTCTGCTATAATATCAACGGAATTCAACAAAAGAATTGAGGTGAAAAGATGCGTAATGTTTCTTGCTAAGTTAAATGTGCATGATAATCGAAATTCAGCGGCATTGCTTACCGCTTCTTTTATCGTGCAGACTGCAGGAAAGTTACGTAATCGCTTATCTCAATTTCGCCTGAACAGTTTATTACATTGCGTGTAAATGCTGTAAAGTGCGCCTGACTGCGGGAACTTTCCCGCAGTTTTCTATTTTGCGTAAAAAGAGAGGTGCATGTATATGTCTTTAATTCGTGTAAATCATCTGACCTTTGCCTATGAAGGCAGTTACGACAATATCTTTGAAGATGTCAGCTTCCAGATCGATACCGATTGGAAACTGGGATTTGTGGGCCGAAACGGCCGGGGAAAGACGACCTTTCTCAATCTCCTGCGGGGAAAATACGACTGCGGCGGCGCCATATCGGCAAAGGCCGACTTCATCTACTTCCCCTTTGATATCCAAAACACAGAACAGATGACCATAGAGATCATCGATCAGATTTTACCGACATATGAATACTGGCAGCTTTCCAGGGAGCTGAACAGCCTGGAAGTCAGCGACGAAGTTCTCTATCGTCCGTTTTCTTCCCTTTCCTTCGGCGAACAGACGAAAGTTCTCCTGTCCGTCCTGTTCCTGGATGAAAACTGCTTTCCTCTGATCGACGAACCGACCAATCACCTGGATCTTCACGGCCGCGAGGTGGTCAGCCGCTATCTTGCAAGCAAAAGAGGATTTATCCTGATATCTCACGACCGGAGTTTTTTGGACAGCTGTACAGACCACATCCTTTCCATCAATAAGACCAATATCGAAGTTCAAAAGGGAAACTTTTCCTCTTACCTGCAGAACAAAGAACGCCGGGATAATTTTGAACTGGCGGAAAATGAAAAACTTTCCCGCAGCATCAAAGCTCTGGAAACCGCAGCAGGGAGAACGGCCCGTTGGTCCGATAAGGTGGAAAAGACTAAAAACGGTACGCGCAATTCCGGCGTAAAAGCGGACAAAGGCCACATCGGCGCACAGGCAGCTAAGATGATGAAACGTTCCAAGAGTGTCCAGAAAAGAAGAAACGCCGCCATAGAGGAAAAGGCCGGTTTGTTGAAAAATATCGAACGAGCGGACGCACTTAAGATTCATCCGCTGACCTTTCACACAGATCCGTTGGTCCTGGGAGAGGAGATTTCCATCTCTTTTGACGGAGTGCAGACTGCGTTGGGCCCCTTCTCCTTCTCCGTCAATTCGGGAGAGCGAATCGCCCTCCGCGGCAAAAACGGATGTGGAAAGTCTTCTCTGCTCAAGTTGATTTTAGGTCTTCCGATGAACTACACCGGCTCTCTGTACCGAGGCAGCGGTCTGAAAATATCCTATGTTTCTCAGGATACTTCCTTTCTGCAGGGATCGCTGACCGACTTTGCCCGGCAGAGAAATATCGACGAAACCCTCTTCCTGACGATCCTGCGCAAGCTGGATTTCGAACGGATTCAGTTTACAAAGCCTATGGAAGACTTCAGCGGCGGCCAGAAGAAAAAGGTTCTGATCGCGGCCAGTCTCTGTGAGGAGGCGCATCTGTACCTCTGGGATGAACCGCTGAACTTCATCGATGTTCTGTCAAGAATGCAGATTGAAAATCTTCTCCGGACGTACAATCCGTCGATGATTTTCGTCGAGCATGACAGAGCCTTTTGCGACAATATCGCCACTCGGATCATCGAACTGGAATAGACCCTATTGGAGCGCTGATCGATGATAAGATAAGCGATCTCTTCGTCCCAGATTTTTTACAAACAAAGATGCCGTACAGCGGACTGGATAGGTCTTCTGTACGGCATTTTCGTTTTAGGTTTATATGTATTTTCTTTTCTCCATTTTCACCGATGAACGTCCTGAACCGCTTAAATCGGTCTGATTTCTCAACCGATTCTGCTCTTTAAGCCACCTCACTGATGCAAAGAGGCCTTATAACCCTCGCCCCAGTTTTGCATGGCGTCCAGAATCGGTTTCAGGCTCTGTCCCAGTTCCGTAAGAGAATACTCCACCCGCGGAGGAACCTCGGCGTAAACCTTGCGGTGAACCAATCCGTTTGCTTCCATATCCCGAAGCTGAGCGGTCAGCACCTTTTGGGATACTTTCCCCACTGATTTTTTCAGCTCGCCGAATCGCTTGGTGCCCGTCATCAGATCACGCAGGATCAGCACCTTCCACTTATCGCCGATCAGGGTCAGCGTGGTCTCTACAGGGCAAGCCGGCAACTCTTTCTTTGCTGTCTGTTCTGTCATCTCATCGCCTCCAAACGTTGAAATATCCAATAGTATCTTTTTGGTAACTACAGCACTTTATTGTGCCTACTTTACTATTTCTCCCTACGGAACTAATATAACATTACAGGATATCGCAGTCAAGACCTGTTCTCAAAATCGGGATCGACGCTCCCCCACGTTGATCGGATCACAGAAAAACAAAATTTTTGTCAGCGTCAGCCATATTCCTGAGGAAAGATCCCGATAGTCCGTGCAGATCTTGAAAAGATATACTGCTTAAATGCAAAACCCATTCAGAAAAAGGAGGATTCTACCATGTCTTTAAGGAACTTATTCCACAGAGAAGAAAAGGAAAAAAACAATTCCCCTTGCGGCTCTGCATGCGGCACCGGCGACAAGAAATAAGCCGGCCCACTTTCCCATTTTCCTGCAGGCTGATCGCCTGCAGGGCCATTAAACCGGCTGCCTTAAGTTGACAGGAACACCTCCTGACACCGGTTTGATATATAAAACGTGCTCTTGTCAACTTAGGGTCACGGAAAATATCACTTCACTGCATCAGAAAGGAGACACCAATGGAATACTTCGCATTTCAATGGCACATTACCGAAGCCTGCGACCAGCGCTGCAGGCACTGCTACATTTACGCGCTGGGAAGCCACGCAAAATTCAAAGAGATGGATCTTGCCGATATGGTGACCGTCATCGAAAACTGCAAAACCTTCTGCGAAAAAGCCGGCAGGCTTCCCTATCTGTATATTACCGGCGGAGACCCCATACTCCATCCCCAGTTCTGGACATTGATGAAGATCCTCAAGCTGTCGGACATTCCCTTCGCCCTCATGGGAAATCCCTTTCACCTCACCGCCGACGTCTGCCGCCGGCTGAAAGAATACGGATGCAGAAAATACCAGCTTTCCCTGGACGGACTCAGAGAAACCCACGACGGCATCCGCCAGCAGCCCGGCTCCTACGACGCCACCATGGCCGCCATCCCTCTTCTCCGCAGCGCCGGAATCGACGCAGCCATCATGACTACCGTGTCGCGGTGGAACTACAGGGATATTCCGCCTCTCATCGACGAGGTGGTGAAGAACAAGGCCGATATCTTCGCTTTCGCCAGATACTGTCCTTCTGAAGAAGATCGGGACGTGTGCTGCTCCCCGGAAGAATACCGGGATATGATGGAAAAATGCTACGAAAAATTTCAAAAATTCGAAGCGGCAGGCTGCGAAACCACATTTAATCTGAAGGACCACCTGTGGACGCTGTTCCTGTACGAGAAAGGGATTTTTGATCCCAAGGCTTATCCCGACGACGAATACGTCTACGATGGCTGCAACTGCGGGAACTGCCATCTGACCATCCTGTCCGACGGCGCCGTTTACGCCTGCCGCCGCATGGAAAGCAAGACGGGAAACGCGCTGACCGACGATCTCTACGACCTGTTTACCGGACCGGCTTTCGACAAATACCGCATCTACGAGAACTTTGAAAAATGCGGCAAGTGCGAGCTGCTTCGCTTCTGCCGCGGCTGCCCTGCCGTCGCCGCAGGTTATCACGGCGACATGTACGCGCCCGATCCTCAGTGCTGGAAGGAGGTAAAACAGTGAACGTTTCCGAAGCGATTCGCCTGCGCCGCTCTATCCGCCGATACCGGGACAAACAGATTTCATCTCAGGATATGAAGAAAATCATCGAGGCCGGAACCTATGCTCCCAATGCGGGATGCGGACAGAGAACCGTCATCTGCGGCATACGCAACAAAGCGCTTGTCGAACAGCTTGGAAAGCTGAACCTGTCCCGCTTTGACCGAAGCCGCCTCGTTGGAAGCTTTGTTTCCAGAGAACAGCCCAGCGCCATCGACGATCCGTCCATAAAAAACGGATTTTATGGAGCGCCTTCGGTCTGCGTAATTTTCTCACCGGACAATTTTTTGTATAGCGTTCCCGACGCCTTCTGCTGTGCCGAGAATATGATTTTGTCGGCCTATGAACTGGGCATCTCTTCCTGCATCGTTGCCAGAGCAGAAGAAACCTTCGATAATCCACTGGGACATTCCCTTTTGAAACAGTGGAACATTCCGGAGCACTACGTTCCCCGATGCTTTGTCACGCTCGGCTATGCAGCGGGAGATTACCCCGCTCCCAAAGCGAGAAAAGACGGAAGATGTATCATCATTGAATAAGGAGGAAAGACAATTATGGATGCACAGACCTGCCTGAAAAAACTGGGTTATGTAGGCGTTCTTTCCTTTGCCACAACAGACGGCGAGGGAAATCCCCAGGTACGCAATATCAGCACTATTCACTACGAACCGGACGCCATATACTTTTTTACCGCCAGAGGAAAGGACTTCTGCAGAGAACTGCTATCCACAGAAAAGGTTCAGATCCTCGGTTACACCATGTACAAGGAGATGATCCGGCTGAGCGGCAAAGTCAAGCCGGCTGCCGAAAACGAGCAGCAAAAATGGATGGACAAAATCTTTGAAGAGCAGCCCTATCTGGCCAACGTATATCCCGGCGATACCCGCAGCATAGGAATCATTTTCTGCATTCGGGATATGTCCATAGAATACTTTAACCTGGGTGTAAATCCGATCTTCCGGGAGACCTATACCATCGGAAACGGAAAAGCAACACCTAAGGGATACCGGATTACCGACGCCTGCATAGGATGCGGCACGTGCCGCAGCGTCTGTCCGCAGGGCGCAGTGCGGGAAGGTACGCCATACGAAATTGAGCAGGAGCATTGCCTTCACTGCGGAAACTGTTTCGAACACTGTCCCGTATCCGCCATTGTCCGCAGAAACTGAGAAACCCTCGCCCGACCGGACGGTCATTTCGGTTACCGGCAGGTAACTGCATTACCATATTGTGCCTGCTTTACGATTTACTCCGGCAGAGGTATGATATAAATACAGGAGGTGAAAATCATGACCACTGCTGAAATTCTGCAATACCTGCAGCGGGAGATCCACACGGTGGCAGCCGCTGCAACAGATGAAGACGGACTGCCCGTCACCTGCGCCATCGACGTGATGGAGGCCGATGAAGGCGGCCTATATTTTCTCACCGCCAGAGGCAAAAATTTCTATCGGAGACTTGCAAACCGTCAATATATCGCGTTGACCGGCATGAAGGGAGAGGACACCATGTCCTCCGTTGCCGTTTCCGTCCGGGGCCGGCTGCGGGAACTCGGTTCTGACCCTCTTCCCCGGCTTCTGAAAAAGAACCCCTATATGAACCAAATTTATCCTACGGCCGAGTCCAGAAAGGCGCTCATCGTCTTTCAGCTGTACGAAGGCGAAGGACAGTGGTTCGATCTTTCAAAGAAACCCATCGAGCGAATTTCCTTTTCTTTCGGTCATGTGGAAAAGAAAGAAGAAGGATATTTCATCACTGCGGCCTGTGACGACTGCCGCGCCTGTGAAGCGGTCTGTCCGCAGAACTGTATAGACTTTTCCACCACACCGGCAGCGATTCAAAAGGAGCACTGCCTCCACTGCGGCCTCTGCGCCGAAGTCTGTCCGCATGAGGCGGTCATTTGGGAGGGAAAAAGATGACCCACAAGGAAAAGAGAATTTATCTGATCCGGGAATTGCTGTCGGAAAGTTCCCGGTACCGGGACGCCGTCATTCCCGATGACGACGAGGAACAGAAGAGACTGCTGAGAGCGCTGATGAACGTCCGTCCGCCGGAACCGGTCAGCGAGGAGTTCCTGAAGATACAGGACGCCTATCTTTCTGCTGAGCGGGACAGGGCGGGCATCGTTGACGCAGAAGCTTTGCCGCATCTTCGCTCTGATTCCCGTCTGGTTTTATGGCAGGGCGATATTACAACGCTGAAGGCAGACGCCATTGTCAACGCGGCCAACAGCGCCATGCTGGGCTGTTTTCATCCGCTTCACGGCTGCATCGACAATATCATACACTCTCGCAGCGGAATTCAGCTGCGACTGACGTGCAGCGAGATAATGAAAAGACAAGGCCACGAAGAACCGGCGGGAAAAGCGAAAATCACCCCTGCTTTCAATCTGCCAGGCAAATACGTTCTCCATACGGTCGGCCCGATGATTTACGGCTCTGTCAGCAAAAGAGACTGTGAAACGCTGTCTTCCTGTTACAGATCCTGCCTGGAGCTGGCCGCTGAAAAGGGATTAAAGAGCGTGGCCTTCTGCTGTATATCCACCGGAGAATTTCACTTTCCAAACCAGAGGGCCGCGGAAATCGCCGTGCAGACCGTGCAGGAATTCCTAAACCGCAATACCGGAATAGAGAGAATCATCTTCAACGTATTTAAGGATACAGACCTGAAAATCTATCGAAACCTGTTAGGAGAAGACCAATGCTGAATCTGAATGCGACCAATCAAATCGACGCGCTCAAAGAGCGGCTGGAAACCGCGGCTGCGGTTTTAATCGGCGCCGGCTCCGGCCTTTCCACTTCTGCCGGCTTTACCTACGACGGAAGCCGCTTTGACCGGTACTTCGGGGATTTCGCCGAAAAATACCGTTTTCGGGATATGTACTCCGGCGGATTCTATCCGTATCGAACGCCGGAAGAGTACTGGGCCTATTGGAGCAGGTACACCTACATCAATCGCTATATGAACGCGCCCAAGCCGGTTTACGAGAATCTTTACCAGCTGATTAAAGATAAAGATTATTTCGTTTTGACCACCAATGTGGATCACTGTTTCCAAAAGGCAGGCTTTGACAGGCACAGGCTGTTTTATACCCAGGGCGATTACGGCCTGCTGCAATGCAGCAAACCGTGCCACGATGAGACCTATGACAACGAAGAAATGGTGATTCGGATGGTTCATTCCCAGGGATTTGAAATGGGGCGCGACGGCGAGCTGATTCTTCCGGAGGGCGTTTCTCCCAGGATGGAGGTTCCCGCAGAGCTGATCCCCCACTGTCCGAAATGCGGCGCCCCGATGACCATGAATCTCCGGTCGGACAATACCTTTGTTCAGGATGCGGGCTGGTATGCTGCGGCAAAGCGGTATGCCGACTTTGTCCGTCGTCATGAAAACGCGGCCGTTTTTTATCTCGAACTGGGCGTAGGGATGAATACTCCGGGCATCATCAAGTATCCTTTCTGGCAGATGACTGCACGAAACCCGAAGGCAGTCTATGCCTGTGTGAATTACGGGGAGGCCTATGCGCCGGGGGAGATTGGGGAGCGGTCGATCTGTATCAACGGAGATATTGGCGAAGTACTAAAAAAATTAACGTAAAACAGCAGGTATATTGACAATTTGTTACAGGTACACATTTTTTGCCGATTGTTATTGACAGTATGAGGAGACAAATTTTACGTTTTGAATAAAAATTTTTCAAAGCGGTACTTGTAACAGGCGCTCGGCAGGTCGGTAAAACTACCATGCTGAAACATTTGGCTGAGGGGCAAAACCGTACTTATGTGACGATGGACAACACCATGGCCAGAGCCCTGGCTCAAACGGATCCCGTATTGTTCTTTCAGACTTGCAAGCCTCCTATCATCATTGACGAAATACAGAAAGCCCCCGAACTGTTTGAGCAGATTAAGATCATGTGTGATGAAACCGAAGAAAAAGGCCTGTTTTGGCTGACCGGTTCCCAGCAGTATCAGATGATGAAAAATATCCGCGACACGCTGGCCGGAAGGATTGAGATTCTGGAGTTATACAGCTTTTCCAAAACTGAAGCAGAAGGAGAAGTTTTTACAAACAAATTGGATTTTTCTCTGCCGTGCCTTTTGGAACGACAGAGAATAGAAAAAAAGAATGATATCGTAGATGTGTTCGAGCATATCTGGCGCGGCGGGATGCCTGACGCGCTGCGGACAGATAGCGAACAGAGACAGGAATATTTCAATTCCTATATTGAAATATTCCTGATGCGGGATGCGGCGGAAGCAGGCGGTATTACCGATTCTGTACGATTCCGAAAATTCCTCAATGCCTGTGCTGCTCTGACGGCCGAACAGGTAAATTATAAAACTTTGGCAGAGGCGGCCGAAATTTCCCAGCCAACAGCCAAAACATGGCTAAGAATCCTGCAGGGGTTAGGCATTATCTATCTTCTGCCGCCTTTTGCTAACAACGATAGGAAAGGATCCTTTTCCATAAGATAACTTGTAATTTTTTCTAACCATTGCTATAATATATTTTGTAAACTCCAAAATAGAATCGATAGTATAATTATGAAACTTCGTTAAAAACATAGTATTATGGAGGTGTATTATGGCAATCGTAAATGATGAACAGATCATAAAAGTATTGCGGCAGTATAACCCTTGGTGGCGCACACCTTCTGCCATCAAGGAAGAAAGCAAGCCGCAAAAAAGACTGGCTTATTACGAGGCTTTGAAAACGCTCACCCACAAGAGCATCCGAAGGTTTGCCGTTTTATCCGGTATGAGGCGCGTGGGCAAGACGACGATTCTGTATCAGATCATCGACCACCTGATTGACGAAGGCGTAAATCCCAGAAATATCCTGTACGCCACCTTTGATAATCCGATCCTGAAACTCGTCAATGCGGAAAATGTGCTGTCCATTTATGAGACGATGTACCCTCTTGAAGGCACAAGGTATGTCCTCTTTGATGAAGTGCAGTACACCGAAAATTGGGAACTCTGGATGAAGGTGATTTACGACAGCCGGAAGGATATTCGGCTGATCGCCACGGGATCCGCCAGCCCTGTCTTAGAAAAGGGTTCCGCAGACAGTGGTACGGGACGGTGGAGCGTTCTCAAAATTCCAACCATGTCTTTTTATGAGTATTGCAGGCTGCTTGATCTGGATTTG
>CAJFTU010000013.1 GCA_904420065.1 uncultured Emergencia sp.
AAGTCATCCGGATCAGTGGAGCGGAAGACTTCATAAGCATCCATCTTGTAGCCGGCGGATTTTGTCCAGTCCAGTCTGATGTAACCGTCGCCGGAACTGATGCTGGCGTCGATGGTGGTGTTTTCTACTCCGTTGATGATTCCTTCACCGACCGTGGTGGATTTGACAGTGATTTTAACCTGCCTTGTCGCAGAGTTGTAATTTTTCGTTGAAGGGCTGGTTACCGTGATTGTTACTGTTCCCGCTTTGCCCTGCAGCGAAACTTTTCCGTTTTGATCTACCGTGGCGATAGATTCATCGCTGGATTTGTAGGTCAGGTCTGCGTCGCTGTCGCACTTTGTATTGATGGTAAAGTCATCGGCTCCGACCTCTCTGGTGTAAGAGGTGTAGCCTGTAAATTCCGGTGTGGCCTTTTTAATCGTAAAGGTCTGGGTAAACGATCCGTGGAAATTTCTCTTTCCTGTGATGGTAATGGTAGCCGTTCCCGCATTGACGTTGTTGGAGTAACTTACGGTGTAATCCACATTCTGCTTAAATGTCGTTCCGGTATACATGACTTTGACCGTTGGCTTTTTGGCTGTACCGTCATAGGTGTATTCCGGAATATCGCTGGTAATCTCACCTCCGTCGGCGATATCTGCCGTGGTAATGGTGAATGGAACCATAGCGGTATTGGAGTAATCTCCGATACCCTTGATCATGGCATAAGCCGTTCCCGCCAGAACGTTTTTCACGTAGTATACCTTGTAGTCCTTATCTTTGACCAGTTTGGTTCCGTTGTAGGTTACCGTAGGCGTAGGATATTTTTTGAACTTGCTATAAGGGAACGAAGTTCTCCCAAGCGTGATATCGCAGTCCTTGATGGATCTCGTACCTGATTCAGTCACCTCAGCGGAATTATCGTAGTACCAGAAATTGCAGTCTATATTGCCGGAAAGGCCGGTAACACTTCCGCTCGAAGTGTACTGCCAGAATTCAAAATCCCCTGAATAACTGTTATTGGTGCTGTACTGGGCCATCCATACCTTGTATTTGTTGTCGATAAGGCTGGCGTTCAGACTGTTGTCCAGCATGTTCCGATAGGAGTAAAACATCGGCTCGTAGTCGGATTTGGCGATTACGTTCAGGAAGGCCAACGCATTGGAGGTCAGTTTGGACTTACGGGTGCTGGAAGACCAGTTGTTGTAAGCGTCGGTCAGTCTGCCGGCAAACTCGTAGTCCATGATCACCGGCATGTCCAGTTCGCGCCCATCCAGCAAATCCAGCACATAGTTGGCTTCCTTCTGCGCTTCGCTGGTGGTGGTTGCCATGGAATAGTAATACACGCCGACCATGATGCCCGCATCACGGGCGCCTTCGTAGTTCTCCTCGAAATAGCTGTCCTCGTACATGCTGAAAGAGGACTGACTGGTATAGCCGATACGGATAAATACGAAATCTATACCCTGCCGTTTAACCTTGTTCCAGTCGATGTTTCCACGGGCGTTCTGCCAGTAGGAAACGTCGATGCCGTCGATAACAAGACAGTTGTCAAACTTGGACGGATGGGTATAGGTTTTCGAGTCGACTACGGCGCTGCTGGCGAAAGCAATGCCCGCCGTAACGATAAGAGCGGCCAGAGTTGCAACGATTGTGAATATAATTCTTGTTTTTCTCATGTTCTTTCTCCCAACTGCAGTCGCTTTTTGCTGCATGAAAAAACCGGAAAAAGCGGTTTCCACGCATGAAATAGCAAAGCATTTTGCAAAATAGTATACTGCTTCTTCAGCAGTGCGCGAAAGGGAAACTATACGGATGCGCCGATTCTGCCGCGGCGCGGCCCGTAGGCCGCGAAACCGCCTGTTCTCGGAAGACTTGCAGGGATGTAACGGCGTGCGGCAGGGCTATCTGGTGAAGCTCTCCGGAACGCGGATCGATGCAGGCGTTAAATTCCTCGTTTTTCGCTCAAAAACTCTGCGCTTATTATGTTAACATTTTATGTTTTTTTTCTCAACCTCGCAGAAATAATTTTCACATAGACTCCTTGAAAACTTCATAAAAGTAGTTTATGATCAATGTGATATTATTTCATTAAGGAATTCTGTATGTTAGGGTATGTAACCATTGAAAAAAGTGAGCTGAAAGTGCGGGAATACGATCTGTATCAGGCCTATTACTGCGGAATCTGCAAATCCGTGGGAAGGCGGATAGGACAGATTCCGAGAATGGCCCTGAGTTACGATTCGGTTTTTCTCGCTCTCGTTCTGTCCGGACTCACGGGGGAGAAGGAGTCGGTGCAGCAGGAGCACTGCATCGTTCATCCGGTAAAAAAGCGGCCGGTTGCCGCCGAAAGCAGCGCGCTGAACTATGCGGCTGATATGATGGTTATCCTGATCTATCACAAATTTCTTGATGATTGGAACGACGACAGAAGTTTCCTCGGCTTTTCCGGAAAGACGGCTCTGGGCGGTGCATACAAAAAATTGAGAGCCGTTTATCCGAAGATATGTGAGAAGACGGAAGAAGCATTGCTCCGGCTTTCACAGATCGAAAAATCGGGATCGGACAAGCTGGACCTTTACAGCAGCGCTTTTGCGGATCTCATGGAGGTTCTCTTTACCGGATTCGCGCCGGTGGAAAAGGAAGCCCGCATACTCGGACAGATGGCAAGACAGCTGGGCAGTTGGATTTACGTTATCGATGCGCTGGACGACTACGACGAGGATGCGAAAAAAGGCAGCGCCAATCCTCTGCGCCTTCGGAGAAACGGACTTGAGGGAATAGACGATCTGCTATATAATTATCTTGCGGAAGTGACAAAAGCATATGACCTTCTCGACATAAAAAAGAACAAGGGGATCATAGACAACATAATTTTTATGGGGATGCGTCTGCGCACAGACGCCGTTCTCAAAGAAAGGACAATCATACATGAATAATCCATATGAGGTATTAGGTTTAAAGCCCGGAGCTTCTGAGGCGGAGATAAAAGCGGCATATAAGGAGCTGGTCAAGAAGTATCATCCGGATAAGTATCAGAACAATCCTCTTGCGGACCTGGCGCAGGAAAAACTGCAGGAAATCAACGAGGCTTACGATACCCTGATGAAGAATCGTTCTTCTTCCGGCAGCGGATATCGGGGAGGACAGAGCTATCGCCCATCCTCTTCTTCCTCTTCGGGTAACTACAATGCAGTTCGCCAGGCGCTGGACAGAGGCGATCTGATGGCGGCGGAACAGATGCTGATCAACTCGCCCAACAGAGATGCCGAGTGGTTCTTCCTGAGCGGTGTGCTTTCTTACAAGAAGGGCTGGATCGACGATGCGCTGAGCAATGTAAGACAGGCCATGAACATGGATCCGAACAATTACGAGTATCAGAATATCTATCAGCAGATGATGTCCTCCGGCGCCATGTACCGGGGCAGGTCCAACGCCCAGGGGTACGGTCAGAGCAGCGATACCTGCACCAACTGCTGTACGCTGTACTTGTGTTCCAGCTGTATTTCGCCGTGCTGGTAAAGAAAAAGCGGGGAAATTCTTTTCTCCCGCTGACATTTTAAGAAAATGATAATAAGGAAATGAAAAGAGGAGCGGTTGATATCCGGCCCGGTTGGGGATATCCGCCGCTCCTCTTTGCTATGTTCTACGTTCTCTTTTTTAAAGCGATACAATGTGGATAAAATCTTCCAGTTCTCTTTCCATTTCTATCCGGTGATGCTTTGTATAGATCCCCGGAACGCCGCCGGTGTGGATCATGACAATGTCTTCTCCCTTTTCTATCCTGCCCGTTTCGATCATCTTCAGGATGCCGGCAAAGGTCTTTCCCGTGTAGCACGGATCCAGGATAATGCCTTCTTTTCTGCCCATCAGATATATCGCTTTCCGAACTTCTTCGACCGGATTGTTGTAGCCTCCGCAGTCGTAATCGCTGATCAGGTCGTATTCCTCGGCGGTGATGTTCAGATCCAGATCGAAGAATTGGCGAATCCTGTCGTAATACGCCTCTGCGGCGTTGACGATGCCTTCCTTAAACGGCAGTATGCCGATGCCGGTCAGGTGGAGAGGCAGCTTTTCGTTTTTAATTCCGACCTGGAGCCCCATATAGGTTCCCATGCTGCCCACAGTGGTGACGACTCTTGTGTCTTTGAGTCCGAGGGAGCGAACCTGAGCGGCCAATTCGACGGCGCAGTCGTAGTAGCCCAGCGAGCCCAGTTCGTTGGAACCGCCTGTAGGGATGAAGTAGACTTTCTCTCCCTTTTCCTCCCATTCTTCGGTGACCCGTTTGACGGCTTCCTCCTGAAGTTCCCCGTCAGGCCGTCCTTCCTGAGGTTTAACCAGATATACAGAGCAGCCCATGATACCGTCAAGGAGAAGATTTGCCGAAATTTCCCCCGGGTACGGATCTACGGCGACGATGGCCGAACGCATGGAATATTTGGCGGCTGCGGCTGCTGTCAGTCGGCCGTGGTTGGTCTGTGCGCCGCCTACGGTCAACAGCATGGTGGCGCCCTGGTTCTGCGCGTCTTTTACCAGGTATTCCAGTTTGCGCAGTTTGTTGCCGCCTGTTCCGAAGTTGGTCAGATCATCTCGCTTCAGGTAAAAATTGACGCCAAGCTCTTCCGAAAGGTTGTGAAGCCGTTCGAGAGGAGTCGGCGCATTGAGAAAACAGATTTTTTCGCGTCCTAATGTCATGATATCACCTCATTTATCCGTTTATTCGCTTAAGGATTTTGCTGTTACTATAAATTGTATGATAAAAGAAAGGATTTATCAAGGGAAACCGTTACCGCGCTGTATCTGTTTCGGCAGCGGCTCTTTGAGAAGGCGGAAGCGGAAGAGGCTTCGGAGACAGGTGTAAATTTGCCGAAAGAGGCAATAATCGGAGAGAAAGATCTTTTGAGACTGATCATAGCCTTCTTTATACAGAGATGAAAACGACTTGGATGCTCTGAATTTTCGACGGATGCTGCGCCGGCGGCTTATGGGCTTTGGGCGCGTTGTTCTCTGCGGATTGAAGGAGGAGAAAGAGAGGGGAATTGTGAAGAGAAAGATCAACTACTTCGAAGGCTGGTACTTTAAAAGCCAGTCGAAAAAGCTTACGGCAGCGTTTATTCCGGCCGTTTCCTATGATTCGCATGGTCGCCCTTCGGGGAGCCTGCAGATCGTCTTTCCGGATACGGCGTACTGCATAGAGTATGACCAGCCGGTAAATATGAGTTCCGGAAGCGATGTATTTGTTACACTGGGTAAGAACGTGTTTTCTAACGACTACCTGCATCTGGACATCTGCAAGGACAATTTAAAGCTGACCGGGGATCTTTACAGCCAGGGAGAAAAAGGCGCGGTATTTAACGTGATGGGGCCGCTTTCGGTAGTTCCCATGGAGTGCAAGCACCGCATCCTGTCCATGGAAACGATGCTGTCAGGGGGACTGCGCATTAACGGGGAAGAATTTTCCTTTGACGGGGGAAAGGGATACCTGGAAATGGATTATGGATTTTCCTTTCCGGAGAGATATCTGTGGAGCCAATGCAACTGGTTTGCGGAAGCGGACTGTCGCATAACCTGTGCCGTGGCTACGCTGCCCTTCGGCACTTTCCGGCCGCGGGGATGTTTTGCCTGTATTGACTACGGCGGCAGACGATATAAGCTGGCGTCGTATACAGGTGCAAAGGCGGATTTGATTTCAGCAGATGGATTCCGCATCAGGCAGGGCGGTTTGGTAATAGAAGGACGGCGCAGCGGCGGTACGGCTGTGGAACTGAAAAGTCCACAAGCGGCTCTGATGAGCGGCCGCACGGACGAATATCTGATCTGCGGGATGGAGTACAGGCTGGAAGATCGGGGAAAGGAAGTCTTTTCCCTTAGAAGCGAAAAAGGATCTTTTGAATTCTTCTGATCGAAAGCAGGATCTGCCGGAGAATGAAAAAAAGGATTAAGGGAAGATGTGCTTCTCTTAATCCTCAGAGGGTTCTATTCTTCTCCGCCGAACATTTCGAAGATATCGCTCAGCATGGAGCTCTTTTTCTTTTTGCGGTTATAACCCTGATCGTATTTCCCTCTGTCTGTGAACTGACCGTCGCGGTCCGGGCGGCGGTTGTCGCGGTAATCTTCGTCGTAGCTTTTTGCTCTTTCGATGATTTTATCCAGTTCACCACGATCGAGCCAGATTCCCCGGCATTCAGGGCAGTAATCGATTTCGATTCCGTTCTTCTCTGACATCAGCAGCGTAACGTCTTTGCAGACTGGGCATTTCATTTCTCCTGTCTCCTCCCTTTGTTTTTTTCATCATAGCACCGGAGGTGGTCAAAGTCAATCAAAACCGCAGCAGGACTGCCGCGCCTGTAAGAGGGTATTCCCATATGGCCCGGTCTGATGTAAAATAGCAGAATAGAAAGAAGAGCCTATGAGTGTGAGGTGGTAGAGTTGAAGAAAATTGCCGTCGTTGCTACAGAAAAAGAATACGCCGAATTTCTAAAGGAAAATGTGGCCAAGTACATGAACCGGTACGCTGACTTTATCGCGTACTCCGTTGCAGAGGTAGAAGAGATACCGGTCCTGGAAGAGGACTTCGTGCTGATTTCCGCTTTTAACATATTCCAGCAGACGAAAAAGAAGATCTCCGGCCATTCGGAAATCATCGTGCTGTCCCTTTCCCTGAGTAAGCGTCAGGTCGAGATGCTGAAGGATATTCCTGCCGGTACCAGGGCGCTTTTGGTCAATTTTGACAATCGTTCCAGCATGTACACCATCACTTCCATGTACGATGCCGGAATCCGGGACCTGGAGCTTTACCCATACCACGGCGTCGGCGGTTTTGACCGGACGATAAAGGTGGCCATTACGCCCAACGAGTCCCATCTGGTGCCTGAAGGCATGGAAAAGGTTTATGATATCGGCGAGAGCTCGGTGGACATGAACAGCCTGTACAACATCGCGGAAAAGCTGGGCGTCTACGATGAGTTCTCGGCCAGGGAAGCCAACGAGGCGAGAAAGGAATACTACTACCTGAATTCCAGTATCGATAAGCTGCTCAATGAAAAAGAGAGCATGACGGACAAGATGAACACGCTGATCAGGCTGATGAATGAAGGCATCATCATCGTCGATTCGGTGGGGAGGATCTATCTGGCCAATGAAAAGGCCAGTGAACTGTTGAAGGAACGCTCCAAGGTTCTCCTTGGGTTCAATATCGAAGAAATACTGCCGGAGCTTGATATTAATTCCACCAAAGATAAGTTGATCAAAACGCCTTCGGCCAATCTGGTGGCGGCTTCGGTGGAGATCCGTTCTAAGGAAGAAATCGTGGGGCATATCATCACCCTCGCCGACTTTGAAGAAAGAGAAGAAAGACAGCACGGCATGAGGTCCTCGCTGCGGGAGACCAGCCATACAGCCAGATATCACTTTGAGGATATCCTCGGAGAGAGTCCGGTTATCCGCAGAGCGGTCGGCAGCGCCAGAGAAATCGCAGGATCTGACGGAGCGGTGATGATTACGGGAGAGAGCGGAACGGGAAAGGAAATGTTCGCTCAGAGCATACATAACGCCTCGAGCAGAAGAAAATACAATTTTGTAGCTGTAAACTGCGCGGCAATTCCGGAGAACTTGCTGGAGAGTGAGATGTTCGGCTACGAAGAGGGATCGTTTACCGGGGCCAGGAAGGGCGGCCGCATGGGCTTTTTTGAGTTGGCTCACAGAGGGACCATATTTTTGGATGAGATCGCAGAACTGCCCCTGCAGCTTCAGTCAAAACTGCTGCGCGTTCTGGAAGAAAAACGAGTGATGCGGGTCGGATCGGATCGCAATATCGATATCGATGTACGCATCATTTCCGCCACAAACCGGGATCTGTTCGTTATGGTTGAGAAAGGCGAGTTCAGAGAAGATCTGTACTATCGCCTCAACGTATTGCCGGTTTTTGTCCCGCCTCTTCGGGAAAGACGGGAAGATATTCTCCTCATCTTTGATGCGCTCGTTCGGGGAATGAACGGGAAGATAGAGCTGAGCGATGCAGCGCGGGATATTCTGCTTCATGCTTCCTGGCGCGGCAATGTCAGGGAGCTGCGCAATGTAGCCGAGTTTCTGGTGAGCAAGAGGAAAAGCTATATCGAAGCAGAGGATCTTCCGCCGATGCGCAGCGAATTGCGGCGCAGTCCGGAGAAAAGAGCAGAAGCCGCCCGATCTACCGTCATCGACAAGTTTCTCCTCAACGAAGGTCGCGATATTGAGATGTATCGGACAGTTTTGCGGGTACTCAGCGAATCGATGAAACGGGGAGAAAGGTATGGACGACGTAGGTTGACCGAAGAGATCAACGGCGAAGGCGATCTGTATACCGAAGGGGAAGTGCGTAAGGCGCTGTTCAAGCTGTCCTCCTATGGATTTGTCCGTTCACCGAGAGGAAGAGGAGGCAGCCGGATTACGGCGGAAGGCGCAGGACTGCTCGACGCACTGGAAGAATTTAGTCGAAGCGGAATGCTAAAATAAGGACAGAAAGCAAAAGAGCTGCACTTATGCGTTAAAGGCAGAGGTGCAGCTCTTTTGTATAAATAGGTAAATAATTAACCTAAAATTATGGAGGTTGTTTGCCGAATGAGAAGAGAAAAAAAGGAAATGTTGGAATAACAATGAATTCCCGCCGCAATATTCTTTGGCACAGTTGTTGCTGATATGTAAGACAGAAGTCAGAAATATGATGCGGAAAGGAGAATGAAATGGATATTTTAACTGCAATTGATGATTTTTTTGCCAATATCGTACCTATCGGCGATATCTTGTGGGTATTTCCCCAGAATTTCCAGTGGTATGCGGATATTCCTGTCATTGGCGACATTCCGTTTGCCATTTTGCTTCTGGTGGGAATGGGCATATTCTTTACCTTCAGGACAAAAGCCGTTCAGTTTCGGTTCTTTGGCAGAGGGCTGAAAACGCTGACGAAGAAAAAGAGGGACAGCACAGGAGTTAGTCCTCTGGCCGCTTTCATGCTGAGCACAGCTATGCGGGTCGGACCGGGAAATATCACCGGCGTTACCGGAGCCATAGCTATCGGCGGGCCGGGAGCCGTGTTCTGGATGTGGGTTTCCGCACTGTTCGGTATGGCCAGTTCCTTTGTGGAAGCTACGCTGGCGCAGATTTTCAAGGAGAAGGATGGCGATGAGTTTGTCGGAGGACTCCCTTACTACGGGAGAAAGCTTCTGGGCAACAGAAAGTGGGTCGGAACCGTACTGGCGGTGCTGTTTATCGGTTACGCCATGCTGAGCATTCCGATTCAGACCTTCCATGTGTTTACGGCTACCGGAACTGCCATCGGAACAGTAACCGGCGTTCCGGCAGAGAGAACCTCTACGCTGTATTACGTGCTGGCGGTAGTGGTTATCGTGGGTATCGCCGTGGCGGTATTCGGCGGAATCAAGCGGGTCACTGCAGTGACAGACAAGATGGTTCCGGTTATGGCCGTACTCTACGGCCTGATCATTATCGTGCTGCTGCTCCTGAATATCAAACATTTTCCCGCATTTGTGGAGAGCGTGGTTGTCGGAGCCTTTAAACCTGACGCTATATTCGGAGGCGGTTTCGGCATCGTTCTGTCTCAGGGGATAAAGCGGGGATTGCTGTCCAACGAAGCGGGACAGGGAACGATCACCATGTCCGCGGCTGTAGCCGAGCAGGATCATCCTTGTGAGCAGGGTTTTGTGCAGGCCATCGGCGTTTTTCTGGACACGATCATCATCTGTACTCTGACCGGTTTTGTGGTATGTGGAGCGCAGCTGTGGACAAAGGCAGCCAGCGGCTGGGAAACGCTGAAGAATTCTACAATTGACGTATTTCTCGAATCGATCAAGGAACTGGTTCCGGGAACAGGGGCCGATGGCGCTGTGGCGGCGATTATCTGCGTATGCTACGCCTTGTTTGCTTTCACCACCCTTCTGGGATTGGTATCCTTTGCCGTGATTGCGGGGACGCGGATCACCAAGTCAAAATCCTGCGTCAATACGATCAGAGTGCTTGGGTCTCTGATTTTTGTGCCGATCGGCGCGCTGTGTGTGCTGGCCGGCCTGGAGTTGAACAACATCTGGTATCTGACGGACTTCATCAACATCGTGCTGGTATTCGTCAATGCGCCGATCATCCTCTACGGCGGAAAGTACGTCTACAGGGCGCTGAGGAATTACGTCGAATCCGGAGGACGCCGGTTTGTGTCCGCTGAGATCGGACTGGAAAGCGAGATCTGGACCGAAAGCGAACGCGAAAGAATCGAAAGTCTGTAAGTACATACACAGGAAAGGCAGGAGAACAATGGAAAATATAAAAGGTATAAAATGGCCTGAAGGAAAACAGAGTGCCGTCATGTTCACCTTTGACGTGGATGGAGATACGACCTGGGAGAACGGCAACCGGGGACTGCCCGGCGGGGAAAAGTATATAAAATCTCTGTCGGTGGGACAGTACGGGCCGAAACGGTGCGTGGACAGGATACTGGATAAACTTAACCAGTACGGCATAAAGGGGACTTTTTTCGTCCCGGGACTGACAGCGGAGAGATATCCTGAGGTGATCGAGAGGATTGCCGCAGAAGGTCACGAGATCGGGCATCACGGTTACGCTCACGAACGCTTTGCCGGGCAGACTGTAGAACAGCAGATCGAAATCATTGAAAAAACGCAGAAGATATTTAAACAGCTGATCGGACACGAAGTAACCGGCTTCAGAACACCGTCGGGAGATTGGTCAGTGGAAACGCCGAGACTTCTCTACGAAAGAGGATTCCGCTATTCCAGCTCCATGAGAGGCGACGATCGGCCCTACCGCACCGTTATCGACGGGGAAGAGACGGATTTTATTGAAATCCCTACCAAGTGGGAAGTGGACGACTACGTGGCCATGGCCTACAATATGTATCCGGCAGAGCCTGCCGGCCAGGATCGGATTTCCTGCTACAGAACCGTGGAGGACAATTTCCTTCGGGAGTTTGAAGGACATCACCGATTTGGTCTGTGCATATCCTACATGTGCCATCCGCAGGTGATCGGTTCGCCGGGACGGATTAAAATCCTGGATCACCTTCTCTCCCGCATTGCGGGACGGGACGACGTGTGGGTAGCCACCGGCAGCGAGATCGCGGACTGGTACAGGGATAATTATCCGAAACAGGAGGTGAAGTAGATGATTCTTGAAAGACCAAAATGGCCGCAGGATAAAAAATGCGCGGCAATGATCACGATTAATCTCAATGCGGAGCTCTTCTGGCTGCAGCTGGATCCTTCCTGCGTTAATATGCCGAAGACCCTTTCTCTCGGGCAGTACGGCATGACCAGAGGAATTGACCGGGTACTGGACGTGCTAAAGGAACGAAAACTCAGAGCCACTTGTTTTGTACCGGGTTGGGTAGCAGAGAATTACCCGGAAAAGGTGCGCCAGATAGAAAAGCAGGGGCACGAGATCGGCGCCATGGGATACAAACACGAAAACATGGCTCTGTTGTCTTCGGAAGAACAGGAGGCAGCCATAAGAAAAGGCATAGCGGCTATCGAAAAGGTATGCGGCGTCATCCCGAGGGGTTTCAGAAGTCCGGAAGGGGAGCTGACCCTGGATACACTGCGCATAGCCAGAAAATGCGGACTGGATTATTCCAGCAATCTCTGCGACGATGACCGGCCTTACGTTAAAGATCTGGAAGACGGCGAGAGTATTCTGGAAATACCGATTCACTGGGTCAATTACGATCTGCCTTTTTTCGCTTTCAACTACCATCCGGCATTTCCGGCCGGCCAGGGTAGAATCGCAGGATACAGCGGCGTGCTTTCGAATTGGAAGGAGGAGTTTGATGGATGCGCCGAGTACGGCCTGTGCTATGTGCTGCAGTTGGATCCTGCGGCGATAGGCGCGCCGGGACGGATAGGAATGCTTGAAGAACTGCTGGATTATATGCTACAATATAACGTATGGTTCGCTGCAGGAAGTGAGATGGCCGATTACTGTCGGAATAAATAAAACGGTTATACTGCGGCAGGCTGAAACAGGAGGAAAGCCTGCCGCAGCTGTTTGTATAAGCGAAAACCCCGTGTTAGACACGGGGTTCAAAAGACGCTATGCGTTTGCTCAATAATCTTCAAAGAGTTAAACTAAAT
>CAJFTU010000014.1 GCA_904420065.1 uncultured Emergencia sp.
GGATCGGCTGGACAAGAGGCTGACGTCGGTGGAAGAGAAGGTGGATCGGCTGGACAAGAGGCTGACGTCGGTGGAAGAGAAGATGGAGCAGCTGGACAAGAGGCTGACGTCGGTGGAAGAGAAGGTGGGGCAGCTGGACAAGAGGCTGACGTCGGTGGAAGAGAAGATGGTGCAGCACGGCAAGAGTATGCGGACGCTGAACCACAAGATCCGTCACATGGAGATTCTGACCGAGAACGATATCGTTCCGCGAATAAAGAATATCGAGCTGTGCTATGCGGGGACTTACGAGCGATATTCTCTGTATGTGGAAAAGATAGACGGTCTGTGTACCGACGTAGATCTACTGAAAAAAGTCGTTCAGGAACACAGTGAAAAACTGTAGAAGAGCCGGAGGCAGTGCCTGTTCTGCGGGCGCACCTTAGGCACTGCCATAACTAGGCAGAGCTTTCGGCTGTGTCCGGATTGTATGGCTGTCTGGATAATTCTGAAATGATCTTGAAGATCATCAAACCGATAGCCGGCTTTGAGGAAAATAAACTTTTTACTGTATTTGACTTTTCCGTTTAAACGTGATACGATTTAATCAGAGTGCAGGCAATAGGCCGCGCGAAGGGGCGCACCACCTCGGGTGCGAAACTTTGCGCGGCTTTTTTGTTTGCAGCCGTCAGCCCAGCGGGGAGCAAAGGATTTCGCCGCCTGGGAAATACCGGCTGCAGATCAGCCTGATAGCTGAAAAAGATAAAGAAAGGAGTCGACAGACTGTGGTGAAGATAAACGGAAAAGAAGAAGACGCTGCCGGAAAGGTTTTGTCAGAGTACCTGCAGGAGAGCGGCTATTCGCTGAAATGCATAGCTGTAGAGCGGAACGGAGAAATCGTTCCCCGGGCCCGGTACGGCGACGTACGCTTATGCGACGGAGATACCGTAGAAGTGGTCAGTTTTGTAGGAGGCGGATGATGGGACCGACGAGAGAAGAAATGCTCCGGTGTCTGGAGAAGAGACATACAAAAGCGGTGCAGGATAAACTGTCTGCCGCCGAGGTTGCTGTCTGCGGCCTGGGCGGCCTCGGGTCTGCAGTAGCTATGGCGCTGGCTCGAACCGGGATCGGCGGACTGCACCTTATCGATTTCGACCGGGTGGATCTGTCCAATCTGAACCGGCAGCAGTACAGCCTGGGTCAAATCGGCAAGCCCAAACCCCGGGCGCTGAAAGAGGAAATCGAGAGGTTTGCGCCTTACTGCCGCATTCGGACCGATTTTATCCGAATGACGGAGGAGAACACACCGCAGCTTTTGGCTGAGGAAAAGTATGTCTGCGAGGCTTTTGACGATCCGGAGGAAAAGGCCATGCTGGCAGACTGTATATTGACGACACTGCCGGAGAAATATCTGGTGGGCGCGTCGGGAATGGCGGGATTCGGCGACAGCAATCGAATTGTCACCAGAAGGATAACGGAAAGATACTATCTCTGCGGAGACGGTATTTCTGAAATCAGCGACGAATCGGGGCTTATGGCGCCCAGAGTGATGATCTGCGCAGCCCACCAGGCTAATATGATCGTTCGTTTAATTGTAGGAGAGGAAAAACAGTTATGAAAGAAAACAGAGATACTTTTGTCCTCGGGGGAAGAGAATTTTCCTCCAGGTTTATCTTAGGATCGGGAAAATATTCCATGGAGCTGATCAAAGCGGCTGTAGAGCAGGCGAGGGCGGAGATCATTACCCTGGCCGTTCGCCGGGCCAATACCAGGCAGAGCGAAAGCATCCTGGATTACATACCGGAGGGAGTTACCCTTCTGCCCAACACTTCGGGAGCCAGAGACGCCGAAGAAGCCGTTCGCATCGCGCGCATGTCCAGAGAGTTGGGCTGCGGCGATTTTGTAAAAATTGAGATCATGAAGGACAGCAAATACCTTCTGCCGGATAACGTGGAAACAGTCAAAGCCACGGAAATACTGGCAAAAGAGGGGTTTGTGGTATTGCCGTATATGTATCCGGATCTGTACACGGCCAGAGATCTGGAGAATGCCGGCGCTGCTGCGGTCATGCCGCTTGCCGCGCCTATCGGTTCCAACAAGGGGCTGGCCACCAGAGAATTTATCCAGATACTGATCGATGAGATCGATCTTCCGATCATCGTCGATGCGGGAATCGGAAGGCCTTCACAGGCCTGCGAGGTGATGGAAATGGGCGCCGCCGCGGTTATGGCCAATACGGCTGTTGCGACGGCCGGTGATATTCCGTCCATGGCGCTGGCTTTCAGAAAAGCCATAGAAGCGGGGAGAGCCGCTTACCTTTCCGGACTGGGAAGAGTGCTGACAAGAGGAGCTTCAGCCTCAGATCCGCTGACCGGATTTTTGCGGGATTAAAGAGCAAGAACAAAGACAGTTGAGGAGTGATTATTATGAGTGAAAACCAATTTTTCATCGACTCTCAGAAGCTGACCCCGGCAGCCCTTGAGAAAAAACACCGTCTCGAAAACGATCCGACAGCGAGAACCGATCACATGAAGTATGTGGAAGGTATGGAGCGGATTTCCTCCGATGTCTTAGAGAAGGTGCTGAGGCAGATGAAGCAGTACGACTACAGCAGATACAGCGCAGAGGATGTGAAACGGGCGCTGAACAAAGAAACCTGCGGGATAGAGGAGTTCAAAGCCCTTCTCTCTCCGGCGGCAGAACCTTTTCTCGAACAGATGGCGGAAAGAGCCAAACGGGAGACCAGCCGCCACTTCGGAAATACGGTCTACCTGTTTACACCGCTGTATATCGCCAACTACTGCGAGAATTACTGCATCTACTGCGGATTCAACTGCTACAACGATATCCGGAGGAAAAAGCTGAGCGAAGAGGAAATCGAAAAGGAGATGGAGATCATCGCCGCTTCCGGCATAGAGGAAATTCTGATTCTGACCGGCGAGAGCCGGAAGATGAGCAGTATAGAGTACATCGGTCAGGCTTGCCGTACCGCCCGCAAGTATTTCCGCAATATCGGTGTGGAAATCTATCCGGTAAACGTGGAAGAGTATCGGTATCTTCATCAGTGCGGCGTGGATTACGTCACCGTGTTTCAGGAGACCTACGATGCCGATAAATATGAGACGCTCCATCTCCTCGGCCACAAGAGGGTATTTCATTATCGATTTGAAGCCCAGGAGCGGGCTCTGATGGGCGGCATGCGCGGCGTCGGGTTTTCCGCGCTGCTGGGACTTTCCGATTTTCGAAGAGATGCTCTGGCTACGGCTCTCCACGTCTACTACCTGCAGAGAAAATATCCTCAGGGAGAATTTTCTCTGTCCTGTCCGCGGCTGCGGCCGATCATCAACAACGGCAGAATTTCGCCGGTAGACGTGGGCGAACGGCAGCTGTGCCAGATTCTGTGCGCCTATCGAATTTTTCTTCCCTATGTGGGCATAACGGTGTCCTCGAGAGAAGAAGAGCATTTTCGGGACGGCATCGTTAAGATTGCGGCCACCAAGATCTCTGCGGGAGTATCCACGGGAATCGGCGACCACGAGAGCAAATACGAAGGAAAGGAAGGGGAGGACACAGGAGACGAGCAGTTTGAGATTGCCGACGACAGGAGCTTTGATCAAATGTACGGCGATATGGAAAAAGAGGGGCTGCAGCCTGTAGTCAACGATTATGTCTACGTATAAAACCATCTGTGTAACCGACCGGCATCTGGTTCGCGGCAGCTTTATCCGGCAGATCAAAAGGGCTTTGGAGACGAAGCCCTGGGCGCTGATCCTGAGGGAAAAGGATCTGGACCGGAAAGATTATCGAGATTTGGCGGAGCAGATTTTACCTGCCTGCAGAGAAAACGGCGTTCTGTGTCTGTTCAATTCCCGAACCGATCTGGCTCGGGAGCTGTCGGCGGACGGGGTTCAGCTGCCAATTGCTCTGGCGGCCAGGCTGACACGGGAAGAGCGGGAAAGCCTTCCCCTGTTAGGCGTTTCCGTTCACAGCGAAGAAGAAGTCAGAGAAGCGGTCGAGATGGGGGCTGACTTTCTGCTCTATGGTCACATCTTTCCGACTCAGTGCAAACCGGGGCTTGCTCCCCGGGGACTGGCCGGACTGAAAAGGGTGTGCGCTGCCGCAGAAGTTCCCGTCTTTGCCATCGGCGGAATCAGTGAGAAAAACGCCCCGGCCTGTATAGAAGCCGGAGCGTCGGGCGTATGTATGATGAGCCGGTTTATGACGATGGAGTGAGGGCGCGTGCGATCATCATCATATAGACCTTGATAAAGGTGTAATAGTCTTCAAGGAAAAGCTTTTCGTTTTCATGGGTGGATTCCTCCACGTCGTTTCCCGCGCCGAAATTGGGCATTGGAATGTGAGCGGCCGTAACGATTTCCCAATGTGGAATTTGTTTACAGAGAATGTGGGGAAAGAGACGCGGCGGAGCATGTCAGAAACGGTGAAGCGGATATCGCCTTTATTTCCGCGCCGGCTGACGACGATGGACTGCGCGTCTTTAAACTGAAATCCTATCCTGTCCGGGCTCTTGTGAGCGTGAAGGATCCGTTGGCGGTGAAGAAGCAGATACCGTTGAAAGAACTGAAGGAGAGAAATTTTATCGTCTTTTCGCCTCAGTGGAACATCTATCACAGCTTTATGAAGGATTGCCGGGCCTCCGGCATTTCTCCCCGTGTGGCGTATCAGGTATCCGATGCGCTGCACATGCACTTTCTCTGCCGGGAAAATGAAGGCGTTGGCATTTGCCCTGCATTTTACTGCAACTTTTTACCGAGGGAAGGGGTAAAAGCTTTACCGGTTTGCGGACTGTCGGATTGGTATATTTCCATCGTTGTGGGCAAGAGTCGGAAGATTACGCCGCTGCTCCACTCCTATATCGAAACCTTTCGCTCGCTGAGTTCTGAAATCTGAAAGGAACAACAAAGAGTTGTCCTGACGGATAGTTTCTCGTTTCACAAAAGATCTTTACCGGACCTATAATAAGGGAAAAGTTCGACAGGAGGAAATGGAAATGAGAAGAGTAAACGGACTGAAGGTGATCGAAAATCCTTATTGCTATGCTGGATGGGAGACAGTAAGGACAGAAGCCGGGCAGTGTTTTCGCTCACAAAAGAAGACTTTTTGCCAGAGGAGAGATACGGAACTGTATCGCCTGTGCGGCGTATACCACAGGGCAGGAGTTCCGGCAGAGATCGAGGAAGTAGACGACGGAGGAGCAGAAGAGGAGTTCTGCCTTCGGGTCACGAGAAATCTTTCCGATTCCGTGTATCGGGGCGTCAAAGCGGGGAAAGCCGTGCTGATTGCCGGGGGATACTGCAATTACGCGCCGGCGGCGGCAGGAGGTCTTCAACGGGCGGTGGGAACGGAAAAGCGGGTCGGCGTAGTATGGATTGATGCCCATACCGATAATCAGATTGCGGAAACACGTGATTCACTGCGTCTGGTGGCACTTCCCGTAAGTACCATGACTGGACAGACCATGGAACAGTACAGGAAAACGGTCTGCGGTCTGGAAAGACCTGTGAAAGGAGAAAATATTCTGCTCAGCGATGCGCGGGAGACAGAAGAGGAAGAAGAGGAAAACCTGAAGGCAGCAGGCTGCCAGGTACTGAGATGGAAGGATTTTGAGGATGAAACGGTCTGGAAAGAAGCGGTTATGGAGCTGGCCGGACGAACGGATACGATCTATCTGTCCGTGGATGCGGATATACTGCAGAGCCAGTACGTACCGGCCTATGAAAGGGAAATCCCCGGCGGACATTCTATCGACGTGGTTATGCGGAACATTTCAGCGGTGATGGCGACGGGAAAAGTAAACGTGTTCTCCGTATTCTGCGTGGATTTTGATCACTACGACAGACAGGGCGAGTATACCTATCTCAGTGGGATGAAACTGATTGCGTCCGGCCTGGCCGGCTGGACGCATACAGGTTTATAGAGAAAATCTATGCCTCTTCTGTCAGGATGCGGCACAGTTCCTCAGGGGAAGAAACGATCAGTTTCGCTCCGCTTTGGATCAGCGAATCATGGCTTCGGAAACCCCAGTCCACGGAAATGCAGGCGAGCCCTGCATTTTTTGCTGTCTGGATATCCACCTCGGAATCGCCTATGTATACGGTTTTTTCTGCCGGAATGTTCATCTGACCGAGGATATATTCCGCGCCGTCGGCTGACGGCTTCAGACGCAGATTTTCCCGTTCACCCAGAGCGATATCGATATACGGTTTTAGATGAAGTCTGCAGAGCTTTTGCAGGGGAAGATCTCTCTTGTTGGACTGAACGGCCAGCTTAATTCCCGCCTGCTTCAGCTTTGAGAGCATGGTCAGAACGCCCGGATAAGGAGCGCTTTTATCTGCGCAGTGTTCTTCATAATAGGCGAGGAATCCCTCGAATATTTCCTCGCTGCGGGATCTGCCCACATCTTCCGGAATAAAAGAGCGAACCAGGTAGGCAAGTCCGTTTCCCAGATGGCTGCGGATCTGATCGTCGTCCGGAAGAGGCAGTCCTTCCTGCGAGAGACAGAAGCGCAGACTGTCGGTCAGATCGTCAAAGCTGTTAATCAGTGTTCCGTCCAAATCGAAGATAATCAGTTGATAACGCATAAAAAAAACTCCTTCCTTGATCTTACCTGCAATATGGTAATACCTGCAGAGGTATTTTGTCAAGGAAGGAAAAACCGGTTTCGATTTATTCAGCCTGCCTGATATGGTTCGTTTCGCCGTCCGGCTTCAGCTGCCTCGTATACCGGATCATCCGGCTGACCACGTAGACGGCGATCAGTGCCTCCGTGATCGGCATAGCGAACCAAATGGAGTCCGCTCCGGCTGCGGCGGGGAGAAGATAGATCAGAATTCCGCTGATGACCAGTCCGCGCGCTACAGATACAATAAAGGCGGTCACCGGCTTCATGAGCGCCTGGAAGTAGTAGGTGGAAAAGATGTTCAGCGGCAGAAGCAGGAAAGAGATTCCGTAACACCGGAAGATTGCCGGGGCAATCTGCAGAACTTCCGGCGTCGGATCCATGAAAATGCGAATAAAGGTATTCGGTATCGCCAGACTGAGCACAGTCCACAGTATGCTGAAAAAGGCGGTCGTCCCGAGAGCGTATTTCAGGGTCTGCTGAATTCGGTCTCCTTTGTCGGCGCCGAAATTGGTGGAAATGATCGGCTGTGACGCCTGACCGACGCTGTATGCGCAGCACTGCGCAAAGGTGCTGATGTTGACGATGACGCCGTATACGGCCAGAGCGTTTGTCCCCAGATATTCCATGATCTGTCTGTTGAACAGAATCGTAAGTATACCCATGGCCACGTCAATGAAAAAGGTGGAAAATCCGGTTACACAGATTCTTCTGAGTTTATCCGGAAGGCCAGTGGGTCTGATCAGACGCAGCGTATTTTTCTTAGAGAAAAAGTGGCTAAGCATGACGATAAAGGTGATGGCGGAACCGATGGCCGTTGCAAGGCCGGCGCCGAAAGCGCCCATGTCGCAGGCAAAGACGAAGAAATAATCTCCGAATACGTTGAATATGCCGCCGCTCAGGACGGCTCCTGTAGCCAGTGTCGGATTTTTATCGTTGTGCAGGTAGGCAGCCAGCATCTGATTGAATAGGAACAGCGGGATAGCAGGCTTGATGGGCTTTACGTATTCTCGGGCCAAAGTGAGGGTATTGTCCTGAGCGCCGAACAGCAGCAGAAGATCCCGGTCGAAAAAGATGATCAGCATCCAGATCACAGCGGCGAGGATGACCGAACCGATTACAGAAGCGGTAAAATATTCGTTGGATTTCGCTTCGTTACCGCCGCCTTTTCCACGGATTGTGCTGAAAAGAACAGAGCCGCCGATGCCCATCAGGAGTCCGAAGCTGTAGATGATGTTCCATACCGGGGCGACTACAGCCAGGGCGGCCGATCCTTCCGGGCCGTGGTACTGGCCGACCATGGCCATATCGACAATGGAATAGATCGACGTGATCAGGGCGCTGCCAAAGGCCGCAGCCAGATATTTAAAATATTTTTTTTTGATATTGTCGTTTAGGAAATCCATTCGTTTTTTCTTCCTCCTTCCAAACAGAAAAAGGGCCGGATAAGAGCAGACGTTTCAGTCTGTGCCTTATCCGGCCCATCATTTCTGACGAATGATTTGCCCTCCGAGCAAGCCGTTTCATTTTAACACGCTTTTTCTCCTTGTCAAACTCCGGCAATTGTTTTGCGTTTTGAAGGATCTGTGTCTGCGCAGCCGATTACGGACGTTTTGCGAAACGGAAAAAGCGTAGCGCAAAAATCGGCGGGGCGGAAGAAGCGGTGTCTTTCTGCCGGACTCTTCTGTCAGATCAAAAGTTAAAAATATTAATTTTTTTTTCTTCATTTCTTTTATTTTGAAAGTTTCTCGCCCCTTCAAATGCGGTTTTATCAATGTGTGTAAATTTGGGAGAATTCGCGTGACAAAAAAGTTAAAGTAGTATAGAATAAAATCATTGATTTATACATAATACGGGAGACTGCTTTCGCCGAAGCGGCCTGAAGTTGTAAAAGGAGAAAAGGAGAAAATTTATGACAATGGTAACGAACCGAGTCGTCAACGATTGGGTAAAAGAAATGGCGGAAATGACAAAGCCGGATGATATTGTCTGGCTCGACGGCAGCAAAGAACAGCTTGAGCAGATCAAGAGAATTGCTCTGGAAACAGGCGAAATGATTGAACTGAACCAGGAGAAGCTGCCTGGCTGTCTGTATTATCGCACCAATCCCAAGGATGTAGCGCGAGACGAAAAGAGAACGGTAATCTGCACGACGAAGAAAGAGGATGCGGGTCCAACCAACAACTGGGTTGCTCCTGATGAGATGTACGCCAAACTGCGGGGACTGTTCGACGGTTCCATGAAGGGAAGAACCATGTATGCCATCCCGTTTTCCATGGGCGTACCGGGCACAGAGTTTGCTAAAATCGGTATTGAGCTTACCGATTCCATTTACGTCGTTTTGAGTATGGCCATCATGACCCGCGTAGGTCAGGAAGTCATCGACGAACTGAATGCCGGCGCTGATTTTACCAGATGCCTGCATTCCAAAGCGCAGATAAACGAACAGGAAAAGTATATCGCGCATTTTCCTGAAGATAACACCATCTGGTCCATCAATTCCGCTTACGGCGGCAACGTTCTTCTTGGAAAGAAGTGCCTGGCTCTGCGCATAGGCTCCTATCTGGGCAGACAGGAAGGTTGGATGGCCGAGCATATGCTCATTCTGAAGATTGAGAACGAGGCGGGCGAGGCCAAATACGTCTGCGGCGCTTTCCCAAGCGCCTGCGGCAAGACCAATCTGGCCATGCTTACCCCTCCGGAGTATTTCCGGAAGAAGGGATATAAGGTTTCCACCGTTGGAGACGATATTTCCTGGCTGAGAATCGGCAGCGACGGAAGACTTTACGCGGTCAATCCGGAAAACGGATTTTTCGGCGTAGCTCCGGGAACCAACGAGAAATCCAATCCGAACGCCCTGAGAACAACGCATAAAAATACGATTTTCACCAACGTGGCGAGAAATCTGGACGACAATACCGTTTGGTGGGAGAAATTGGATAACGATCCGCCGGAAAACGGTGAAGACTGGCAGGGCCGTCCGTGGAACGGAAAGACCTCCTCGGAAAAAGGCGCTCATCCGAACTCCAGATTTACCGCTCCTGCTGAAAACTGCCCGACTATAGCCGATGAATTCTTCACCGGCGAAGGCGTTCCTATTTCCGCGATCATTTTCGGCGGAAGAAGAGCGAAGGCAGAACCGTTGGTTTACGAGGCGAGAGACTGGAACCACGGCGTATTCATGGGTTCGGCCATGGCTTCGGAGACGACGGCGGCAGCCAACGGCAAAGTCGGCGTTGTGAGACACGACCCTATGGCGATGCTTCCGTTCTGCGGATACAATATGGCAGACTATTTCCAGCACTGGATCGACATGGGTAAGAAGATGACCAATCCGCCGAAGATTTTCCACGTTAACTGGTTCAGAACCGACGAAAACGATGAGTTCCTGTGGCCGGGATTCGGCGATAATCTGCGGGTACTCCTGTGGATGCTGGATCGCTGCGACGGAAAAGCCGATGCAGCAGAAACTCCTCTGGGTTATGAGCCGAAAGCGGAGGATATCGATGTTACCGGTCTGGACATTTCGCCAGAGAAGATAGAGAAACTCCTGAAGGTGGATAAAGAAGCGTGGAAAGAAGAGGTAAAGGGCATAGAAGAATTCTACAGTCAGTTCCCTTGGCTTCCGAAAGAGGTCAGAGACAGCTTTGACAAGCTGAAGAGCGAAGTAGAGAAGATGTAAATGTAAAAACAGGTTTGAATAGGAGGGCGGTCCGCATGAATTGCGGACCGCCCTGTTTTGATCCAGGTCGGGATCGAAACGCCGTCGTGAAATGGGAAAAGGAAACAGAGGCTGTTTTACAGTCCGGTAACGAAAAAGTTTGCTCTGCAGCCGGACTGGTTTCAAAGATATAAAAAGTGTTTCAAATGGAAACGAATTTAAAGAAAATGAAAAAAGATAAGCGGATTTCTCGTTTTTTTTTGGCGAATCTGATCGGGGATTTTTCATCTTGCCTCATTTCGTTTCTATTTGAAACAGAAACAGAGGAAGAGAAATAAGATGCTGTCGATCGATGGGGTTTCGTTTCTGACGAGTGCAATTTGTTTCTATAGGAAACAAAATTGCTTTAACCGGAAAATTTTCTGCCCGACGCCCCTGAGATTTTTTCTAAAATCGCGAAAAATTTTTCCTATAGAAACATTTACCAACAAAAAGAAAATATGCCGAGAAAGCCCGCCGACAGCTTATCCCTTTTGATGATACATCTCCAGAATCATGATTCCCTTATCGGTCAGGGAAAGACCGTATTTTCCGTGGCCGGAGGAGACCAGACCCTGTATGGCCATCTGAGGAATGGTTTTGCGGATCTTGTATTCGGAGATCTGGTATCCGTTGTCTTTCAGATACCAGTAGATTCTGTTGCGGCCGGCAATTTCATCTCTTTCGTTGAGCTGATGAATGGCGGACAGAATAGAGAGGGTTATCTCGTCGGTTTCCGGCGGCAGTTCCTTTTCGCTTTTTTTTCTCTTGTCGGCCTGACGCAGTTCCTCGTAAGGGAGATCCGATTTAATGATAACGTCCCGCTCGCTGACGGCTACCGCAAATTTGATCAGGTTGCGCAGTTCGCGGACGTTTCCCGGCCACGGAGCTTCTGTCAGCAGCTCGATCACCTCAGGACTGAACGGCTTGTCGCAGTGAAAGGTATACTTCGCGCAGTGTTCAATCAGAAGAGGAATATCCTCTTTTCTTTCTTTGAGCGGAGGCAGATAGAGATATCCTTCTCTCAGCCGGTAATACAGATCCTGACGAAAGGCGTTTTCCTGACACTTCTGCGAGAGATCGCAGGAAGAAGCGGAGATCAGCCGAACCTGAGAAAAGCGGCATTTTTCTTCAAGGATGGAGAGAAGTTCCGTCTGTACGTCCGGCGAGGCGCCGTCAATATGATCCAAAAAGACGCTTCCGCCTTCTGCTCCGCGGCGAAGCCAGTGAAGATTCTGCAGCGCGTCGGCTGAGGACAGGTTGACGGTGATAAAAGGCAGATGAGCCCGGGAAGAGGCATTGTGGATCGCATGAGCGAACAGCTTTTTCCCTGTACCCGTAGGGCCCTCGATCAGAACGGAAAGATCCGTCTTTGCGATCTTTTCTGCGGAACTTTTAAGGCGGCATAGGGAAGGGGTCTGGCCGATGATGTCGCTGAAGGTGTATTTGGCGCTGAATTTCCCGTCTGTCGCCATAGTTCCCACTTTTTCCAGAATACGGAAGAGAGTGCCGGCGGTAAACTCCTCCGTTCCGATGATGTATTGGGAGACCAGGTCTGTGCTGTGAGATTCCATGAAAAGGTCGAATGCCCGTTTATTGGAGAATACGCTGAAGCAGTTTTCTGCTTCGACGGGGATCTTCTGACTGTCGGCAGGGCAGCAGTAAACCGACAGCTGTGGAAAAGCCTGACGGAGCTGTTTTTCCAGTGCGTTTTGTAAAGTTTTGCTGTCTGCTATGAGAAGCAGTTTTTTTGTGTCTGTATTCATGGTTTCTCCTCGTTTTCTTATCTCCTGTGTTTCCTGCGAAGGGGATTGTTTACATTATACAATAAACCAAAGCGGCATTATAGATTTTAAACTTTTTTCTTCCGTGTTTTTTTATTTTTAAATTTTGATGAGGAGGATTCTTAACTTTTTTAGCAGTTTGGCGAAATCGTTGAAAAGGAATGTTTTAGCCGATAAAATAAAATACGTTATTACTAAAGAACGGAAAGCAAAGGAGAAAGAATGATCCTGACAGAGCAGAGAAAAAATACCCTCGCAGTGAAACGAATCGAGCAGGTGCTGGATTCGGGCAGCTTTATGGAGATCGGCGAAAATGTTAAGGCCAGACTGACCGATTTCTATACACCGGAAGAGGCCTTGGAATCGGACGGCGTGATTACCGGATACGGAACCGTGCACGGAAAACCGGTATACATATTCTGCCAGGACGGCGAAGTTATGGGAGGTTCCTTTGGAGAGATGCACGGGCAGAAGATAACAAACCTGTACAGACTGGCTATGCGGGCCAAGGCGCCGATGATCGGCATTTTAGACTGCAGAGGATTCCGCATAGAAGAAGGTCTGGACGGTCTGGATAAATTTGCGGAGCTCTACGCCATGCAGGCCAAAGCCCAGAAGAAGATCCTGCAGATCATGGCCGTGGTCGGCCGCTGCGGCGGAGGAATGTCCATCGCAGCCAATATGGCGGACTTCGTATTTGTGGAAAAGGAAAAGGGAAACCTCTTTGTCAATTCGAGAAATACTATCGACCGCAGTTTCGATGAGATCATCGACCAGGCCGATTATACGGATGCGAAGATGTCCTGCGAAGATATCCTGAAGTCAGTGAGAACATTGATCGATCTGCTTCCGTCGCATACCGGCGCGCAGCCGTTACAGCAGAGCTGCAGTGACGATCTGAACCGTCTCTGTCCGGATATCGCTGCGATGAGAGGCGACGGCAGCGCCCTTTTAAAGGAGATGTCCGACGACCACTTTTTCTTTGAGACCAGAAGGGACAGCGGAGAGGATATGACCACAGGCTTTATCCTCCTTGACGGAATGGTAGTGGGCGGTATAGCCAACAACCACAGACGCGGCGGAAGTTCCCGAATGACAGCCGAAGGCTTCGATAAGGCGGCTTCGTTCATCGAACTGTGTGATAAATTCAGCATTCCTGTTCTCACCATAACCGATACAGAGGGGTTTGACACCTCCGACGAGCAGGAGATCTACCTGCCCGAGGCGGCGGGAAGGCTGATTCAAGCGCTGACTTCCGCAGAAGTTCCTAAAATCAACCTGATTTCCGGGGAAATATACGGAAGTGCCTACAGCCTGATGAACAGCAAGGGTCTGGGCGCCGATTACGTCTTCATGTGGGACTGCGCCGATGTCAATTTGATCAATCCAAAACAGGCCGCAGAAATTTTATATCCGAAATCAGAAACATCTTTTATCGAACGGAAAGCCGACGAGTACGAAGCATCCCACTGCAGCGCCGAGGCCTTGGCGCGGCACGGATATGTGGATAAAGTTATACATCCGGAGGAAAGCCGAAAGTATGTGGTCGGCGCTTTGGAAACCTTTGCCGATATGTATTGAAAAGCCGGAGGAAATGAACCAGCATGAAAGAAAAACAGGACCGGCAGATTGCAGCCGTAATTGCCGCGGCTATTGCGGCTGCTGAGGCAGAAGAGAGAAAACAGCGGCGCGAGCAGAGAAGCGTTTACGTGGTTCGTTCCGTAAAGCGAAAAAGGAGATTGCGATAGTGGAAACCTATATCATAAAAGTCAACGGAGAAACCTATGAAGTGGAAGTGGAGAAAAAGGAGAATTCCGCTTCGGGGAAATCCGTTGCAGTTAAGCGGGAGACCGCAGAAAAAATTGAGACCTCAGGCTGTCCGGTAAAGACGGAAATGGCCGGAAAAGTTTGGAAGATCACTGCGCCTATAGGTCAGGCGGTAAAAAAAGGAGATACCGTTATGATCCTTGAAGTGATGAAACTGGAAGTTCCCGTTTCCGCTCCTTCAGAAGGAGTGGTGCGGAGTATCGCCGTATCGGAAGGCGATCCGGTGAAACAGGGTCAGACCGTAGCAGTAGTCGCCTGAGGAGAGGAATATGGAAGACAAGAGAATCAGAATAACAGAAACCGTGCTGAGAGACGCGCATCAGTCTCTGGCAGCTACGCGGATGAAAACCGAAGAAATGATCCCGATCCTGGAAAAGATGGATCAGGTAGGATATTACTCTATAGAGTGCTGGGGAGGAGCCACCTTTGACGCGTCTTTGCGCTTTCTCAACGAGGATCCCTGGGAGAGGCTCCGCACCTTCAGGAGAAGGATGCCTTCGACCAAACTGCAGATGCTGCTTCGGGGGCAAAACCTTTTGGGTTACAGGCACTATGCGGACGATGTGGTCCAGTATTTCGTTCAGAGATCCGTGGCAAACGGAATAGACATCCTGAGGATCTTTGATGCGTTTAACGATCTGCGCAACGTGGAAACGGCTGCAGCCGCCGCGAAAAAAGAAGGCGCAGAGGTACAGCTTGCCATGGCTTACACTACAGGAGAAGCCTACACGATAGATTATTGGAAATCCCTGGCGGCGGACATGGAATCCATTGGCGCAGATTCGATCTGTATCAAAGACATGGCGGGATTGCTGACTCCTGCTGCGGCTGGCCGTTTGATAGAGGAGCTGAGTTCCTCTGTCTCGGTCCCCATCCAACTGCACAGTCATTGTACCAGCGGCGTTGCTCCGATAACCTATGTAAAAGGAGCAGAAGCGGGCTGCCGGATCCTTGACACTGCAATATCCCCATTCTCTATGGGGACCAGCCAGCCGGCGACAGAAGTCATTGCGGAAGTGTTTAGAGGCACGGAATTCGATACGGGACTGGATCGAAATCTTTTGGGCGAGATCGGCGATTACTTCCGGCCGATTCGGGACCGGTACATCCGAGAAGGGCTCATCGATCCCAAGATGCTGACCGTAGACGTCAAGACGCTGCAGTGGCAGGTTCCGGGAGGCATGCTGTCCAACCTGATGTCTCAGCTGAAGGAGCTCAATGCGGAGGATCGCTTTTACGATGTGCTGGCGGAAATTCCGCGGGTCAGAAAGGATCTGGGCGAACCGCCTCTTGTGACGCCGTCCTGCCAGATTATCGGCACCCAGGCGGTACTCAACGTGATGACCAAGCAGCGGTACAAGGTGATGACCCAGGAAGCGAAAGCGGTGCTTCACGGCGATTACGGCAGAGTGGCAAAGCCTTTTGATCCGGTCGTGCAGAAGCTGGCCATCGGGGAAGACCGGCCGATAACCTGCCGTCCGGCAGATCTGCTGGAACCTGAGCTTCCTTCGCTCAGAGAGAAAATTGCATCTTATGCCGTGCAGGAAGAAGACGTACTGACTTACGCTCTGTTTCCTAAGGAAGCTACAGAGTTTTTTAAATACAGAGACGCGAGAGAGAATAAAATCGATCCGGAGATATACGACCTGAAGAACAAGGCCTATCCGGCGTAGAGAGGAGATAAAAAGATGATAATAGCACAGAAAAACGGCAGAAATACCATAGGAGCACCGGATAAGCTGTTTGGCGTATCCGCTAAGGCAAAGGAGCGGATTTCGCAGCTCGGAAAGGATAAGGTCATCGATTCGACTATCGGCGTCCTCCTTGACGACGACGGACAGCTGGTGGTTTTGGATTCCGTAATGAAGAGCATCAGAGCTCTGAATCCGGAAGATTATGCGGCCTATGCGCCGATTCTCGGACTGCCGCAGTATCGGGAAGCCGTAAAAAAGGCCGTTTTCTTAGACGACATGCCGACAGACTGCTTTGTGGAAAGCTGCTATACGCCGGGTGGAACAGGAGCTCTTCGCAATGCCGTATCCGCCTACACCAAGCCGGGAGATCAGATTTTGGTTTCCAGCTGGCATTGGAACCCTTATAATCTGATTGCAGCGGAGCTGGGAAGAACCGTCAGAACGTACACCATGTTTGACGAAGAGGGCAAGCTGAATGTGGCTTCTTTCGAAGAAGAACTGACCGAACTGCTGAAGAATCAGGACGAAACGGTGATCATCCTCAATACGCCGGCCCACAATCCGACGGGCTACACCATGACCGACGAGGATTGGGATGGCGTTCTCTCTGTGATTCGCAAATTTAAGGATAAAAAAATCGCTGTCGTTGTGGATATCGCTTATCTGGACTTTTCCGGCGACGCTGTGGAATATCGCGCTTTCCTGAAAAAACTGACCGGGCTGCCGGAGAACATCTTGCCGCTGATCGCCTTCAGCGCTTCTAAGGGATACACCATGTACGGCATGCGCTGCGGAGCCCTTCTCTGTATGGCGCCAAATCAGGAAATCGCAAAAGAATTTGTCGATGTCATGAGCGTGGAGTGCAGAGCTTCCTGGTCCAACGGAAACAGAGCGGCGATGACGGCGCTGGCAAACATCATAAACAACGAGGAACTGTTTGCTGAGGTAAAGGCGGAGAGAGAAGCATATCTGAATACCCTCAATCATCGCAGCAGGATTTTTATGGAAGAGGCGGAGAAGATCGGACTGAAAACCTGCCCGTTTGACTCGGGATTTTTCATCACCGTTCCTTGTGAGGATCCTGACTCTACAGGGGAAAAGCTGCAGGAGAACAATCTGTTTGCCGTAGCGCTGGGCAAGGGAATTCGGATTTCAGCGGCTTCCAATACGGATGAACAGCTGAGAAAGATACCGTCCATTCTGAAAGCTGCGCTGAAATAAAAAATTGACTACACCCATACCTTCTTTTATTGAAGGTGTATAAATACCTCTAAAACAAAACCCAAAAATTTTTGGGTTTTGTTTTTTTTGTTCCTGTGCTATCATTTGAAGTAGACAAAAAAGAGGAGGGATTTATGAAAAATCTTGATGAAACAGATGTTAAGATCTTAAACCGGCTGAAACAAAACGCGCGTACTCCGCTGAAAGAGCTGTCTGCGGAGGTATTTCTGACAACTCCGGCGGTTTCAGCCAGAATAGAGAAGCTGGAAGCGGAAGGGTATATAAAAGGCTACCACGCGGATCTTGATCTGGAAAAGCTGGGCTACGGCATTCGGGCTTTCATCATGATTACTGTACAGCCGGAGGACAGCGGCAAATTCTACGATTTTGTCAGAAAAGAGAAGTGTGTCCTGGAATGCAGTCACATTACCGGCCCGTACTCGATGATTCTGAAAGTCGCATTTTCATCTACAGGGCTTTTGGACGTATTTTTGGGAAAGCTGCAGGTTTTCGGAAAGACGGAAACACAGGTGGTCTTTTCTACCGTACTGGAGAGACATTGAATCGGCGACGGGGGCAGCAAAGCGACGAAGCGCTTTGCGCCGCCTTTTAACAGCATTAAGAAGCAAAAGGACAGAGAACCTGTTTAAGGGCTCCCTGTCTCTTTTATATTATCACATGGGAAATACCGGTTGAGTATGTTCACGCATGTTTCAAAAAGAAGTGCTTTGCGTTCTTATTTCTGTTCGTCGACCGGAGGAACCATCTCCACATATCGATTCAGGAGCTCCGGCGTGCTGGTGTAGTAGCGTTTTTTTCTGTTCATGGCGTTGATCTTTGCCATTTCCCCTTCGTCGAGGGAGAAGTCGAACAGAGCGAAATTGTCCCTGATGTGGGCCGGATTTTTCGATCCGGGGATGACGATGTTGCCACTTTGGATGTGCCAGCGCAGCCGTTCCGGTGCCCAGCCCGAAACCGTGGCGAAGGCCGGGGTAGTGATGAAATTCTGTGGGAATGCCTGATGCCTTAAGTCTATTGATGCGCCGCCGCATGGATCGCCAGTCTGCGATGCCGTCGCTTTCACCCACACAGGCAAAGGTGGCAGGGTCGTTTGCCGTGTAGTCGGAGTGGCCGGTATACTGCATGATTACTGCGCCGGGACGGTAGATCAGAGCGAAGGCGTTGTAACCTCGTTCAGACAGTCCCAGCGCATGCGGAAAGCTGTCCTGCATAGCGCCTACATAAGCAAAGCCGCCGCCGGCGCTGCATACGGCAAACTTTTCACCCGGATTGCCTCTGAAGAAGAACAGGCCCGTATCTTCTTTTTCCGGATCTTCTTCCTTTTCCTCGTCAGTGTAGATATCGTAAAACACAGTTTCACCGGATTCCGCGCGGCTTTTCAGCATATTGACGATTTTCACCGTCTCCTCCGGATCGATGTTGTTGTACCAGGTCAGCCGGAGACTGCCAAGGGTGTCTCCGCTGTAATAGGCTTCGTCTACGGGAAAAATCAGCCTGCCGTATTCTTCAAAAACCGGATCGTTTATCACTTCAGTGATCTTCGTATCCACTGTGCAGGGTTCGCTGGTATTCTGTTCGGGCTGCATGGAATTTCCTCCTTCCAATTCCTGCTGAACAGGTTCTGGCTTTTCTCCGTTGTCAGTTTGGCCGTTTTCTCCTGCGCCGCATCCGGCGAGACAGAGAAAAGCGCACAGAGTCGCGGCAAGAAGCGCTCTCTTCGCCATCTCTTCACCTCCTCTTTAGGTTTGCCTTTATTATAGAAAAAACCGCCGCCGGGCAGAAGTCTCCGTTCGTTATGGAGTATATACCGGCAGGTTTACAGCCGGCATATGGACGCTTTGGGGAAATTAGAACCATTACTCTTCGGGGAAAGCGGTAGCATATTTTTTGTGCGTAATTTATAATGGATGGACAGAAGGATATGTGTTCGGCTGTTTGTAAGAGAAGGAGAAGGCCATGATTGACAAAGTTCGGATGTACGATAATATGAAGAGGTTGGTCGGGGTTCCCGGTGTGTCCGGAACCCCTGCGGAAAAGGAGACGGCGTATAAGATTCAGGAACTTCTGCTGGAAATTCCCTATTTTCAGCAGCATCGGGAAAAGGTGAAGTTGGTACCTGTCGCAGACGATTCCCTGGGACGCAGCATTGTTACGGCTTATCTGCAATGCTGTCCGGAGAGCAGAAAGACGGTGATTCTGACGGGGCATTACGACGTAGTGGATGTGGAGGAATACGGAAATCTCAAAGATATCGCCTACGATACAGAAGAAATAACCCGGCGCATCGGAGAGCTTCCTCTCGATGAGGACAGCCTGCGGGATCTGGAGAGCGGAGAGTGGATCTTTGGCAGAGGTACGGCGGATATGAAGTTCGGTCACGCCCTGTGTCTGGAACTGCTTCGCTATTTTTCCGAGGAAGGCAGGGAAACTCTTTGCGGAAACCTGCTGTACGCAGCCGTGTGCGGCGAAGAGACCAATTCGGAGGGGATGCTGCAGGCGGTGCCGTTCTTCAATCAGTTCGCCGAAGAGACCGGCGCGGAATACGAGGCTCTGCTTCTGACCGAATGCTATATGCCGGAAGATCAGGCCGGAGATTCCCGTCGATATGTGCATATGGGGGCATCGGGAAAGGTCATGCCGATGTTTTTCTGCGCCGGTGAAGCTTCCCACGGCGGAGAGCCGTTTCTCGGCATAGATCCCAATCTGATTGCCGCACGGATCTACGAAAAGCTGCACATGAATGTGGACTTCTGTCAGAGCTCCTGCGGGGAGGTTACGCCGCCGCCGGTCTGCCTGAAGAGCCAGGATCTGAAGACGGTGTATTCCGTATCCACGCCTCTTTACGCCGTGTCCTATTACAATCTGGTAACGGTAGATCTGGAGCCGGAAGCGCTGATGGAGTCGCTCTGCCGGATTGCGGAGGAGAGCTTCAAAGAGGCCCTCGGATTTATCGAGGAGAAGAGCAGAGTTTATGAGAAAAGATTCGGCGTTCGGCCGGCCCGCTGTTCCATCGAGCCGTCGGTAAAGTCCTTCCGCCAGCTCTACAGAGAGGCGGAAGCCGCTTTCGAAGGCGATCTGTCGGGATACCTCAAAGCGCTGACGGAGGAATGGCGCAGTGAAAACACAGAGCTTCAGGACATCGCCGTCAGACTGGTCAAGCGGCTCTACGAGTTGTCTCCGGACAAGCGGCCTGCCGTCATCGTCTCCATTATCCCACCGTACTATCCGGACGTGTATCCGGACAGAAAGAGCGAAAAGGGAAGCCGTCTGGCCCGGTGCGTAGATGAGATTATCGCTTATGCGGAGGAAACCTACGGTGAAACGCTGGAGTGGAAGGATTACTATATGGGTATTTCAGATTTGAGCTACACCGGCCTGGACGAGGACAAGGATTTCAGCGGCCTGTTTGAAAATGTGGCGGGAGCCGGTCTGATCTATTCTCTCCCGGAAGCGGATCAGAAGAAATTTTACGTTCCGGCCATCGTGCTGGGCGGCAGCGGAAAGGATTTTCACAAGTACACGGAGCGGCTGGAGCGCCGTTACAATTTCGATATCCTTCCGGATCTCTACATCCGGTTGATCGAAAAACTGTTGGGTTGACGGGAGAAAACGGCGCACTGTAAAATATGAACATACGAAGGCAGCCTTGCGGCAGAAAATGTCGCGGGGCTGCCGCTTTTTTGCGGCGCCGCCGGCGATAAACTTAATTTAGATTTAACATTCATATGATGTAGAATTAACCGTGCTCTTATATAATGAAAAACATTGTACTTCTTTCGGCCGCTTTGAAAATTACCCCATTTTTGTGAAAGAAGGAACGCATTCTATGAATAAGGGAAGTAGTTATATGAGCAGCGAACACGAAATTGTCCGCCAGGTCTGTCTGGCAAAGGACGATCCCGATGCAGCGGACCAATTCATCCGCGACTATATGCCTTTTATACGGTCGGAGACATCCAGATTTCTGCAGCGTTTTCCTTCGGCGGAATACGATGATGAACTGTCGGTGGCCATGATGGCTTTTCACGAAGCGATAACGGGATATGCCAAAGGCCGCGGAGCTTTTCTCCAATATGCGGCTATGCTGATACGCAATCGTCTGATCGATTATCACCGGAGGGAAAAGCGGCACAGAGGCAATCTCTCTATGGATGTGCCGGCAGAAGAAGAGGACAGGACCATCGGAGAAACGTTGGCCGGAGAAGGGGATCACGGCGAAGAACTGATTCTGCGAGAAGCAACCCGTGCGGAGATTGAAGCGTTCTCCCGGAAACTCACCGGTTTTGGCTTTTCTCTTTCGGACATAGCCGACAACTGCCCGCGGCAGAAACGGACCATCGCCGTCTGCCAGAAGGCGATGGCCTGCGCTGAAAAAAATCCGGATATTGCAGCCGATCTGCTGAGGACAAAACGGCTGCCCGTTGCGCGCCTTTCCCTTGAAAACGGCATCGAACGAAAGACGCTGGAACGCCACAGAAAATACATAATCGCACTGATTCTGATCTGTTCCGGCGAATTTGAGATTATACGGGGACACCTTAAACAGGTGCTGAAAGGAGGAGCGTCAAAGTGAAATATCTGGTCGTGGAATGCTGCCCCGGCTATGCGGTTCTTCTCGACGAGCAGGGCCTCTTCGTAAAGGCTGCCAACTTTAACTATACCGTAGGTCAGACGGTGGAAGACCCGGTGTTGATGAAAGCTCCCCGGGAAGAGAAGAAAAAGAGGCGATGGCTGGGAGGCATTGCCGCCGCAGCCGCGTGCGTGATGATTGTGCTGGGGAACGGCTACTATCAGGAGTATGTCACATCTTATTCATCCATATTCCTTTCCATAAACCCCGAGGTGCGGATGGAGCTGAACCGACATGGTGAGGTTGTGGAGCTCACCGGTGAAAACGAAGACGGCAGAGTGCTGATAGAAGGATACGATGCCGAGGGGAAAGATAAGCTGATCGTATCCGACGAACTGATCGACCGCGCCATCGAAATGGGATTTCTGAAGGAAGGGGATCAGGTTGCCTTCTCTATAAATGCGCCGGAAGAATCCCTGTTTCGGGAATACGGAAAGGAGCTTCGAGACGAAGTCAACGCTCACTTGAGGGATAAGCTGGCCGTAATGGTGCTGGTGATGGACTACCATCAAACGGGAGGCGCCGTACCTGAGGTTCAGAGTGACGAAGGGGAGAGAGAAGGGGGAAAAGAGGAAACGGTTAAAGAGGAAGCAGCCGGGGATTCTGACTACGGAACAGGCGGTTCCGACTACGGAGACAGAGACGATTAAAAAAATTTTCATATTTTTTTCCGTTACCCCGATTTTCTGAATTATCCTGCGTAGTCTGTCTGTATAAGCCACAGTAAGCAAAGAAGGAGAACAGAAATGAAAAGAAGAATGTTAACGGCAGTAATTTTATTGACCCTGACGGCGGCAGTCCTCTTTACCGGCTGCGGCGATTCGACAGCAGAGGGTGAGGCAAAGGCGGAAGGAGTCGGAACCATTACCCTGAGCGTCAATCCTCAGGTACAGATCGAATACGACGACGAAGGAAAGGTGGTTTCTCTCACCGGAGCCAATGACGACGGAGAAAAGATCGTGTCTTCCTATCCGGATTATATCGGAAAGGAATGCGACGATATTCTGGAGGATCTTATCGAAGCGATATACGAGCAGGGATTTTTTGACGGAAAAATCGATGGAAACGCCAGACCGATTCTGATTCAGCTGGAACCGGGTTCGGTGGTTCCGTACGACGACTTTCTTGAGGAGCTGAAAGACGAGTGCGACTATACGGCAGATAACCTGAAACTCACTTCGGATGTGTTTCTGATCGACGGCGACGACTATGACGAGAAATACACGACGGCTGATCAGAAGTCTCACTACATTACATTGGAAAAAGCTAAACAGATCGCCCTCGCTCAGGCCAATGTAAAGGCGGCCAACGCGGTCTTTGCCGACAGAGAGTTCGACTTTGACGACGGAAAAGCGGTATACGAGCTGGAATTCAGAGCCGGAGGCGTTAAGTACGAGTACAGCATAGACGCGCTGACGGGAAGGATTCTCGAAGCGGAACGCAGCAAAATCAAGAAAACCGTGAAGAAAAACACATCCGGCAGCAGTAACAGCACGAGCGGAAGCAGCGCAGGAAGCAGCGGAAATGCCGGATACGGCAGCGGAAGCTACGGCAACACCAATTACGGAAACAGCGGTTACGGCGGAGGCAGCAGCTCCTCGGGAGGTACCGGAAGCAATACCAACTATTCCAACTACGGTGGGAACGGCAGCAACAACAGCGGTAACAGCAGCAGCGGAAACAGCAACTACGGCGGCAACAGTAACTATGGCGGAAACAGCAACTACGGAAACAGCTCTAATTACGACGACGGCGGCAGCAATTACGACAATGGGAACAGCGGTTATGACGATTGATGAGAAAAGACCGGCGTCTTTCCGGCACGAGCTGAAGCACCAGATCAACCTGAGGGAAGATCTGGTGCTTTCTCAAAGGCTGCGGAAAATCTTCGACCATGATGACAGCGCGGGTTCAGACGGTTCTTATCAGGTGACCAGCCTTTACTTTGACGATCCCTATGACCGGGTTCTCAACGAGAAGATCAACGGCACCGACAGAAGAGAGAAGTTTCGCCTTCGATACTACGGAAGCGATCTGGGCTTTATTCGTCTCGAGAAGAAGTTCAAGAAAAACGGTCTGTGCGGAAAGTACAGCGAAGTGATAAGCCGAGAGCAGGCGGAGCAGCTGATCGGAGGAGATTTTGCCTTCCTTCAGAAAGGCGGCCTGCTGTTTAAGGAGTTTTACAGCAAACTGAAGGGACAGGCGCTCAGGCCGAGAACCATCGTGCGGTATCAGCGCGAGGCGTTTGTGTTTCGGCCGGCCAACGTGCGCATTACGGTGGACCGGGACATTCGCAGCGGGCTTTCCCGACTGGATTTTCTTCGGACAGATGGGCCGTTTTTGCAGGTCGGCGCCGGATACAGCGTGCTGGAGATAAAGTATGATGAATTTTTGCCGGATCTGGTACGCAAAGCCGTGCAAATTCCGGGAAGACAGGCTGCCGCCTGCTCAAAATACGCTTTGTGCCGCAGGTTTGACTGAACGGCAGAACGGGAGGAAGCTGATGACATTTCGGGATATTTTCAAATCCGATTTTCTGGAAAACATGGCCGGCGCATCGATGCTGGATATGGCAGCAGCCCTGACCCTTTCTTTTTTGTTGGGGTTGTTTATCTTTTTCATCTACAGAAAAAGCTACAGCGGCGTGATGTACTCAGCCAGTTTCGGCATAAGCCTGGTGGCGATGGCCATGATCACCTGTCTGCTGATCACCACGGTGGTCAGCAATGTGGTGCTGTCTCTGGGTATGGTCGGCGCTCTTTCCATAGTCCGTTTTCGAACGGCGGTAAAGGATCCGCTGGATATCGTATTTTTGTTTTGGAGCATCGCCGCAGGCATCGTGCTGGCGGCAGGCATGCTTCACTTTGCCGTATTCGGCAGCGCCTTTATCGGTGTGGTGCTGATCGTCTTTGGAAGAAACCGGATCGTGGATTCGCCGTACATCCTCATGATCCACTTGGCCGACGGGGAGTCGGAAGAGAGAACACGAGCCTTTATCCAAGGGCGGGTGCGTAAACTGAGTCTGAAGAGCAAAACCGTAGAGGCCGGGCAGATTGAGCTCAATTACGAGATTCGCCTGAAAGAAGGGGAGAGCGGCTTTGTCAATGAGCTGGAGGCTATGGAAGGGGTACGTCACGTGGTTCTGGTATCCTATAATGGAGATTACATGGGATAGCAAACTATGCTGAAATCAAAACACATCGATAAAATCTGCATTGCCGCCATGGCGGCGGCGATTCTGCTGACCACCGCTATGCTGTTTGGCGAATCTCTCGGCATCCGGCGGGCCAGCGCCGAACCGGAGTACGCGGATCGTCTGTTGGACGGCAGCAGGGTACATCAAATAGATATTCAGATAGAGGATTGGGAGGCCTTTTTAAAGGAAGCGGAAAAAGAAGAGTATGCGGTCTGCAGCGCGGTGATCGACGGAGAGCGCTTTCGACAGATTGGAATTAGAACAAAAGGAAACAACTCCCTCCACCTGACAAAGGAATACGGGGCGGCAAGATACAGCCTTAAGCTGGAATTTGATCACTATGTGGACGGAGGAAATTATCACGGTTTGGACAAACTTTCTCTGGACGCTTCTTTTCAGGACAACAGCTACATGAAGACCTTTCTCACCTACGATATGATGGCCTTTATGGGCGTGCCGACACCTCTGTGCAGCTATACATGGGTGAGGGTCAACGGAGAAGACTGGGGCTTGTTTCTCGCTGTAGAAGAACCGGAAGAAGCCTTTGCGCGCAGAAATTTCGGCAGGAATCACGGACAGCTGTATAAACCGGATTATCTGTCTCTCGACGATGAGAACAGCGACGTGGCGCTCCGGTATACCGGCAGCGATCCCGACCGCTATGAAAATATCTTTCGCAACGCTAAGTTCGAAATTGATGCCGGCGATAAGCGAAGAGTAATTGATGCCCTCCGAAAGCTTTCCGAGAAAGAAGATCTGGAAAGCTGCCTCGATGTGGACGAAATTCTGCGGTATTTTACCGTGCAGGTGTTTGTCATGAACTGGGACAGCTATCTGGGCTATACAGGACACAACTACTATCTGTACGAAGAGGGTGGAAAGCTGTCCATCCTGCCATGGGATTACAATCTTGCTTTCGGTACATATTCTCTCGGTATGCCGGAACCGGAGGAGGACTCGGAAGTTCTGATCAATTATCCCATCGATACCCCGGCTCCCGGCAGTGTGATGACAGAACGGCCGCTCTATCACCACCTGATGGAGCAGGAAGAGTATTTTTCACGGTACCACCGGTATTTCGAACAGCTGATCGAAGATTATTTCGAAAGCGGCCGGTTTGAAAAAAAGCTGGAAGAGACGGTTGAGATGATCTCGCCGTATGTAAAGGCTGATCCTACTGCCTTCTGCAGTCAGGAAGATTTTTATCTGGCAGCCGATACGCTGCGGCAGGTTTGCCTTCTCAGGGCGCAAAGCGTGCGGAAACAGCTGGGGGGAATCCTTCCGTCCACCTTTGCCGAACAGGAAGAGTTCTCCGGAAACTATGTGGATGCATCTTCTGTCGACCTTTACGATCTGGGAACCTTTGAAGATTTGGAATCCGCGCCCAAGCTTTCGGAAGTCTTCTCCTGACCGGAGAAACTTCTGTTGCGGACCAATAAAAAAGAAGAAAAAAAGGGCAGAAGGCCGGCCGCGGGATTGGCGGCCGGTACTTCTGCCTTTTTATGGGAAAAGAAATTATCAGACGGGATCATTCCATCAGATGGCATGCCACCCACCGGCCCGGCTGAACTTCTTTCAGCTCCGGAGACTCTTCCGCGCACCGCTTTGCAGCGTAAGGGCATCTGGTGCGGAAGTGGCAGCCGCTCGGCGGGTTAACAGGGCTTGGAATCTCGCCTGTCAGCATGTTCTTGGCTTCTTTTCTTACTTCGGGATCCGGAACAGGAACCGCTTCGAGCAGAAACTTGGTGTACGGATGGAGCGGTTCGGCGTAAATTTCCCGGGTAATACCCAGTTCGCATACCTTTCCGAGGAACATGACGCAGACCCGGTCGGAAAGATAGCGGACCACCGAAAGATCATGGGAGATGAACAGATAAGTCAGATTCATCTCTGCCTGCAGATCTCCAAGCAGATTGAGAATCTGCGACTGTATGGATACATCCAGAGCCGATACCGGCTCGTCGCAGATGATCAGGCGCGGCTTCAGCGCCAGCGCTCTGGCGATGCTGACTCTCTGTCTCTGACCTCCGGAAAATTGATGTGGGTACCGGTACATGAACTCGGGACGAATGCCGGTTTTTCTCAGCAGGTCCTCGACGACGGCCGTGTCTTCTTCTTTGGTCTTGTTGATCTTATGGGTGACCAGCGGTTCGGCGACGATGTCTCGGATCTTCAGCCGAGGATTCAGCGATGCGTAAGGATCCTGAAAGACCATCTGCATCTTTTTTCGCATATTTCGCATCTGTTCCGTGCTCAGCTCGCGCAGATCCTGTCCCTCGTAGATAACCCTTCCTCTGGTGGCCTCAAGGAGGCGGAGGATAAGTCGGCCCAGAGTGGATTTTCCGCAGCCGGATTCGCCGACGATACCCAGGGTTTCGCCCTCGTAGACCTTTAGGCTGACGTCGGTAACCGCGTGAACGACGGTTTTCTTTTTGCTCCAGGAGCTGGAGACGGCATTAAATTCTTTCGTCAGTTCCTGTGTCTCAATCAGAATTTTTCTGTTTTCCACTCTCCATCACCTCCTTGTTGTAAAGAAAACATCTGACTTTGTGCCCGTCTTCCAATTCGTAGAGATCAGGCTGGTACATGGTGCAGATTTTCATCGCTTTGTCGCACCGAGGGCAGAAGCGGCAGCCCTTCGGCAGATTGAGCAGATTGGGAACCAATCCTCTGATCGTGTAGAGATGTTCTTTTACTTCTGTCATCTTAGGAATAGAGTTCATCAACCCGTAGGTGTACGGGTGAAGCGGATTCTTGAACAACGCTCTTACAGGAGCTTCTTCCATGATTTTTCCGGCGTACATGACGTAGACATAATCGCAGGATTCGGCGACTACGCCCAGGTTGTGGGTGATCATGATGATTGCTGTTCCCTGTTCCTTCTGAAGCTGATTCATCAGGTAGAGGATCTGCGCTTCGATCGTTACATCGAGAGCGGTGGTCGGTTCGTCGGCGATCATCAGCATAGGGTTGCATATCATGGCCATACCGATCATGACTCTCTGCCGGAGTCCTCCGGAAAGCTGGTGGGGATAAGCGGAATAACGCTTTTCCGGTTCCGGGATACCCACCTTGCGGAAGATATCGATGACTCTTTCCCTGGCTTCTTCTTTTGAAACCTTCTGATGGATGAGAATTGCTTCCGAGACCTGTTTGCCGATGGTGTATACCGGATTCAGCGAGGTCATCGGTTCCTGGAAGATCATGGAGACCTTGTTTCCCCGGATATCATCCATTTCTCTTTTGCTCTTTTCAAGGAGATTTTCTCCGTCGAGGAGGATTTCTCCGTCTACTACGCGTCCGGGATACTGGAGCAGCTGCATGACGGACATGGCGGTCATGCTCTTGCCGCAGCCGGATTCGCCGACCAGTCCTACGGCTTCCCCTTTTTTTACGGTGATGTCCACACCGTCTACTGCGGGAACAATGCCTTTCGCTGTGAAGAACTGGGTTTTTAATCCTTTAATCTGAAAAATTGTGTCTTTACTCATTCAATCACCGCCTTACCTCAATCCTTCAACGATGGATCCAGTTTGTCTCTGAGCGCGTCTCCAAGGAAGTTGAAGGCGACAACCAGAATCAGAATCATGATGCCGGGAGATAGGGTGGCTACCGGTGTAGTGGAAAGAAATTTCTTGGATTGATAAACCATCAGACCCCAGCTGGTTGAAGGCGGCTGTGCGCCGATGCCGAGGAAGGACAGGCTGGACTCAGTCAGAATATTGCCGGGAACGTTCATGGTAAAGAGAACGATCAGCGTAGGAATGCAGTTCGGCAAGATGTGGCGGATGATGATTTTGCTTCGCTTTACGCCGATAGAAGTAGCGGCTTCCACGTATTCCTTTTCGCGGAGCGACAGGACTTCGGAGCGAACCACACGAGCGGTGCCCGCCCAGCTGACAAAGCTCAGCGCGATGAATATGGTCAAAAGGCCGTTTCCTATGGTGTAAGAGATCAGCATGGCCAACAGCAGCGACGGGAAAGCCATCAGCACATCGGCGATACGCATGATGACGGCATCCACCTTGCCTCCGATAAACCCGGCGATCAGGCCGAGCGCCGTACCGATAACCATGGAAATTGCCGTCGGAATCAAACCGACCAGCAGAGATACTCTTCCGCCGTACAGCATGCGGCTGAATACGTCTCTCCCGTAGGAGTCCGTTCCGAGCCAGTGTTCTGCAGACGGTCCGTCAAGCCGGTCGGAAAGGCTCTGCACGTACGGATCGCAGGGCGCGACGATTGGCGCGAAGATAGTAGCCAGGCAGAAGACAATAATGATAATGGCGGACACCAGCGCAAGCTTGTTGTGCCGGAATATGCTGAAAATCTTTTCTTTCAGCGATTCATCAGGAGCGATTTCCGCTTCTGCGGACTCTTCTATGACCACGGGGTCTGTGGCGTCTTTTGGAATCCAGTCGCTTCCTTCCATAGGGAAACCTTCTGCAATTCGCTGGGCGGCAACGTCGGCAGCCCGGTTCATTTTTTTGAATAACATGATAAATCCTCCTACTGCTCGCGAATCTTCGGGTCAAGGAACGAATAAAGTATGTCCGCAACCAGGTTTCCGATGATGATGATCATGGTAGAAAAGATTACGGAACCCTGAAGGAGCGGCATATCCCGGGTGTTTACCGCGGATACCATCAGCTGGCCGATTCCTCCGATACCGAAAACCGATTCGGTGATCACGGCGCCGGAGAGCAGGCTGGCAAACTGCATGGCCATCATGGTGACAACGGGAATCATGGCGTTTTTCAGTCCGTGTTTGACGACAACCATGCTCTCGATGAGCCCTTTTGCCCGAGCCGTTCGGATATAATCGTTTTTCATGATTCCGAGCAGGCTGGAGCGGGTGAGACGGGCGATCGTTCCCGAAGAAGACCAGCCCAGTATGATGGCGGGCAGGATCATGTGAGCAGGCGTTGAGTAGCCGGAAATCGGCAGCCAACCCAGCGTGTAGCCGAAGATGAATTGAAGCAGCATGGCGCCCCAGAATACCGGAAGGGAAATTCCCACCAGAGAGAATCCCATCAGAGTACGATCGAGAAGGGTATCCTTCTTAATCGCGGAGACAATTCCGGCGGGAATTCCGATAATCCAGGCGACAAGCGCGGAGGTTATGGCCAGTTTCAACGTATTGGGGAATGCCTCGGCAATAAGTGAGGAAATCGGTCTGCTCAGCTTATAGGAGGTTCCCAGGTCTCCTGAGAGTGCATCCACTATGTAGTCACAGAAGCGGACGAGAACCGGCCGGTTCAGGCCCATTTCCTCCGTAACTCGTTCGATAACCGCCGGATTAGCCTTTTCGCCCATCATTACGGACACAGGGTTTCCGGGCAGAACCTGAAGCATCAGGAATACGATCAGGACGACGGCGATCATCAACGGGATGGAAATCAGGATGCGTTTAACGATATATTTAAGCATTATGTCTTCTTCCTTTCCATTCGAAACGGACATCGATGCCGGCGCAGTATCAAAGTGATAAAGGGATTAACCTCACCACCTTGAAGATAATCCCTTTATATTTACGATTATAACTGCCGAGGTATGCTGTCCGTGCAGCACGTTTATGCTTAATTATTTGTTTGTCTTATTCACCTGAAGTTTCAAGCGATACCGAATAGTAGCTGCAGTCGCCCCATCCGGCCCAGTGTGGTACGAATCCTTTAACACGGTCCTGAACGACTCTGATCTTTTCTGCGTGGAACAGAGGGATCCAGGCTGCGTCGTCCTGAATAACCAGTTTTTCAAGATCCTGATATTCTTTTATACGTTCTTCTTCGTCGGTGATATGTCTTGCGGCTTCGATCCTCTTGATTGCGTCGGTGTTGGAATAGTTGAAGGATCTCGATTTGTTGTTCGACGAAGCGAAGAAGGTGTAGATGAAGTTATCCGGATCATTGAAGTCGCCGTACCAGGTCGACATGTACATCGGGAGTTCGCCCGTAGCGCGGATATCGTACCAGGAAGCTTCGTCCATCTGTTCGATCGTCACATTTACGCCGATTTCTGCTAACTGAGCCTGGATGATTTCGTTGAGCTCGAGGGTTGAGCTGTCGTCGGCCGTCTGCGTGATCGTCATATCGAATCCGTCGGCATAGCCCGTTTCAGCGAGGAGCTCTTTTGCAGCTTCCGGATCGTATGGAATTTCTTCCAGATTTTCGTTGTAACCGGTCAATCCCGGCGGATAAATACCGTTGGCGTTTTCACCTGTGCCTTCGTACATCTCTTCGCGGATGGTATCCCTGTCGATAGCCATCTGCAGCGCTTTTCTGACTCTTACGTCGTCGAACGGTTCGATGTTTTCGTTGATGGAGAGATAGGAGGTACCCAGGGTGATCTTGGATACGATATTGTCTTTCCATTCGTCTGATTCGGTGTATTCCGGAATCAGATGTCTTGCGTTGTCCAGATCGAAGATGTCGATCTGACCCGAGTCGAAGAGCATCTTTTCTGTCTCGGCGTCAGGGACGACTTTGATCAGGATACCGTCGATTTCCGGAGCGCCTCTCCAATAATCCTCGTTTGCTTCAAGGTAGATGTAGTCGTTGAGTACCCACTCTTTGAGGATAAACGGGCCGGAGCCGATAGTGGCTTCCGGTTCTGCGCCGAAGACGGTGTTGGCAGGACCGCCGCCTTCTTCGTCAGCTGCTTCGCAGGCTTCTCTGTTGAGAATTGACCAGCCCGGAACGCTGAGAGTTGCCAGGAACGGCGCGTAGGAATCGTTCAGCACGATATCGAAATTGTAATCGTCATGAATGATAATTCCTTTGCCCTCTACGGACTCCGCTCTACCGTCGAGAACGTCCTGAGCGCCGACGATCATATCCATCCAGCTGCTGTTGAGCGCCGCTCTTTCAGGGTCCAGCATGCTGTCCACCGTGTATAGAACGTCGTCAGAGGTGACTTCTTCTCCATTGGTGAATTTTACACCTTGGCGCAGGTGCATGGAGTAGGTTTTCCCGTCTTTAGAGATTTCCCAGGATTCCGCCAACCCCGGTTCCAGCTCGTAACCGCCGTCCTCGGTGGAAACGGTTGTAACCAGTGTGTCAAAGATGTTCAGCGGAATGATGTAGTCGGCCGTAGTCTGGCGCGGATCGCCGGATTCGCATTCGTGGTCGTAGGTTATACGAAGAACGTTTTCGCCGAATCCGTCGTCGTAGGACGTGCTTCCGCTTCCGCCGCTGTCTCCGCCGCAGCCGGTGAAACAGCCGATCAGCATCACAGCAGAAAGCAGGGTTACAAATAATTTCTTTCTCATTTTCTTTTTCTTGCCTCCTTGATTGTTGCTTGCGTTACTTCCATTCTATACAACAGGATAATGTTTTATGATCAATAGAATTGAGCGATTTTTATGCTATTTCTGAAAAATATGAAATTTTAATGAAAAATCTCAGGAGGCTGGAACAACGATAAACGAGATTTATACCGGATACAACCGATTCGCGAACTGTTCCTCGGAAGTTTGGGCTGGAGAGGGCAGAATAGGCGGTGATTGTGGAATTTTACCGGAGAAAGTAGTACAATATAGGCTATGGAAGAGAAAAAGAGAACACAACTTTACATCGGCTGTCACCTTTCTTCTGCGGGAGGGTTTGCAGCTATGGGACAGAGCGCCCTCAGCATCGGCGCCAATACCTTCGCCTTCTTTACCAGAAATCCCCGGGGCGGAAAAGCGAAGGCTATCGACCCCGGGGACGCAGAGAAACTTCGCAACGTTTTGGCCGAACACGGATTCGGAAGGCTGGTCGCCCACGCGCCCTATACGCTGAATCCCTGCTCCGCCTCGGAAAAGACCAGGGAATTTGCTCATATGGCTATGAAAGAAGATCTCGAGAGGATGGAATATCTTCCGGGAAATTACTACAACTTTCATCCCGGAAGTCATGTAGGACAGGGAAGAGAAGCCGGCATAGAGATGATCAGCCGGATGCTCAACGAGATCATGCGGCCGGATCAGTCCACGACGATTCTGCTGGAAACCATGGCCGGAAAGGGCAGCGAAATCGGCGGCCGATTTGAAGATCTGGCGGAGATCATTTCCCGGGTAGAATGCCGGGAGAAGATCGGCGTTTGTCTGGACACCTGTCACGTCAGCGACGGAGGTTACGATATTGCCGGTAATTTAGAGGAGGTACTGGGCGAGTTTGACCGCGTGATCGGACTGGACAGGCTGAAGGCTTTGCACATCAATGACAGTTTGAATCCTCCGGGCGCCCGGAAGGACAGGCACGCCCGAATCGGAGAAGGAACGCTGGGGTTTGCGGCCATATGCGACGTGATTTGCCATCCGGCTCTGCAGGGGCTGCCGTGCATACTGGAAACGCCTCAGGAGGATCTGCAAGGATATAAGGAAGAAATACAAAAGTTGAGAAAGGAATGGGAAAAAAGAAATGGAAATTAAAGATGTTCTGGTAATCAATCCGGGATCTACGTCGACAAAGATCGCTATCTTTACGGAAGGCGGGAGCAAACTGCTCTTTGAAACCAACATCGTCCACGATGAAGGAAAGGTTCTGTCCTTCCCTGACGTGGCCTCGCAGAAGGACTACAGAAAAGAAACGGTGCTGGAATACCTGCGGAAGCAGGACTACGACTTGTCCAGGCTTTCTGCCGTGGTAGGCCGGGGCGGAATGATCATCGGACTGAAGAGCGGCGGATATGCGATCAACGAAAGACTCTACGAGAAGATGGCGAGTCCGGAGCTTCCGCAGCACGCATCCAGCCTGGGCGCACTGGTAGCTTATCCTATCGCTCAGGAACTGGGGATTCCTTCGTTTATTTACGATTCAACTATGGGCTGCGATCTTCTGGATACTGTCAAGATTACCGGCATTGCGGAAATAGAAAAGTACGGGGCTACCCACCTGCTTAATTCCCGGGCGCAGGCTATGAAGTACGCGGCGTCTGTCGGACGGGATTATAAGGAGATGCAGATCATCGTCTGCCACATGGGCGGCGGAATTACAGCTAACGCCTGGAAGGGCGGAAAGGTAGTCGATGTGGCTTCCTATGACGACGGACCGATGGGACCGGAACGATCCGGCGGGGTTCCTCTTCTCCTGTTCAACAAGCTCTGTTTCGACGGAAAGCATACTCAGGCCGATATGGAAAAACTGATCAGCGGAAAAGGCGGAATCTATTCCTATCTGGGGACCAAGGACTGCAGGGAAGTAGAGAAAATGATCCAAGACGGCGACGAGCGGGCGAAGCTGGTCTATGAAGCCATGGCTCTGCAGGTAGGCAAAGCGATAGCCGGTCTTTCCTGTACACTTGAAGGGAAGGTTGATGTCATCATCCTCACCGGCGGCGTTGCCCATTCCAGGATGCTGACCGATATGATCAAAGGATTCTGCGGTCATATCGGAAAGATCGAGATCATGCCGGGAGAAAGCGAGATGGAGGCCCTGGCATCGGGCGCCTGCCGCATGCTCCGGGGTGAAGAAGAAGCAAAAGAATATTGATGGCGAAATGATGCTGTTTTCACGCTGCGGGAAAAAGAGATCTCTCTTTCCCGCAGCTTTTTTGGCGCTTTAGCGGGAATAAAGAAGCTGCTGCTCCAGTCGATTTTTGGTCAAACTGTGCGACAGCTTCTTTTATTATGGGCCACGATCAGAAAATGGACTGGACGCAGTCCAGCCGCCTGTGAGCCGTCTGTTGAGCGGACCGCGGAAACGATCGTTGGTGGGCGGTTGCTTTCGGGTCTTGTTCTTATATCCAGGTTTTGTCTTTGAGGTCGATCTGCCATATCGGACCAATTTTCCTTTGTTTCAGACGGCAAAATAAGGAAGGGAAGCGGAGAAATGCCATACGGCGTGTGTTTTTTTCTGTTTCAGACGGATTTTTTCCATGATCCGCTCGTAGAGCAGAAGAATTGCAGAGGGAATCCGTCTATCTGTATAAGGTGATGTTTACCTGTAGTGGCCTTCTTTATGGGAACTGTGGATTCGCCGTCTGAAAAAAAGAAAAAATAAACGAGTATGGCATTTTTCTTCTTTTTTGTGTTTGCCCGGCGTCTGAAATAGAAAAAAATTTATGCGATATGGCGAATCCAGAGTTAAATGTGTTTTTTCTTCTGCAGAGGAAAAGAAGCGTGCAATTTATTTTCAAAAATGGTAAAATAATACAAAAATAGAAGAAAATAAAAAGGAGGATAAATGATCGATTTTGCCATGCTGATTGAAGAAGAATTAGAACATCAGAGAAAGCTGTATGCGGAAAGCCGCAGGCTTCTCCAAAGAGCCCCCGACGGGGCTTTGAGAAAAAGAAAACGAAAAGAAGGAGCGGCTTTTTACCTGTATTATAAAGAGAACGGGCGGGTACATGAAAAAAACATTACAGAAAACAAAGAGCTGATTGAACGCCTGCTGAAAAAAAGGATACAGAAAAAGATAAGAGATACGGCAAAGAAGAACTGCAGATATCTGGAAATGCTGAGCTGCAGATACGCTTCCAATGATCTGCCGGCTGTGTTGGAGACGCTTCCAAGATGCTACCGCGATGCTTCTGTCATGTTGAGCGAAGCCAAAGCGATTTTTCAGAAGAACATGCAGCGACAGGGCTGCTTTGACCCTGCCGTGCATATTCACGAAACCGCATCCGGACTGTGGGTGCGGTCGAAATCCGAAGTGATCATCGCCAATTCTCTGACTTCCTACAACATCCCCTTTTACTATGAAAAAGAGTTTCCGCACAGGACAGAGGATGGCAGGCGGATCTGGCCGGACTTTACTTTTGAGCTGCCTTCCGGGGAAGAAAAGCTCTGGGAACATCTCGGACTGATGAACAACCCGGAATACTGCATTCACAACGCGTATAAGCTGAATCAGTATCAGCTGAACGGATTTTATATCGGACGAAATTTAATCATCACCCAAGATGACTGCAAGGGAAACTGCAGCAGTGGGTTTATCGATGAAACCATTCGATTGCATCTCCTTCCGTATTATCGCTGATGCGAACAGACGAGAGTTACAGCTTGCCGGTGTCCAAGTCCTCCCAGCATGTAAGAAGAGGACGGAGAACCTTGCGGATTTCCTCCACGCCGCCTTCGTCATCCGATTCGATGTTCAGCGGCATGATCGGATCGTGAAGGGATTTTCTCAGGAGCATCCAGCCGTTGACGGACGGTGTGCGGAAATTGACACGGATGCCTTCGTAGTTGGGTTCTTCGAGAGAAGCGCCTTTTACCTGTCCGTCGCCGAAGAGGATTTTCAGCTGGGAGATGATGCGGTCGCCGTAGTCGGAAAAGTCTTCAGCCCTAATAGGAAGTCGTATTTCCGTCGATTCGGCGGGCGTCTTCAGTCTTCGGATCAAAGCGGAAATGCCCTCACCCTGCCGGTAAAGTTTTGCCGCGCGGATTACGATCTTCACCGCCAGATATGCGCCGTCGTCGAGGAAATAGTTTTCCTTGTATGCCGCATGGCCGGAAGTTTCGATGGCCAGCTGACAGTCGGTGCCCGCGTCGTTGAGCTCTTTTGCCTTATTGATTACGTTTTTATAGCCTCGCTTGAAGCGCAGGTGACTGAGATGGAGGTCGTCTTCAAGAAATTCTGTCAGCTGACGGCTGGTGATGCTGTCGGTGACCACAGTGGTTTTCGGATATTCATCGGCGATCAGGGCTGCAGCCATGGCGACGATACCGTTTCGGCTGATTTCCTTTCCGTTTTCGTCCACCGCCGACGAACGGTCCACATCGGTATCGAAGATCAGTCCCAGATCGGAGGAAGATTCCTTCACTCGTTGGCAGATGGACGCCATAGCGGATTTGTCCTCCGGATTGGGCGCGTGATTAGGAAATCTTCCGTCAGGGTCGAGAAACTGGGAAGACGATACGTCGGCGCCCAGCGGAGACAGAACCTTTTCCGCAAAGAAGCCGCCGGAACCGTTGCCGGCATCTACGGTGATCTTCATACCCGAAAGCGGATTGTCCCCGTTGTCGACTCCGTTTGTAATCAGGCCGCGCAGATAGGAGGCATATGTATCCAGAAGGGAAATCGCTTCCGGTTCCTTCTTTGCGGACGGTCTCAGGGAATTCAGTATGGAATCCGACTCCGCGAAAGTGAGGATATCGGTAATATCGCCTTTATTCAGCCCACCGGCCCGGTCAAAAAACTTGAATCCGTTCCGGTTGAACGGCAGGTGACTGGCCGTGATCATGACTGCGCCGTCGCAGCGGTATTCCTTGAATAAGGTAGACATGAACATGGCCGGCGTTGAGCAAAGCCCTGCGTCGAGAATCCTGCAGCCGTACGGCGCGAGCGCCCGAAAGAAACTTTCGGCAAGAGCGGGACCGGAAAGCCGGGGATCCCGTCCGACAGAGATGGTCAGCTCCGAGGCGGGTTTGCCCGTATGGATCACCAGATAGTAGAGAAAGCCTTTTGCTATTCGTTCTGCAGCCTCGGCGTCCAGGTTTACCTCTTCGCCGGCAACACCGTCAATAGCGACGCCTCTGATATCGCTGCCGTTCTGCAGTCTGCTGTAATCGTATTTTGACATAATTTCATCTCCCGTTTAAATGTGTCGTTTATGGTCAGAAAAATATAAGTTTATTATATTTTATCAGGGAGAAGAAGGCAAGGCATAATACGAACCAGTAAAAGGTAAAGAGGGGACAGATCTGGCCCAGAATGTTGCCGGGACGGCCTGAGTAATCCCAGACGTCCCAGTGAAGCCAGAGATTGACCACAGAACCCATGGCAAACTCGTAGGTTGTAATGATCAGAGCTCCGGCCAAAGCCGACAGCAGGACGTTCATTTCAAAGAAACAGGGCAGCAGAAGGTAGAAGGTCAGCACCACCGCGCCGCCGGTCAGGATCATGGTCCAATGGGTGTATCCTCGGTAAAGCAGTTCCGTAAGACCGTAACAGATTCCGCCTATAACAAATACTATCAATTCCATAGTGTTAATATTTGAGAGGGACGGAATTTTATACGCGGAAGAAAAAGAAAAGTGTGGTAGATATTCACAGAAAAAAGAGGTATAATCATGACCAAAGGCAGATTTCGACACAGTCAGGAAGGAGCTTGAACTGATGGGAAAAGCAAAGAGAAAAAAGAGCAGTACAGTATACAGAATCGTCATCGTTCTCCTTCTTGCTGTAATCGCGTTCAGTTTATATAAGATTGGAACAATACTCCACGAGTACCACGTGGGAACGGAGGAATACGAAAAGGTGCAGAGCGCGGCGGGAACCGACGGTTCCTCTTTTTCCGGAGAAGTGGATTTTGAAGCGCTGCTTGAGACAAACGAAGATGTCAAGGCTTGGATCTATTCTGAAGACACGGTGATCAATTATCCCGTGGTGCAGGGAGAAGACAATCAGTACTACCTTTACCGCATGATCAACGGAGAATGGAACGGGAAAGGCTCTATTTTTATCGATTACCGCTGTGAAAATCCGTTTTCCGATTTCAATACCATTCTGTACGGGCATCGCATGCGGGATGGCAGTATGTTCAATTCTCTTGCAGAGTATCGGGACAGGGACTATTATGAAAAGCACAGGAAGATGATGCTGATTACGCCGGAGAAAAAATACGATCTTTATATTTTCGGCGTCGTTACTGTTGCTTCAGACAGCGACAGATATAAATACAGCTTTGAAAGTGCAGAGGAAGAGCAGGAGTACCTGAACTGGATCAGGGAAAACAGCGAGATTGATACGGACGTTTTCGTTTCTGCCGGAGACCGCATCGTCATGCTGAGCACCTGCACTTATGAATTCGAAGACGCCAGACTGGTGGTGTACGGAAAGCTTGTGGAAAGAGAGGAAGAGTAAAATGACCGAGGGAATTGTTGTCATCGTGGATCTGGGCCATGAAAACTGTCAGCTGATCAAAGAGGATGTGGAGAGCTTCGGCGTGAAAGCCGTCATCTGCCCTCACGACGCAGACGAAGCCTATCTGGAAGGCCTGGGAGATATCAAGGGATTCATTCTCAACGGAGGACCGCATAAAAAGCAGGCCAACGGCTTTCGGGTAGACGCCAGTGAAGCGATATATGAGAACGAGATACCGACTTTCAGCGTGGATCACGCCAGCTGGAAAGGGGTGGACCTCTTCACCTGGCCCAAGGAAGAGACAGAAAGGAGAGAAAAAATAGAAAAATTTCTCTCTGAGGGCTGCGGAATCACCCTATAGTCGGTTCAGGGCCGGCGTTTTCTCGCAGAGTTATCCAGGAGGCAGACGCCCGGCGGAAGCCGGGCGCTTTGAGGAATGTCCGATTGGGGGCCGTTCTCTGCGGCTGTTCTTTCGAAGAGGCGCCGCCTTCAAAGAAGATTTTTCTTCTTCTGCAGCGGCGATTTACCCGGCTGCTTTTATCGTGACGGAAACCGTATCTCCGGGTTGTTTCCCTATTTTAGCGCGGATATCTTTTCGAATGCCTATGATGTAGCAGATCGATCCATCCTCGTTTTTAACACCCATGTTTACGATACTGCCGGAATAGAATTCGCCGTCGAAGGTGATTTCTGCTTTCACGCGTCCTTTGCCGAATTCTTTTCGCAGATCCCAGGGGAAACGCACGTAGGCGCCTCCGCCGTCGGGGACGGGCTCGATCAGCGCTTCGAATTGGTAAAGCCTTCTGCTCATTCTGTTCTCCGTTCAATCTTTAACTTTCGACTTTCTCTTCTGCCGCAGAGTTAAACGGGCAGAATTTTTTCCATCGGCTTTCCCTTGGCCAGCTCATCGATCAGCTTATCCAGGTAGCGGATTTCCTGCATCAGCGGTTCGCTGATCGTTTCCACGCGAACACCGCAGACCGTGCCGGTGATCTTTTTGCGGTTGGGGTTCATTTGCGGAGCTTGTCGGAAAAAGTCTCCATACGTCAGCGAAGAAGCCGCGGCTTTTTCGATCTCTTCTGTAGTATAACCGGTCAGATAGGTAATTATCTGGTTTACCTCTTCCTTCGTCCTTCCTTTTTTCTCCGCTTTATTTACCAAAAGGGGATATATTTTGCCGAAGGTCATGTCATATATCTTTTGGCTGTTCATTTTCATGCTCACCTCGTTGAGATATTCTTTTTTCAAGATAAACGGCATAGCGGTCGGGCTATGCCGTTTGAAAAACCTTCTGCTGCTGTCTTTCGGTCCGAATGGGAAGACTTATGAGGGCTGTTTGATGCTTCCGTCAGCGTTGAATACGGGCAGCTTTTCCAGAAAGAGAATATCGTCTCTGTCTGCTGCATCGCCTTCGGCAAGGACGGCCATTTTGCCCACGATGTTTCCGCCTACCTGGTTTACCAGCTTTTCCAGAGAAAGGAGAGACTGGCCGGTGCTGATGACATCGTCTACGATGAGAACCCGTCTGCCCTTGAGCAGATTCGTCTCTTTGTCTCCCAAACACAGGGTCTGTATGTGATCCGTAGTGATAGAGTCCACCTCTGTGGTGATGATGTTTTTCATGTAGAGCTTTGGTCCTTTTCTGGCCACCACATAGTCGTCGATTCCCGCCTGCCGGGCCATTTCGTAGGCCAGAGGAATGCCCTTGGACTCGGCGGTGATGATCACGTCGAAGTCCGGCGCCTTTTTCAGCAGTTCTTCTGCGCATTTCTTTGTGATTTCTACATCGCTGAACATGATGAAAGCGCCGATATAGAGATCGTCGTTGATCTTGCACAGCGGCAGCTGGCGCTTGAGTCCTGCGATGGTCATTTCGTAAAACATAGATTCAAGTTCCTTTCTAAAATTTTTATTCTCCTGCTGCGGACTGTTCGATCTGCTGGATTTCGTCTTCGCAGGCCTGCATGGCTTCGAGGGTTTCTTGCTGCAGTTTTTCCAGTTCCCAGCCCAGCTGCTCTGCGCCGCGGGTGATGATCTCTCTGCTGCATCCGGCGGCAAAACGCTTGTCCTTGAATTTTTTCTTCAGCGATTTCAGTTCCATATCCTTGCAGCTCTTTGAAGGCCGCATCAGCGCAGCCGCGCCGATCAGACCGGTCAGCTCGTCCACTGCGAAAAGAACTTTCTCCATCTCGTGTTCCGGAGCCACGTCGGCGCATTCTCCGTATCCGTGGGAAACGACGGCGTGGATGATGCTTTCGTCGACACCGGCTTCCTTCAGCAGCTCGGGCGCTTTTTTGCAGTGCTCTTCCGGCCACATTTCGAAATCGATATCGTGAAGTATTCCGCAGACTTCCCAGAAATCGGCGTCTTCTCCGTAACCCAGTTTTTCGGCCAGATATTTCATGACACAGCCGACGGTGACGCCGTGATGGATGTGGAACGGATCCTTGTTGTATTTTTTCAGAAGCGCGAGAGCTTCTTCCCGATTGATCATATTTATCACTCCCTGTCCTTAATGTGAATCGTTCTGTGATCAGTATACTCCAAATTTTATTTCCTGACAATCCCGAAGGCGCCCAATGCGCGGCGGTCAAAAGAGAGATGAAACAGAGCGGCAGATCGGCGAGAGGATAGAGAGGTTAGGCGCGGATAAAACGGTGATTGCCGTGACGCACAGACTGCAGTTTGTGAAAAACTTTGACCGGATATATGTCATGGAGGGAGGCAGAATCGCGGAAAGCGGCTCTCACGAGGAGCTGGTCGAAACAGGAGGCCGATATAGCCGGCTGTGGGAGATGCGGAAGGAAGAAGGAAGCGAATAACTCGCAGATAAAGTCAAAGACGCTGTGATATTTACTTTTCTTCCGTTTTCTGGTATTCTTTTTAAGGTTGTCTGTATAATGAAGTAAACGGAGGAAAAAATGGACTACATACTGCTTCTTATTGGTTTTATTCTTTTGATCAAAGGCGCTGATTTCTTTGTAGAGGGCAGTGCGTCTTTGGCTAAGTATCTCAAGGTGCCCTCGGTAATTATCGGTCTGACCATCGTAGCCATCGGAACCAGCCTTCCTGAAGCTGCGGTGAGCATTTCGGCCGGAATCGCCGGAAGCAATGAAATTGCAGTCAGCAACATCGTCGGTTCCAATATATTCAACACGCTCGTTGTCGTAGGCGTGTGCGCGCTGATCAAGCCGTTTACGGCGGATTCTCAGATCGTGAAACGGGATCTTCCGGTCAACTTCCTGGTGACCGTCGTGCTGTTTTTCTTTGTTATCGACGGTATACTGCTCAGATGGGAAGGACTCGTCCTTCTCTGCGGCATCGCGGTCTATCTTTTCGCCATGGTCCGCTCCGCGCTGAAGAACCGGACGGAAGAGGAGATCGAAGAGATTTCTCTGTCCAAGAGCGGGATTTACATCATTTTGGGCCTGGCGGCCGTGGTATTCGGAGGAGATACCGTGGTGGACAGCGCTTCTGCTATCGCCGCGTCTCTGGGTCTGAGCGAGACACTGATCGGCCTGACTATCGTAGCTATCGGGACATCTCTGCCGGAACTGGTGACCAGCATCGTGGCTTCGCGAAAGGGGGAGAGCGGACTGGCTCTGGGCAACGCCATAGGTTCAAACATATTCAATATACTCTTTATTCTGGGCATGTCGTCGTCCATACGGCCGATTACTGTTGCGGCGGAAAACATCACCGATACGGTCGTTTTGATCGGAGTCTGTATCCTGATGCTCCTCTTCGGACGGTTCGGAAAGCAGGTAGGTCGTTCCAAGGGATTCGTCATGGTTGCGCTGTATGCGGCGTACACATTTTATATTATTATGCGGTAGCTGTCTCCAAAGCAAAGAAGGATGGGGCAGTTTATCTGAGAGGTGTGACAAAAGGTGTGCAGGAAAACACTGCGTTTTCCGCACACCTTTTTTGTGAACCTATGCTATAATGTACGTGATTCTGAAGAATTTTCAGAAAAATCTATTGACAGGCTGAAGGAGGTGAAGACAATGCTGCCGTTCAGTCAATATCTGCGGGAACTCTTGGAAACGAAACAGCTGACTGTTTCGGCTCTTTCCCGACTTTCGGGGGTGGAACGGACCACTCTCTCTAAAACCTTAGCCGGACAGCGGGTGCTGCCATATGATGCGATGGATGGATTGATTCGTCATCTGCATCTGACGCCGGAAGAGGAACGTCGGTTTCGCGCTTATTACGACGAGCAGTTTGAAAAGAAAGGACTGCGTCGCTCCAGAGAAATGGTGGGACGTCTCTTTTCGGAATTGGCCGAACTGAACTTTACCATGCCGCCCTTTGCGGAAACGCGGCTGCTGATGAGTCTGGAACAGTATGCCGGAGATCGCTCTGTTTTTTCCGGCGCTTCCAATGTCCAGCCACTGCTGCGCATGGTGCTCAGCGAGGAACTGATGCGCGCGGACGCCAGAATTGATCTGACGGTTCCTCCTGTGAACAGTTTTCTCAGTGACGAATTGCTTCGACGCTGTCTGGATGGAGGACTGGATGCGGATATCCGTCAGATCATCGCTTTTGACGCTTCCGGTTCGGCAGAGGATATCAATCTGCACAATTTGGAATGCTTCTGCAGGATCCTTCCCATCTGCCTGCTCTCGAAGAGGCGGTATCAACCTTACTATTACTACGACAGCAGTTTGTCTTCGCTGTATACCGATTCCTTCCCCTACTTTTTGGTAACCCACAGCTGCGTAGTCTGTCTCTTTGAAAACGGAGAACAGGCTATGCTGCTGCGGGGCAGAGATCAGATCGAATACTACCGGCGCCACTTTCAGAATCTTCTCGAGCACTGTTACAGGCTGATTCAGTATACCGATGATCCGGTGAAGATCCTGATGTCTTATGACGATCATACCGATGAAAACGGTTTTTACATGATTATGGATCAGCCGTGTTTCGGCAGATTTTACAATGAAGGGGTAATCGACCGGTATTTGAAAAAGGAACTGTCTTTTTACGAACCGCTGAGAGAAGCCGCGCAGAGACGATTTATCCGGCTGCGTCAGATTGAACGGTTTTATACCCTGTTCTCCCGGGGTGGTATAGAGCGGTTCCTTGAATCCGGTGCACTGGACGATTTTCCTTCTGCCTATGTGAAACCTTTTCCGGCAGAACAGCGCCGAAAGCTGACGATGGCGCTGGTGGCAGAAATCCGCAGGGGCGGGATCACCGGGCGCATGCTGAAACCGGGGGTTTTTCCCGATTATCTCAGCATGACCACTTCGGCGAGATCCGGCGCGGGATTTTTTACCACGGAAAATTTTGCGCTGCAGGATGGCTTTTCCTACATAAGGATAAGGGAATCGGATCTTTGCCGGGCATTTCACGGCTATCTTTCCCATTTACCGGTCAGCGGACAGACGCTGAGCGCAGACCAGACGGCGGAAATATTGGAGCAAATGGCGCAGGAAAGATGACCGGCTCTCCCCCCCCCTGCAGGCGGAGGAGAAGCGTGCAGGGACAAATGTTCTGCCGATGTGAAAGAGAAAGGATGTGATAAGCGATGAAGAAAAAACGCGTGCCGGTTCTGTTTTTGGCGGTAATGCTGATACTGGGAATGCTGACGCCGCAGACGACCCTGGCGGCAGACGACGGTGCGGCGGAGCCGGAAATTCTGGTTAAGGGCGGATGTTCTGCTCACAATACGGGATCTTCCGTACAATTTACGGTATATGCGGACGGCCTGCTGCTAATCAGCGGCAGCGGGAAAATGGAAGGTTATTCCTTTTTGGAGTATTATTTGGGAGAGGGCTCGTCGCACCGGCACGATCTCTCTGCAGAAGAGGCCGAGAAGATCATTACGCGGGTTCGCATTGAGGAAGGGGTAACCCATATCGGAAAATCCTTTTTCAGCGGACTGACGAATCTGAAAGAAGTGGAAATCGCCGACAGTGTGACCAGCATAGGTAAAGAGGCTTTTTCCAGCTGCAAAAGTCTTGAAGCCATCGCCATACCTGACGGCGTTACGCGAATCGAAAATTGGACTTTTGTAAGCTGCACAAATCTGAGCAGCGTTGAACTTCCGCAAAATCTGCAGTATATCGGCTACCGGGCCTTTGCGGGCTGCAGGTCTCTGGAAAGTATAGATATTCCCGAAAGTGTTACAGACTTCAATTCGGGTGTATTTCGTAGTTCGGGTCTGAAGCAGGCTGTTCTTCCGCCTTCGATAGATGAAATTAGTGCGGCGACGTTCATCGGATGCCACGATATGGTCAGCGTCTATATTCCCACTTCTGTGAAGAAGATTTCAAACTGGGCTCTTACAACTATGGATAGCTTTCGCAATGTGTATTACGGGGGCACGGCAGAACAGTGGGCCCAGATAGAAATAGAAGATGACAATCTCGCCCTGAAAGACGCGGTTATCTATTACAATTTTACTCCGGACCAGATGCCGGAGATTCTGGAACGGCCCGAGTTTCTGGACGTCTACAATGAGCCGGAAGGTCTGCGGCTCGTGTGGATGCTGTCTGCAGGCAGCTCAGACGAAGACGCGCCTAATCGGTTCGGTATCATGCGCAGCGATGACGGCGGCAAAACCTTTGAGGAAGTGGCTCGGATCGAGGAAAGCGAGTGTCAGGCCGGCCTGGAAACTCTTTTACCGATGTACACCTATACCGATAAAAAAGTAAGAGAAGGAAAAACTTATATCTATAAGATTTGCGCGATTGAGGAAAATCGCGTCAGCGCATACAGCGAGGAAAAGAAGAAGACGCGCATAGTGCCTGATTACAGCAATTTTAAGGTGACCCGGTTCTCGGCGAGTCCGACCAGACTGGATCTGACGGGACATACGTCGATCCAACTGGATCTGGAGACTCTGGAGGGAATGACTGACGGAGACGCCTTTATGGGTAAGGTGGAACTGATGGAACTTTCCGGCGGAGAGAAAGTCGCCGAGTGGAATGAGCCGGAGTATTACGATGGCGCGGAAGGAAACGCCCACATCGATATTTCCATGAATGCTTCTGCAGATGTGCAGGAAGGAAGTCTGAAATCAAATACCAATTATTATTTTCGCGTTTTGGACTGGGACGGAAACATATTGTATCAGTCGGAACTGCTGAAAAGTCAGTATCAGATGTGGACCATAGAGCCGGATATACAGGAAATCAGTCAAACGAAGGTGAATCTCCTCTATGGCGCAGCAAAAGGAACGCTTTTAAAGTTGAAGCTGGAGAACTCCGGCGGAGGCTACTGGGGCGAAGACGGCCTCTGCGCAGGTATGTCTATGGGACTGGCCGCGGTTCTGCGCGGCGATCTGCAGGCGGAGAACTTCGGCGGGAAGACGTCGCTGAATCAGGTGGCAGAGGATACGCCGATGAGTGAGGAATTCGGTGAATTTACGGCCCGCGACTACATCGAGACCTGTCATCTTCTGCAGTATCTGCCGGAAATTCAGGAGGCAGACGACGGACTCTTTGATTATGAAGGACTCGCTGCGGCTATAGATGCTTTTAATAGCGGAACGGGAGAGGTTCCGATCATTTGCCTGAAAAACGCGGCCGGCATCGGTCACATGGTAGTGCCGTTTTCCTATCAGATTACAGATTCCGGCGATTTGGATATTACCGTCTTTAATCCGGGCGTTCGTGCGACAGAGCATCTGACGGTGACCGACTATTTAAGCGGCGACGCTTTCTGGAACCTGGCCGGCCGGGCAGGCTGGAACAACGAGGAGATTTCTCAGCGCAATACGAATACACTGAGCTATTTTTATCTGCCGGACATCGATATCGAAGAAGTTGTACGGGAGCTGAGTCAAGTGGGCGCGGAAGAATCGCTGCTCTATACCGGCAGCGGAATTCTTGTAGAAACGGCCGGTCTCTTCGGCGAGGCGCTGGACGGTTTGCTGACGAAAATTACCGGATTTTCCGGGGACGGAGATGCTGCGCAGTCGTCATCGGAAGGGGAGACGGAGCTGTACTGGCTGCATGGGCCGGGGGATTTTGATTTGCCTGTCAGCAGCTTGGTTCGCCTTGCAGATGATTACGCAGTCTATTCTGTGGAGGCCGACGAGAGGGCAGTCCTCACCTTGACGGAGGATCAGAATACAGCGGGCTCTACTGTGGCCGTCGGAAGAGTGGCGGCTTCGGGTGATCAGGTCAATCTGGGGTGCCGGTATTTTCCTGGCGGAAGAGAACTCGACGTCCAGTTCAGCGGAAAAAGCAAAGACGGGGAGCTCGTCACCGTAAAATATCATCCGGAAGACGATTACGTAGAGATCACCGGGGCAGAAGAAGGCAGCCTCCAGGTGGCTTACGCGGATGGTACTTTGGATGAAAAGGTGGTTCAGAACAGTTTCGACGGGGGTACCCTGTATGTGACGGCAGACGGTAAGACGAAACCGGTTATCAGCAGTGAAAAGCCGCAGAAGCCGGATGAAGACGAAGATACGAATTATCCGGGCGGCGGTCAGAACGATAACGACGACGGAGAGAATTCCGGCGGCGATACACAGGAACCGGACGAAGGCGAACAAACACCGGGTTCGGATTTGGAAGATCCGGAAGACGGAGATACCGAAGGCGGAGACAGTGATCAGCAGCCTGATGAAGAGGACGATCAGCAGCCTGATGAAGAAGATGATCAGCAGACGGGAGAATCCGGCGAAGGAGATCAGTCGGAAACGGAGGAAATCGATACAAATCATCCGACAGGTTCAGACAACGAGAAAACTCAGAGCGGAAAAGAAGAAAATGCAGATGCTCAGACGGGCAGAGAAGAGAACGGTGATACCGGCAGCGTAAATCCGCAGACCGGCGATCGGACTGATCTGGCCTTTTGGTTGTCGGCCCTTGGACTGTCTGTTCTTGCTCTCGGCGCTGTTTCTTTGGCGCTGATCAGAGGCAGAAGAGACGGCAGCGAAGAGCGATAGCCGAATAAAAAACAGAAGAGGACTGGGGAAACGACCGGCAGACGGATCGGCCGGATATCCGGTCCTCTTCTGTTTTTTGCGATCAATATTCGACCAAGCTGACCGGTATCTTCATCTCTGAAGCCTGATGGAAGAACAGTTGCAGTCTGCCTGTTTCGTCTGTCCATACGGAGGTGCGGAAAAATAGACGGCCACCGCTTTTAGTCATGTAGTGAACGATGTAGCATCTGTCGCCGACCTTTTCCTGTCGAAAATTGAAAATAGCGATGGGGCGGTTCTTTTTCGCGGAAAGCAGAGCTTCTATGGTTTCCTCTCTGCCGAATATCCGGCCGGAGGCGCCCATTTCACAGAATCGCCTGTGGAGGACCGCGTCGACATAAGAGCGGTCCGAAATTTTTTCATAGCGGAAAAAGTCCTTTTCCAAAGATAAAAGTATGTCGTCCATGATAACTTCCTTTCTGATCGACGATCAGCGATCTGCCGGCGCTGAGAAAAATCCGATCTGCGCCATATTTTACAAAAAAATTTGGATTTCAGACGGAGGAAAATCGGGATTTTTGTTCAAAATGCCATATTGCAGTAAATTATTCTTTTTTCAGACGGATCTGAGAAGAAATTCTTGCTCGGTCGCGCAGAAAATAGAAATATATGGAAATAAAGGGCGAGGTTTGACTGGTAAAAATGTATCTGGTGCCAGTTTCCGGCAGGATTTCCGTCTGAAATTGAAAAAAAGAAAGGGAGTATGGCAAATTTACCTCTCGGTTCTTCATTTAGCTGTCTGAAATCGGAAAAAGTCGAAGCAGTATGGCAGATCGGCTTTCTGAGATCTGTTATACCCTGTGTTTTATTCCCTGCATCTCATTACCAATGAAAAAGCCGCCGCATTTTCATGCGGCAGCGCTTTTGCCATTTCCCTGTTTACGCTTTGAGCCGTTCTTCCTTAGAAGGAAGCTGCGGAATGATAACCGCCACGAAGATGACGATACATCCCACTCCTTCGATCAAAGTCAGGCTTTCGCCCAGGAGCAGTACACCGAAGAGTACGGAGAATACCGATTCCAGGCTCATGATCAGAGAAGCCACCGTAGGCTCCGCATGCTGCTGACCGAGAACCTGCAGCGTATAGCCGATACCGGAAGAAACCACACCACAGTACAGAATTGGCAGCCAGCAGTCTACGATATCCGCCCAGACCGGATTTTCAAAGATGAACATACAAACGATGCCCACGATTCCTGCTGTGAGGAACTGAATACAGGAGAGTTTGATTCCGTCGCACTTAGGCGAAAAGTGATCCACCACCAGAATGTGGCAGGAAAAAGCCACGGCGCAGATCAATACGAACAGATCTCCTGTGGAAAGCGCCAATCCTCCGGAGCCTTTTCCCGCCATAGTCAGCAGATAGAATCCTATGGCGCCAAGGGCTACACAGAACCAGACCAGAGGGCGAACCTTCTTTCCGAAGAAAAGGCCCAGTACCGGTACAATGACGATGTACAGCGAAGTGATGAAACCGGCTTTTCCTGCATCGGTTTCAAAGTAGAGGCCGAACTGCTGCAGAGTCGATGCTGTGCACAATACCAGTCCGCAGCAGATTCCGCCGATCAGCAGGGTTCTCTTTTCCGCCTGTTTTTCCGCTTCGGTTTTTTGCTGATCTACCGTTTCGTCTTTATTGATGTGCTTGAAGATAAAGATGACGGGGATGAGCACGAGACCGCCGATCAACATACGGATGCCGTTGTATGTAAAAGGCTCCAGAACAGCTCCGGCTTTCTGTGCTACGAAGGCCGAACCCCAGATGAGTGCGGTGATGAGCAGCATGATGTCGCTCTGTAGTTTCTTGTTCATACGATCAAATCCTTTTCATAAAAAATTGTTTCTTTTACATGTAAGATAATTATATTAAAGTCGTCGAAAGTTTACAAGGCAAGAAACTTTTTTTTCAGACAAAAATATGATAAGATGATTGTATTGGCGTACAAAACGAGAAAAGAGGATGGTGCAATGAACGACGAGAAAAAATTGTTTGAGATGATTGGAGAGATAAAAGAACTGGACGGCGACGCGATGAAAGCGGCCAAAGACCGTCAGGATTATCTGGCGAAACCGCCGGGAAGCTTGGGACGGTTGGAGGACATGTCCATAAAGATCGCCGGGATTACCGGCAAGCCGGTAGGCAACGATGTGACCCGGCAGTGCGTAGCCGTCATGTGCTCCGACAACGGCGTGGTAGAGGAAGGCGTGGCTTCAGCACCCCAGTCCGTTACCCTGTCTCAGACGATCAACTTTACACGCAGATACACCGGAGTCAGCTCTATGGCCAAGTATTTCGGCATCGATCTTCTGGTAACCGATGTGGGCGTGGCTATGGAAATTCCACAGGAGCTTTACACCGATTCTATGCTGGACGATCAGGGAAAAATTCCAGTGAAGATCGTCAACCGGCGAATTGCCAACGGAACGAGAAATCTGGCCAAAGAAGCGGCTATGACCAGAGGAGAAGCAGTCAGAGCCATACTGATCGGACTGGAGGCTGCAGAGGCGATGAAAAAGGCCGGCATACAGCTGTTCGGCGTGGGTGAAATGGGAATCGGAAATACGACGACCAGCTCGGCGGTTCTCAGTGCCCTGACCGGAGCAAAAGCCGAACAAGTGGTCGGCAGAGGCGGCGGACTCAACGACGAGGGGTTGGCAAAGAAGATTAAGATCGTAGACGACGCGGTAAACAGTTGGTGTATGAACGACCCCATTGAAAAGCTGGCCAAGGTAGGCGGATACGATATCTGCGCTATGGCCGGAGCCTTCCTGGGCGCAGGAATTTACCGCATTCCGGTAGTCATCGACGGTTTTATCTCGGCGGTGGCGGCCTGCGTGGCAAAGGAACTGAACCCGAGAGTCGTGGATTTCATGTTCGCTTCGCACAAGTCCTATGAAATCGGCTATCAGATCGCCCTCGATCGTCTGGGCCTTGAACCGATGTTCGATCTGCGGATGCGTCTCGGAGAAGGCAGCGGATGTCCGCCGGCCTTCAAGATCATCGAGACCGCCGTGGCATCGATGAATCTGATGAAGACGCTGGAAGAAGCGTCTATAGACGGAGATTATCTGGAAGAAATCAGGAGGGATAATCTGTTCTGATGAATATCTTTATCAGCGGAGGATGTAAAAACGGAAAGTCCATGCATGCACAGAGAATTGCAAAGGCCATGGCTGTATCAGAAAACGTGCCTCTATACTATGTGGCGACGATGATACCGACGGATGAAGAAGATCGCCAGAGGATCAGACGGCACATCGAAGAGAGGGCCGGATGGGGATTTGAAACCCTTGAGCAGGGCAGGGATATATGCGGCGCGCTCCGAGACGGAGTCGACTGCCGGGGCGTGTTTCTTCTGGACAGCGTGACTGCGCTTCTGTCCAACGAGATGTTTCGTCCCGACGGAACTTGCGATTTCGGCGCCGGAAAGAGAGTAGCGGCGGACCTGTGCAGATTCGCAGAGAAGACCGGCAATACAGTCTTTGTTTCCGACTACATATACTCGGACGGAAGACTCTTCGACAGCTATACGGAGAACTACCGGAAAGCTCTGGCTTTTGCGGACAGAAGTCTTGCGGGAACCTGTGATAAGGTTATCGAAGTGGCATTCGGACATACTTATTATTATTGAAGAGAGAGAAAGAATGAAAGTAATTACCGCCTTTTTTATGGCGTGGGGAAATTTTATCGTGCTGCCCTGTCCGTATAAAAAGTGGGATGGAAAGCTGAAAAATCTGATGCTGGCCTTTCTGCCGGCGGTAGGCGCGGTGATCGGTCTGCTGTGGATGGCGCTGTACTGGGTCCTGCTGCAGCTGGATATTCCCCTGCTGCTGATCGGATTTGTGATGATGTTCTATCCTTTCGCCGTGTGCGGATTTATGCACATGGACGGTTTTATGGACTGCAACGATGCCATCATGTCGAGGAGACCTCTCGAAGAGCGGCAGCGGATTCTCAAGGATTCTACCGTAGGCGCTTTCGCCGTGGTGACGGTCGCTTTTCTGCTGTTGTGCTGGTTTGCGGCGGTCAGTTCGGCTGTATATCGACTCGGCTTTGCCGATCTTCTGCTCCTGCCGGTGATCAGCCGGGGAATCGGCGGATTCAGCGTGCTGACCTATAAGCCTATAGGTCACAGTCAGTATGTAGAGGATTATAAAATGCCCGGCAGAGGAAAGTACAGAGCTGCTGTTTTTGTTCAGATCGCTGTTCTTGCAGCGATCGCCGGGTTCATCTCCGGCGATCCGGTCAGGACGCTGGTCTGCGCGGCGATAAATGCCGCGGCTGCATTTTTGGCCTGCGCCTATGGAAGAAAACAGCTTGGCGGAATGAGCGGCGATATTGCCGGATACACCATATGCACGGGAGAATTAGCGGGAATTATCGCTTTGGCCGTTCTGTAGCGGCAAAATAACGCGGAAACGGCTCGGAGGTTTTCGCCAAACAGAATCGGCGAGGCCGACCGTCTTATTAATTATACAGATGAGGTGAAATATGATATTAGTGTTTGGAGGAGCCTATCAGGGCAAATTGGATTATGTGCTGAAGACCTACAGGCTCGCAGAGAAAGACGTCTATCACTGCGATATGGAGACCATGGTAATAAACTTTGACCGGAAAGTTATCGCGGATCTGGATAAGTTTGTCCTTGCCTGCGTCAAGGAGGGGCTGGACGCCAAAGAATGTCTCGAGGACAACATCCACAGGCTCAGAGATAAAATCGTCATCTGCGACGATATCTCTCAGGGCGTAGTGCCCGTAGACAAGACGGAACGGGCGTGGAGAGAGATGACCGGCAGATGTATGACCTACCTCGGACAGGAAGCGGAAGAAGTGATCAGGGTGTTCTGCGGAATAGGGAGCAAGGTGAAGTAGATGGCGTCGAGGATTTATCTGATCCGCCACGGAATCACGGAAGGCAATCAGAAGATGTGGTTCTACGGAAAGGCGGATCTTCCCCTGGCCAAAGAAGGCGAGGAAAAGCTGCGGAAGCTGGCGAAGAAGGATATCTATCCGAAGATCACCGGCGATGTGGACTGCTACACGACCGGGCTTCTGCGGACGGAACAGACCTTTGAGATTCTCTTCGGCCGGCAGCCTCATCGGGAAATTTCCCTGCTTCGGGAGATGAACTTCGGCGACTACGAGTGCAGCACCTATGATCAGCTGAAGGATTACAGCGATTTCGAACGCTGGTGTTACGACGAGACCGGCGACGTCAAACTGCCCGGGGGAGAATCCCGGAATGAATTTGCCGCAAGAATTGAAGCGGGGCTGAAAGAGCTGCTGGGCTACCACCGTTTAAAAGAACTGTCCCATCGGCACAGCGGACGGGATGCGATTTCCGTTGTGGTCTGCCATGGCGGCGTAATTTCGGCGATGATGCAGATGCTGTTCCCCGATGTGAAGGCGAATATGTGGGACTGGACCCCTGCTCCGGGATTCGGTTATATGATTGAATTTGAGAAAGGAGAAACAAAAATATACGAAAAGCTTTCGGATATAAAGAAACTGGGCTTCGGACTGATGCGTCTTCCGATGAACGGAGAGGAAGTCGACATCGAGCAGACGAAGCAGATGGTGGATATGTTCCTCGAAAGAGGTTTTACTTACTTTGATACGGCCTATGGCTATCTGGACGGCAAGTCGGAGGAAGCGGTGAAAACGGCCCTGGTAGACCGCCATCCGCGGGACAGCTTTCAGCTGGCTACTAAGCTTCCGGCGTGGTACGTCTCCACTGAAGAGGAAGCCAAAGCCATGTTCGAGACGTCCCTTACGCGGACGGGAGCGGGTTATTTCGACTTTTTCCTTCTTCACAACCTGGGAGATAAGAGAACACAGCCTTTCGATGATTTCCACATTTGGGACTTTCTCGCCAGGAAAAAGGAAGAAGGTCTGATTCTCAATCTGGGCTTTTCCATGCACGATAAAGCGGAAGAACTGGAGAAAGTACTGAAGGCCCATCCGGAGATGGATTTCGTACAGCTGCAGATCAACTATGCGGATTGGGAAAGTCCGACGGTGGAAGCCAGAAAGTGCTATGAGACGGCCAGAAAATACGGAAAACCGATCATCGTCATGGAGCCGGTGAAAGGCGGATCGCTGGCCAACCTTCCGGACAAGGTCAGCCGTATATTCAAGGAGGCTGCGCCGGATGCTTCTCTGTCCTCGTGGGCTATTCGCTACGCAGCGTCTCTTCCCGGCGTGCTCACTGTCTTGAGCGGAATGAGCAACGTCGAGCAGATGGAGGATAATCTGAATACGATGGCCGATTTCAAGCCGCTCAGCGCGGAGGAACAGAAAGTCATCGACGATGTGACTAAGGCGCTGGATTCGATGCCACAGGTTCCTTGCACGGCCTGTCGCTATTGTGAAAAAGGATGCCCGCAGGGAATTGCGATTCCGGGAATTTTCCGCGCCGTCAACAATTATATGATCTATGGAAACAAAGAGGGAGCTGAAGGCAATTACAGCTGGGAAACCCGCGAGGGCGGTGTGGCTTCTAAATGCATTGAGTGCGGAAATTGCGAAGATGTCTGTCCGCAGCATATCCAGATCATCGAGGAGTTGAAAAAAGCAAAGGATCTGTTCGAGTAAAACTGTCTGCTTGTGTGATTACATATAGAAAGAACCGGCGCGCCCCGCATGTTTCAGCGGGGCGCGCCGGTTCTTTCTATATGTGAAGAGAGGGAAAACGGAATTGGGGAATTAAATTTCGATCTGTCTCTCCTGTAGATATTCCAGCCCTTTTGTGGTGATTCGCGTTCCGTACCGTCCTTTGCCGACGTCAATGTACCCGTTTTTCTGGAGCTGGGACAGCAGCTCCCGCAGTTTTCCGTCGCTTACAGGAATGTTTCGCTCTTTCAGCAGATAGAGCAGAGAAGATCGGCCTATTCCGTGGGACAGCGTGGTATTCGAATGGATGATCTGCAGCAGCTGCAGATCTATGCTGTTGTCCTGAAGGAAGGAAGATGCGGACTGCATCTCTCTGCCGGTATGCTGATAGATGTACTCGGGCAGGGAGGAAAGAGACTTATAAAATACAGACACGTTTTCCAGCTCCCGCACGTTGCCCGACCAGTTATACTGAACCAGCATTTCCTTTTCCTCGGGAGTGATATTCTTGTATTCCGCGCCGAGGAAGTGCTTCAGCAGTTCCAGAATATCTTCTTTTCTCCTGCGCAGAGGCGGAACTACGATCGGGAGGACGTTGAGCCGGAAGAAGAGGTCGCTGCGGAAGCTTCCGTCGGCGACGGCTTTCTCCAGATCTTTGTTGGTGGCGGTGATCAGACGGATGTCCACGTCGATGACCCGGTCGCTGCCGATGCGCATGATCTGTTTTTCCTGAATCGTACGGAGCAGACGGGATTGGAGTTTGGGCGAAATATCGCCGATCTCATCGAGAAAAATGGAGCCGTGATTAGCCTGTTCGAAGAGTCCCACCTTGCCCTTGTTGTGCGCGCCGGTAAAGGCTCCCGGTTCGTAGCCGAACAGCTCGCTTTCGAGCAGGTTGTCGGGAAGAGCGGCGCAGTTTATAGCGATAAAAGGCATATTTTTCCGATAAGAAGCGTTGTGTATGGACTGGGCCATCAGCTCTTTTCCTGTTCCGCTTTCTCCGCGGATCAGCACGGTATAGTCGGTCAGAGCGATCTGCTTTGCCGTATTGATGACCTTTTCCATATCGGCGGAACGGTGGATGATGTCCTTGAACTGGTGCTTGGCGAAATATCCCTTTTGCCGTATCAGTTTGTTGGAGACGGAGATATCCGACTCATCCTGAAGAGTGATGTAGTAACCTGCGATTTCATCCATCAGTTTGATCGGGAAACGGTCATAGTAGTAAGTGGAATCCAGAATTTCGATGGGAAAGTCTATGCTGTCGCTGCTGTTCAAAATGGCCGGATCGATGTAATTGCGAATATCTATATCGTTTTTGTCATCGGTCTGAAAGATGACCGAAGCCTTATCGTTGGCGTAGACGGTCTGATAGTTGCTGTCTACCAGAATCATGCCGATCTTACTCTTGTTGACCACGTGACTGAGCATTTCGCTCTTCAGATAGCCGTAGACATAGTTGGCGTGGAAAGCCGTGTTGGATTCCACTACGGAGTGGATGTGACGAAACAGGTTTCGGTTGATCACACTGATGTCCAGATCCAACAGCTTCATCAACTTAAACATGGTATCGAAGCTGACTCTTCGGTAGCCTATGTCGATGACTTCTTTGATGTGCTCGGGAACCAGATGGGCTTCCGCCGGGGTGATGGCGATCTCAAATTTGTCGTATATTCCCGTATGGCGCAGCGAGCTGTCGTACGGCGTCATGTTGATGTGGCCGATTCCCACCTCGTAGAAAGAATAGATCGTGCTCAGAGAGGTTTCATAAGAGTCGTTAACTACGAGGACGCTGCTCCCCGGAGGAATCCTGGCGATCTTCTGCAGAGCGCTGCTGTCCGGACTTCGGTTCAGTTTGATGATTTTGGAAAAATCGTCTACTCTTTCTTTGGCGCTTTCGAAACTGTTTTCGTCCAGAACAAGGAATGCGTCGGCTTTCAGGATCTCTCCGTCTTTGGCGTCGCAGAGGTAGTAGTTGGTAAAAGATATATACTCTCCGAAGATCTCTTCCAGATCACTGTTGATAAATTGAATGGCATTTTTGTTGTCACTGTTGCGATAGATGATGATTACGTTTTTCATAATGCTTCTCCCTGCAGGTCTCATATATTTTTTTGTTTCAACGGAAAACAAAAAAGGATATATTATCAGTATAATATATCCTTCGAAAAAATACAATAAAAAGAGATTAAATGGGATTATTCCTGCAGCAGCTTCAGGGCCGCAGAAGCCATGATCCGGATGCCGTGTTCGATGGCGGTTTCATCGGGAGCCATTTTTTCACTGTGGAGCGGATATATCGGATCTCCTTCTGCCGTCGTACCGAGATCGAAGTATACGCCGGGAACCTTTTCGGTAAAGAATGCGAAGTCGTCGGCGCCCAAACTGGCTGCGTCGCGGATATGGACATGGTCGTCTCCTAAGATCTGCCGGGCAGTCTGTTCCAGGATACTGCTCACCCGGTGATCGTTGACCAGAGGCGGATACGGATTTGCACCCCAGGACACGGAAGCGTCTCCACCCATGGCCTGCGCCGTCTTTGTGGAAATTTCCTCTACGAGGCGTCGGATTTCTTTCATGACATCGGCGCTCAGAGAACGGACAGTTCCCGAGAGAATGACGTTCCCGCAGACAATATTGCTCTTTGTACCGCCGTGGATTTGACCGATGGTGACGATGACCGGTGTGGTCGGCGCAAATGAGCGGCTGGATATGGTCTGGAGAGCGGAAACGACCTGGGCGGCGATAACGATAGCGTCTGTCCCCTGCTCGGGATGGGCGCCGTGGCAGGCTTTTCCTTCAATGCTTATTGAGAACTCATCGCTGGCAGCGTTCATCGGACCGTATTTTAAGGAGATGTCCCCTGATCTGGTGGTCGGATCGACGTGCAGAGCGACAACTTCGGTGACCTTTGGATTCTCCAGGCAGCCGTCGGTGATCATGTCTTTCGCTCCGCCGATGGTTTCTTCAGCAGGCTGGAAGAAGAGTTTGACGGCTCCCGGAAGCTGATCTTCCAGTTCCTTCAGCAGAATACCGGTTCCGAGCAGGATGGCGGTGTGCATATCGTGACCGCATGCGTGCATGACTCCGCTTTTTTTTGAAGCGTAAGGCAGACCGGTTTCTTCCGTTACCGGAAGGGCGTCGATGTCGGCGCGGAGTCCTACGCACTTGTTTCCGGGGTTCCCGATCTGCGCGACGATACCGTTGCCGGTCTCTGTCCGGCGGAAAGGAATCTGGTATTTTTCCAGTACGGAGGCGATGTAACCGGCGGTTTCGGTTTCTTCTTCGGAAAGCTCCGGATACATGTGGATATGACGGCGGATTTGAATGATTTCCTCTAAGTGGGCGCTGAGCCCGGTGTTTAAGTCCATGTTAACAGCAAACTCCTTTCTTTATTCAGCAGCAGGCGCGGTGAGAAACGATTTTTTTGCCCGCGCTGCTGTTTCGGGTAAACGTATTCTTTAATTATATAACAGACGCAAGGATTATGCCATCTGAACCGACAGGAAAAGCTTCTTCGCTCTGCTTTTTCCTTGACGCTGCTGGCACGAAATTTGCTTTATAATTTAATGGACAATATTATCAGCATCAGAGCGGTTTCCGTCGACGATAGCCGGAGACTGAGGAGAGGAGGAACGGATGAACAAGAAAATAGGTGTTGTAGGTGGGATGGGCCCTATGGCTTCCCAGCTGTTCTATAAAATGGTGACGGAGATGACGGAGGCGGAGAAGGATCAGGATCATCTGAACATGGTTATTCTCAGCGATTCTTCCATGCCGGACAGGACAAAGGCGATCCTCTCGGGCGATGAAGAGGAAGTGAGGAGAAAGCTGAGGGAGGATTTGCAGATTCTCGCCCGATGCGGCTGTGAGGCAGCCTGCATTACCTGCAATACGGCCCATTACTTTGCCGATCAGGTAGAGGGAGAGGTGGATATTCCGATTATCCACATGATCAAGGAGACAGCCGGAAAAATCGCAAAGGAAAATCCGGGAGGAAAGATTGCCATTCTGGCTACGGACGGCACCATAAGGACCGGACTGTATCAAAAGCGTCTCGAAGAAGCGGGGGTACAGCCGTACATTCCGGCTGCCGAAACCCAGAAACAGGTCATGTACCAGATCTACGACCGGATAAAAAAGGGCCTGGACTGGGATGCCGCTTCCTGGGATACCATCGAAGATGAAGTGCGCAGAGCCGGATGCAGCAGAGCGATCATGGCCTGCACGGAGCTTTCTGTAATCAAAGCCGACAACGGTCTGTCCGATTTTTATGTAGACCCGATGGAAGTCCTGGCGGAAAGAGCCATAGAGTTTGCCGGCAAAACCGTGAAGAAAAACCGGAAGCAGGAATAAGTCAATCGAGCGGTTTACGAAAAATTTCTGTTTGCACAAATGGGAAGTACAGCGATATTACAAAGGCCACGCGTCGAAGCGTAGCCTTTTTTAATGGTTAAAACACTGGCCGGCGGGAGCCGTCCCGCGTAAACGAAGAAATTACACTCTCCGGAAGGAAATGTCTGCGGTCAGCGGTTCGAAAGGAACCTGCGCGCATACGGCTTTCCCCTGCGGATCGAAGATGAAGGTTACCGGAAGATGCAAAGTCAGGATGTCCGCTTTGAATCCTTCTGCGCGGAACAGGTTTCCCCAGTAGGGCTGAAGAGGCAGTTTGGATTGACGGAAACAGAGGAAGAGGCCGTTTCCCTCTGATATAATCTCCAGTTGGCCGTATCCGGGGGCGAAATAGGTGCCGACGAAGTTTGACGGCGGAATTTTTGCAGAGGATTCCAGGCTTTCGGCCTGGGGATATCTCTGACGGAAGATATCGACGGTACAGTCGTCGTAGTCGGCCGCGGTCAGCGGTGTCTCAGGGCGGAATTTTTCGGACCAGTTTTCCTTTTTTTCTCCAAGCAGGGAATCGATCACCGTGTACAGTATGGCGTGCATGATAGATACCGTCGGCGAGTGGAGGTTCATCATAATTGCCACGCCCAGCTTCTCCTCCGGCAAAAAGGCGTGAATAGAACTGTATCCTTCGATCTTGCCCGTATGTTTCCGGATCCGTCTGCCTTTGTAGGCTCCCGTCTGCCAGCCGAAAGCGTATCCGTCGGAAGGGAAGAGGCAGTCTCCGGAAATAAAGTCGGGAAAATCGATCTGCTTAGAAATCATCTCTTCGAAAACCGACTCTTCAATCAACCGCTTTCCCTCTGCGGTTTCTCCTTTTCTGACCAGGAAATCGAGCCAGCGGGTCATATCCGCGGCAGTAGAGTTTACCGAAGCGGCGGGAGCCACCGTATCGGTGTTCCAAACTGACAGCGAAGTCAGTCTTCCTTCGATGACCTGATGGGGTACGGCCCAGTTGCCGGAGCGGGTAAGTCGGTCGGCCGTACAGCTGCTTTCGTCCATCTTCAGCGGCGAAAAGATGTACTCGTGCATCAGTGCGGACCAGTCCTTTCCGGTGACCTGTTCGCACAGTCGGCCGGCAAGAGCGTACATGATGTTGCTGTACTGCGCCTTTTTCCGGAACGGAGCGCTGGGAAGCAGATAACGGAATCTGCGGGTGAACTGATCCAGGGTTTCCGGAACGGGCCATATGCCGTCGTGCCCGCCAAGCCCCGTTCGGTGACAGAGGATGTCCCGCAGCGTGGTGTTTTCCGACGCTTCTGGATCCGCCAGGGCAAAGGAAGGGAGATATTCGACTACGGGTGTGTCGTAGTTCAGCTTTCCCTCACTGACCAGCATGGCGGCAAGGGCGGAAGTCATGGCCTTTGAACAGGAGGCGATGCAGAAGGCGGTGTGCGCATCGGCTGTCCTGCCTTTTTCGGCAATATCTCCGAAGGCGGCGGTGAAGGGTTCCATCCCTTCTCTGACCACGGACAGGGCGAGGGTGGGAACGCCCCAGCAGCACATCTCTTCTTGGATGAAATCCGTATCGATCGTTATGTTTTTTCTCATGGTTTGCTCCTCTCTGTTGTACTGCACAGAAAAAATGCAATTCCCGTACCACTGAGCCGCTCCGGCAACGGTGGGCCTGAACGGGAAGAAAAAGGATGGATAATGAGATGAAATAGGATTAAACGGCGAGAAAAGACGTTGAACGGGAGAGAAAAAGATTTTAAGAATCAGAAATTTCAACCAGAATAACGGAGTCATCGGTAAAAAATCCGCTTTTTTTATTTGGCACTGATTTTGCAATATATAGAGCATGGAGATGAGCGTGTTTTCGTTTTTTGGTGGATTTGCGTGTCTTTTTTTCAGAAGCGGACGGAGTAAGCAGGGATAAACATCCATCAGAGGGCAGAAAAGTAAGTTATAGTTAGTAATAGGTAGTAAATGATGCAGTAGTAAGCGCTGCGAGCTTACAGGAGGATAGAAATGGGTTTACCGGATAATTGTGAAGTGAAGATAAAAAACAAGTTTCCGAAGGGCAAACGTAACCTGATCACCGATGTGCCAGGCGTGAAGGTGGGCCAGGTTACGCTGTTGGATCAGGAAAAGGATATACACACAGGAGTGACGACGATTCTTCCTCATGAAAGGAATCTCTTCAAAGAAAAGGTCATGGGGGGCGTGGCCGTGATCAACGGATTCGGAAAGAGCGCCGGGCTCGTTCAGATCGAAGAGCTGGGAACGATAGAGTCTCCGATTATCATGACCAATACCTTTTCCGTTGGAACCGCACTGAACGCATCGGTGAAATACATGCTGGCTTCCAACGAAGATATTGGTGTTTCCACCGGTACGGTCAACTGCGTGGTTACCGAGTGCAACGACGGAGAGATCAACGATATCCGGGGGATGCACGTAGAGGAGAAGCATGTCTTCGAGGCATTGGAAAACACTTCCGATACTTTTGAAGAAGGCGCGGTAGGCGCCGGTACGGGAATGTGCTGCATGGGTCTGAAGGGCGGCATCGGTTCGGCTTCCCGGATTATAGAATGCAACGGAAAAGAATACACAGTCGGCGCGATTCTGATGTCGAATTTCGGAATGGCAGGAAATCTGAGAATCGACGGAAAGCGGATCGATACCACGGAGCCGGAAAAAAATGCGGCGGAGAAGGGGTCGGTCATCATTGTCATCGGTACGGATATTCCGTTCAGCGAAAGGCAGCTGAAACGAGTGGCCAGACGGGCTGTGATCGGTCTGGGAAGAACGGGTTCCTTCCTCGGGAACGGCAGCGGCGATATCGCCGTCGCTTTTTCGACGGGCAATATCGTGCCGCACTACAGCGAGGAAAATATTCTTCCGGTGAAGATGTTCCACGACGGCGCGATAGATAAGGTTTTCGAAGCGACGGCAGAGGTAGTGGAGGAAGCGGTAATCAGCTCTCTCTATCATGCAGAAACCGTTACAGGCATCAGAAAAAAGACGGTATTCGCTTTGAGCCGGTATATATAAGATACAGGAGGCGTATATGGCATGAAGAAAATATTCATCAGTGCAGATATAGAAGGCGCTGCCGGCGTAACCAACTGGTGTGAGACCAGATACGGCGGTCAGGGATATGAAGCGGCCTGTCGGCAGATGACGTTGGAAACGGCTGCAGCCTGCAGAGCGGCTGTCGACGCAGGTTACGAGGTTGTCGTCAAAGACGGTCACGAGGATGCGATGAATATCGATGCAGGAATGCTGCCGAGAGGCGTTCGGCTGATCCGAGGCTGGGCTTCCAATCCCATGGCAATGATGAGCGGACTGGATAAATCCTTTGCGGGAGCAATCTATATCGGATATCATTCGGCGGCAGGGACCAATACAAGCCCGCTGAAGCATACGATTGAGGACTACCTGTTCAACTGGATAAAGGTCAACGGCGTTTTGATGTCGGAGTTTGGACTCAATTCCCTTTTGGCTGACGAGCTGAAGGTTCCGTCTCTGTTCTTATCTGGAGATAAGGGTATCTGTGAAGAGGCGGAAAAGATCTATCCGGGAATTGTGACGGTGGCCACAAAAGAAGGTGTGGGCAATTCCACCTGCAGCCTTCACCCGGAGGATGCGGTGGAACAGATAGAGGCCGGCGTGGCCCGGTCGCTGTCCGGAGCGATTTCGGTCAGACCTCTCGAGGAAAAATACACGATGGAGATCAACTTCAAGGATCATCAGAGAGCGAGAAACGCCTCCTGGTATCCGGGAGCGGAATCCGTCGATCCGTTTACTGTCAAGTACACGGCGGCGGGTCCTTTTGAGCTGGCAGTGGCCAGAACCTTTATGTGCGGCGTATAGTATTCAAAATAAAAGGCGGCGTATCCGATCGGGATACGCCGCCTTTTGTGTAAGCAAAACTATGCGGCGGAGATTTTCGTTTCATGGTTCCAGACGAACGGAGACTTCGCCGGTAGTCAGGGTCTCGATTTGTCTGGCCTTTCGCCCTTCCATGTATTCCACTACGAGGCCGCCGTTTTCGTCGATGTCGATGGCCCGGGCCCGAATAGACGTATCGTTAAGATTCGGGTGGATGAAGATGTCTTTGCCCAGGATAAAGCATCTGCTTCGGTATTCCCGCAGGAAAGTCCGGCTCTGCAGGTCAGACAGGATTGTCATCATTTCGTTGTAGATTTCGGCGGATAGGCGTCCGCGGGAAAAGGAATTTCTGCGGGAAGAGAGACTGCCTGCGATTTCCCTGAGCTCCTCGGGAAAACTGCCGGGAAAGCAGTTTACGCCGATGCCGATGACCAATGTGTCGATTTTTCCCGTTTCAAAGTTGCTCTGGGCTTCGGTCAGAATGCCGCAGACCTTTTTCCCATTGTGGAAAACGTCGTTGACCCATTTGATTTTCGGACGGATGCCTGCGACGGTCTCCACAGCGCGGCACACGGCGACCGCCGCCGCCATGGTCACGTACAGAGATTTATCCAGATCGAAATCCGGCTTCAGGGAAACGGACATATAAAGTCCCGTTCCCGAAGGGGAAGCGAAAGTTCTGCCCAGACGGCCGCGGCCGGCGGTCTGCTTGTTGGCGATGACCAAGACGGGTTTGTCCGACGGTCTCAGATCCTTTGCCACGTTGTTGGTAGAGTCGACAGAGTCAAAGATTTTTAGTTCACACGGATAACGAAGATTGCCGGCGATGGCGTCGTAAGAGAGCATGTTGCTTTTTGCTTTCAGTCTGTAGCCGACGCGGGAGCGGCTTTCGATCTGATAGCCTTCTTCGCGGAGCTGCTGCATGGCTTTCCATACGGCGTTTCTCGATACGCCTAAGCTTTCTCCGATTTTCTGACCGGAAAGATAGATTCCGGTATTTTCACTCAATAGTTTCAGAAGTTCAGTTCTTGTAGACAAGACGGCATCTCCTTTGTACCGGCTGTGCCGGGAATTGACGGCACTATTATATCACGATATTCTGTCGTTTGCTATATGTTATCGATCGCGGCGCCACGGTATCGGCTTCTTGACGGATCTTTTGCCGGGCGGATGAGAAGGGATTTTTTGCTGTTGAGCGCGTTTTTTTTTACCCGGGACAGAAAATTACCGCAAACGTGTCAGATTCCGCAAAAACCTTTATTTTTTCCAAGATGTATGCTAAAATAATGTGATTGTAGATAAATCGGTCATATTTAGGAGGAAAACAAAATCTATTATGGACAATCATTTAGGATATTCCATTGGGATTATTGTAGTCTGTCTGGTTTTTTCGGCCTATTTTTCCGCTACGGAAACGGCTTTTACTTCGCTTAACCGGATTCGTATGAAGAATATGGCCGGCGAGGGAAGCCAGAGAGCGAAAAAAGTACTGGAACTGGAGGAAAAATATGACAATCTGCTTTCGACCATACTGATCGGAAACAATCTGGTAAATATCGCCTGCAGCTCCGTTGCTACAGTGCTCTTTGTCCAGCTGACTGCAGAATACGGCGCTACGCTTTCCACCATCGTTACGACGATCGTGGTGCTGATCTTCGGAGAAATATCGCCTAAGAGTCTGGCTAAAGAACACCCGGAAGCCTTCGCGTCCTTTTCGGCGCCAATCATCGGCTTTCTGATGGTTCTGATGACGCCGCTGAACTTTCTGTTCAGGCAATGGAAAAAATTCTTATCGAAACTGTTTAAAACGGAGGATAAAAAGGCCATCACCGAGGATGAGCTTCTGACCATTGTGGAGGAAGCGGAAACCGAGGGCGGCATAGAAGCAGAGCAGAGCGAGCTGATTCAGAACGCCATTGAATTTAACGAGTTGGAAGCGTGGGATGTGCTTACGCCGAGAGTGGATATCGAGGCCGTCGAAATCGACGCGACGAAGGAAGAAGTGGCGGAGATCTTCAGAAAGACAGGATTTTCCCGGCTTCCGGTTTACGAAGGAGATCTGGACAAGATCCTGGGCGTTCTCAATCAGAAGGACTTTCACAACTACGTCTTCCGATCAAAAAAGACCATATCGGACTTTGTAAAGCCGGTGGTTTACGTAGCTGGATCGATGAAAGCTGCAGACCTGCTGAAAAAACTTCAGATCAACAAGAGTCATATCGCCATTATCGTCGACGAGTACGGCGGAACGGCGGGACTCGTTACCATGGAGGACATCATCGAAGAACTGGTCGGAGACATATATGACGAACACGACGAGGTGGAAGCGCAGGACATCACACTGCTTCAGGATGGAAGCTATCGCGTCCTCTGCAGCACCAACGTGGAGAAGATGTTCGATTACTTCGATGAAGAGGTCGAACTGGATGCGACTACGGTCAACGGTTGGGTCGTACTTCAGCTGGACAAACTGCCTTCAGCAGGGGATACATTTACATACCGTGTGGGAAACAAGCTGTTTAACGGGCGGGTAATTAAAGCTGATGCGAGAAAAGCCATCGAGATAAACTTGCGGGTAGAAGAAATCCCGGAAGAAAACGATAACGGAAAGGGGAACTGATAACACCTATGGGACTGATGGAAAAGATCTTTGGAGATCTAAACGAAAAAGAAGTAAAAAAACTGGGTAAGATCGCAGATCAGATAGAAGCTTTGGACGACCAGATGCAGAAGCTGTCTGATGAAGAACTGCAGGCCAAGACGCCGGAATTTAAAGAGCGTCTGAAGAACGGGGAAACGCTGGATGACATTCTGCCGGAGGCCTTTGCCGTATGCCGGGAAGGCGCAAGCAGAAGTCTGGGCATGAAGCACTTCCGCGTACAGCTGATCGGAGGTATCGTCCTGCACCAGGGCCGCATCGCCGAGATGAAGACAGGTGAAGGTAAGACTCTGGTAGCGACTCTGGCCGTATACTTAAACGCCCTCGAAGGCAAGGGCGTTCACGTAGTTACCGTCAACGACTATCTGGCTAAGCGTGACGCTGAATGGATGGGAAAACTGTACAGCTTTCTCGGGCTCACCGTGGGCTGCGTAGTACACGGCATCACCAACGAGGAGAGAAAGGCGGCCTATAATGCGGATATCACCTACGGAACCAACAACGAGTTCGGCTTCGACTATCTGCGTGACAACATGGTCATCTATCAGGAAGAGCTGATGCAGCGTGAGCTGAACTACGCCATCATCGACGAGGTGGACTCTATCCTGATCGACGAAGCGAGAACGCCGCTGATTATTTCCGGCAGAGGTTCCAAGTCTACGGAGCTCTATAAGATCGCCGATCGGTTTGTGACCACGCTGACCAAGGATACCGACTTTACCGTGGAGGAAAAAGATCAGCAGGTATCTTTGACCGACGAAGGCGTCGCTAAAGCGGAGGCTTTCTTCAAGGTGGATAACTACGGCGATCCGGAAAACATGGAAATCAACCATCACGTTCAGCAGGCTTTGAAAGCCAGAAACCTGATGGAGCGGGATGTGGACTATATCGTTAAAGACGGAGAGATCGTCATCGTCGACGAGTTTACCGGCCGTCTCATGTTCGGAAGAAGATACAGCAACGGACTGCATCAGGCGATCGAAGCCAAAGAGCGGGTAAAAGTCAGATCCGAATCCAAGACCCTGGCTACGATCACGCTGCAGAACTACTTCAGAATGTATCAGAAGCTGGCCGGTATGACCGGTACGGCCAAGACGGAAGAAGACGAGTTCCGCGATATCTACAACATGGATGTCGTCGTCGTTCCGACCAATAAGCCGATCATCAGAGAAGATCTGCAGGATTCGGTCTACCAGACAGAGAGAGGAAAGTTCAGAGCCATCGCAGACCAGGTGACCGAAGTACACAAGACGGGACAGCCGGTTCTGGTAGGTACCATTTCCATCGAAAAGTCGGAGCTGATCAGCGATCTTCTGAAGAAACGGGGCGTAAAGCACAACGTACTCAACGCCAAGCAGCACGAGAGAGAAGCGGAAATTGTCGCAGATGCGGGACGTCTGGGCATGGTAACGATCGCCACCAACATGGCCGGACGTGGTACCGATATCATCCTGGGCGGTAATCCGGAGTTTGAAGCCCGCCGGGAAATGAAAAAACAGGGATACAGCGACGAAGCCATTTCTTTTGCCACCAGTTTTGTCAAATCCGACGATCCGGAGCTGAACGCAGCCAGAGACGCGTTTAACCAGCTCCACGAAAAGCTGAAGGTAGAGCGCCGGGATGAGCAGAAACAGGTAGTCGATCTGGGCGGTCTGTGCATCATCGGTACGGAGCGTCACGAATCCAGACGTATTGACAATCAGCTGCGCGGACGTTCCGGACGTCAGGGCGACCCGGGCCAGACCCAGTTCTATATTTCTCTCGAGGATGAGCTGATGCGTCTGTTCGGCGGCGATCGTATGAAGAAGATCGTAGACAAGATGGGCCTTGCGGAAGACGAGGCCATTGAAGCGGGAATGCTTTCCAAGTCCATAGAGGGCGCGCAGAAAAAGGTAGAAGGAAAGAACTTCGGCATCAGAAAGTACGTACTCCAGTATGACAACGTCATGAACAAACAGCGTGAGATCATCTACGACGAGCGGCGCAAGGTGTTGTTCGGCGAAGATCTGCGGGAATATATCATGAACATGGCTCACAAGATTATCAACGCCATCATCGATCCGATCGTGGTGGAATCCAAGTTCCCGGAGGAATGGGATTTCGAGACGCTGAACAGAAATCTGAAAAAGATTTCTTCGGGCTACAGAGGAAAGTCTTCCTATTCCACGGAAGAGCTGAACGCCATGACGGAAGATTCTCTGCGTCAGTCCGTCTGCGAAGAGTTTGACCGTCTCTATGACGAGAAGGAAAAGGAGATCGGTACCGAACACATGCGTGAGGTGGAGCGGATGATTCTGCTCCGGGTTGTCGACAACCTGTGGATGGATCACATCGACGCCATGGACCAGCTGAAATCCGGTATCGGCCTGCGTGCTTTGGGCCAGCAGGATCCGGCTGCGGCCTACGCTAAGGAAGGTTTCGATATGTTTGAGCAGATGATCAGCGCTATCCAGGAGGATACAGTAAAGTACTGCTACAATGTAACGGTAGAGACCAGAGCAGAGAGAAAGGCCATCATGGAAGCGGAAAGCGCCACCAAGTCGGACTATGTGGACGAGGGCGAACTGCGGGCTATGCAGGGCGAAGGACAGCTGCCTGACGAGGCGCAGATTCCCGACCGGGAAAAGAAGCAGGAGACCGTAAGAAGAGATCATCCAAAAATCGGAAGAAACGATCCGTGCCCTTGCGGAAGCGGAAAGAAATACAAGAACTGCTGCGGCAAGAACGAACAGTAAAGTGACTGACAAAGCGCTTCGGGAGCACGGCTTCCGGAGCGCTTTTTTTGGCGCCTTAAGTCCGGCGGCAGATCACGGGCTCTGTTCGTCCGGCGGAGCGCCGCCCTGCCTTTACGGGAAAACGGATCTGTGTTAAAATAAAAGAATCTGCGGAAGGCAGAGAAAAAAGGAGTTCAGTCCCCGCTGCGGCAAATGCAGAGGCGGGCGCTGACGGGAATTTTCAACAGAGATAGGAGTGTGAGAGAGATGATTCAGTTGGATCAGATTAAGATCGATCTGCCGGAAGTCAAAGCAAAGCTCAAAGAGGTAGGTGAGTCCCTTTGACCTGGCCGGTCTGAAGGGAAAATTACAGGAAATCGACAGAGAAACAGAGAAGAGCGGATTCTGGGATGACCCGGAAAAAGCTCAGGATCTGCTGAAAAAGAAGAAAAGTCTGGAAACGAAAATAGAGAAATACGAAAGTCTGGAGACGGGACTTTCGGATATCGAGGAGCTGATTCCGCTGGCCGAGGAAATGGAAGACGAAGAAGAGGCCGGAGAAATTGTATCCTCTTTTGCCAAGCTGCAGAATAAACTGGACGAACTGAAGCTGGATACGCTGTTGGACGGCAAATACGACCACAACAACGCCATCGTGTCCATACATGCCGGTACCGGCGGCGTAGACGCCATGGACTGGGCGCAGATGCTTCTGCGCATGTACACCAGATGGTCGGAGAAAAAGGGCTACAAGGTTTCCCTGGTGGATCTGCAGGATGATACCGAGGCCGGGATCAAAAGCGCGACGGTCATCGTAGGAGGAGAAAACGCCTACGGATATCTGAAGAACGAAAAAGGCGTCCATCGTCTCGTCCGGATTTCTCCGTTTAACTCGGCGGGAAAGAGACAGACCTCCTTTGCCGCTGTGGAAGTTATGCCGGAAATCGAAGATGATATGACCGTGGAAATCGATCCGGAGGATCTGCGCATCGATACCTACAGGAGCAGCGGCGCCGGCGGCCAGCATGTAAACAAGACCGACTCCGCTATACGGATCACCCATCTGCCGACCCATATCGTGGTTACCTGTCAGAACGAGAGGAGTCAGCATCAGAACCGGGAAGTGGCTATGAAGATCCTGGCGTCCAAGCTGATGGAACTGAAGGAGCAGGAACACAAGGAAAATCTGAAAGAACTGAAGGGAGATTTCTCTATGATCACCTGGGGTTCTCAGATTCGTTCCTATGTATTTCAGCCGTACACCATGGTCAAGGATCACCGAACCGGCGCAGAGGCAGGGAATGTGAATGCCGTCATGGATGGCGACATTGATTACTTTATCAATGAAAAACTTAAGCAGAAATAGAAAGCACGGTAGAGACAGCAAATGAACATTATCGAAACGTTGGCCGGCGAGTTTAAGCTCAGGCCGGCTCAGGCAGAGAATACAGTGAAGCTTATTGATGAAGGGAATACCATTCCCTTCATTGCCCGTTATCGGAAGGAAGTCACCGGCGGATTGACCGACGTCGTTCTTCGTGATATCGACGAGCGGCTGAAATACCTCCGCAATCTACAGGAGCGAAAAGAAGAGGTCATCCGTCTCATTGACGAGCAGGGAAAGCTTACCGACCAGTTGAAGGCGGAGATCGAAAAGGCAGAGGTTCTGCAGCGGGTAGAAGACCTTTACAAGCCGTATAAGCAGAAAAAGGCGACAAGGGCGTCCAAAGCCAGAGAAAAGGGACTGGAACCGCTGGCCATGGTGCTCTACGCTCAGCAGAAAAAGGAGGGAACGCCGGAGGAAGCGGCGGCAGCCTTCGTCGATCCGGAGAAAGGCGTGGAAACCGCAGAAGAAGCCTTGCAGGGAGCTATGGATATTATCGCCGAGATGATCGCAGACGATGCGGATCTGACCAAGGCCATCCGGGAAAAGACCTATGCCAAAGGACAGATCGCCGCAGAAGCAGTCGATCCGGAGGAAAAAACCGTCTATGACATGTACTACGGCAGCAGCGAAGCTATCGCCAAGATGCCAAATCATCGGATATTGGCTGTGAATCGGGGAGAAAAGGAAAAGAAGCTGAAGGTCAAAGTGACCATAGACAGCGAAGAGATCACCTCCCTCATCGAAAAGCAGGTGATCCGTGGAAAATCCATTTTCACCGGCCTGCTTCAGGAGACGGTAGCCGACGCTTACAAGCGGCTGATCGCGCCTTCTGTGGAGAGGGAGATGCGCGCCCTGCTCACCGAGAGAGCGGAAACCGACGCGGTAAAGGTATTCGCCAGGAATACCGAAAAATTGCTGATGGTGCCGCCGGTAAAGGGGAAAAAGGTCATCGCCATCGACCCGGGATATCGGACCGGCTGCAAGGTGGCGGTTCTGGGAGAAACCGGAAAGCTGCTGGCCTACACCACCATATATCCGACCGAGCCGAAGCGGGACGTAGCGGGAACCGAGCGGGTTCTGACCAGGATTATCGATAAATACGGAATAGACATTATCGTTATCGGAAACGGCACAGCTTCGAGGGAAACCGAGGAGGTAGTGGCCAATTTCCTCAAAAAGAATTCCTATCCGATTCAGTATACGATCGTAAACGAAGCCGGCGCGTCGGTCTATTCCGCTTCCAAGCTGGCCACAGAGGAGTATCCGGATCTGGATGTGACTACAAGGGGCGCCATGTCTCTGGGACGGCGTCTTCAGGACCCACTGGCTGAGTTGGTCAAAATCGATCCCAAACACATCGGCGTGGGACAGTATCAGCACGACATCAATCAGAAACAGCTGAGTACCGCGCTGACCAATGTGGTAGAGGACTGCGTGAACCGGGTAGGCGTGGATTTGAATACGGCCTCCCCGTCGCTGCTTTCTTATATCGCCGGCGTCAATTCCGGTATTGCGAAGAACATCGTCGCCTACAGAGAGGAGCACGGGCGCTTTAACAGCAGAAAGGAACTGATGAAAGTGCCTAAGCTGGGAGAAAAAGCCTTTAAACAGTGCGCCGGATTCATGCGTATCGCTGACGGAAGCGAGCCTCTGGACAGCACGTCGGTACATCCGGAATCCTACAAGGCGGCAGAAGAGATGATGGCCAGGATCGGCATCGATAAGGCGGATATCGCCCGGGGAGGTATAGGCGATCTGGACGAGAAGATATGGGAAGCTTATCCGGCAAAGAAGCTTTCCGACAGCGTGAAAAAGATGGCTGAGGATCTGGATATCGGCGTCATGACGCTGAACGATATCATCTCGGAGATGAAGAAACCGGCCAGGGATCCGAGAGAGGACGCACCGCCGGTAATCTTCCGCAACGACGTGAGAAGTTTTGAGGATCTTAAAGTGGACATGGAATTGACCGGTACGGTCAGAAACGTGGTGGATTTCGGCGCTTTTGTGGATATCGGCGTAAAGCAGGACGGACTGGTTCACATTTCTCAGCTGAGCAAAAAATACGTAAAACATCCGATGGATGTGGTTTCTGTGGGAGATACGGTTAAGGTGAAGATTCTGAGTATCGACCCGGAAAAGCAGAAGATTTCCCTGACGATGAAATTTTAAAAACAGGAGTTTGAAACACTTATGACGATAGATACGGTTTTGTTTGACTTTGACGGCACCCTGGCGGATACCAACGAGATGATCATCGGCTCCTGGCAGCACACTTACAGGACTCTGCGAGGAGAGGAAGAGCCGCTGGAGAACATCCTGAAGACGTTTGGTGAACCGCTGGCGCTGAGCATGGAAAAAGCCTTTCCCGAAACGCCTGTGGACCAGGCCATCGCCGTTTATCGAAGCTTTCAGGAAGAACACTTCGAAGAGATGATTCGGCCTTTTCCGGGAATGGATGAGCTGATCAGGCGTCTGAAGCGGGAAGGATACAAGGTGGGCATCGTCACTTCGAGGCTGCGCAATACGACGATGCGCGGACTGCGTCAGTTCGGTCTGGACGGTGATGTGGATATCGTCGTCACCTGTGAAGATACACAAAAGCACAAGCCGGATCCGCAGCCGGCGTCAGAAGCCCTTTTGCGCCTTGGATCCAAACCAGAAAACGCGATCATGGTGGGAGACAGCATATTTGATATTCGCTGCGCTCACGGCGCAGGGCTGAAAGCCGTAAAGGTAGGCTGGGCTGCTGCGTCATCCGAAGGCGAAGAGGAGGAATCCGCCGATGCCGTGGCAGAAACGGCAGAGGATATTCTGTGGATTATTGAGTCGATGGAGCGGTCATGCTGAAGATTTTTTACGGAAGAGAGAGCATAGATAAAGAAAGATTTATCTACAAAGAGATCGGTGAGAGCGGGAAGAGGACGCTGGTCATTGTTCCCGATCAGTACACTCTCGAAGCCGAAAAACGAGCCTTTGACGTGCTTGGCGCAGAAGCGCTGATGGATATCGAGATTATCAGCCTGTCCAGACTGGGGTTTAAAGTCCTCACAGAGACGGGCGGAGGACGTCAGACCTTTATCGATAAATACGGAAGGCATATGCTGCTTTCCAGCATTGCCGCTGAATACGACGATAAGCTCCAGGTTTTTCGGGGAAGCCTGCGAAAAACTTCGTTTATCGAAATGGCCAACAATTTCATCTCTGAGATGAAGCAGTACGACGTATCGCCCGAAGATCTGGCCGAAATGGGCAGGGGAGTGGAGCAGGGCTGCCTGCTTCAGCGCAAGCTTTCCGATCTGCAGCTTATTTTCAGCGCTTATGAAGAGCGCATAAAGGGAAAGTATACCGACGCGGAAGATTACATCGATCTATACATGAGCAAGATCCCCGAATCTTCACTGATCAGGGAATCGGATATCTGGGTTTACGGCTTCGACAGTTTTGCGCCTAAATCGGAGGCTGTTCTCGGACAGCTGATGGTTTCTGCTGCAAACGTGAACGTTTTCCTGACCGGTGATCGGGACTGCGGAGATCAGGACCTTTTTCTCCTCACTGAAATTGTCATGGAGAATCTGGAGAAAAGGGCGGCGTCGCTGGGTGTGAGCAGCAGCAGACGGCAGATCGATTCCGGATTCGATACCCCGGGCAAGAGTCCGGCTGTTTCGTTTCTTGAGCGGGAGCTGTTTTCTGTCGCCGGTCGCCGGAGCGATGAGAACCGCGGGATCACTGTGGTTAAAGCGGCGAATATGTACAGCGAGGCCGAGTCGGCGGCTTCTTTTATTCTTCACCTGCTCAGGGACTGCGGACTGCGGTACCGGGATATCGTGATCATCTGCAACGATCAGGAAGTGCGGGGCTCGGTCATCGGCCGTGTTTTCGAAGAATACGAAATTCCTCTCTTCGACGACAGGAAAAGGAGCATCATGAATTCGCCTATTGCCGTATTCGTGCTCGCCCTTTTGGAGACGGCCGTCGGCGGTTATCGGACTTCAGATATTTTTCGTACTCTGAAAACCGGTTTCTCGGGGCTTTCCGACGAAGAGACGGAAGCATTGGAAAACTACGGGATAAAGTATCGGATAAGGGGAAATATGTGGAAGTCCGCTTTTGTTCGAGGCGGAATGGAGTACGGCGAAGACGGACTGGCGGAACTGGAAGCTTTGAGGCAAAAGGCAATGGAGCTTTTCCTGCCGGTAGAAAAGTTGTGCAGGGAGTCGGGATCCGTTGGGGATTTTCTCGGCGGATACTATGATTATCTGACGGAACAGACGGGTTTGGCCGATAGCATCCTGTCTCTGGCGGACAGGCAGCAGGAACAGGGATTTCTCGATCTGGCAGAGGAAACCGTACAGATATGGAATAAAATCGTAGATCTCTTCGATCAGGCTGAGGAACTGGCCGGAGAGGAAAAATTCGTCGGCGAGGATTTTATCCTTCTCATCAGCGCAGGAATGGAGCAGATGGAGGTAGGCGTGCTGCCTCCGACTTCAGACGATATTCTGATGGGAACCATGCAGAGGACGCGCAGCGGCCAGGTGCGAGCCATGGTCGTGATCGGCGCCAATGAAGGCCTGTTGCCGGCAGACGGAACGGAAGAAGGTCTTTTTACCGTCGATGAGCTGGATTTTCTTGCAGAAAAGGGCCGACAGCTGTGCAAAGTCGACAGGATACGGGTTATGGAGGAAAAACTGGCCATATATCGCAATTTGTCCAAGCCGACGGATTATTTGTGGATCAGCTATTCGGCCAGCGACGAAGAAGGACGGGAGATAAGGCCTTCTGAAATCATTGAGCTGCTGCACCGGACATTCCCGTCACTGCAGGAAGAAAAAGATGTTTTAAATGAAGGGAATATGGACAAGTTCATCGGCGGGAGGACAAATACCCTGCGCCATCTGACTCATGCTCTGCAGCAGGCGGAAAAAGGAGAAACCATCGACAGCCGGTGGAAGGCTGTGGTTAGCTGGTATCGGACCAATTATCCGGAGGATCTGGACAGAGTGTTCAGGGGACTGGCTTTCACCAACGAGCAGAAGCCTTTGCCCGAGAAGCTGACTCGGCTGCTCTATCGTCGTGATTCAGGAGAACAGCTGGTGCTGAGTCCATCCCGTCTGGAGCGGTTCAGTCGCTGTCCTTTTGCCCATTATATTGCCTATGGACTGCATCCCGATGAGCGGAGAATCTTTGAAGCGGCAGGTCGGGAAATCGGCGATCTTTACCACCGTTGTCTCATGGAAGTATCGGAAAAACTGAACCGGGAGAACGCCTGGGAGACTGTGACGCCTGAAGAATGCCGAAACTATGTCTCTCTGATCATACAGAGGGAAGCGGCCGTTTATCGGGAAGGCGTATTTCAGTTTGGCGGAGAAGAGCGCTACAAGGTCAGACGCATAGAGGACACCTGCTTTCAGGTCTGCTGGGCTCTGGTCGAACAGATCCGGGCGGGAAAGATAAAGGAAAGCCGGTATGAGGTTCCTTTCGGAAAAAATTGCGAGATTCCTCCTGTGGAAGTGAATATCGGCGGAGAGAACGTAAGTATCGAGGGTAAGATCGACCGCCTGGATATCCTTGAAGAGGATCGAGTCAAGATCATCGACTACAAAACCGGAAAAGAAAATTTTAATATTTATGAAGCAAGGGGTGGATATCGTCTCCAACTTATGTTATACTTAAAAGCGGCTCAGGAAGGAAGCCGAAAACCGGCAGGGGTGTTTTACTTCCTGATCAGGGATCCGAGAGTGGAACTGAACGGAGCCGAAGAAAAAATTTCCGAAAAAATTTCAAAAGAAATGAGGAAATCTTTTCGATTAAATGGTATAATGGTTGACGACTGCCGGGTTATACGGGATATTGCCGGAGAATTTCAGGGATTTTCCGATATCGTTCCGCTTCGAAGCGGAAAGGATGGCGTCAAGGGAACGTCGGATGGCTTTCTTCTGACAGAAGATGAGTTTTCCGAGCTACAGCAGGCGGTGGATCACCAGGTGAAGAAGCTGTGCGAACAGCTGGCAAAGGGAAGAATCGCCATCGCCCCGAAAAAGACCGACAGGGAATCAGCCTGCACCTACTGTTCTTACAGAAGCATCTGCAGATTTGATCCGGAATTTCCGGGATGCAGCTACGAGATAATTAAATAATTTACCATACAGGGCAGATATTCTGCCCGAACGCGCTTCCTTGGCTCAGTTGGTAGAGCAGCGCATTCGTAACGCGCAGGTCGCCGGTTCGAGTCCGGCAGGGAGCTCCACGGAAAAACCCGCTGAAAACGTTTGATTTCAAGTGTTCAGCGGGTTTTTGATTTTTTGCAGCTGGGAAATTATTTGTCCAAATTTGTCGTTTTTTACCCTTTTGTAGTTGCACCCGTGGTTGCACCGGCTCCTGTTTTCCTCCGTTTATTTTCACAAATAAAAGTAATTTGCAGAGATTGCTCTCCCTGCGGGCTGCAATCCGGTCAGAGCGCTTCCCCGAACCGATCCTGCAGCCGCTCCAAAAAAAGTTGGGCTGCGGAAGAAAAAACCTGATATTTTTTCCAGACGATGTTCAGCCCGGCTTCGAGACGGGGGTAGAGGGGGCGAAAACAGAGCTCGCTGGACTCAGAGGTATCGGCCAGTTTGTCCAGTGTAACTGCATAACCTGCGCCGGCTCTCGTCATGACGGCCGCATTGTAGAACAGATTGTAGGTGGCGGTGATGTTCAGCTTGCCGAAATCTTCTCCGAACCACTGGGCGAAGGGATTGTCCGATAAGTCTTTTGTAATGACCTGTCTTGAGCAGATCAGCGGAAGGCTTAGCAGGTCTTCTTTGCGGATCTGCTCTTTTTGTGCCAGAGGACTGTCCTTTCTCATGACTACACCCCAGGTGTCGCTGACCGGGAGTCGGATAAAACTGTACTTTGACAGATCGGCAGGCTCGATCAGAATGCCGAAGTCCAGCAGACCCTTGTCCAGTTTCTCCGTTACATCCTCGGCGTTTCCGCTGTAGAGATGAAAGTGAATGGACGGGAAGGTTTCCTGCAGACCTCTGATGACATCGGCAATCAGGCGCATGGCGTCAGTTTCGCCGCTGCCGATGTATATGCTGCCGCTGACGCTTTCTTCCATGGCACTGAATTCGGCTTCTGTCTTGTCGACCAGATCCAGGATTTCTTCCGCCCGTTTGCGGAGGAGCATGCCCTCTGCGGTGAGCGTCATGCGGTGTTTTTCCCGCAGAAACAGCTTTTGTCCCAGCTGATCTTCAAGATCCTTGATCTGCCGGGAGAGGGTGGGCTGAGTGATGTGCAGGCGCGCGGCGGCGCCGGTGATGCTCTCTTCTCGGGCTATAGCGAGAAAGTAACGGAGTACTCGAATTTCCATGATTTCACTTCTCCTTTACATAAAGCGGACATAGGTCGGGTTTAAGCGTCCGCAGGATGCCGGGTCAGTTCGCCGCGGAGGTTTTCTTCCATCAGCGCTTTGATCCTGTCCCGGGGAAGTCCCAGGCTGAAGAGATAGTAGAGCTTGGCTACGGCGGCTTCGGTGGTCATGTTGTAGCCGCTGACTGCGCCTGCCCTGGTCAGTGCAGAACTGGCAGCGTAGGCGCCCAGCTTGACGGTTCCCTGTTGGCACTGGGAGCAGACGGTAACGATAGTGCCGTTGTCGAAGGCCTTGCGTATGATCGGAAGCAGCGCGTCGTCGTAGCTGGGAATATTGCCGGCGCCGAAGGTTTCGAGGACGATGCCTTTCAGGCTCTCGGTCATGATGGATTCGAAGAGGCGGAACTGTATACCCGGAAAGACCTTGAGCACGCCGATGGAAACCTGTTTGAACTGACTGAGGTGAAAATCGGTATTCTCTGCCGGTCTTTTAATCACATCGTAATTATACTTTATATCGATACCCGCTTCCGCTAACGGCTGATAATTGGGGGAGGTAAAGGCGATGAGTCCATCCGCCGACGCTTTGACAGATCGGTTTCCACGGAGGAGACGGCCGCCGAAATAGAGGCAGACTTCCCGAACCTGTCCCTGACCGGCGATGAAGACGGAGGTGGATAGATTATCCGCGGCATCGCTCCGAAGTTGGCAGAGAGGAATCTGCGACCCGGTCAGGATGACCGGCTTGTCCAGCCCCTCGAGCATGAAAGACAGGGCGGAAGCCGTATAGGCCATGGTATCAGTTCCGTGAAGCACGACGAAACCGTCGTATTTGTGGTAGTTGTCCCTGATCGCCTGGCCGATCAGATTCCATTGTTTAACGGCGATATTCGATGAATCCAGAAGAGGATCGAACTCGATCATCTCCCAGTCCGGCATGCCCGGTTCTCCCAGATCCCTGATCGCGGCGATTGCGTCGCGGAAATAGCCTTTCTTCGGCGCATATCCGTTTTCTGTGGGAACCATGCCAATGGTTCCTCCGGTGTATAATATGCAGATCTTTTTTTTCATCTGAACCTCCTGTCCAAACTCCCGCTTTGACGAAAAGGAGCATTTTTGGGTATAGTATATATATAGCTGTCCGGCTGCCCGGATCGAGAATCATTTTAACATATAAAGGAGATGATGGAAATGACAAATATTCCTACGCCGCATATTACGGCAAAGCAAGGTGATTTCGCTGAGACGGTTCTGATGCCCGGTGATCCTCTGCGGGCGGCGTTTATCGCGGAGAACTATTTTACGGACCCGGTTTTAGTCAATCCGGTGCGGGGCGTAAACGGCTATACGGGAACGTACAAGGGAAAGAGGGTTTCCGTAATGGCATCCGGGATGGGCATTCCGTCCATCGGCATATATTCCCACGAACTGTTCCAGTTTTACGGTGTCGAAACTATCATTCGCGTAGGTTCGGCAGGAGGAATCCATCCGGATATACGCGTCAGAGATATCGTCATGGGACAGGGCGCCAGCACAAATTCCAACTGGGCTTCCCAGTACGGCATCAACGGCACTATTGCGCCGATCTGCTCCTATGGACTGTTGAAAAAGGCGGAAAAGGCGGCAGAAAAGATGGGCATTCACCCTTTTGTCGGAAATATCTTTTCGTCCGATGTGTTCTATGATGAAAACCGGGATTATGAGAAGTGGATGCAGATGGGAATTTTAGCGGTAGAAATGGAAGCAGCGGCGCTCTATCTGGAGGCGGCGAAGGCCGGAAAGGATGCGCTGTGCATCTGCACCGTATCAGATCATCTGATTACCGGAGAAAGCTGCAGCGCTGAGGAGAGACAAACTTCCTTCAGGCAGATGATGGAGATCGCTCTCGAGACTGCTGTGGCGGAGTAAAAAAGGCTTCCGGCAGCGGTCTGCAGCCGGAAGCTGCAGAAGCCGGCAAAGCTATTTCTTCTTCACATGGAAGTCGACAAAGATGACTCTTTTCTTTTCTCGCTGTGCCGAAGGAGAAGGGCGCCCTGCTCGAGGAGAAGTTCCTGCTGATCGGCCTCCAGACTGCGAAAAATGTGGATCAGCCTCGCTTCTTCGTGGCTGGTCTTTTCTTTGGTGTGAAAATCCAGCAGATAATCGCAGCTTACGCAAAAGTAAGCCGCAATGGATTTGAGGGCTTCGTAATCCGGTTCGCGTATGTTGCGAACGTAATTGCCCAGGGTGGACACCGCTGAACGGGTGTACGACGGAATGAGGACGCTGCGGTATTCAAGATACCTGCGCATAGTATACAGGGAATTGGCGAATCAGGGGAGATCTGCGGAGGTCAGGGACTTTTTCCATATTTCCGCAGAGCGGTGAGAACGGTATTGATGCAGACTGTTAACAGAGTGGGGACACTGGGTTGACAGTCTGCTTTTTTGTTGGATATAGACGCTGTGCCAGATGAAAACAGGTTCTTTTACCGGTTCAGCATGCGAAGAATTTTTTTCTGAACCAGATCGAGAAAGAAACCGATATACCATACGCCGATAATCATCGCCACGGCAATCTGCAGGAAAAAGCTGCCGGTCTGATCGATGTTCAGCGGGGACATGATCGTTAGACCGATGGCCCAGCCGCACAGATAGGATGGGCAGTAGATGTACTTCGGCGCGGCGGCGGAAATGAGGACTGCCAGCCCGCCCAGGACAAAAAGGGTGAGAAAGAGCTCAATATCCGGATTCAGCGCCAGCCAGTCCATGAGATGAAGCGCAATGAACGCCCAGAGATCGCCAAGGAGAAATCCGACCGTAATTTTCAATCCGTCTTCTGCCCGATTGCCGTTGGTCACGTAGAGCCCAGCGCAGATTAAAGCTGCCGCTCCGGTTGAAATGTGAATGTGAGGCGCCAGCACTGCCCAAATAGGAGGCAAAACGGCGATGCACAGCGCCAGCGACAGTGTTTCTTTGTTCTTTTTCATGTATCTTGCTTCCTTTCCTGACGTAAATCTGCGGGAATCATTATACAATAACGGAAGCCGTTTGACCAGAAAAAGATATGTACAGGACGGGCGTTACAGCGGGAGATCCTTTTTTTGAAACCAAATTATCCCTGCAGCGTACAGGCAGAGGGACGCGATCAGCATGGCGGCAAAGCCGCCGGCGTATCCGCTGCCGTCGATAATCTTCTCCGTGTCAAACAGAGTGTTCAGCGTGAAATATTTCAGGAAGTCCAGATTGTCGGAAAGTTTGACGAGCAGGCTGACCACGAAGAAAAAGAGAGGGATACCGGCGCCGAAGGTCAGCGAGCTTTTGGAGGTATTGAAGATGCAGGATGAACAGAAGGTTATGCTGCTGATCGTCAGGTGATAGAGAAAGGCGCCTGCATTCAGCATCAGAAACGCCTCTTTGTCCAGTTCGCCCGGCTGAAAGGCCTCAGCGGCAGCGATGCCGACAGCGGAGGTGACGCCCCACATGAGCAGCAGGGAAAGGACGAAATAGACTGCGCTGGATAAGGTGATCTGCAGCCTTGTAACCGGCGTGGACAGAAATCCCGCCATGTTCCCTCTGTCGATCTTTTCTGCGATCATGCGGTTGCCGACCATGATGGAGTACACCATGGGAAAGACGATCGCCATCAGCGCGTAGAAGGAATTGGACATGAAGCTGATCAGCGTTCCGTTTCCGGTCAGGATGTGAGAAGCTACGGTTCCCTGAACGGCTGTCTGTAGTCCAGAGACCGTTTCCGGGGTGAATACGTTGGTCATCACCACGAGAAAGACGCAGAGAACCAGCGTAAAAGCGCACAGAAATTTGGCGTTGGATTTTATGGTCTGTTTGAAATAAGGTATGTTAATCATCTTTGCTTCCCCCGTAATACTTCATGAAATATTCTTCAAGCGTGTGCTTTTCTTCGCTCAGGGATTTGATTCTGCATTGGGCCAGCACCCGGATCAGACTGTCGATTTGATCGTCTCTGACCGACAGGACGAGCCGGTTTTCCTGACTCTGCCGCGCCGCGTCGGGATAGGCTTCCTTGCAAAGGGAAAGTCCTTCTGTGTCGGAGAACTCTATACTATAGGTCTTGAGACGGGAACGGCGGAGCTGGTCGATGGAGATTTCCTGAATCAGCCGGCCTTCTTTAATCATGCCGATTCTGCTGCACGTCTTTTCCACCTCTTCGAAGATATGGGAAGACAGGAGAATGGTTTTGCCCCGCTCCTTCGACTCCCGGATCAAATCGATAAACCGGCTCTGCATGAGCGGGTCCAGTCCGCTGGTGGGCTCGTCGAGCAGCAGTATGTCCGGATCGTGCATAAAAGCCGCTACAATGCCGATTTTCTGCTTCATCCCTTTGGACATGCGTTTAATTCCTGCGCCGGGATCGATCTCAAAGTAGTCGAGCAGTTTTTGTCCATAAGAAAAATCCGGCATTTTCCGCATCTTTGCGATCAGCTTCAGGTAAGCCGTCCCGGTCATGTCGTCGGGGAAGGAGATTTCGCCCGGAAGATAGCCGACTCTTTTCTGAATTTCCTTCTGCCTGCTCCAACAGTCCATCCCTTCTATACAGACGGTGCCGGACCGGGGGCGGACGAAGCCCATCAGGTGGCGCATGGTTGTGGACTTTCCTGCGCCGTTGGGGCCCAGATAGCCGTAAACCTCGCCTCTGCCAACGGTCAGCGTGACGTCGAACACGCCTCGGCCTCCGCCGTAATCCCTGGTGAGATGGCGAATGTCAACTGGGTTCAAAGTTACCACTCCTTTCAATCAATGTGAAAGTATAAGCGCTTTTGCGCTCCGTTTCAATCGACAATCAGGTGCAGACTGTCTATTTTTATGCTATGATATTTCTATCTTTATGCAGAGGTGTATCTATGGAAAAAAGGGATACAGAAAGAGAGTTCATAACTGCCTTCTGGAGGCTGTACGGGGATAAGCCCATCGAAAAAATTTCCGTCGGCCAGCTGTGCGCGTCGGCCGGATACAATCGCGCTACGTTTTACAATCACTTTCGGGATATCTACGACCTGTTCGACAGAGCTGTTGAGACCATTTTGGAACCGGTGAGAGAAAGACTGCTGTCGATTGGGGATTTTCGGGAGCTGCTGCAGGAAAACAGGATGGAGGCGCTCCTCATGTCTCAGTTTCGAAAGAACACCCATCGCATTGAGCTCTTGTTTCAGAGAAAGGATCACGATCTGCTCGGTGAGAAGATAAAAGGGGAGCTGTTTCTTCACGTGAAAAAAGAGATGAAGGAAAGAGGAAAAACGGCGGATACGGTTATGCTGGAGATATTGTTGGAGTATCAGATATCCGCTGTTTTGGGCGTGATCGGCTACTGGTTCAGGAGAAAAAAGGAGACTCCGGAACAGGATATATTAGAGATCGTATACCGAATTTCGTCAAAAGGAGTTCTGCCGTCTCTCGAAGAAACGCTGGGGTGAGGTTGGCATCCGTGGGAAAGAGCGCCTCTGCAAATTTTCAACGGCCTGTTTTCCCTCAATCAGCAATATTTTGACGGGCAGTTGTTGGTTTGTCAAACATATGTTACACCGTGAAGGAGAAAATTCTCTAAGGTCTCTTTCGGTGATTTCCATCCCAGGGGTCGCATCGGAAAGGCGTTGTACTTTCGGTTATGCACCTTAAGCTGCCTGGAAAAATCTTCAAAGGAATAAAATTGATGGCTGGCATAAAAGTATTCGTTATCTTTCCTATGGGATCGTTCCACTTTCCCATTATGCTTTGGCGTAAACGGCTTGATCTTTTTATGGCGTATACCGTATTCCTTAAGCCGTTTCTCAAACATCGTCAGCGCGCTGGAATTGCTGCTGCCGTAGTGCTTGGTGAATTCCGATCCGTTGTCCGTCTGTACACATTCTACGTTGAAGGGAAACGCCTTAAGCATATGGTCCAGAAATACCGTAGAGGAATAGGTGGAAATCTCTTGAAATGCTTCCACATATCTAAACCTGGAGAACTCGTCTATGGCGGTGTATTGGTAATATTTTTCGCCATGGTCTGCGACGATACACGCTGACGGAACAGGTTTGACGTCAACCTGAACTCTCTGCCCCGGATAAAGCATTTGTTCATAAGGTTTCGCTTTTTTCTTTGGGTTGGGAAGCTTTACGGGATTTAACTGCAGTTTTCTGAGAACACGCCAAAGGCCGGTGATGGAGCGGGAATAGCCTCTCTGCCTGAGCTTCACCCAAAGAACGACAAGGCCGGTGCTTGGGTTTCTCCGGTACATGTTTTTGATCAGAGCGATTTCTTCATCGGTATGCTGCCTGGGATGATGGTGAGGCCTTCTTGACCGGCAGGCAAGAGAGGAAATGGAGCCATCATAGCGTTTTAACCAGCGGTAGATATACTGACGATTGGTGTGGTACTTGATGGCCGCTTTGGTAACGCCAAATGTTTTAGCATACTTAATTAGGGATAGACGAAATCGCATATCTTGTGTTATACTTGCCATGCGGAAATACATCCTTTCTTGTTTTGTTTTTGTTTGGGCACTAAAACTATAACACAGAAATGGTATTTCCGTTTTTTATTTATTCACTTGTAACACATGTATTGTAAACCTACACAAATCAGCAATATTTTGACGGGCGGTATAGTTGATAAGACGCTGCAAAAATGGTAGAATAACTTATTAATGATCAAATAAAAAGGAAAGAAGAAACGGGCATGAACAATAGAAAATATGACGGTATTTATTACCCTGTCAGAGAGGTCACCGACCTCAAAGACATGATCGTGAAAAGTACGGATCTCTATAAGGAACATGCGGCATATCTGCAGAAAGATAAGCCGGGTGGAACTTTTCAGCCGGTCACCTATGGAAGATTCCGCGAAGAGATGGAAGCGCTGGGCACTCGTCTTTTGGATCTGGGCCTTCAGGGAAAGAAAATCGCAGTCATCGGTGAGAGCTGCTATCAGTGGATTCTTACCTACTTCACCACAGTCAGCGGTGTAGGCGTGATCGTACCTCTGGACAAAAATCTGCCGCCGGAGGAGATCAAAAATCTGATCAAGAGATCGGGAGCCAGCGCTCTGGTTTACACCAAGCGCTCGGAAAAGAGCATAAAGGATCTGTTTAAAGAAAGCTTTGACTTGGAGTATTTCATCTCTATCGGAGAAGAGGACCACAGGGAGAACGTCCTGTCGATGGGCAAGCTGATCGAAGAAGGCAGGAAATTGCTGAGAGAAGGCATACGGGACTATGTCGATGCGGAAATCGATCCGGATCAGATGGCAACTCTGATGTTCACTTCAGGCACAACCGGAATGGCGAAAGGCGTAATGCTGTCCCACCGGAATATCGTGTCCAATGTCTACAATATGTCCAAGCTGGTCCACCTTAAAGAAGGCGGCATTGTATTGTCGATTCTGCCGATCCATCACGCCTATGAAATGACCTGTTCCATCTGCACTACATTTTATCAGGGAAAGACGGTGGCCATCTGCGAGGGCATCAAGTACATCCAGAAAAATATGAACGAAGCTAAAGCCAATTATATGCTGGGTGTCCCTCTGGTCTTTGAAAAAATGTATAAGGGGATGTGGAAGCAGGCAGAGAGCCGGGGCGAAGCAGAAAAGCTGAGAAGAGCCATCGACCTGTCCCGCAGACTGAAGCTCTATAACAATTCACGTCTGATGAAAAAACTGTTCAAGGCGATTCATCAGTCCTTTGGCAACAACATCGATCTCTTCATTGCAGGAGGAGCGGCAATCGATCCGAAGGTAATCGAAGACTTTGAATCCATGGGTCTAAATATGATTCAGGGCTATGGGATGAGTGAATGTTCGCCGATCATCGCAGTTAACCAGGATCGCTACAGCAAAGCGGCTTCAGTAGGTAAACCTATGCCGGGAACTCAGGTCAGAATCGACTCCCCGGACGAGGACGGTATTGGGGAAGTGGTCTGCAAGAGCGATTCGGTGATGATGGGCTATTATGACAATCCGGAGGCAACTGCGGAGGTGCTGAAGGATGGCTGGCTCTACACCGGCGATCTGGGTTATTTGGACGAGGACGGCTTCCTTTACCTGACAGGCCGGAAAAAGACGGTCATCGTTACCAAAGGCGGAAAGAATATCTTCCCGGAAGAGATCGAGGCGGTTCTGATGGAAAACGAACTGATTCAGGAGGTTCTTGTCTACGGGAAAACCGATGAGAAAGTGGGCAACGTCATTGTATCGGCTGACATCTATCCGAACTACGCGCTCCTTGAAGAGCAGCAGGGAAAGATGGACAGCAGCCAGGTATACCACTTCTTCAGAGATCTCATCGACGAACTCAACAAGAAAATGCCGGGTTACAAGGCGGTAAAGAGAATCAGCATCCGGGACAAAGAGTTCGAAAAGACCACCACGGGAAAGATCAAGCGCTATGGGAATAGATCCGTCGACACAGAAAACGAAAGCGAGGACGGAATGAATTACCAGCAGATCAAAGAAATGGAAGTAAAGCGGGCCAAAGCCTTTGCCAAGTCGTTGGAAGAGAGCGCAGACCCGTATGTCAGATACAAGAGCAGCAGGCCGATTACGGATATAAAGAATATGTTCGAGACCAGCGTAGCGCTGTACGGCGACAATGTGGCCTTCATGCAGAAGTTTGAAAAGGATCAGCCTTATACCAAGATCACCTACAAGGAGGCGCTGGCCGACGTCAACGGACTGGGAACGGCTCTGATCAACAGAGGACTGAAAAACAAGCGGATCGGTATCATCGGTGAAACCTGTTATCAGTGGGAGTCCAGTTATCTATCTGTTCTCAACGGAACCGGAGTCGTCGTACCGCTGGATAAGGAACTGTCCGCTTCCGAACTGGAACAGCTGATTATCGACGCAGAGGTTTCCTGCGTCATATTCGGAAAGAAATACGAGAACATGTTCAGAGAGATGAAGGCTGCCGGAAAGACACAGCTGAAAGTACTGGTCAGCTTCGACGAGAAAGAGCACACCGAAGACGTACTGTCCTGGCGCGCCCTGATTGAAGAAGGAAAGCATCTGATCGGACAGGGAGACCGCCAGTTCCTCGACGCGGAAATCAGAGGCGACGATATGAGCGTTCTGCTCTACACATCGGGAACGACGGGAATCGCCAAAGGCGTAATGCTTTCTCACTGGAATCTGGCCTTTGACCTGATGTCGGCGCCGACTATCCTGAACGTCAATACGTGGGATATATTCTTCTCGGTACTGCCGGTACATCATACCTACGAATGCACCTGCGCATTCCTGATGCCGCTGTACAAAGGCGCGTCCATCGCTTACTGCCAGGGCCTGAAGTACATCACCAAAAATCTGGAAGAGGTAAAACCGACCATGCTTCTTGGCGTGCCGGTTCTCATCGAGGCACTGTACAAGAAGATCTGGCAGAATGTGAAAAAGAAGGGCAAGGAAAAGACGCTGCGCAGACTGCTTTCCATGAACAGGAAGACCAAGAAGATCGGACTGGATATCAGCAAGCCGTTTACCAAAGAGATTCTGGCCGTATTCGGCGGAAGAATGCGGGTTCTGATTTCCGGTGGAGCAGCCATCAATCCGGAAATTCTGCAGTTCTTCAACGATATCGGGATTATTTCCGTCCAAGGGTACGGACTGACCGAGTGTTCGCCGATGGCGGCGCTGAATCCGGATGTTCCGAAAGATATGCGCAATGCTTCTGTAGGCCATCTTCTGCCGGGAATGGAAGTAAAGATCATCGACAAGGATGAAAACGGCATCGGTGAAATCTGCTTCAAGGGCGACAACGTGATGATGGGTTACTATCACAATCAGGAAGCAACGGACAAGGTGCTCGTCGACGGTTGGTTCCACAGCGGAGACCTGGGTTATGTAGACAACGAGGATTTCATCTATATTACCGGAAGAAAGAAAAACGTGATCATTACGAAGAACGGAAAGAACGTATTTCCGGAGGAACTGGAATACCATCTCAGCAACGTACCGTATATCGCAGAAAGCATGGTCTGGGGCGATGAGGGTGAAGACGGGTCCAACGATACTTCGATCATCGCCACGGTGACTCTCGATGCAGAGGAAGTCGTGGAAAAGCTGGGTGAGAACTACACCGAAGAGCAGGCTCGGGATCTGATCTGGGAAGAAGTGGATAAAATCAACGAAAATCTTCCGTACTACAAAAAGATCAAGAAGGTCAAAATCAGAAAAGAGGATTTCGAGAAAACCACCGGTAAAAAGATCAAGCGCTTTGTTGATTCCAACAAAGGGGAGAGTAAATAGCAGGCAGGCGGGAATCCATGAGCCGGATTCGTCCGGCTGTTGGGCAAACACAAGGGAATATATAGCGGGCGGAGCCGAGCGTAGGTGAAAACGGCGGCTCCGCGTCTTTTGCGGAGTCCTTTCCGGATTCGTATCAACGGACAGCCCACGGGCGAAGCGTTTTTGTGCAGAGCCGGGAAACATTGACAAATACCCGCTTTTAGAGTATAATACGCAAACAAACGGCATCGTTTGAAAGGAGATTGGTAGATATGTCAGAAGAAATACTTCTAAGTCAGGAAGGATATGATAAATTAGAGGCAGAGCACGAAGAACTGGTGTCTGTCAGAAGAAAAGAGGTTTCGGAGCGTTTGAAAGAGGCCATCTCCTATGGAGACCTTTCTGAAAACGCCGAGTACGACGCGGCCAAGAACGAGCAGGCCGAGCTTGAGGAGCGAATCCACAAACTGGAGACTATGCTGAGAAACGCCAAGATCATCACCGAGGATGAAGTGTCCGGTGATTATGTCAATGTGGGCGTCAAGGTCAAAGTCAAAGAGACCGGTTCCGGAGAAGAACAGGAATTCATCATCGTCGGCTCTACGGAAGCAGATCCGTTCGCTTCGCCGGCTAAGATTTCCAACGAATCTCTGGTCGGACAGGGACTGTTGGGCAAAAAGATCGGGGAAATCGTCGAGATCATGGTGCCCGACGGAACGCTGCACTATAGAATAGAAGAAATTTCCAGATAATGAGGATGGTAGATAAAGATGAGTACACAAGAGAACAACGTAAACGTTAATCCGGATGTTGAAGAGGAGCTTACCGAAGAAAAGATCAACGAGCAGAGGCAGATCCGCAGGGAGAAGCTGAAGAAACTTCAGGAAGCGGGAAGAAATCCGTTTGTCAACGAGAGTTGGAACGTGACGGCTCACAGCATGGATATCAAGGAGAACTTCGATGCCATGGAGGACCAGGAGGTTTCCTGCGCAGGCAGAATCATGGCTTTCCGCCAGATGGGAAAGGCTTCTTTCATCGATATTCAGGATAAGCAGGGAAGAATACAGTGCTACGTAAGACAGGACGCCATCGGCGAAGAGGATTACAAGTGGTTTAAGACCTATGATATCGGTGACATCGTAGGGGTGGAAGGCACTGTTTTCAAGACAAAGCATGGCGAGGTGTCCATAAAGGCGCACCGTTTGGAGCTGCTTTCCAAATCTCTGCAGGTTCTGCCGGATAAGTGGCACGGATTGAAGGATCCGGACATCCGTTATCGCCAGAGGTATGTGGATCTGATCGTTAACCCGGAAGTAAGGGATATGTTCTACAAGCGTTCGACCATCATTCACGAGATCAAAGATGTTCTGGAACAGGATTACGGTTTTCTTGAAGTGGATACGCCGATTTTGACGGTCATCGCGGGAGGCGCTAACGCCAGACCGTTTAACACCCATCACAACACGCTGGATCTGGATATGAAGCTGAGAATCTCCAACGAACTCTACCTGAAGAGGCTGATCGTAGGAGGTCTTGATCGGGTCTATGAGATGGGAAAGATGTTCAGAAACGAAGGTATGGACAGAAACCATAATCCGGAGTTCACTTCGATGGAGTGCTATATGGCCTACGGCGATATGGAAAGCGTGATGGACGTTACGGAGCAGCTCGTCTACAAGGCTGCCATGGCTGTCAACGGTTCTCCGATCATCAAATACCAGGGAAAAGAATTCGATGTAACGCCGCCTTGGAGAAGGCTGAACATGGCCGACGCGGTGAAGGAGATCACCGGCGTGGACTTTTCCAAGATCGACACCGACGAGGAAGCGCGCGCTGCGGCTGTTAAGCAGGGCATGGATGCCGACGAGGTCAAGGAGTGGACTCGCGGTAAGCTGATTGCGGAAATGTTTGAGGAGTTCTGTGAAGATGTTCCGGGTTATCTGGACGGACCGGTATTCGTAGTCGGTCATCCGGTGGAGATTTCACCGCTGTCCAAGAGAGATCCTCAGGATCCGCGTATAACCAGAAGGTTTGAGGGATATATCAACGGCTGGGAGATCTGCAACGGCTTCTCTGAGCTGAACGACCCTATCGATCAGTTCGAGCGCTTTACCGTTCAGCAGGCGCAGTTGGAGTCCGGAGAGGACGACGAGGCGCATCCGATGGATATGGATTTTGTCAACGCTCTGGAAGTGGGACTGCCGCCGACAGGAGGCCTGGGCGTGGGCATCGACCGGGTGGTCATGCTGATCGCCGACGCGCCGTCCATTCGGGATATTATTCTGTTCCCGACCATGAAGCCGTTAGACTGACGGACAGCCCGCAAACCGGTATGAAACCTGGGATTGTGAGAAATCGGGTTTACTGCAGTTACAACAGTTTTACTACAAATGAAAATCCTTTGATGAGAAGACACGGGACCGCCGATACACCGGCGGTTCCGTTTTGCTGTAACGAAACGGAGCTGAACCAAAATGAGAGAAGGATTCCCGTTAAACGCTTTCGAAAGATTGCAGCACAGGAGAACTGGAGCGATTGTTAAGTTCAAAAGGTTATGGAATATGAAACGGAATAGGCGTAAATTGGATGGCATGAAGGTGCCGAAGATACGGCGCCGTTCATCAAGTATCTGCTGGGAACCATTCTTTTCGCCTACAAGGATTTTGAAGGTCGTTTTGATCTGATGGAAACCAAACTTTCAGCTCTGAAGATCGTGCGCAGCAAGACGTCCGCTGCCGCGATCTATTGACAAAGCGGGGAAACAATTGATAAGCTATGGATAGGTACGACGAAGCGAGGAACGAATCGTCATAACATTGAGAAAGGAAAATAGCGCGATGAGCGATTACATTACTACATATACAGGAAAACGCGTTGAACCGCTGAATCCGGACGAAGAGCTGATCTGCATCGAGGATATCGCCCATGCCCTGTCTTTGCTCTGCCGGGGAAACGGTCATGTGAAGAACTTCTTTTCCGTGGGACAGCACTGCATCAACTGCGCCCGAGAAGGCGACGCCCGGGGGTTTTCCCCTCGGCTGGTTTTGGCCTGCCTTCTTCACGATGCGGCAGAGTGTTATCTGTCCGATGTGCCCAGACCGTTTAAGAGGAAGCTTTCTGACTACGAGGAGTGGGAGACACGCCTGCTCAGCATGATCTGCAAGAAATTCCTCGGTTCTTCTCTGTCAAAAGAGGAAGAAGAACGGGTGAAAGAAATCGACGACGCCATGCTCTGGTATGATTTGAAATATCTCCTTGGAGAGGTGCAGACGGCAGAAGCTCCTCCTATTCACATAGAGCTTTCCTACGACGTCAGGCCTTTTGCAGAAGTAGAAGCAGAGTATTTAGCCCTTTTTCGCGACTATTGCGAAAAGGGAAGATAACTGCAGGCGGCGCGGGGAACGGAGAAGCGGCAAAAGCCCGGCGGTAGCTGAACAGAAGAGAAAGGCGCTGAAGAAGATGTGTGGAAGATATTGGACCGAAGCTGACTTGGAAGAGAAAATAAAAAAAGTGATTGGCGTTCCGATTGACACCCTGGATATGCGAAGAAAGCGAAGGGAACAACCGGCAGCGGTGAATATTGCCTTAGGTGACATCGTTCCGTCATGTCCCGCTTTGATCGTTGAAAAGGGTGATGAAGGACTGATCCTGACGCAGGCCTGCTGGGGATACCCCTCTCATAAGGGAACCGGTCTGGTGATCAATGCCCGGGCGGAGTCCGTATTTGAAAAGAAAATGTTTCAGCGGGGAATCAGGCGGCGACGAATCGCGGTTCCGGCCTCCGGGTTCTACGAGTGGAATAAGAACGGGGAGAAGAATACCTTTCGCCGGGAAGACGGGAAAGCACTTTATATGGCGGGTATCGCGGACTTGTTTGACGAGGAGGTTCGGTTTGTGATTCTGACCACTGCGGCTAACGATTCCGTGAACCGGGTTCACGACCGGATGCCTCTCATTTTGGAGGAAAGTCAGGTCAGAGACTGGATTTTTCGGGAATCGGCGGCAGAGCGGATATTGAAACAGGTTCCGATCCGGCTGAAACGCCAAGCGGAGCAGCTGCAGCTGTCCCTGTTTTGAGAAATCCGGCAGAAGTCGGTCGACTGAGGCATCGGCTGGCATTTCTATTGAAAAGGAGGCGGAAAAGTCTGTGCGATTGTTTGTAGCTGTTCGACTCTCTGATGAAATGAGAGATTCGATTGAGAAACTGATAGAGGATCTTCGTAAGAAAGGGGTAAAGGGAAAGTACACCCTGCCGGAAAACCTCCACTTGACGCTGTGCTTTATCGGAGAGAGCGAAGAGCGGGATAAAATTGAGAAGGCGCTTTCTCGGATCAATTGCAGTCCTTTCAGGCTTTCCACCGGAGAACTGGGAAGTTTCGGAGATCTCCTGTGGCTTGGGGCAGACGGCGGAAGAGCGCTCGAGTCTGTTGTGCTGCAGGTCAGGAAGAACCTTGCGCAGGAGGGAATTTCCTATGACCGAAAGAAGTTCCGCCCCCATATTACCCTGATCCGAAAGGCGAAGGGCAACTGGCGCGGGCAGTCTGCGCCGAAGGGAGAAATGCAGGTTTTCCGGATTTCCCTGATGAAATCTGAACGAATCGCCGGGAAAATGGTCTATACGGAGATATACGAAAAACATTTAAAAGCGTATTGATTCTATCCGCCGACGGATAGTGGAAAGGTAGATGCGGAATATTTTTACCCTGCAAGGTAAAATATAGTGGAAAGGTAGAGGAATATGAAAGAGATAAAATGTCCCAACTGCGGAAAGGTATTTCAGGTGGATGAATCCGGATACGCCCAGATCGCTCAGCAGATCAGGGATCAGGAATTTGCCAGAGAGCTGGCAAAACGAGAGCAGGAGCTGTCGCAGAAGCGGGAAGACGAACTGAAGCTGGTTCGGATGGAGCAGGAGAAGATCAATGCGGAAGTCCTTTCGAAGAAGGAAGCGGAGCTTTCCGAGCAGGCTTCCCGAATCGAGCAGTTGAAAGCCCAGATTTCCGCCGGGGAAAACGAGAAAAAGCTGGCCGTGTCGGAGGTAATGCAGAAAAAGGATGCGGAAATCGCAGAGCAGGCATCCCGAATCGAGCAGCTGAAGGCTCAGCTTTCTGCCGGGGAAACGGAAAAGAGACTGGCTGTCTCCGAAGCCATTCAGCAGAAGGAGAAAGAGATTACGGAAAAGACTACGGAAATCACAGAGTTGAAGGGAAAGCTTTCCAGTAAGGAGGCAGAGAACCAGCTGAAGGAAAGATCCCTGAAGGAGCAGTACGAGGAAAAGCTGAAGCTGAAGGACGAACAGATCGAATACTATCGGGATTTTAAGGCGCGCCAGTCGACGAAGATGGTGGGAGAAAGTCTGGAGCAGCATTGTCTGACCCAGTTCAACTCTATCCGCATGACCGCTTTTCCGTCGGCATACTTCGAGAAGGACAACGACGCCAGAAGCGGCAGCAAGGGAGACTTCATCTTTCGAGAGGCGTCAGAGGACGGCACCGAGTTCATCTCCATCATGTTCGAGATGAAAAATGAGATGGATACCACGGCGACTAAGCACAAGAACGAGGATTTCTTCAAAGAGCTGGATAAAGACCGGCGGGAAAAGGGATGCGAGTATGCCGTTCTGGTTTCCCTGCTGGAGATCGACAACGAGCTTTACAACAACGGCATCGTCGACGTTTCCTATAAATATGAAAAGATGTATGTCATTCGGCCGCAGTTTTTTATCCCGATCATTACGCTGCTGCGTAATGCGGCGCTGAACAGCCTGAAATACCGGAGAGAACTGCAGGATATTCGCCGTCAGCAGGTGGATATCACCCATTTTGAAGAGAACATGAACGCGTTTAAAGAAGGTTTTGCGCGCAATTACCGAATTGCCAGCGATAAGTTCAATACGGCCATTGAGGAGATCGATAAGACCATTACTCACCTGCAGAAGATCAAGGACGCCCTGCTTTCTTCGGAGCGGAATCTGCGATTGGCCAACGACAAAGCGGACGGTCTGACGATCAAAAAGCTGACCAAAAACGCCGACTCGGTCAGAGAGATGTTCGAGCAGCTGAAAGAAGAGAAGTAAGCCTTTCTACGGAGAGAGCGGCAAAATTCGATTCCTTGAAACGCAAGGGAAATCAACTCTTGAAGAGACTGCCGCGATATGATACCATGTAAAGAAGTAACGATAAGAACGAAAGAAGGTAGAGCAGAGATGAAAGATATACAGCTTAGAGAGCTTCACAGGAATACTGCCGCCTACGACGGAAAAGAAGTCGTCGTGCGTGGCTGGGTAAGAACAAACAGAAGCTCCAATAAGTTTGGATTTATAGAACTCAACGACGGAACCTTTTTTAAATCGGTTCAGGTCGTCTACGAAGCGGAAAAGCTGACCAATTACGAAGAAATCGCCAAAGCGCCGATTTCTTCCGCACTGATGGTCAGAGGAACATTGGTTTTAACACCGGAAGCAAAGCAGCCTTTTGAGATTAAAGCCGACGAGGTCGTCATGGAAGCCGATTCTGCAGCCGACTATCCGCTGCAGAAGAAACGTCACAGCATGGAGTTTATGCGGGAGATCGCCCACCTCCGCCCAAGAAGCAATACGTTTTCGGCGGTATTCAGGGTCAGATCGCTGGTGGCTTACGCTATCCACAAGTTTTTCCAGGATAATGATTTCGTCTACGTTCACACGCCGATTATCACCGGAAGTGACTGCGAAGGCGCTGGCGAAATGTTCCGGGTGACCACTCTGGATATGGAAAATCTGCCGAAGACAGACGAAGGAAAGATCGATTATAGTGACGACTTCTTCGGAAAGGAGACCAGTCTGACTGTAAGCGGACAGCTGGAAGCGGAGACCTTTGCCCTGGCTTTCCGCAATGTGTACACTTTCGGACCCACTTTCCGGGCGGAAAATTCCAACACGGCCAGACATGCGTCGGAGTTCTGGATGATCGAACCGGAGATCGCTTTTGCCGATCTTGCCGACAATATGGAGTTGGCTGAGTCCATGGTCAAGTATATCATCACTTATGTGCGCGAACACGCGCCGGAGGAGATGGAGTTCTTCAATAAGTTTATCGACAAAGGCCTTCTTGAGCGGTTGGACAACATTGTAAATTCCGATTTCGGAAGGATCACCTATACCGAGGCGGTAGAGCTGCTGCAGAAGTCGGGAAAGGAATTCCAGTATCCCGTAGAATGGGGTATCGACCTGCAGACAGAACACGAGAGATATCTTACGGAAGAGATTTTCAAAAAGCCGCTCTTTGTCACCGATTATCCGAAGGACATCAAAGCCTTCTATATGCGTCTCAACGATGACGGGAAAACCGTAGCGGCCTGTGACCTGTTGGTTCCCGGCGTTGGCGAGATCATCGGAGGAAGCCAGAGAGAGGAAAGGCTCGATGTGCTGCAGAAGAGAATGGCAGAGCTGGGACTTGACGAAAAGGATTACTGGTGGTATCTGGATCTGCGTAAATACGGCGGCGTAAAGCATGCCGGTTACGGTCTGGGCTTCGAGCGTATGATTATGTATCTTACCGGAATGGGCAATATTCGTGACGTGCTGCCTTTCCCAAGAACGCCGAAGACTGCGGAGTTTTAATCGCGATAACAGCATAGGAGCGCAGAGCAGAAGTACAGGGAGTTCAGAAACTGCGAGAACGGGGACGGTCCGTACAGACGAGGCCGTCTCTTTTGTTTTTTTGAAACAAATCGAGCTTGAGAACTCGGCGAAAAGATGAATTTTTTCTGAAGAGCGGATTCTGTTTCTGATAGAAACACTTTTTTCGTATTTCGAAAAAAACCAGGCCCGAAGCCCTTGGAAGAGAGGTAATTTTTTTCTGAAGAACGGATTCTGTTTCTGATAGAAACACTTTTTTCGTATTTCGAAAAAAACCAGGCCCGAAGCCCTTGGAGGAGAGGTAATTTTTTTCTGAAGAGCAGATTCCGTTTCTAATAGAAACATTTTTTCGTATTTCGAAAAAAATCAGGCCCGAAGCCCTTGGAAGAGAGGTAATTTTTTTCTGAGGAGCAGATTCCGTTTCTAATAGAAACATTTTTTCGTATTTTGAAACCAATCCAACTCAAACGAATTCGTTTCACGAAAACCAATCCAATCCGGCTCCCTGATCAGACGCTGTCGCGGCAGATTTGCGGTCCTACGGGATAGCTTCGACTGATTTCGACGGAAAACAACGGCACGCAGAGCAGCAATCTCCATGACGCAAAATTTTCTGAAAAATATGCCGCATTTTTGCAACTTTGCTTGCTTTACCCTATAGCCCGACGATATAATAGAAAAAAAGCTGAAGAGTAAAAGAGGTGCGGCAAAATGAGAGAGATAAAGAATATCGGGCCGGAAAGGATAGAAGAGTATCTGACGGTCTATCTGAACGCTTACCCGGCGTTTAAATCCCTGGACGATTCCTGCCGGGAATATTACAGGCAGAAGACAGAGACCGATATGCGGGAAGACGAGGGAAGCGTTGAATTCGTCGGTTTATTCGAGGATAACAAACTGGTCGCGACCATGAAAATCGTAAAGTTCTCCATGAATTTTTACGGCAGGATGGAGTATGCGACCGGACTGATGGCCCTGGCGGTTCATCCCCTGTATAAGAAAAGGGGCATTGCCCTGGAAATGGTCAGGTATTTCGAAAAATACAGCCGCGATACCGGAGCGCTGGCGGCGCTGCTGCTGCCTTTTGATATTGCCTTTTACCGGCGGATGGGATACGGTCTGGGAAGCCGGATGGACGAGTATAGGATTCCGACCGAGGGCCTTCCGGCTTGCAGCGATCTTTCCTCGATGCGTATCCTGAGCGGCGAGGACCTTCAGGAGGTTTTATCTTGCTATACTCGCTACGCGGAGAAAAATCACGGCGTTTTGAAGAAGACGGGAGAAGAGATCCGGGCAATAGAATCCGACACCCAGGTGAAGAGAGTGAGATGCATAGGAGAAGACGGACAGCTGAAAGGCTATATCGCATATCGTTTCTCCAACGGCAGTGATGTGAATTACACGTTAAACCACATCGATGTAGAGGAGTTAATTTATGAGGACGGTCGTACACTGAGAAAACTTCTTGGCTTTCTCCGTCTTCAGGCCGACCAGGTTCAGGAGGTAGTGCTGCGCAGCGGTGAAGAGGATTTCTATCATCTGCTTAGAGATCCTCAGGATGTATCGGAAAATTACATCCCGTTCGGCTATCTGCAGACGAACATCTCAGCTGTGGGCACCATGTATAAAATTTTAGATCCGGAATATTTTATCGGTAAAACCAGTTATCGCAGCTTCCCTGTCGGAGAAAAGGAACTGATCGTCGAATTTCGATATGAAGATCAGCTGGAACACGCGGAGAAAACCGTCACAGTGGCCTTTTTTAAAGACAGCAGCGGAGAGGGGCGCTGGAAAGCTGCTGGAGAGGATGCAAAGCTGTCGGTTTCGGTAAGGTGCGAGCAGGGAGATCTGGCGGCGCTTTTCCTGGGCAGCTGCCGCTTTTCTTCCATGGTCAGACTGGGAACCGCAGAGATCAGCGACAATGCCTTTACAGAATACATCGATCGTCTGCTGTGTTGCCCGCAGAAGCCGTGGACCAATACGGATTACTGAAGCTGACCAGAAGCTGTCCGGCGATAGTCGACGGGTTGCAGCGGCCCATGGGCGGCGGTAAAGCGCTTGGGTGAGTCGTATTCCAAAGTAGGTTTTGACCGGCGTATTTTCGATAGACGGAGAAAGGAATTAAATCATGCTCGCAACGATTATGCCGTTTCTGTGTATGGGAACGGGTCTGCTTATGGGGTCGAAGGGACTTTCTGAAAAAATCTATAAAGTGGTAGACTGGCTGACCAATCTGTCTTTGATTGTGCTCATGGTTACGATCGGCGGAAACGTGGGTACTAACGAAGCGGTTATTGCGGAGATCGGTACGGTGGGGCTGAACTGTCTGTTTACCTGCCTGGCCGCTATCGTCGGCAGCGTGATCTTTTGCTTGATTACCGAGAAGACTCTGCTGCCCTTAAAGAAATACCGTCAATCGGAAATAGACGATCAAATGCGGGGGCAAGATGTCAGCGCTGATCCAAAAGGACATTGCCGTCAGTACGGCGGGGCCGAACAGGACCTTTCCGGGGAGTTTCCTGCCGCCGAGGCCGAAACGACAGATGGAAAGAGAAATATAGATCCTATACTGATTCTGATTCCGGTTGGCGTACTGGCCGGAGCTTTTGGATGCTATTTTTTCCTGCCGCCCGAGTGGACATTCATTCTGAACTATACCCTGTGGGGATCTCTGGTCGTGCTTTACCTCAGCGTAGGCATGGGTATGGGAAGAAATAAGGGGATTCTGACCTATCTGCGAAAACTGGGATTTCGGATTTTCTACCTGATTTTGGCCATTTATCTGGGCAGCATTGCGGGAGGAGCCGTCGCCGGCTGGCTCACCGGAATGCCGCTGAACTATGCGGTAATCGCCGCCAGCGGGAGCGGTTACTACAGTGTCACCGGAGCGACCATGCTTTCCGTCTTCGGCGCCGAAGCAGGCGTATACGGATTCATGGTCAACGTTTTTCGCGATTTCTTTACCGTGATTCTTCTGCCTCTGCTGGGACGAATATCTCTAAGCGCACCGATCGCTTCCGGCGGAGCCGGAAACATGGATTCCATGTTGGTGCCGGTCACCAAAGTAGTAGGTCGGGAACTGGGGGTCGTAACTTTGATCGTAGGCGTGGCGCTGACCTTTGCCGTTCCGCTCATGCTGCCGGTTCTCTGCGGTCTGCTGTCATAAGGCGGCGTATCTTTCGTCGTCGAACAGACTGCGAATTTCCTTGACGAACAGATCGGCGGCTTCGTTCCGCTGCTCACAGCCTTTGCAGCCATGCTGGCGATGCGCTTGATCCTGACACTTATGGGCGCTATGTAAATATATGAGATCCAATAGAGACCGGGTCGTTTCCAGATGGAGACAAGGGACTGCCGACGCGGAGAATCAGCATCCGCGCCGGCAGTCCCTTTTTAATAGCTGCAGAAAACCACCGGATAACCGAATTCCGTTTTTACAAAGTACATATAAAAAAATGTAATTTTAATCTTGCGTATTTTCATAAAAACTGATATTGTAATAATATACTGAAAAATTAGAGATGTAAAATTGATGAGAGGATGCCCGCCAGTCCGAGGATTGAGGCATTTTTTTGTGGAAAGGCAGCCGGAGCTGCTTCTTCAGCGATAAAAGCGATAAAGAGGAAAAATCAATGAGTACAAAATGGAAACGAGCTTTGATCATGGGCTGCTGCGTGTCACTGGGTTCTCAGGTATCCATATCGATCCTGACCGACGGCTTTATTATTGCCATGGCAGTTGTAGTATTGGGATTGATGATGTATGAATATAACACCCTGTCGCCGATCGTTTCCGGAATCATCGTAGGCATCATGTCGCCGGCCTTCAGAGGAATACTGCTGTTTTTGCGCAGCGGCATCAGCGATCCGTCCGACCGCCTGCATTGGGTATTGCGCGTGATCTATCCCGAATGCGGGTTTTACTTCACCTACGGCCTGTGCTTTGCGTTGTTCTATCTGAATAACAGGAGAAAGAAAACTTCAGGTAACTACTTTTTCTGTCTGATGCTTTGTGATTTCTGTTCCAACATGGTGGAGATGTTCCTGCGCAACGGCGGTCACATTGCCGGGAGCAGCGATATCAGTTATCTGGCGCTGATCGCCGTGTGCCGGTCGGCAGTGATCACCTGCATCCTTGTAGGAATGAGTGTTTATCGGTCGCTGCTTACCCGAAAGGAGCATGAAGAGCGATATAAAAAGCTGCTGATCATGGTAGCCGTATTTCGCAGCGAAATTTACTTCATGAGCAAGAACATGGTAGAGATCGAAGATGTGATGAAAAAGGCCTTTACCATGTACAGAACCATGGAAAAAGAAAATTATCCGGAGGATATACGGCTGCTGTCTCTGGACGTGGCTAAGGACGTCCATGAGATAAAGAAGGATTATATCCGGGTAATCAAAGGCCTGCAGGATAATTTCCTGGCGGATATTCAGGCCGGAGCAATGCGTATAAAGGATCTTCTGAATATTCTTGAGGTAGATATCCGGGAACAGATCGCCGAAAGGGGTGAGGACATCACCTTTAGCTGGTCGGCCAGGACCAACTTTGTGGTCGCAGACCATTTCAGCCTGATGGCCGTTTTACGCAATCTGGTTATCAACAGTCTGGATGCCCTGTCCGGAGAAAAAAACGGGCGCATAACTCTGAGAGTGGAAGCTGATGATGAAGACCAGTACGTGTTTACCGTCTCTGATAATGGTCACGGAATAAAAGAAGAGGATCTTCAAACCATCTTTGACCCGGGATATTCAACCAAGTTCGACGATGAAACCGGTGATATCAACCGGGGAGTGGGATTGACTCTGGTGCGTGATCTGGTCAGGGATAAGTTTGGCGGAGAGGTCGGCGTAGAGTCGAAAGAGGGACGATATACAGATTTTCAGATTACAATTCCCGTAGAAAATATGCAGGAGGCAGAACATGAGGTTTTACATAGTTGACGACGTCAGGAGCATTGTAAAAGTACTGGATAAAATCATCGAGCAGAAAAAACTGGGAGAAGTAATCGGCTTCAGTACCGACGCGGAAACTGCCATTGCGGAGATCATCGCCAAGATGCCGGACATCGTGCTGGTGGATTTACTGATGCCGGTCAAAGACGGAATAACTATCGTCAAAGAAATCCGGCCGCTGTGTCCGAAGGTGCACTTTATTATGATCAGTCAGGTATCCAATAAGGATATGATCTCTGAAGCTTATAACGCGGGGATAGAATTTTTTATTCAGAAACCGATCAACATCATCGAAGTGGAGCGAGTTATCCAGCGGGTCAGCCGACAGGTTGAAATGGAAAACACACTGAGCGGCCTCAGGACTCTGTTGGGCGAAAGCGAAGAAAAGAGAGCTCCGAAAACGGAGAGAGAGGAAAGCGAAAATCCTCAGCTCAGGGATATACGGTACCTGCTTGGCGTGCTGGGCATGCTGGGAGAGCGGGGAACGGAGGATATCCTCGCCGTCTGCAGCCGTTTTCTGCAGAACCGGGATGAAAACGGCGGTTCGGAAGAAAAGATGATCAAGGCGTACTGCTGCGATACCGGAGAAGACGAAAAGATCGTAAAACAGCGTATGCGTCGGGCTGCCAAGAAGGGACTGATCAATATGGCTCACCTCGGAATCGAAGATTCCTTCAACGAGATCTATCAGGATTACGCCCAGATGGTCTTCGACTATGAAAATCTGCGCAGACAAATGGACTATCTGCGGGGCAAAAGCGATATAGAAGGAAAAGTGGTCATTAACCGCTTTATCGAAGGCCTTCTGCTGTACGCAGAAAGCCGGCGCTGAACCCATTTCGGAATTGAATAACATGAATCAAAATTCAGAACAATTCAAATTTTAGGTGAATTGTTCTGAATTTTTTTGAAGCAAAGTGAAGCGGGCAGGGATAATAGGCTAAACATTAACTCTCAATAAAACAAGACAAATCGTCAGGAGGAAGAACGATGAAAAAGAAATTGGCATTATTGCTGACCGTTATCATGATCGTCAGTATCGCCTTTACCGGATGCGGGGGCGACAGCGGCGGAGAAGCTGAAGGCGATACCATCAAAGTAGGCTGGATCGGCGCTCTGACCGGAGACATGGCTCCTTGGGGAAAATGCGAAAGCCAGGCGCTGCAGATGTACATCGACCAGCAGAATGAAAAAGGCGGTGTACTGGGCAAGAAAATCAAGTTGGTTACTTACGATACTAAAGGCGACAACAATGAAGCCGTAAACGCAGTAAAGAGACTGATCGCACAGGATAAGGTCTGCGCGGTTCTCGGACCGAACGCTTCAGCGGCGGCAATTGCTATTAAGGGAGCCCTGAATCAGGGAAAAGTTCCGGATATAGCGACAGTAGCGACCAATCCGGAGATCACCGTGAACAAAGACGGTTCTCTCAATCCATATAACTTCAGAGTATGCTTCACTGACCCGTATCAGGGTGCTGTAGCGGCAGGTTATGCAATAGACGAACTGGACGCTAAGACGGCGGCAGTACTGTACGATGTATCCAGTGACTACTCTCAGGGGTTTACTCAGTTCTTCATAGAAACCTTTGAAGAAAAAGGCGGTAAGATCGTAGCTCAGGAAGGCTGCAAGACCGGCGATACCGATTTCCGTCCGCAGCTGACCAAGATCAAGAAAGCAAATCCTGATGTAATCCTGCTCCCGTTGGGAAGTTATAAGGAAGTTGCTTTGAGCGCCAACCAGGCCAGAGAACTGGGAATCGACGCAACTCTGTTCGGCGGAGATACCTGGCCGAGTGAAACTCTGTTCGAGATGGCAGGCCCTGCTCTTGAAGGTTCCTATGTAGTTAACCACTTTGACTACAACGATCCTGCAGCGGCAGAAATCACCAAGATGTACAAAGATAAGTTTGATACAAATCCGGAAATCAACGCGTACATGGTACACGACGCGTTCCAGCTTCTGATCGCTGCTATCGAAAAAGCTGAAAGTGCTGATTCCGAGGCAATCACTAAGGCGCTGACCGAAGTGGAGATCGACGGTGTAACCGGTCACATTTCCCTGAGCCCGGACGATCACAATCCTGTAGGAAAAGAAGCGGCTATGCAGCAGATTGTAAAGAGTGACACGGCGAAAGACGGGTATGAGTACAAGTTCATCATGAAATACTCACCTGCCAAATAAATCGGTATGATTGAAATGGGGCAGCCTGAAACTGCCCCGTTTTTTAAGAACCTCAAAGCAGAAAGGAGGAATGAATCTTGGGTGTATTTATACAGCAAGTGATAAACGGACTGTCCATCGGCAGTATCTACGCACTGATGGCCGTAGGCTATTCACTGGTTTACAGTATTTTGAACTTCTCCAACTTTGCTCACGGCGGTGTAATCATGCTGGGCGCTTATTTCGGACTTTATGCGGTAAATTTACTGGGCCTGCCGTTTTTAGGCGCTTTGATCGTAGCGGCGCTGATGGCAGGGCTTGTGGCGGTAACTTTGGAGAAGATCGCTTATACCCCTCTGCGGAAGAGAAATGCTCCGCCGCTTTACTTTATCATTTCAGCCATGGGTGCGTCTATATTCCTTGAGAATATCGTCGTAGCGACCATCGGACCGACCTTCAGGACTTATCCTCAGCTGATCGGAAAAGAGCCGTTCAGTATCGGGGGACTTTCCATCAGCCGTATCGACGTGCTCATGTTCGTCGTAGCGGCGATCAGTCTGATCATCCTGGTATTTATCATTGAGAAGACAAAGGTAGGTCTGGCTATCCGGGCCTGCTCATACAGCGCCAGAGGAAGCAACCTGATGGGCGTCAACGTAAACAAGATCATTTTCGTTATTTTCCTGCTTGGCGGCCTGCTGGCCGGTATCGCAGGCATGCTCTTCGGCATGAAATACACCGTATATCCGCAGATCGGCGTGATCACCAACAAGTCCTTCATCGCCGCAGTCTTCGGAGGATTGGGGAGTCTGCCGGGAGCCGTAATCGGATCGCTTCTCCTGGGATTGATCGAGACTTTCGGAGCCGGATATATTTCGTCGTCCTATAGAGATCTGATCGCGTTTTCACTGTTAATTGTCGTATTGGTAATCAAGCCGAGTGGCCTCATGGGCAAGGTTACAGAGGATAAGGCTTAGGAGGTGAGTATATGATATCGTTTGAATGGTTTTACATAGAAGGTATACTCATCCTGGTCGGCATCAACCTGATGGTCGTTTTGGGACTCTCGCTGCTGACCGGATTCACCGGCCTCTTTTCCTTCGGACACGCTGGCTTCATGGCAATCGGTGCTTACGTTTCCGCTATCTGCACCATGAATTACGGAATGCCGTTTATTCTGGCCATGGTGGTGGGGGCCGTCGTATCTATGATCATGTCCTTTATTATCGGGTACTTTACTTTGGGATTGAAAGGAGACTATTTCTGTATTGCGACCCTGGGCTTTGGAGAATCCGTGAGGCTGATCTTTGACAACCTGCAGTTTTTCGGCGGTTCCCGGGGCCTTTCCGGAATCCCGATGGTAACTACCTTTGAACTGACGGCAGTGATCTGCGTGCTGGCCATCGTGGCCATGGTCTTTCTGATCAAATCCAGACAGGGACGCAATATGATCGCTATTCGCGAGGAGGAGTTGGCGTCCCAGGCCATCGGTATCAACGTATTTCGATACAAGATGATGTCTTTCGCCATATCGGCAGCTTACGCAGCTATCGGCGGAGCGATCTACGCTCACTATCTGGGCTATCTGCAGCCGATGATGTTCCAGCTTACAAAGTCCACGGAGCTGACCATTATGGTTATCTTCGGCGGACTGGGCAGCATAGGCGGCAGCGTAATCGGCGCCTTTGTCCTCACCTTTATTCCGGAATTGTTCCGTACCTTCGCCATCTGGCGTCTGGTCGTATACGGAGCGGTGGTCATCCTGATCATGGCTACAAGACCGCAGGGTCTCATGGGCGGTATGGAGTTTACCGATATCTTCAGATGGATCAAGAAAAAGGTAACCGGTAAGAAAACAGTAAAGGAGCCTATTCTCGAGAAAGAGGGTGAACAGACATGACAGACGTATTGAAATTGGACCATGTAACGAAGCGTTTCGGCGGTCTGACCGCCGTGGGAGACGTCAGCTTCACCATAAAAGAAGGAGAAATTTTCGGACTGATCGGCCCTAATGGCGCGGGAAAGACGACCATTTTCAATCTGGTCACCGGCGTGTACACTCTGTCAGAGGGAGAGATCAGCTTCTACGGCGATAGAATTGCCGTGAAGGATCCTTACGGAGACGGCTTTTTCGAAGGATTGAAGAGACGGTTCTTCTTTCATCCGCTGAAACCGTTTCAGATCGCGGAAAAGGGAATCACCAGGACATTCCAGAATATCCGTCTGTTCAAGAAGCTGTCCACTTATGACAACGTATATACAGCCTGCCACAGGAGTGCAAACTACAGCATTTTCGACGCGGTACTGCTTCGATTCGGAAAGAAATACCGCAGTCAGGAAAAGGCTCTTCACCAGAAGACAGAAGATCTTTTGAAGCTGATGGGACTCTGGGAGGTCAGAGATATGGTTTCTGCCAACCTGCCCTATGGTATGCAGAGAAAGCTGGAAATCGCCAGAGCTTTGGCTTTGGATCCGAAACTGCTGCTCCTCGACGAGCCGGCGGCGGGCATGAACCCGGAGGAAACCATCGCTTTGATGAATCTGATCCGAGACATCCGGGATAAATTTAATCTGTCGGTGCTGGTCATCGAGCATCATATGGATCTGATCATGGGCCTTTGCGACAAGGTTTTCGTTCTCAACTTCGGTAAGTTCCTGGCAGAAGGAACTCCTGAAGAAGTGCAGGGAGATCCGAAAGTTATCGAGGCTTATCTGGGATCGGCAGATGAAATGAAAGACCTGGGAGGTGGAAAAGATGCTTAAAACACAGGATTTGAATGTATTTTACGGCGGTATCCACGCTCTGAAGGGGGTCTCCATCGACGTACCTGCCGGAGAAATCGTTACCATTATCGGCTCCAACGGCGCAGGAAAGTCTTCCCTGCTCAACGCCATCAGCGGAATGGTTAAATATACAGGTTCCGTGGAATATGAGGGGAAACCCCTTCCGAGGCAGCCTCACAAAGTGGTAAAAAACGGAATCTGCCAGGTTCCTGAGGGAAGAATCATCTTCGCCAACCTGACGGTCCACGAAAACCTGAAGATGGGCGCTTATCTGCGCAGCGACGCCAAGGGAATCAAAGACGACTTCGACCGGGTTTATCAGTTGTTTCCAAGATTGAAGGAAAGAGAAAACCAAATAGCCGGAACCCTGTCCGGCGGTGAGCAGCAGATGCTGGCCATGGGAAGAGGACTGATGTCCTCACCGGAGCTGATCCTCCTCGACGAGCCGTCTCTCGGACTGGCGCCGCTGTTGATTCAGACGATTTTCGATATCATTTTAGAGATCAAGAAGATGGGGAAAACCATACTTCTGGTTGAACAGAACGCTTTTAAAGCGCTTTCCATAGCGGACCGGGCCTATGTGTTGGAGCAGGGACGGATCACAGCCAGCGGAAGCGCTCAGGAGCTGCTCAGCGACAGCACCATACAGGAAGCTTATCTGGGTAAGAAAAAAGCATAAGCAGGATAATGTGTTTCCAGGACGCATCATTCATACTTTCTAAGGAGAACCGCCGCACATCGGATTAGAACACATCCGATGCGCGGCGGTTCTTTTACCGTATATAAACAGAGATTTTACAAACGGCTCTGCGGTGAGCAGGGACTTTTTGAGAATATATCAGAGTTTGCGAACCTGCGCGCCAAAGGGCGCGCTTTTTTATAACCCGGCGTTAACAAAACGAGGTGTCGATTTTACAGAAAGTTCAAGCAAAGTTAACGGGACGGAGATGGTAAGGAGAAAAAAGAAAATGGTATTTTATATTTGACAGGAATATATCGAAACAAAATAAGTAAATGCAGTAAACCATACGCAAGGCATGTAGACTTATATGAAATACATGCTGAAAGGAGGTAATGGCATGCTTACATACAAAGCAAGAGTCGGCGCTACCTGCGCACACGACACTTTTGTAGAGCTCGCTCCGGGCGGAACGACCAGCTGTGCTAACTGCACCTGCACAACTTGCTGCTACTAAAATCATGCAAGAACAGACCGTTATTCCTTTGTGATCATCGTATGAGACACTGCTTGCGTATGGTTTACTGCATTTATTGTATCACGACAAACAGGTAGAAAAAAGTATGAATCTGGATTTACATTTAACGACGGCATGCAACATGAAGTGCAGCTTCTGCGGCGCCTGGGAATACGGAAAAGAACCCTTCTATATTCCCTTTGAAGAGGCGGCCCGGGCTTTGGAGACGGGGCGAAGGCTGGGTTACCGGATTACGACGCTGACCGGCGGAGAACCGTCGATCCACCCCGAATACGAAAGGATTATCCAATATGCCAGGGATCTGGGTTATTGGACGGTGGTGACGACCAACGGGCTTCGCCTCACCGAACAGATGGTCGAGATCTACAGAAAATGCAGAACGCTGGTGCGGGTCAGTCTTCACACGCTGAAGCCGGAGCTGCATCAGGAGATCACCGGTGAAGACACGCTGAGCCGAATACAGGGCAATATCCGGGAGATGAGCAGGCGGGGAATCCGTCTGGGCCTGGGTTGTACCGTCTTTGACGAAAACATAGAGGAAGTGAAGTCCATGGCCAGGTTCGCCTATAAGCAGGGCGCGTCTTTTATCCGCTATACGCCCGTGGTGGGGATCAGAGGCGCCGATGAAATCCGGCTGGAGTATGATTTCTTCAGGCGGCTTGTGGGAGAGATCAGCAGAATCTGCGCAGACAACATGGATTTGCTGGAGTGGAAGGATTATCCGATCCAATACAGCCGCCAGATCGTCGATTACATGCTGACCCGGCGCTGCGCCGGCGGCAGCGGGCAGCACATCATCTTCGACTGCCGGGGCAACGTGATCGCCTGCTCCTTCATTCCGGAGGACGCCCATCTCAGCGCCGGAAAGGAAATTCCGCAGATAGAGGATCGGTTCAAAGAGGTTTACCGAAAGGTAGACCGGCTTTTCGACCGGAACCTTGCCGAAAGGCTGAAGGGAGAGTGCGGAACGTGCGGTTCGAAAAAGAGCTGCATGGGAGGCTGCCTGACCATGAAGATTCCCCTCGGGCTCGGCCCCGACGACGAGCAGCCGGTATGTATGCGCCGCCTGATCGACGACGTGTGCAGTTCTTTTAACGAGCAGCAGCGGCGGGACCTGTTCAGTTACTGGTGCAGCGGGTATCTGCTCAAAGCCGGAAGCCGGGATGTAGAGCGGGTGTGCATTCGCCGCCTGCCTATCTGGGAAGTGAATTTCCGGTACGGAGGCAGCAGGGAAAGGAATTTGAAATAAAGATTTTGAGAGATTAGGTGAACGATGAACATTTTACTGATACAGACAGGAACGACGAAGCTGCAGCAGGAGAAGATGGGGGAAGGCAATATGAATCGGGTCAACATGCCCATGCTGGGCCTTCTCTACATTGCGGCTTTCACGCCCGAAGAACACCAGGTGACGGTGATCGACGAGACCAACGGTCCGGTGGAGCATTTTGAAAAGTACGATATCGTCGGCATCTCCGGTATGACGATGCACGCCAACCGGATGTACGCTCTTGCCGACGAGTATAGAAAGATAGGATGCCATGTGGTGCTGGGCGGCGTTCACGTCAGCTTTATGACAGAAGAAGCTTTGCAGCACTGCGACACGGTAATGGTGAAAGAAGGCGAACTGTCCTGGCAGGAATTTTTAAGAGATTTTGAAGAAGGACGGCCGAAACGGATCTATCAGCCCAAGGGTGTTTTTGATCTGTGCCGGCTGCCCAAACCGGACCTTTCTCTCGTGGACGGTCCGGCCTATAAGGCGCCGAGGGGGACGCTGAACTCGATCGTGGCGACGAGAGGATGTCCCAACCACTGCGCCTTTTGTTGTGTCCGCAAGCTGTTTGACGGTCCCTTCCGCATCCGCACGGCAGACAGCATCGTCGAAGAGATCGCCGGTTTCGATGAGAATATCATCATCTTTCAGGACGATAACATCGTCGGCAATTTTGCTTTTGCCAAAGAGCTGTTTACGCGGATGATTCCCATGAAGCGGCTGTGGGGCGCTCAGGGCAGCATCAATGTGGCGGCCAACCGGGAGCTGCTGGATCTGATGGCGGACAGCGGGTGCCGGACTCTCTTCGTCGGCTTTGAAAGTGTCAACAGGAAAAACCTGGCCGCTATGGGAAAATCGGGGGTAAACCGGGTGGAAGAATACGAAGAAAACATCAAGCGGCTTCACGATAAGGGCATACGCATCTTCGGTTCCTTTATCGTCGGACTGGACGACGATGAGGAGAGCGTATTCGACGATATCTACGAATTCTGCTGCAGAAACAAAATCGACTTTCCCATCGTCAACTGCCTGACGCCGTTTCCGGGGACGGAGACCTACAGTCAGCTGCAGGCAGAAGGAAGGATTATCGACAGGGACTGGAGCAAATACAACCTGACCAACGTGGTGATCCGGCCGAAAAACATGGAGCCGGATAAACTGCAGTTCCAGTATAACATGTTGGTTCACTACCTCAACAAGATGACTTACGCCAATATGCAGAAGCTTCACGGATAGGGAGGAGAGAGATTTGGAAATTCAAGTAAAAGATATCGCAAAGTCCTACGGGGGACTGAAAGCGGTGGATCGGATCACCTTTGATATAAACCGGGGAGAGGTTTACGGAATTATCGGCCCAAACGGCGCGGGCAAGACGACCCTGATGGAAATCATGCTGGGCCTGCGCAGACAAGATGGGGGAACGGTAACCATCCAGGGCCTGGACAGCGCCAGGGATCACAAAAAGCTGGTATACCGCGTCGGAGCGCAGCTTCAGGAAAGCGAGCTTCCGGCCAATATCAAGGTCGGAGAAGCGGTGAAACTGCAGGCGGCCCTGTTCGGCGTGCGGACTGATATCGAGAGCAGGCTCAGAGAATTCAATCTGGAGGAAAAGGCCGGCGCCTACTGTTCCAGGCTTTCCGGAGGACAGAAACAGCGCCTGTTCATTCTGCTGTCCGTGATTCACAACCCCGATATCGTCTTTTTCGACGAGCTTTCCACCGGACTGGATCCCGTATCCCGGCAGGAAATCTGGAACTACGTCGGCGAGCTGAGAAAGCAGGGCAAGACCATCATCGTTTCGACCCACTACATGCAGGAAGCCGAAGAGATCTGCGACCGGGTCATGTTGGTAAATGAAGGGAAAATCGTGGATATCGGCACGGCCTGTGAATTGAAGGAAAAACTGCCCTTCCACCGGGTTCTGGAATTCGAGTGCATCGGGGAAGAAGAGGAGATCCTGCAGGATCTGCAGCAGGCCTGCGGCTTTTGCGGAGCGGAAAAGCTGTCGCCGAAAAGATACCGGGTATTCATCACCGATCAGTTCAGCATCGACCGTTTTCTTGAAGCCCAAAAGGAGGCTGTGGCCGGCGTGCAGAGCCGGCAGAGCAGCTTTGAGGATTATTTCTACTACAAGGTAAAGATGAAAGGATAGAGCTTCTATGCTGGCAATATTGAAAACCAAGTGCATACTTATGACCAGGGAATATATCGCCCTGTTTTTCTCCATCATATTCTGCCCTATGCTGCTTGTGATCTTCGGCATGGTCTACGGAAACGACCCGTCGCCGATCTTCAACGGACAGGGAACCATAGACGTGATGATTCCGTCTTTTTCCGGTCTGATCTTTGCCGGAACCGGCCTGATCAGCCTGCCGGTGGCCGTGGCTTCGAGCAGGGAACGGGGAGAACTGCGCCGTTACAAGATGACGCCTCTTTCCCCCATGGCCTTTCTGTTCAGCGATGTGATCATGTATTTTCTGATTTCCGCGGTGGGCATGGTCATCGTGCTGCTGATCGGAACGCTGGCCTACGGCTGTGATTTTACCGGAGATCCGCTGCTGTTCGTCTACGGATTTACCCTGTCGGGGCTGTCCATGTTTTCCATCGGACTGCTGATCGCCTCTCTGAGCAAAAACGCGAAGATCGCTCAGACCGTCGGCATGGTCATCGGTTTTCCCATGATGTTTCTCTCCGGAGCGGGAACACCTGTGGAAATGCTGCCAGACAGCATCGACAAGATCGTAAAGGTGATGCCGCTGTCCTACTGCGTCTCCATGATGCGGGATATCTGGGAGGGACTTTCCTTCTCTGATCTGTCCGGAGACAGCCTGGTGCTGCTGTGCATAGCCGTCGTGTTCACCTTATTGACCGCAATTACATTCAAATGGGATTAATGCTATAAAACAAGGAGTAAAGCGAAAATGAAACAAGGAAAAAAGAAGATGAAGGCAGAGACCTTCAATCAGCAGGAAAAAGGGATCGTCTGGATGATGGTCGATACCGCGGCCAACATGCCGGTCACCATCTACTCCGAGTCTCTCGGCGTCAAGGCGCCGGAGGCCTGCTATCGAAGCGCGGTATGGGCGCAGGATTCCACCAGGCTGATCGGAGAGGAGTATCTGCTCAACGCCAAGCGCAGCTCCCTCGAGATGGGGATGCCGATGGGTGTTTTCCACTACTCGTCTTCCATCGGTGTGAAGGGCTGCCTCAGCAACCGCATACTGAAGGAAGAGAATGCGGAGGAGCACGGAGAAACGATCAAACTGCCCAAGTACCTGCCGCTGAAGGAATCCCTCGGCAGCGTAATCCGATCGAGGCGGAGCGTTCGGGAGATGGGGAAGACCCCGCTGACCATGGAGCAGCTCTCTTCTCTGCTGTACTACGGAGACGGGCCGAGCGGCAGGTTTGACTTCAACACCTTTAACAATATGCCGCCTACGGCCACGCTGGGAGAAGAGTACATCGGCACAGTGCGGTGCAGTCCGTCCGGGGGCGGTCTCTATCCCATCACGCTGTACTTCGTCGCGTTCAACGTAAAGGGGTTGGAACGGGGAGTGTACACCTATCTTCCGCTGACCCATTCCATACAGCTGATCAGAAAACTAAGCGAAAGGGATCTGGAAGACTACAATCGAATTTCCAACTTCGGCATCAATATCGAAAACGATACGCTGGGTATCGCCGTATACTATGTCTATTCTCTTTACGACAATTCGAGGAAATACGGAGATATGGCCATGCAGTTCGCCTACATTGAAGCCGGAGAGATTGCGGAAAATATCCAGCTGACGGCAGCAGGCCTCAATTTGGCGGCTACGGATATCGGCGGCTACGAGAAGGGACTGACCGAAGACTTCCTGGGTCTGGACGGCCTGACCAGGCACATTGTTCACCTGACGCTGATCGGTACGAAGAAATAAAAGAAAGGACACAAAGATGAAAATAGCAAATCAATACAGACTGGGCGAAAGCACAGAGATCTTTTACAACGGACAGGAAGAAGTTGTCTTCCGTAAAGGCGTCTGGAACTACGAAGAAGCGGTTCTGGATATTTCTCAGTTTGACGACGACACTGGGGAAGCGATTCTCGCCGTCTTCCGCGAGATCTCAGAAGGCAAAGCGGTGAGCACGGACGATCTGTTCTCCCGCTTTAAAATCGACAGCGGTGAAGTGGACCGGTTCCTCTCCGTCCTCGAAGAACTGACCGAGCAGGGCTATCTGTCCGACGGAAAAGAAGACCGGACAAAGCAGCTGATCACCCATCTGATCGGAGGCACGGCGTCTACCGGCCTTTCCGGGAATATCGCGGACTTTGCCAACACCATGCTGATCTGCGATTCCAAACCGGTGGAACAGCAGATGAAGGCCATGGCGGAGCAGATTTCCCTCCACATGGACGTGCTCTCCGAGGAAGATCTGCGCCAGATAGCCGAAGCGGATCTGACCGGAAAGCTGGATGCCCTTTCCACGGAGAGTCAGTATGAAAAGCTGACGCCGCTGTTCGCCCAGTGCAGCAGCGTGCTGATCTGCATGGAACGGCCTCACATCAGGCTGCTGCGCAACGTAAACCGGATTCTCCTCCGGATGTCCATTCCTTTTGTGGTGTGCCTGCTGGACGGACCGTTCCTCAGCGTGATGACCATCAAGGGATATGAAACCGGCTGTTTCGAATGCTACGAGACCAGAGTGATGGCAAGACTGGAATCCATGGCGGCTTACCGCAGCTATGTGGAAAACTCCTCGGGACACCTGAGAAAAAGTGATCAGACGTCGCTGGCTCCTATTTTATCCATGATTTCCTCTCTGGGACTCTTCGAGGCCTTCCTGATCAATTCCATTCACAAGGCCAAGCTGGCGGGCAGAGTGTTCAACATCTATCTGCCGCTGCTTGAGGTACAGGTTCAGGATCTGCTGCGGGTGCCGTTCTGCAGCGCGTGCGGCCATATCGCCAAAGCCCAGTATGAGGAAATGTATACCTCGTCGGAAGAAATTGTGGAAAAACTGATTGAGCGGGTGGAAATCTCACCTGACGGAGAATAGGAGTGAAGACCATGCTGAATTACTATCCCAGCCATGTGCACATAAGGAACAACTACCGCAGAATCGGCGGGCAGCATGCGGGAATTGTGGAATCCCAGCTCCTGCTGTGCAATCGCCAGCCATCTGCGCCAAAGCTGGCCATCTGCGCCAACCAGATGCCTCACTACGAGCAGATCCTGGTTTCCGACCAGGCGAAGATCAACTATCACCTGTCCGGCTACGGCATCTATCGCGAAGAGGCGATGACCAAACTGTACGGCGAAAGCGTAGAGCGGTACGCTCTGCTGGCCGCGTCGGGAATGTGGCAGGACAAGGTGATCTATCACACCTACAATGAAATGGCGCAGATGTACGACATGCTGCCGTGGGAATACATCAAAATCTTCAGCGACGAGGATTATGAAGAACTGTCCGCAAAGACGAACATCCGCAATATCACAGAGGACGACGTGATCGGCTGGCTGGAATGCCCGTCGCTGATCGAACCGGAAAAGAAATGCTTCATCCCGATGCAGTGCCTGTTTATCGGCTATCACGTCAGAGAGGATCTGGGGGAGAAGATCTTCGTTCCCAGCTTTTCCAAGGGATCCGCAGCCCACGTGAGCATTTTTAAAGCGCTGGAAAGTGCTGTCATGGAGGCGGTGGAAGCCGACGCCTTTATGCTGAACTGGTACACGGATTCCCGGGGCAGAAAGCTGAACGGCGACAGTCTGGAGCTGCTCAGACTGGAAGAGAATATCCTCGGCGGTACGGATTACGCTCTGGAGCTTTACGACTTTTCCATGGAAGGTCTCCCGGGCAGCGTCATCGCCGCCCAGCTGACCAATCAGCGGGGCAAGGCGCCGTATATTCTGATGGGCTGCTCGGCCAGTCTGGATCCGGTGAGAGCCGCTTACCGGGCCCTTTCGGAGGCGGCGACGATTCACTATCTGGCGGCCAACGGCCCGATGATGAGTCCGACCGATTTCCTCAGCAGCGGAAAGGACAGCTTTCTCAATCTGGACAGCAACGTGGCCTACTGGACGAAAGCGGAAAATCAGGAAAAGAAGGCGGAGATCCTGAAGACCATCTTCCGGGAGCAGGCAAATCTGAGCGGCATAGAGGACGAGAGCCGGGGAAATGAAAGGGACAATCTGGAGCACATTCTATCCAGGCTGAAGAAAATCTCCAAATACGCGGTGTACCTGGATATCACGCCACCGGAGGTCATCGGCACCGGACTGAAAGTGATGCGTGTATTTATTCCGGAACTGGTTCAGCTGTCCTATCCGGGCTTCCCTTATTCGAGACATCCGCGGGTTCTGGAATTCGGAGGAATCACCAATGCCTTTCCACATCCAATGCCTTAAGGAGCTGCTGTTCCTATGCGTGATCGTTTTTCCTTCGGCCTATATCTTTTTTCTGAAGCCGTTTGTCCTTCCCAAAGGGGACCGGCTTCTTGCCGAAAATCTGTCCACGGTGATCGTTTACGGTGCGCTGACGGCCTTCGGCGTGCTGACCGGTTCTGCGGGAGAGGCTGCGCCTTTGCCGGGCGCGATACTCTTTGTCCTTGCTGCGGCTCTGGGCATTGCCAACGTGGGTATGGAATACGTTGAAGCCGCCCTTCCCATTCTGAAGCGAAATGGTTCTCTGCCCCGTCTTCGGCCGGCCTCGATCTACAAGGGAACCTTCAGCCCGGTAAAGTTCCTTTCTATCATCGCTGCGGCCGCAGCGGAGGAACTGGTCTTTCGTCAGTTTATGATCGGCGGCATACTGAATGCCCTCCACGCGCCTCTGTGGCTTGCGGTGCTGCTCAGCAGCTTCTTCTACGCGCTGAACCACGTGTACTTCGGCCGGTTTGCCGTGCTGCAGAAAATGACTTCGGGTCTGGTATTTTCCCTGCTCTACGTCTGCAGCGGAGGAAGCGTTGCGGTGAGCGCTCTGTGTCACATCTGCCAGAACCTGTTTCTCTACTTCTATTCTCTGGACAGAGGAAAACCCGCGGCGCAAAGAAAGGAGGCGGCGTCATGACAGAACTTGCTGTTGCTGTGGCAGCTATGCTGATCTGCTCGGCGGTCATGGGACGCATCCTTTTCTGGATCGACAATACCCGCATGACGGACAGAATTACTCGCAAGCTGATGGATTACCTTTCCTGGGACTACGAAGAGATCAAGGCATCGGCAGTGGGCGTATGGTACTATCTCACTCCGGCGGCCTTCATCGCCGTATTCTGCATAGTCTTTGATCACAATATTTTCGCCTATCTGCGGATCGATCTGCAGGATCTGGGATACATTCCGGTGACGATTCTGGCGGAGATGAGTGTGGTAACCATGGTGTCCGGTTCGCTGACTCTGGTCTCCGACCGGGTGGACTGGACGGCGGATATCGGCAATATCAGTTGGATCAGTTCCATACAGAAGAGGAACAAGGCGGTCGCGCCGCTGGTTCCTCTGCTCGGAGCTCTGGTGGAAGAGTGCTTTTTCCGGGGAACCCTGTTTCTGATCCTGTATCTTCACTTTGAGCAGCTGGGCTTTTGGGGCGCGGCGCTGATCTCCGGCGCCCTGTTTGCGCTGGAACAGGCTCTCTTTACCAGCAGAGGCAGCCAGTGTTACAGCATGATACTGGGATCTCTGGGCATTTCCTTTGTGGCCTGCGCTTCCGTGGCGTATACGGGCAGTTTTCTGCCCTGCCTGTTGGCCCACGAGTGTTTTCTGGTATTTTACTTTGGAAAATTCAAATACTATTAAAAAAGGAGAGTATGATGAAGTATATTGCGAGAGTAATTGAATACAGTCCGCGGGCGCAGGAGCTGTGTCAGCGAATTGAAGAGGCCGCCAATCTGGCCTGGGAGAAAGAAGGATTGCGGCTGGTGACCTTCTCTGTCACCGGCAGCGCTAAAGCGGTGGCCGTGTTCGCGGCAGAAGAAAAGTAACGCCCCTTCTCTGTGGTTGAAAATTCCTACTATTCAAAAAGTCCTGTGTACAAGATAGACTCCGTGTGATATAATTATGACAATCGTAATTTTAGAGTAGGAGGTCTTATTGATGAAAGGCTACACGAGCGAAACGATCAGAAATGTTGCTTTACTTGGACACGGCGGATGCGGAAAGACGACCTTTCTGGAAGCGGCGCTGCTTGCTACAGGTGTAATTAAAAAGTTGGGCAGAGTCGAGGACGGAAATACGGTTTCCGACTACGACAAGATGGAGATTGAAAAGGGATATTCAATCAATACTTCTGTTGTTCCTATCGAGTGGAAGGACAGCAAGATTAATTTTATAGATACTCCGGGATATTTTGATTTTGTCGGCGAAGTAAACGCCGCCCTGCGGGCAGCGGAAGCCGCAGTTATCCTGGTGGATGCCGGCGCGGGTGTTCAGGTTGGTACAGAAGCCGCTTGGAATGCCTGCGAACGGTACAAGACACCGAGATTTATCGTTATCAACAAGAGAGATAAGGACGAATTTGATTTTTACAAAACCTTCGACGAACTCAAGGCGAAATTCGGCGATACGCTGATTCCGTTCAGCTGGCCGCTTTCCGCAGAGATCGACGAGGATCTGAAGGAAGCCATCGCCATGGCTGACGACGCCCTGATGGAAAAATACTTCGATGGCGAGGATTTCTCTGACGAGGAGATCAAGAGCGGTCTGGTCAAAGGCATCTCCGAGGGCGTTATCGTACCGGTGTGCTCTTCGGCGTTCCAGCTTGGACAGGGAATCGAAGGTCTTCTGGATCTTCTTCTGACCTATGTTCCGACGCCGCTGCAGCACGGTCCGTATGCCGGCTTCAATGACAAGAACGAGCCGGTAGAGAGGATGTCCGTCACTGACGCGCCGATGTCCGCTTTTGTCTTCAAGACGATCGTGGACCCGTTTGTCGGAAAAATTTCCATCATGAAGGTGGTCACGGGCAAGATCAATTCCGGAACGGAAGTGTACAACGAGAGAGCCGGAAAGATGGAAAAGCTGGGTAAACTGTTCTTCCTCCGCGGAAAGGAACAGCTGGAGCTGAACTATGCGGAAGCCGGCGATATCGTTGCCGTAGCCAAGCTGCAGTATACCCAGTCCGGCGATACGCTGTGCGACAAGAGCGACATCATCCGCTACCTGCCGTTGGATTTTCCTTCGCCGACCTATTATATTGCTATTGAGGCGGCAGATAAGAACGACGAGGAAAAAATGGGAACGGGACTTGCGAAGCTGAGAGAAGAAGACCCGTCCTTTGTTGTAGAGAGAAACGCAGAGACCCATCAGACCCTTTTGGGAGGACAGGGGGATATTCAGCTGGGAATCATCCTTGCCAAGCTGAAAGACAGATTCGGCGTTAACGTCAATGTGGTGCCCCAGAAGATCGCTTACCGCGAAACCATAAAGGGATCCTCCGACGTTCAGGGAAAGCATAAGAAGCAGTCCGGCGGAGCAGGACAGTACGGAGACGTACACATCCGTTTCTCCCCTTCAGATAAGGAGTTTGAGTTCTCGGAAGAACTGTTTGGCGGATCCATTCCGAAGAACTACGTTCCGGCAGTGGAGAAGGGATTGCTGGAAAGTATGCAGAAAGGCCCTCTGGCCGGCTGCAAGGTAGTAAACGTCAAGGCAGTTCTCTATGACGGCTCTTATCACGACGTCGATTCCAACGAAGTATCCTTCAAGATCGCAGCCTCCCTGGCTTTCAAGAAGGGAATTGTAGAGGCAAAACCGTGCCTGTTGGAGCCGATTATGCATCTGGATATCTATGTTCCGGATGACTACATGGGCGATGTCATGGGCGATATGAACAAACGGAGAGGAAAGATCCTCGGTATGGAGCCGCAGGCCAACGGCGGACAGAAGCTTTTGGCCGAAGCGCCTCAGGCAGAGCTCTTCGATTATGCCCTTGGACTCCGCTCCATGACTCAGGGCCGCGGACGCTTTGAAATGCGTTTCGAAAGATATGAAGAAGTGCCTAAGCAGATTGCCGATAAGATTATCGCAGAGCATCAGGCAGAACAGGAAAAATAATCGGAAAAGCAATCCAGTCGATTACCCGCGAAACAGCGCTGAGGCCATCTGGCCCGGCGCTGTTTCGTCTTGTCGAAGCAGCAGAGCAGGCAGACGGATTCGCTCTTTGGCACTTTTGGAATTTTCTGCGTTTAGCCCGGTTCTGCGGCTTCTTCGCTCATCTTGCGGCGACAGTCTCTATGGAGTATAATAATCCATATGTAAACAGGGGAGGGTGCAGAATATGGCGAAAAAGAGCAAAACCGTTTTCGTATGTCAGGAGTGCGGATATGAAAGTCCAAGGTGGATGGGTCAGTGCATCTGCGGAGCATGGAACACCATGGTGGAGCAGAAAGTCATCGACCTGCCGGAAGACGATTCGAGGCGCCGGACTTCCGTTTCAAGAACGCCGACGAGGCTGAAGGAAGTAGGCTCCGGCGACTATATCCGTATCGATACGGGAATCAGGGAACTGAACCGGGTTTTGGGCGGCGGTCTTGTAAAAGGATCTCTGACCCTGATCTCCGGAGAACCGGGAATCGGAAAATCAACTATAATTATTCAGGCGGCGGCAAACATCGCAAAGAGCCAGGGGACCGTGCTGTACGTGTCGGGAGAGGAGTCGGAGGAGCAGATAAAGATGAGGGCCGACCGAGTCTGTCCGCAGCTCAGCGATGATCTTTACATTCTGGCGGAGACCAATATGGAAAACATCGCGGCAGCCTGCGAGAAGCTGCAGCCCAAATTCCTGGTCATCGATTCCATTCAGACGATGTACACGCAGGCCATGGATTCGGCTCCCGGCAGCGTATCTCAGGTGAGGGACATTGGCAATCAACTGATGAAGCTGGGAAAGAGCCGGAATATCCCGATCTTCATCGTTGCCCATGTGACCAAGAGCGGCGAATTAGCGGGACCGAAAATCGTGGAACACCTGGTGGACTGCGTATTGAATTTTACCGGAGAAAGGGACCACGAGCTGCGGATACTTCGGGCGTATAAGAACCGTTTCGGGACGACCAGCGAGATCGGCGCATTTCAGATGGAAGAGAACGGCCTGAAGCAGATCGATAATCTGTCCGGTACCTTTCTTGAAAACACGGCGTCAGAGGCGGAAGGCTCGGTGATTACGGCCGTGTATGAGGGAAGCCGTCCGGTTCTCTTCGAGGTACAGGCTCTGACCGCGCCGGCCAATGTCGGCTTTGCCCGCCGAACTTCGGTAGGGGTGGATTACCAGAGACTGAACATGATTTTGGCCGTGCTTGAGAAAAAGGCCGGCATGACCATGATCAATCAGGACGTCTACGTCAACGTGGTAGGCGGCATGCGCCCGGACAGTCCCTCTATCGATTTGGCCGTGGCCCTGGCCGTGTATTCCTCCATGCGGGGGATAACCTGCAGAAAGAGAACGCTGGTTATCGGCGAGGTGGGATTGACAGGTGAAATTCGTTCGGTGCAAAACGCAGATAAAATTGCGGTGGAGGCGGCCAGACTGGGCTACGAGCAGATGATCCTGCCTCGAAAGAACGGAGATAAGATCGGGGGAAAACTGGATCGAACCGGCTTCCGGCTGATCGGTGTGAAAAACATATACGAAGCCATAGACGGATTTAAAGGCGAGGAGAACTGATGGGGATGGGGCGACAGTTGGGTTTCGTGGACGTGCAAAAGCCGGTTCAAAGATGAAATCCGCCATATTTGCCATATTCTTTGTTTTTTCTTCGATTTCAGACGGATGAAACGGAGGCGAAGAGAGGAATCTGCCATACTGTGTAAAGAAATTCTCGTTTCAGACATTTTTTTGTTCGGCGATCGAGGTACGATCGCCGATAGGTCACTTTTAGTATAGCGCGAGTTATACCCGGAGGCGATTTTTTCATAAAGTGAACCTGACTGGCTGGAAAGTATTCGTCTGAAATGGAAAAAATACTGCGGAGTATGGCATTTTTCAGCGGAAGAGCGCATTCTCGCCGTCTGAAATGATCTTTTCACTTCACAATATGGCGGATCGAAAATAAAGAGAGACAAGAGAGACAAGCATGGCTTTGCAGAGATGTTCTGCTTATGTCTTCCCGTATAAGAAGGGAGCATATCACAGATGATGATACGCTCCCTTTTTTTCGCCTTTTATCGCCGTTTGCAGTGACTACGATTTTCGATCAGCCTTTGCGCAGAACCTTTCCTGAGCCTACGCCAGTGAGACGGCCGTTCGTCGCTGCGATGCGTCCGTTTACCGTTACGCAGACGATTCCGAGAGGATCCTTCAGCGGATCGGACTCTTCGTCGAAGCTGTACAGTTTATCCCGGTCTATGATTACCAGATCGGCGAAGTTTCCTTCCTTTATAAGGCCTCTTTTGTCGATGGCAAACCGCTCTGCAACAAAACCGCTGGCCTGATGAACAGCCTTCTCAAAATCGGTTTTTCCGTACCGGAGCAGATAGCGGGGCAGGTAACTGATGTTCATACTGCTCGGGTAGAGGGGAATCTCCGGGTTGCCGGTCAGATTTACCTCTTTTGCATAGCTGGATCCGTCGGAGCAGGGCATGGCCCTGTCATTTTGGCAGAGGATATCAACGGCTTCGCTGAAGTCGGGAGCCACCATGTCCATAATCATGTCGGCGTCTTCCGAAAAGATCTCAAGCAGAGTGTCAAGCAGCGGAAGCTTCAGAACTTCAGCGCAGGTTTGCAGGCTCTTGCCGCTGTAGGCGGGATTCCGATGATGCAGAATGTAGAATTCGCTGAGCCAGCATGTGTCTGAAGCTTCATTGAGTGTAGGGATGCCGCAGGCGGCTTTTCGGATTTTTTCCCTCTCTTCCGGCCGGCGCAGGGCCGAAGCCAGATTTGTCCGGGAACCGGACATCAGGACGAGAGGTTTTAAAAAGTATCCGGCGGACCTTTGGGTAAAGTCCGCACAGGCCGGACTGGGAATTACGTCATAGGTCAAATCATATCCCTGTTCCGAAAGCCGGCGGAAATAATCCAGCGTCTGTTCCGCCGCGCTGACGGCTTCCCTGTCGCTTTCTGCCATGTTCATCACGTGAACGTGAGAAACATTCAGCTTGATTCCCGTTCCGCGAGCCTGACGGACCATTTCTTCATAGCCGCCTATGCGGTCGGGAAAACCGTCTTTATTTCGATTATAGGTATGGCTTGCAAAGATGCCTCCGTACTCCGCGGCGATGTGAAGCATCCGGTTCATCTCTTCATCGCAGGCATACGGACCCGGAAGATAGATGGGGTCGCGTCCGGAGGAGATGCCGAAGGCTCCTGCTTCCATACAATCTCTGACGGCATATTCCAGAGCCTGAAGCTCCTCCTCACCAGCCGTTCGCAGACAGTCCATCTCCATTACCGAAGTTCGCACCGCGTTGTAGCCGATCAGAGGAGCCATATTGCAGCCCAGAGGTAGGTTTTCGCACCTTTCGTTGAACTGGGCAAAGGTATTCCAGTCCGGCCGCACGCCGTACCGTTGGGAAAAAGCCTCTTCCGCTTTGTCCCGTTTGAAGAACAGTGAGAGCTGCTCGTTGACATCGGCTCCGGATAGGGAAAGAAAGTCTTCGTCCATGATGGAGCAGTAAAAGACCTCGTCGCTCTGGGGCGCCATTCCGTAGCCGCAGTTTCCTGTTACCACAGTAGTTACACCCTGCTTCAGGTAAGGTTCCATGGCCGGATCTGTGAGCACCGACTGATCTACGTGAGTATGCGGGTCGATGAAGCCTGGAGTGACGGTCAGCCCGGAGGCGTCGATAACCTGACCGGCCTGTTGGCCGGCTTCGGAAAGTTCTCTTCCGATATATGTGATTTTATCTCCGGTGATGCCGATATCGGCCGTAAAAGCCGGCGCCCCGGTTCCGTCGCAGACGGTTCCGTTCTTGATGAGAAGATCGAACATATTTCCTCCTGTCTCTTACAGTGACGTCATGGTGATGATAACCATGAGGACGCAGACCAGTGCGTCTCCGATGACCAGACCGGTGGCTATGTTATCCATCTTTTCTGCAAAAGGGTGGCCTTTTGTCTTTTCCACGATCAGTCTGATCAGTCCGCCCAGCGCGATGCCCATGATGGTTCTCGGCGCCAGATACATGGCCAGGGCGATACCGCCGGCAGGAAGGCCGATAATGGAAAAGATTACACCGAGGACTCCGCCGAGAGCAAATCTTCCCGGATTGAACAGACTGGAAACTCCGTCCTCAAGGCCGGTCGCCACAGCGTAGTACATGTTTCCGAACGGATAGGTGAACAGCTCTCCGTCAAAGCCAAAGGCGCTGACGATGCCGTAGAACAGGGCCAACCCCGCAACGCAGCCGAAGAAGATGCCGATGAACTGCGATTTCAGCTGCTTCTTCGGAGAAGCCTGAACCATCTCTCCGATCTTCAGATCGTACATGGTATCCTGAGCCAGTATGAAGGTGTTGAAGCTCATAAAAGCGATCAGCATGGAAAAAACGGCGCTTTGTGTCAATCCGTAGGCAATGACGATGGTGAAAATATTCAGTGGAAGGCCGGCGCTCATACCGGATTCGGCAAAGACGCGAACGGCAATCATGGCAAAGAACAGACTCAGCAAAGTGCAGAAAATCATTACCACCGGATTGATATGATAGTAAATGCTGCAGAAACCGATTAACACGGCGGATAGGATCAGTAGCAGGATAAGCGGTGTTTTCAGCGAATAATCCCGATCCGTATTGGCCACCTTTCCCGTTTTGATCCGAAAAGCAGCGGTGAGTGAGCGCCACTGCTTACAGAGGGGAAGCAGCGCGGCGAAAAGGGCCATGCCGATAACTACAGGTAAGTTGAAATCCTGTATTCCGGCGTAGAAATCTTCTGCCGGATTTGCAAACCAGCCTTGTTTGGTGCCGATCGGCCCTTCGATAAGGCACACGATCAGACAGGCTGCAAGCATGCAGAGAGCGTTTCGCGAACCGAGCACGTAGCCCATGCCCAGCATCAGCGGCATGACCAGAATGCCCAGAGACATGCCCTCTACGGGCAGCAGGGATGTAAAATCCGCCAGAGACGGTATGTACTCCATGTTCTGCAGGAATGAAACGACTACACTGAAGAGAATCGCGCCAAACAGCAGCTTGGTGGAGCTGTTGTCTGTCCGGCCGATCTGTTTCATTGCGGTGGTACACATTACGGCTCCCGGAAACGGAAGGTTTTGGTCGTATACATACTGGTCTCTCAGAATAGAAACGAAGCAGATTCCCATTGCGTCGGCTACGAACAGCAGGATGAAAGTCGGCAGGATTTCCAGTTCCTGGCCCATCATCAAAAGAGGCGCAACGTTGCCGGTCAGGGAATAGGCGGCAAAAGTTGTTGCGGTGGCACAGGTCTGCATGACATTGACCTCGCGTCTGTTAGTCGGTCCGCCGAACAGGGGAATCAGAAGCACGCCGATCATGGAAGCGATAGGCGCCACGTCGGTATCCAGCCCCAAAACCGCATCGAGGTACATCATCAGCGCCATGAGAAGAAGACCGATCAGCACGCCGAAAAAGATGGCGCGAAAGGTCAATTCTTTCTCTGTGGATGGGACGGATTCCGGTCTGTTTATTTCTCTTTTCATAATATCCTCCCGCATCTTGCCTAACCGGAAAGTACCGGTGGAAGACGCTGTGTAAAAAGCAAAAGGTATAAAGATGGTGAATCGATTCACTATCTTTATACGCCATTTCTCGTCAGCAGTCAAGCGAGAAATTTTAAAATTCTTAAATTTGTTTTTTCTTGCCCGGTTAAAAAAAATGTGATACAACAGATTTAGATTATTGGACGAAAGGGGATAAATATGCCGAAAAAAACGTTTTTACGTCTGCCCGAGGAAAAAAAGAAACGCATTCTCGATGCGGCGGCGGACGAATTTATCACATATAAAGACCAATATGAGAAGAGCAAGGTACAGCGGATTGCGGGAAAAGCGGGCATTGCCGTGGGAAGTTTTTATAAATACTTTTATGACAAAACGGATCTTTTTTTCTGCACCTTCGCCGCGAATCGAAAAAAACCGGAGGTTCTGCCGGAGTCCAAATCCCTTTACGAGTACTCGGAGGAGGAAATGGATTTCAGCGGCCAGTTGAACCAAACGGGAGAAATTCTCGCCGATATCATTTTTGAAAATCCGCAGCTGTTTCATTCGTTGGTATTTGACGACAGCGCTTCTTCCGACTATCTCCAGCGAATCGACGATTATCTGCAAAAAGACCGGGAAAGAGGAATACTTCGGGATGATGTGGATGAAAAAATGGCCGCCTATCTGTACACCACGATTGAATATCTGGCATACCAGTATTGCCGGCATCACGATATAACGTACAGGGAAGACAATCAGGTCATAAGCAGAATGATGGACATCCTGTTCTTCGGCATCTATGGGAAAAAGCCGGAGAGAGAAGAGGAGAAGAGCGGAGAATAGGGAAGGAATTGACTGGTCACTTTACGAAGCGGGCTGCCGGCCTCTATCGGCCTGCGAGAGTGAAAGATCGTCGCTTGCGGGGTAACAGAATAAAGAGAAAAGCTCTGCGGGACTGAGAAATCCCTATTGCAGAGCTTTACCTTTATCCGATGCTTTTTATTTTCGCCGTTCTCTTACGATGTCCATCTCAAACCAGAAAGTGCTGCCTTTGCCCAGCTTGCTGTTGACGCCGTAGTTGGCCCGATGGAGCGTCAGAATTTCCTTTACGATGGAAAGGCCCAGGCCGCTGCCTTCGGTCGGCCGGACGTGATGGGTGCTGGACTTATAGTAGCGTTCCCAGACGTGATTGATTTCGTCTGGCGCAATGCCTGCGCCGTGATCGATGACTTCGCAGCGCATCTTTCTTCCGGTTTTCCTGATGTTGATGATGATCTCTTTATCTTCTCCGCAGTATTTGACCGCGTTGGTAATCAGATTGGACAGCACCTGCTTGATCTTGGCTTCGTCGCCGTTGACGATGATCGGCGCGGGACAGTTGAATTTTATCTTGTACCCCTCCTGCTCGGCCAGAATATCGTAGGATGCGAGAAGGGATTCAGCTGTAGCTTTAATATCAAAGTTGGAACGCTCGATGGTGATGCTGCGGGACTGCATCTTGGACATGTTGAGCATATCGTTTACCAGCGTGTTCAGCCGGTTGGTCTCGTCGATGATGACGTTGAGATGCGCTTCCCGCTTTTCCGGATTGTCGCCGGAGAGATCGCGGATCATTTCCGCATAGGACTTGATCATGGTCAGCGGCGTGCGCAGATCGTGGGATACGTTGGCGATCAGGTCCTTCTGATACATATCGGTCTTTTCCAGTTCTCGTGAAGCGTTGGTCAGCGTGTCAGCCAGCTCGACGATTTCCGAATAGTGGCCGCCTTTAAACTTGACACCGTAATTGCCTTTTCCCATTTCCGCAGCGGAGTGGGTGATCTCCTTGATCGGCCGGGATATCCTTCTTGCCAGATAGAGAGCCAGTGTCAGCGCCAGCAGAGAGGCGATAACCGTGATGTACACCAGTTGTACCCGCATGATGGAAACCGTGGACTTTACCGGGTAGAGCGGCGAGAAGATGTAAAGGATGTAGCTCATATCGTGGTTCTGCTCTTCGGTGAGACCGTCGGTAGCCTGATACAGGTAGCAGGCGTAGGCCAAAATCTTAGTATCGTCATCGGCTACAGGGTTGGGCGTAATCATGGATACACGGCTGAAGGAACCGCTCTCCAGCTTGTTTCGCAGAGCCTGAACCTGCAGGCTGTACTGGTAGAGCGGGCCGTGGCCGCTGTAGTCCGGGGAGATGAGAATAGAACCGTCTCCCGTTTCTACGCGCACATATATATCCCCATTAGCGGCGGAAACTGCCTCCAGTGTTCTGGTCAATTCCAGCAGACTGCCGTCGCCATCCTGGAAAGTGTCTATGATTTGATCGGCCAGCTTGGTCGTTTCTGCCGTCTTCATCTGTTCGTAATAGTTGTCCAGAAAGAAGATCTGCAAGAACCAGATCAGCCCGATCAGGAGCAGGGCGAAGCCGATAAAATATACCCACAATTTAAATCTGATGCTTTTAAAATCAAATTTACTCTTCAAATTCAAATTTATAACCTACCCCTCTGAGCGTAACGATATAGTCTCTGTACGGCCCCAGATTGTTTCTGAGATTTTTGATGTGCGTGTCGATGGTTCGGTCGTCTCCAAAGAAATCGTAGCCCCAGATATCGGACAGCAGCTTATCCCTTGAAAGAGCGATGTTCCGGTTTTCGATCAGGTAGAACAGAAGCTCATATTCCTTCGGTGTCAGATCGACTCTTTTGCCGTCTACGGTGACCGTCCGGGCGGCAATGTTGATCTCCAGACCTCCGAACTTGAGCACATCGCTCTTGTTGTGTGAGGAGGAGTTTCTGCGGTCGAGAACCACGTTGATTCTGGCCATCAGTTCCTTTGGACTGAAGGGCTTTACGATGTAGTCGTCTATACCCAGCTCAAAGCCGAACAGTTTGTCGTACTCTTCACCTCTTGCCGAGAGCATGATAATAGGAACGTCCTGAATCTTCTTGATTTCCTTGCAGGCGGAAAAGCCGTCCAGCTTAGGCATCATGATATCTAAAATAACCAGGTCATATTGATTCAGCTTACAGAGGCCTACGGCGCTCATGCCGTCTTCAGCTTCGGTCACCTCGTAGCCGTTGAATTCTGCATATTCTCGTATTACCTCGCGGATTTTCGGTTCGTCGTCAACTACCAAAAGTTTATACATGACAATCCTCCTTTTTTGGTATTCATGTTTATCTTACATTTACTATGTGTAGCTTCTATGAATTCTGTCTGTTTAATTCTAACATATTTTTTTTTAAATGGAAAGAGACGGAAAGTCGGACGGAACAGGACCTGCGCAGGGTTGACATTTCTCAATAGGTTGCACTATACTATAATTGTATAGATATAAAGTGGGAACATATAGGTGTTTTCACCTGAAGCCAGTAAAAAACGGCATCGCAGCCGTCAAAGAAAGGCTCGATTGTCTATGCAAACGGATTTAATTTTTATGGAAAGGAGGAAAAAAGCATGTTTAAAAAACTACTGAGAGCCCTGTTTACCATTTTGGGTGCAATCTTGGGGTACGGTGTATTTCAGCTTTTCAGTTTCTGGGCAACCAAAAGCGGCGTCGATGTAGACGCGACGTTTTCCCAGGGAGAGCAGCTCGGCATCGGAATCTTTTTTGCAATTATTTTCGGTATTATCTTTTTCAGATTGACACCGCTGATCCGCAGACAGAGCCTGAAAGTAGCCGACAACATCGAAGACGATCTGCGAGGCGTTTCTGCCAATGAGCTCTTCATCGGCGTAATCGGATTGATCACAGGCCTTCTGATCGCGCTGCTGATCACCCAGATCTATGTAAGCATTACCAACAGGTATGTTTATACTGTGATCACCATTATCACCTATATGGTTTTGGGTTATCTGGGCGTTGTCATCGCCACAAAGAAGGGCAAGGAAATGGTCGGAATGCTGGTCAGCAGTAAGGGCCAGACTGCAAAAGATCCGCTGTTCTCAAAGGCGAAGAAGAAAAACGAGGGTATTCCCAAAATCTTCGATACCAGCGTGATTATCGATGGACGGATCGCGGAAATTATGAAGACCGGATTCCTCGAAGGACCTATCGTTATTCCCGAGTTTGTGCTGGTAGAACTGCGCCATATTGCGGATTCTTCGGATTCGCTGAAGCGGACAAGGGGCAGACGCGGACTGGACATCCTGAACAAGATTCAGGAAGAATACGGTATAGAGATCTACAATACGGATAACGAGAAGTCACTGCGGGAAATTCCGGAAGTTGACGTCAAGCTGCTCAAGTTGGCGCAGATGATGAACGGCAAGGTGGTGACCAACGACTTCAACCTGAACAAGGTGGCGACGATCAACGGTGTCAGCGTGCTCAATATCAACGAGCTGGCCAATACGCTGAAGCCGGTGGTTCTTCCTGGCGAAGAGATGACGGTTCATCTGGTAAAACAGGGAAAGGACAACAGTCAGGCTGTGGCTTATCTGGATGACGGCACCATGATCGTGGTGGAGGACGGCAGAAGGATGATCGGAAAGACCACCGATATCAACGTGACCAGTGTGCTGCAGACTTCCGCCGGAAGGATGATTTTCGGCAGGCTGAAGACCAGCTGAAGAAACCGGATAAAGACAATCATGTGTAGGTGAATTATGCTGAAGGAAAAAAAGGTTTACGCAGTCATAGGCGCAGCCGGCGCGGGAAAGCGAATGTCGGCGCCTGTACCGAAACAGTTTCTGCGGATAGACGGAAAGACTATACTGGAAATCACAGTAGAAAAATTCGCCGCTCTTTCCATAATCGATGAAATTGTAGTAGTCGCGGCGGCAGAGTACATACCCCTCTGCCGCCGGTTTTTTGCTGCGATGATCGACACAGGGAGACTTGCCCTTGTGGAAGGCGGGGAACAGAGACAGGATTCTATTTGGCAGGCGATAAACTTTCTGCGGGAAAAGGGCGCCGCCGACGACAGCTTACTCTTGATTCACGATGGCGTCAGACCTTTTGTATCCGCCGGGCTGATCGAAAGCGTTGCAGAAGCGGCCCAGCAGACGGGCGCAGCCGTTCCTGCGGTTCCGCCAAAGGATACCATACGCCACGAGGAGACGGGAACACTGGATCGGAGTAAACTGCACTGCGTGCAAACCCCTCAGGGATTTCGTTTCGGTCTGATCTGCAGAGCCTTTGAAAAGGCACAGGCCGAAGGTTTCTGCGGTACTGATGATGCCAGCCTGGCGGAGAGAGCGGGCTGCCGTATCGCCCTGGTTCCCGGCGAAAGAGAGAACCTGAAGATTACAACACCGGAGGATTTACCTATGGAAAGCAGGATCGGAACCGGCTTTGACGTTCATCGGCTTACAGAAGGAAGAAAGCTGATTTTAGGCGGAGTAGAGATCCCCTTTGAAAAAGGACTGCTCGGACACTCAGACGCGGACGTTCTTCTCCATGCTCTGATGGACGCCATGCTGGGCGCCGCCGCGCTGGGGGATATCGGAAAGCTCTTTCCGGACAGCGACGATCGATACAGAGACATATCCAGTCTTAAGCTGCTGAAGAAGACCGGACAGGCGGTCAGAGAGGCCGGATATGAGCTGGGAAACGCCGATATCACGGTGATCTGTCAGCGACCCAGGCTGGCGGAACACATCGACGCCATGCGCAAAAATATTGCGGAGGCTTTGTGTGTTTCCGCAGAGTTTGTCAGCGTCAAAGCGACAACGACAGAAAAGCTCGGGTTTACAGGAAGAGGAGAAGGAATAGCGGCAGAAGCGGTATGCCTGCTTAAACGAATAAGATAATTAAAAAAAGGAGTTCAGATATATGAGACTATCAAAGATGCACATAAAAACACTCAGAGAAGTTCCTAACGAGGCGGAAATCCCAAGCCACATCCTGCTATTGAGAACGGGGATGATACGCAAGCTGGTTTCCGGAGTGTACGGCTTTATGCCGATGGGTTGGAGATCGGTGAGAAAGATCGAGGATATCGTCCGCCAGGAGATGGACGCGACCGGCGCACAGGAGATTCACATGTCGGCGGTACAGCCGGCGGAGTTGTGGCAGGAGTCGGGCAGATGGTACGCGTACGGACCGGAGCTGTGGCGTCTTAAGGACAGAAACGGAAGGGATTTCTGTCTTGGACCGACTCACGAGGAGATTTTTACCGATATTGTCAGAAACGACGTTTCTTCCTACAGGCAGCTTCCGATGAACCTGTACCAGATTCAGACGAAGTACCGGGATGAGGCCAGACCTCGTTTCGGCCTGATGCGCAGCCGGGAATTTATCATGAAAGACGCCTATTCTTTCGACCGTGATCAGGAAGGACTGGACAAAAGCTACAAGACCATGTACGACGCTTACGACCGGATCTTCACGCGGTGCGGATTGAAATTCCGTCCGGTAGAAGCGGATACGGGAGCTATCGGCGGCAGCAATTCTCACGAGTTTACGGCTATTTCTGAGGTGGGCGAAAGTGAAATCGCCTATTGCGAGAGCTGCTCCATGGCTGCAACAACCGAAAGAGCCGAGTGCAAAGACGCGCCGGCACAGACGGGCATAGAGCTGAAACCGATGGAGGAAGTCCATACGCCGGGAACGAAAACAATTGAAGAGGTAGCGGATTTTCTCGGACTGGAGAAATCTCAGACCATCAAGGCGCTGCTGTTTGTGACTTATGATGAGGAAGGCAAGGAAAACGGATACGTAGCGGCATTTATTCGTGGAGACCGTGAGCTGAATATGACCAAACTGATCAATGCTCTTTCGCTGCCGGAACACGCCATCGAGTTTGCTGATGAGAGCAAGATGGGACCGGTTACGGGGGCGGTCGGCGGATTTACCGGACCGTGCGGACTTCACGACTGCACTATCGTGGTGGACAGCGAACTTCCGGGACAGGTCAACATGTGCGCAGGCGCCTGCAAAGAAGATCACCATCTGATCAACGTCAACTACGGAAGAGACTATGAGGGAGATATTGTAACGGATCTGAAAGTCCTCAGAGAAGGCGATCCGTGTCCGGTGTGCGGAGCTCCGGTAAAACACGCCAGAGGAATCGAAGTGGGACAAGTGTTCAAACTGGGAACCAAGTACTCTTCGTCCATGGGCGCTATGTATAAAGATGAGAATCAGCAGGAGCATCCGATCGTCATGGGATGTTACGGAATCGGCGTGACGAGAACTCTGGCCGCTATCGTCGAGCAGCATCACGACGAGGACGGAATTATCTGGCCGATGTCGGTTGCGCCGTATCACGTGATCATCACGTTGGTTAAGCCGGACGATCAGGTTCAGGCCGAAGCTGCAGAGGAAATCTACAGCGCGCTGACCAAAGCCGGCGTGGAAACCCTTCTTGACGATCGGAAGGAACGGCCGGGCGTCAAGTTCAAGGATGCCGATCTTCTTGGGATTCCGGTCAGAATTACGGTAGGCAAGCTGGCCGGAGAGGGAAAGGTAGAGTACAAGCTGAGAAGAGAATCGGAAAAGCAGGAGCTGACCGTCAGCGAAGCTGTCGAGAAAGTGATTCGAATCGTTAATGAAGAAAAATAAGGGGCGCGTCAGTCTGTCTGAAGCGAAAGCGGATTCCGCGGATTCTGCCGATACCGCAGGCGGAATACTTTCCTCCGGGGAGGGTTACGGCCCCCGGCGCGCCGAAAACAAGAGCGGTTGCGCCGCATAGGCATGGAGGTTGAAATGGATTTTATTACGGTGATGGAATGGGTCGGCACGGCAGCTTTTGCCGTGTCCGGCGCTGCTGTGGCCATCGAAAAAGAGCTGGACTATTACGGGATATGCTTTCTCGCCATAATCACGGCCATCGGAGGCGGCATCATAAGAGACGTGTTGATCGGCAGAATTCTGCCGGTATCGCTGGCCGATCCGATGTATGCTGTAGTCAGCCTTGTAGTGGCGGTTCTGTGCATTCTGTTCTACCACCGGCTGGATAAGATTTCCCACTTTGTTTCCGTTGCCGACGGCATAGGTCTGGCAGCGTTTACCGCGATAGGATGCCGGGTGGCGGTGGAGACCGGCCACGACGGCGTCTATGTGACCATCGCGCTGGCCGTTTTGACCGGAACCTTCGGCGGGGTTCTGCGGGATGTGTTTGTTCAGGAGATTCCCCGCTGCTTTCGACGGGAGATTTACGCGGCGGCTTCCATTGCCGGAGCGCTGGCTTTTTTTGCTGCCCATCTCCAATTGTCCATGGGACTGGCCATGTACATCAGCTTCGGCGTCACGCTGACAGTCAGGCTCTTTGCGATATTCAAGAAATTAAACTTAGGGAAGGTGAAGCTGAAATAGACTATGAGCAGAGCGGAAAAGATAAAAGACAACTTGTATTTGCAGTTATTCTGGGCTTTTTTTAAACTGGGCCTGTTCACCATAGGCGGAGGAATGGCGATGATTCCGCTGATCCAGGGGATCGTCGTAGATAAGAAAAAGTGGATGACCGAGGAGGAAGCCGTGGATTGTATCGCTGTCAGTCAGGGACTTCCCGGTGTAATCGCCATAAACATGGCCACCTACGTTGGTCAGCGGAAAAAAGGCTTTTTCGGCGCCGTGGCCGCCACGGCAGGCGTAATTCTTCCCAGCTTTATCGTGATCATCCTGGTCATCAAGATTCTCAGCGGTATCGGTGACAATGCCTATGTCAACGGCGCGCTGACCGGAATTAAGGCCGCGGCAACGGGCCTGATCGCCTATTCAGCATATAAAGTAGGAAAACAGGTACTGAAAGGGCCGTTTCAGTGGATTGTGGCCGTCATATCTTTCGGAGCCATCGCGTATTTTGATATCAACGCGGTCTGGGCTATTCTGGCCGGAATTGCCATAGGCCTGATCTACACTTCGGTGAAGAAAAAAGACGGAGGTGAGGTCAAGTGATCTATCTTCAGCTTTTTCTGGTCTTCGCTAAGATCGGCCTGTTTGGCTTCGGCGGAGGCATGGCCATGCTCCCGATGATCTATCAGGGGGCGAAGACCTTCAGTCTGATGTCGGCTGATGAGTTTTCCAATCTGGTGGCGATTTCCCAGGTTACGCCGGGACCGATCGCGGTCAACGCGGCGACCTATGTGGGATTTAACTGTGCCGGATATACGGGCGCGGCCGTGGCTACCTTTGGTGTCGCGCTGCCTTCTTTTATTCTGGTGACTCTGGCCTGCTATTTCATCAGAAAATTCAAGGACAGTCAGGTCATCGAGGGTGCATTTACAGGGATTCGGCCGGTTACCGTGGGGCTGATCGCTGCCGCGGTCATCTTCATGGGGCAGAGCGCTTTTGCAGAGTTGGATCCGGTGGCCTGCGTTATCGCACCGGCCACGGTTATTCTTGTCGGTAAATTTAAAGTGAGCCCGATTCTCATCGTTGTTGTTTCGGGCGTGATAGGAGCGTTATTATGTGGGTAGGCGGTGTAAGAGTTGTCCTGCAGGATGAGGAGGGAAGGATCCTCATGGTCAGACAGCATCACGAAGACAGAGATCTCTGGATGGTACCGGGCGGCGGCATCGAGGAAGGTGAGAATTCCATCGAAGCGGCCGTCAGGGAAGTGAAGGAGGAAACGGGCCTGGACATTGAGGTAATCGGTGTGGCCTGGCATATTGAAGAGGTTTCGCCGGAGAGAGGACAGCGTTTTGTCAATTATATGATCGGCAGAATTATCGGCGGAGAGCTTGCGCTTGGCAGCGATCCGGAGCTTTCTCCGGACAGACAGGTTCTGCGGGAAGTACGCTTTCTCTCCCGGGAAGAAATTGACGGCCTTGACAATGTATACCCGAAGTTTTTCAATGAAGAAATTTGGGGTATACTGGAAGAAGGGCATACAGGAATGACCTATTACAAACTCAGGTACAGTGAACGGGGATAAAATATAAAAAACGAGGATAAAAGGAGAAGTACAGAGATGAAAAAAGTGATTATTGAAATGGAAAACGGCGGCGTAATGTCAGGCGAGCTCTATGAGGATATCGCGCCGATCACGGTGGAAAATTTTGAAAAGCTTGCAAAAGACGGATTTTACAACGGACTGACCTTTCATCGGGTAATTCCGGGATTCATGATACAGGGAGGCTGTCCTCAGGGCAACGGCACCGGCGGACCGGGATACACCATCAAGGGCGAGTTTACTTCCAACGGCTGGAAAAACGATCTGAAGCATACGACAGGGGTTCTTTCCATGGCCAGAACCATGGTTCCCGATTCGGCGGGTTCCCAGTTCTTTATCATGGTAGCCGACGCGCCTCATCTGGACGGGGAATACGCGGCATTTGGAAAGATCACAGAAGGAATGGAAGTGGCTCAGGATATCGCCAACGTGCCAAGAGGCAGAATGGACGATCCGATTGAGCCGGTAAGAATTAAGACGATTACCGTAGAATAACGGCCGGTCCGAAAGCTGAGGCTCAGCGGCGGTGCAGAAGAGACGGCAGGAAAGGAAGAGAAAATGGCATTTTTTAAAGACGTAGCAGAGGATATTCGAACAGTGCTCAGAAAAGACCCGGCGGCGAGAAACGGCCTGGAGGTTCTGCTCTGTTACCCGGGAATATGGGCGCTGATTTTTCATAAACCGGCTCATTTTCTCTACAAGCACAAGATGAAGCTGCCCGCCAGAATTATTTCGCAGCTGACCAGGTTTTTTACCGGGATAGAAATTCATCCCGGCGCGGTCATCGGCAGAAGATGCTTTATCGACCACGGCATGGCGGTGGTTATCGGAGAAACTACGGAAATCGGCGACGACGTTACGCTGTATCAGGGCGTCACGTTGGGCGGAACGGGAAAGGATACGGGGAAAAGACATCCGACCATCGGCAACCGGGTCATCGTCAGCTCCGGGGCCAAAGTATTGGGGCCGTTCAAGGTGGGCGACGACGTGAAGATCGGTTCCGGTTCCATAGTGCTCAAGGAGGTTCCGCCGGGCTGCACCGTAGTGGGTATTCCGGGAAAGGTGGTCAAGCGGTACGGCGAAAGCACGGAGGATCTGAACCAGGTCAACCTGCCGGACCCGATCGCGGCAGAGCTGGAATATCTGCGAAGACGTATAAAGCAGCTGGAGTCCAGACTGGACCAGATTAGCGGAGAAAGTGAGAAAGGAAAAGAAGATGAAGATATATAATACGCTGACCAGAAAGAAAGAGGAGTTCGTTCCTATCAAGGAGGGAGAGGTCTCGATCTATGTGTGCGGCCCTACAGTCTATAACTTCTTTCATATAGGCAACGCCAGACCGTTTGTCGTTTTCGATACCCTGAGGAAGTACCTGCGGTATCGGGGATACAAGGTAAAATTCGTGCAGAATTTTACCGACGTTGACGACAAGATCATCAATCGGGCCAGAGAAGAGGGAATAACCGCTCCGGAAGTATCGGAGAAGTATATCGGCGAGTATTTCCGCGATGCGGCGGCTTTGAACGTGGAAAAGGCCGACGTTCACCCGAGGGTATCCGAACACATTCAGGACATCATCGATTTTGTACAGACCCTGGTCGACAAGGGCTATGCCTATGAGGCCGACGGCGACGTCTATTTTTCGACGAGAAAGTTCCCTGAGTACGGAAAGCTTTCCAAACAGAACATCGACGATCTGGAAGCTGGGGCCAGAATCGCAGTGGGTGAGGTGAAGAAGGATCCGCTGGATTTTGCCCTCTGGAAGGCCAGAAAATCGGAAGACGAGATTGCCTGGGAGTCTCCGTGGGGCATGGGAAGACCGGGATGGCATATCGAATGCTCGGCCATGTCGAAGAAGCACCTGGGCGAGACCATAGATATCCACGCGGGAGGACAGGATCTCCAGTTCCCGCACCACGAAAACGAAATTGCTCAGTCGGAATGCTGTAACGGCGTGCCGTTTGCCCACTATTGGATGCACAACGGCTACATTACTATCGATAACGAAAAGATGTCCAAGTCCAAGGGTAATTTCTTCACCGTCAGAGATATACTGAAGGACTACAGCGGCGAGGTCATCCGGTTCTTTTTGCTTTCCGGACAGTACCGCAGCCCGATCAATTTCAGCAAGGAACTGATGGATCAGGCCAGGAACAGCCTGGCGAGGATGGAAAACTGCAAGGAAAATCTGGTCTATCTGGCTTCCGCTGGAAAAGACGGATCGGTTACCGAGGCGGAGAAAGCTGCGCTGGACGGTTACGATCAGTACAGGCAGGCCTTTATCCGCGCCATGGACGACGATCTGAACACGGCTGACGCTATTAGTGCGGTGTTCGAGCTGATCACTGCGATCAATACTGCGGTGAAAGATGGAGCGACGAAGGAGTTCGCGAAGAAGTCTCTGGAGACGCTGATGGAATTCGCAGACGTACTGGGTCTCCTCCAGAGCAAAGAGGACAATTCTGTCGATCCGGAGATCAAAAAACTGATCGATGAGCGGCAGGAGGCCAGAAAAGCAAAGAATTTCGCCAGAGCCGACGAAATCAGAGACATGCTGAAAGAAAAGGGAATTACGCTGAAAGATACGCCGCAGGGTGTACAGATCATAAAAGAATAATATGCAGGAATTAAATCCGAGAATGATAAACACGACGGCATTAGCCTTTTTAGGCGATGCCGTCTATGAAGTATATATAAGAAAACACGTTTTGGAAAAAGGACAGCAGAAGGCCGACAGGATGCACCGGCTGGCCGTAAAGTATGTGCGGGCGGAAAGTCAGGCAAAGGCGGTGCGGAGGCTGATGGAAGGATTCCTGACGGAGGAGGAGATGGCGCTGGTGAAGCGGGCGCGAAATCACAAGACCTCCGCCAGATCCAGAAGCGCCGATGTGCTGACCTATAAGATGGCTACAGCCTTCGAGGCGTTGGTCGGCTTTCTCAGCCTGGGAGAAGACCGGGAGCGGCTGGAACAGGTCGTATTCCAGGCGGTAAAGATTATCGAGGGGGAAGAACAATGAGCAAAGCGGACGTATTGTTTGTAAATATGTGCCGGGAGATACTGGATCACGGCTTTTCTACCGAAGGACAGCAGGTTCGGGCAAGATGGGAGGACGGATCGCCGGCCCACACCATAAAGACCTTTGGCGTGGTAAACCGCTACGATCTGCAGGAGGAATTTCCGGCGCTTACCCTGCGGCCGACAGCGATCAAATCGGCTGTGGACGAGATGCTCTGGATCTGGCAGAAGAAGTCCAACAACATCAAAGATCTGAACAGCCACATATGGGATCAGTGGGCCGATGAAGAGGGTTCGATCGGAAAAGCCTACGGTTATCAGCTGGGAATCAAATACAAGTTTCACCAGGGTGAGATGGATCAGGTGGACAACGTGATCTGGCAGCTGAAAAACACGCCTTATTCCCGTCGGATTATGACCAACATCTACAACTTTGCTGACCTTTCTGAAATGGGACTGGAACCGTGTGCCTACAGCATGACGTTCAATGTTACCGGAAACAAACTCAACGCCGTACTCAACCAGAGATCGCAGGATATTCTTGCGGCCAACAACTGGAACGTAGTGCAGTACTCCGTGCTGGTTCATATGCTGGCGCAGGTCTGCGGGTTAGTACCGGGGGAACTGGTTCACGTCATCGCCGACGCGCACATATACGATCGCCACGTGCCGATTATCGAAGAGATGATAACCAGGCCTCAGTATCCGGCGCCGAAATTCAGGCTCAATCCTGAGGTAAAGGATTTTTACGATTTCACCACAGACGACCTGATCGTCGAGGATTACCAGAAAAATCCCCAGATTAAGAATATACCCATCGCCGTATAGACCCGGCGCACAGAAAAGGAGAGAAAGATGAAGCTGATACTGGCAGCAGACGAAAACTGGGCCATCGGCAGGAACGGAGGGCTGCTCTGTCACATTCCGGGAGATCTGAAGTACTTTAAACAGAGGACTACCGGGAAAACCGTGGTTATGGGACGAGCTACTCTTGAAAGCTTTCCCGGAGGAAAACCACTTCCCAACAGGAAGAATATCGTGCTGACCCGCCGTCAGGACTATGAGAAAGAGGGCGCTTTAATTGTCCACGGTGAGGACGAGCTGAAAGAGCTTTTGCGCGGCTGCGACGAGGGCGACGTGTTCATCATCGGCGGCGGACAGATCTACCGTCAGTTTCTTCCCCAGTGCGATACCTGTTATGTCACCAGGATTTACGATAGTTTTCCGGCAGACACCTGGTTTATAAACCTGGATGAGGACCCTGACTTTGAAATCGTCTGGCAAAGCGATATGCAGGAAGAAAAGGGCGTTCGCTACCGCTTTTTTGAATACAGGAGAAAGAATTAGCGCGATGAGAGAAAGAGAGAGAAGAAAAGGCGGCCCGGAAAAGGGCAGAGAACAGAATCGGGAGGAAAACCGGAGTCTGCTGATCGGAAGAAATCCGATCATAGAAGCGCTGAAAAGCGGAAGGGAAATGGAAAAAATTCTAATCGCTAAAGGCGCCGGAGGGTCTGTAGTGAAGATCGCCGCTATGGCCCGGGAAATGGGCGTTCCCGTTTACGAGAGAGAAAAGAGCGCGTTGGACAGAATTGCTCCGGGTCAGGCTCACCAGGGGGTGGCCGCATATGTATCGGCTTATCGGTACGGCGAGCTGAAGGACATATACGATAAGGCGGCAGAGCAGGGAGAAGATCCCTTCATCATCCTGCTGGACAATCTGGAGGATCCTCACAATCTGGGCGCGGTGATGAGAACGGCGGAGTGTGCCGGCGCCCACGGAGTCGTCATTCCCAAGCGCAGATCCTGCGGCCTGACAGAGACGGCGGCAAAGGCCTCGGCAGGAGCCGTAGAATACGTTCCCTGCGTGAGGACATCCAACATCGGTCAGATGATCGACAAGCTGAAAGAAAACGGCTTTTGGATCGCGGCCTGCGATATGGGCGGACAGCCGTACTATGAGCAGGATTTGACGGGAAAACTGGCCGTGGTCATCGGCAGCGAAGGGCAGGGAATAAGTCCGCTGGTGAAGAAAAAATGCGACTTTACCGTATCCATGCCGATGAGGGGCCGGATAACCTCGCTCAACGCCTCCAACGCCGCGGCAGTGCTGATGTACGAGGTGAGAAGACAGAGAGATGCAAAAACGAGACTTGAACGTGCTGACTGACGAGTCCATCGTGAAAATGGCTCAGGAGGGAAGCAGTACAGCTTACGAATATCTGATCGTGAAATACAAGGACCTGGCAAAGCGAAAAGCCAAGACGTATTTTATCGTAGGCGCGGATAACGAAGATGTGATTCAGGAAGGTATGATTGGCATCTTCAAAGCCGTAAGAGACTTCGACGAGAAGAGAGACGCTTCCTTTAGAACCTTTGCGGAGATCTGCATCACTCGGCAGATCCTGACGGCCATAAAGAGCGCGGGCCGGCAAAAGCATCAGATTTTGAATGAATCGGTGTCGCTCAACGCCGACGAAAACGAGGAGAACGGGACTCCTTCACTGCTGGAGCGGTTGGCTTCTTCCGGACCGGACACGGACCCGGAAAGCATGATGCTGATGAAAGAAGTAGTGGACTTTCTCAAGGCAAACGGAGGAGATATCTTCAGTCCTCTCGAAAATAAGGTTTGGAACGAGATGCTGAAAGGAAAGAGCTATCGGGAAATCGCTTTCAGTCTGAGACGCTCGCCGAAAACGGTGGATAATGCCATACAGAGGATAAAGAGAAAGATAGAGCTTTTTTTGAACAGCTGACCGACGCATTTGACGACACTGGGCCGAAGAAAGGACTAAAAACGGAGGAAGAGGAAATGGAAAAGAAATCCCTGCACGTGGAAACGGAAAGACTGCTCATCCGCGAAGCGGAGGAACAGGATATTGAAACTGTCATCCAGCTGGAATCCCATCCGGAAAACAGAGACTACCTGTGGATCGGAACTTACGAGGAGCATCTGGCGGAGATCTCCGATCCCTGCCACTTGCTGCTGATGTTTGAAGAAAAGGAAACCGGCAGAATCGTAGGTTACGCGCTGATTCGCCTGGACTTTAAATCGGACGTCTTTGAACTGAGGCGCATCGCCATAAGTGATAAGGGCCGGGGATTTGGAAAAGAATCCATGAAAGCGCTGATCGCCTGGGCCTTTGAGGAGATAGGGACCAACCGGTTCTGGCTGGATGTCTATCCGGACAATCTCATCGGAATCAGGCTTTACGAATCTCTCGGAATGCACAGGGACGGTGTGCTGCGCCAAAATTACAGAGCAGAGAGAGGGTATCTGGATCAGATTATCTACTCGGTACTGCGGGAAGAGTATTTCGGCCGGAAATGAATTTAAAAGAGGAAAAGGGGCGGCTGTCGGCTCGCGCGAAAAATTATCTCCTTTTCGTCAGTTCTAATTGTTGACAACCGCCGAAAAATATAGTAGGATTAAAATGTTAGCGGTATACAGAAGGCTCGTTCCATGGTCATGCTGCTCCGCTTCGCCGCAGTTGTTTCAAAATGTGCTGTTGTAGCTCAGTAGGTAGAGCACTTCCTTGGTAAGGAAGAGGTTCGGCAGTTCGAATCTGCTCAACAGCTCCAAAATTATAATTTGTTATTATAAAAGGAGAAAACAAAATGGCAAAACAGAAATTTGAAAGGACAAAACCGCATATCAATATCGGAACAATCGGCCACGTAGACCACGGTAAGACGACGCTGACAGCGGCGATCACCAAGGTACTGCAC
>CAJFTU010000015.1 GCA_904420065.1 uncultured Emergencia sp.
CCATCCCGAACACAGCCGTTAAGCTCCCCAGCGCCGATGATACTTGGCGGGAGACTGCCTGGGAAAGTAGGTCGTTGCCGGTTTTCTGATTTTTAAGCGTGGCTCCATGGTCAAGCGGTTAAGACACCGCCCTTTCACGGCGGTAACCCGAGTTCGATTCTCGGTGGAGTCACCAAAAAGATATGCCGTTGCTGTTGCAGCGGCATTTTTAAAAGAAAGTGTGCGGAAGTGGCTCAGGGGTAGAGCATCGCCTTGCCAAGGCGAGGGTCGCGAGTTCGAATCTCGTCTTCCGCTCCAGAATTATGCGCGACTGGCGGAACTGGCAGACGCACTAGATTTAGGTTCTAGCGGGAGACCGTGGGGGTTCAAGTCCCTCGTCGCGCACCAGTTTAGAATTGTTTTGTATTTTAATATAGCGGTGATATCATAGGCGGTATCACCGTTTTTCTATGATCAGAATAGACAAGAAGAAAACAAAAGCAGGATGAAATCGTCTCATTCTGTTTTTTTGTATGCTTATCACAGACTTTAGCGGATAACGATATGTTGGTCGAATTTATTCTGTTTACCGTCTCGACTCAAGGAGAATATTTGATGCACATGCGTACGGAAAAATACCAAAATCTTACATTAATGACGCGAATGTTAGCAAGTCCATTGCTAAAACGAAAACCGGGAATATAATAAAGTTGACTGTAAAAAAATGTAAAGGAGGTAAATTGATGGTAAAAAAGGCAAGGGAGGATTTGCGTCGTACAACTGTTTCTGTATTGATCTTTTTCCTTCTGATTTCCTGCATACCCGCTCAGGTTTTTGGCGCGGCGATGGAGAAGGGAGACGAGGTTACCATCTCCGAAGGCAAAGAATTGATCGGCGCAGACGGAAAGCCGTATTATCTTGCAGCAGGCTATTATACAGCCCGTTTTTCCAATAGTTCTGGAACGGGTTTTGATTATCGCGTATGTTTGGCCACATCGTCAAAAAATACTCTGGTAATCAATAACGGAAAAAGTCGCTATCAAGGATACTGTCTGGAACACGGCGCCTGGATGAACCCGGGATCCACGTCTTATAAGGCTACGGTTACACAGCTAAAAACACTGTATTGGCTTAAGCCTTATAGTGAAAGCACGATTAAGTGGATCGAACTGGCGCTTCTGTTCGGCAAACAGCCGGGAATGACACAGAAGGACGTGCCTGTAGAGGGATGCAATTTAGACGACTGGTATTTTGCGACACAGAATATCATTTGGGAGTTTCAGCAAGGGCTCAGAACGTCGCCGTCATCGATCAAATCCAATCCGAAGACTCAGCCGGCGGATTGGTATTCCAAAACGATGAAAGGAAGACCTGCCTATAAGATGTATACCTGGATGCTGAATCAGATGGAAAGGTATGATAAGGCGCAGAGTTTTGCTTCGAAAAAGCGTGATAAAGCGCCGCTGCTGAAACTTACCGACAACGGCGACGGAACGTGGAGCGGTACATTTAAGGATACCAAAAAGGTAGCGCAGAATATCGAAGCGGACAATAAACACGTCACTATTATTCGGAACGGAAACGAATATACCATTTCCACAGATGTCAATCCTGAGGAACTGGGCACTGTAAAATGCAGAAAAGACGTTCCGGCCGCTAAGATTCGTCAGCCGCTTCTCGCATTTACGACAGGACAAAGCTCGCATATTTCCAATCACTTGCAGTCGGTGGTATGGGGAGCAAGCGATCCTGTGGAGTTGTTTATCCGCTTGGGTGAAGGAGCGACTCCGGAAGAGAGTGAAGCGCCAGAACCTGAACTGCCGGATTTTCACCTGGATATTTCAAAGATTGACTTCAATCCTGGATTTGACGGAGATCACGGCACCGGTATGGGTGATGCTGCACTCAATTCGGGTATAACGGTAAAAGTAACGACGGACAGCGGGGAAACGGAGGATTACATCGAGCTGGACGAATATGGCAATTCAGAAGGGTTTACCTTTACCCCTTGGCTGGATCTTTCACAGCTGAAGAGAGAAGTAACTAAAGATGACGAGCATACTTACGTTACCTATACGGCAAAAGCGATTGTATCTACGGAAGAAACTGCTGTCCCGGACGGAAGATACAAGGAGAGTAAGGAAAGTGGTTCGGGACGGCGGAGTCATACGATAACATATTTTGCTCAGTCAGTCGACAACGGACCGTTTACTTACCGCATTGAAGCAGACGGAAAGGTTTACACTGAAATTGGAGAAGAGCCGCTTCTGCTTACGCCTGACCAGTTTGTCAATGATAATTTTAGGGGAAAGCTGCAGATTATAAAGACGAAAACCGATCTGGATCCGTTTACCGAGAACAGTGAGGGAGTAACAGGTTCAGAAGGCTCGTCCAGTGAAACCGGTCAGGGATCAGAAAATGTATCCGAAGGCAAGTATTCTGAACATTCACTGTGGACAGTCAAACTGATCAGCGGTGGCTATGAGGAGTGCCCATATATCAAAGTCGTACCGCTTAAAGAGGGTGAAGTCGGATATGACAGTTACGCGAAGAATTATCGCGTAGTCAGAAATGAAGAAGGCATTTGTGCCGATGAAAAGAATCCGCTGACGGTTAGCCGTCATGGGCGGATCAATATCGTCGATCTGCCGTACGGAACCTATGAGGTCAGCGAAATCGCGGCAGACAGTCCGGGATATGTGCTGGAATCCTTTATTATAAGGGTGACGGATGCCAATCAGGAGATATCCGTATCCGCTCAGAACATTCCAAAGCGAAACAAGATTAAAATTGCGAAGGTAAACAGCGAAACCGGAAAGACGGTCCGACTCGAAGGCGCTGTATTCCGTCTGAAATACCTGGGGAATCCTGATTCAGACAGCAAAGAAGAAGACAAGAATTACGGTCGGTATTTGCCCAATGGATCTGATCCCCGCGATGGCAGCGACTATATCTTTGCATGCAATGAAAACGGAGAAATCACTTTGCCATATCAGCTTGAATACGGAGACTATCAATTGGAAGAGCTGATTGTTCCTGAGGGATATTTTGTAGGCGACTACAGTGACATCAAGGAGTTCAATACATATAACTTCAGTGTGAATGAGCAGGAGGCTCATATCGATGGTGAAGACTATACGACTTATTATGTGACGGTTAATATGGAGAACAAGCCGGTTAAAGGAAACATCTCTATAACTAAAAAGGGCGAATTTTTCTCCGGCTGGCAGGAGATACAGAGCGGAGCTCATACGGTTTTGCAGGCCGTATGGGAGAAGGATACACTATCAGGTACAGTGTTTGAAATCTACGCCGCAGAGGATATCGAGCAAGTGGACGGAGTGGTTCCGGTAAAGGCCTTTTCTGAAGACGGTACGCCAGTAGAGTTGAAGCTGCTTCACCGGGATCACAGCGAGATTGAGAATGGGAAAGAAGTGCGCGGCGCAGAGCTGTCTGCCGGCGGAAAAATTACACAGATCAGTGAAAAGGTTGTTTCGGATAAGAATCGGACGACTACAGTATACGAAATTTCCGACCAGAATGAAGCTTCGCTTAGAGCCGGCTTTAGCAGAGAAGCTAACGGCATAAGGTGCAGTTATTTGATCGAATGTAAGATGAAATACAGCCCCGGCGGCATGAACTATACAGACGTTCATGTGAAGAGAGAAGCGGCGAGAATTGAGGAGATGCCGGAAGAGGTGACTTTACAGGCGGAAGAGCCCGTGGTTTACTATGGCGAAGAGGCTTTGCAGCTGATCGATGTAATTCTGCCCGACGAAAGCAGGCTTGTTCAGCACCAGGACAATCGAAGCGAGAGCCTCGATGAGAACAATTATGTGCAGGAGTACGATTTTGAGATGGTGCAGCATTTCCAGTCGGAAAAGGGATTTAAATTTTCCTTTGACGGAATTGTTATTGAAGCCGCTGCAGATCATCAGAGGGAAAGCGCAGTAACGAAGCTGTCCGGTATAGGAGGAGAAGCAGAAATCAGCCGAAAAGGAGCCTATTCTTACAATAAAGACGGAGAAAGCTATGTATTTACCGCTTTACCGAAGGAAACGTTTCCGGTATATTTCCAGACCAACGATGGAATAAAAACGGAAATGAGTCTGGCGGCGGGGTTGACGCACACGCGAATCACTGTGACACAAAGTCAACTGTTTGATTTTGACGGCGTATATCCGAAACTGGAATACAAGGGAAACGACATAGACTGGAGTGAATCGCTGACGCCGGACAGCGATACTTTCACCTATACCATCGACGGTCGAAATTACGTTAAGGCCGTTCGCCATGAACGTTCTCCGGAAAATGATGAGGTTTTCTATACTATCGATATCTTCAGCGACGGAAAAGCAGACTCAGGATTTGTCATCACCTATCCCGATTCAACCCAGGCCGTTCCGGTTTTAGGTGAAAACGCAGGGGAACTTCGCTTCACCGGGACGGATGATACGTTGATTTACCCTATGGGAAGTCCGATCAAAACCGTGACTACCGATGAACAGGGAACAGCGGTAATCGAAAACCTTCCTCTGGGGAAATATTATGTTCGGGAAATTTCTTCGGTCAGCGGTCAGGTGAACAGAGGCGAGTGGAAACCATTTGAACTGCTCTATCAGGATCAGTCCACACCGATTGTCTGGCAGAGTGGGACGTTTGAAAATGAGGCAGTAGAAGTGAAAGTCGACGTATCGAAACTGTTTCAGTCTTTTCCGGGAAGCGAGGAATACGTATCCGGCTCTGGAGCGATTTTCGGCATCTATACCGCGGAAGAGATCGGTCAGGCCCCTGTGGATTCTCTGGTAGGAACGATGACCGTTACAGACGCCAAAGCCTCGGCGCAGCTAAAACTGCCAATGGGCAAGTACTACCTTAAAGAGATTTCTCCGGCGTCAGGATATAAACTGAATCCTTATCAATTTTACTTTGACGTATCGGATGTCTTATCTTCCGACCAGCTCAGATTTCATTATACGGGCGAAGGAATTTCCGGTACGGTCATGACGGAAGGAAATGGCGTGACCGTCGTGGAAATCGATTGGCTGTATCGGTATCCGGATGAGGATATATCCGTTGAAGGCGGAACGAAAACGGTGTCTGTGCTGGATGGCCGGAAGGTATATCGCATAGAAGTTCAAGATGGTGAAAAAGTGGTGATCGGACTGGAAAACGGCGCAAGGATTGCGGTACAGTCAAAGGGCGACAGTTATACGACCGTGTTCAGCGGAGCTGTGAAACCGGAGCTGGATCTGGGAGAAGAAGAAAATCTGAAGAAAAACACGGAAGGGGAAAACCTTGTTGTAAACTATTCTCCGAGAGTGACGAAAACCTGTTTTAACAGTGCGATCCAAATCGATACGAAATCGATCGACGAGAGTGAACTGAATTTTACTGTGTTTACGCCGGAGAACGGCGATTTGCTGAAAGGCGTTTATCAGTCTGAAGAAAAGACAGTCCATTTTTATCTTGCAGACGACTCGGCCAACGGACAACCGGAAGTTCAACTGAAACAGGGAGACGAAGACGTTATTGAGATAGAAAGCGGAATTCGGGCTGAAGTGGAATTTGGAGATGACGGTGTGCTTTTTATCCTGCTTTCGGGAGAAGGTGCCGGCGACCTGTCGGGGGAGACAGCCGTGCGCATAGAGGGAAAGGAAATTTTGCCGGATTATGTAAATTTGGAAAACGTTACGGCAAAGACCTACGCGAGGAACAATACCGCTGCGGACGTGCTGCACATCACCGTTGGAACCGTAAAAAATGAGGCGCTTCCGGAAGAGCCGGGCGGAGGAACGCCGACGCCGAACCCAGGCAGTCTGGAGATCCTGAAACTGGACGGGGATACGGGAGAAGCGCTGTCAGGCGCCGAGTTTGAGATTCTGAACGAGGAACAGGAGGTTGTTTTCAGAGGATTTACGGGTAGTGACGGAAAGCTGTTCGTAGATAATCTGAAAGCGGGAAAGTATTTCTATCGGGAAAAGACGGCCCCACAGGGGTATGTCTTGGACGATAATATCTATCCTTTTGATATCAGGCAGGGAGCCACGGTTAAAATTACCGCATACAATCAGCAAATTCCGGAAGAACCAGAAGAAATAGAAGAGCCGGAAGAACCGGATCTGCCGGAAACGCCGGAAGAACCTGCATCTGAAAATCCAGAACCTGTTGATGAAGAAGGGGTAACAAAAGCCAACGCTCCTCAGACGGGAGATCGGGAAGATTTTCGCGTCTTTGCTCTGCTGCTCATCGCTTTAGGCGGACTTTCGCTTGCGGCAGCGCGGAGAAAAAGAGAGGAGAACTGATCGGGACTTTACCGGCAGGATTAGACCGCCGTACAGACTGTGCGGCGGTTTCGCCTATTTTTGCCTTGTATTAGGACGGAAAACAAGGTAAAATAAGACTCATGAACAGATTATTAAAGTTACAAATACAATTGAATAAAGTGATTGGAGAACAGGAAGGCAAAGTTGCCGAAAGAGATGAGTCCCTGGATTGGGAGAGACTGCATATGGCTTCTTCGGCCAGATGCGCCTGGATTTTGGCCATGCAGAGAGGCGGATGCGATCCGGAACTGGCAGCCTGCGCGGCGGCAGTTCACGATTTTGGACGAATTTTAACCGGAAAGCAGAAAGGTCATGCCGAAGCGGGGTTTATCCCTGTTCAGCACTTTTTACGGGATACCGGACTGTTTACGGAGCAGGAGATCGCAGAGATTGCTGAAGCGGTTAAAAAGCACAGTCTGAAAACAGAGATCGGGACACCTCTCGAGGAAGTAGTCAAAGATGCGGACGTCATTGATTGCTATCAGTACGGATACCCTTTCGACCGACCAGAAAAAGAAGAACGCTATAAGAAATGGAGAAGGGAAAATGGAATATAAAAAACTTGACGAGAGGGCGGTGAAAAGTTGGAGGATTGGCAGGATTATCGCTCTTGGTATCGTCTTGGCCGTTGTGATTCCGATATCGGTTTTGCTGCAGCTTTCTTCCTGGGAATCCATATGGAAAACCATCATTATTTGTGCAATGGCGCTGATCGCTATTTACACGGCGGCGGGAATTCTGATATATCCCAGACTGGAGTATCTGCAGTGGGGATATATTATTGAAGAGGATAAAGTTGTCATTCGACACGGAATTTTTTTTGTAAAAAAGACGATCATACCGATCATCAGAATTCAGAATATTACGGTATCGCAGGGACCAATCAATCGAAAGCTGGGAATTTATAAGCTGGAGATGGCTCTGGCCAGCGGCAGTTTTGAAATTGAAGGATTGGACAAAGAAACGGCGGATTCTATCAGCGAAAGCCTCAAGACCAAACTGTACAAACGCTTAGAAGAAAAGGGGGCCGTATAAATGAATTTTGGCCCAAAGAGGGGACACGTGTTGTTCATTTTCGAAAACTTCGTCAAGGATTTCGGACTGCTGATTGCTGCGCTGCTCATCGGTCTCATCAGCGGGGATATGGAGGTTATCACCGAAAATATTGTCGTTATGGTAATCGTATTTGTCGGACCGATCGGCAGAATCGTCCAGTATTTTTTTACTTACTATACTGTTGATGACGAGAAGCTGACGGTTAAAAGCGGTTTTCTGACGAAGAACACGTTGGAAGTACCGATTTCCACCATAACTACGGTGGATTTTTCCCAGAATATACTCCACCAGATATTTGGCGCCTACAGGCTGAACGTGGACAACGCCAGCAATGTATCGAAACAGCAGACGAAAATCAGAATGACGTTTTCAGAGAAAGATGCGCTTTTGGTTCGGGACCTTCTGATCAGGGGAAGAAAGGGATTGGATGGAATGAACCTGGCCGCTGAAGAGGGAGAAACTGAAGGGGATAAACGGACCTATAAGGCCGAAGCTAAGGACCTCCTCCTTCTTGGAGCCATCAAATCGAAGGGCATTTTTCTTCTGGAGTTTATCGGCGCTTTTTCTACGCTGATTGCCTTGTTTAATTTTTCTGATGCCTTTATCTACTCAGCCATTGCTGAGCTATTCCGAAAACTTGAGCTGGGGTGGTTTATCCTTCTGGTAACGGCGGTTTTCTTTTTTATCGCGGTGCTTTGCGGGATGATCGGAACGGTGGTTCGCTATTTTGGCTTTCAGGTTATGGATAACGGTGAGGCGTTAAAGATCGAATACGGGCTTCTGACGAAAAAACGGTATACTATACAGAAAAAAAAGATCAGCGGCTTTTCCTATCATCAGTCCTTCCTGATGAAGAGGCTGAAAACAGGAACACTTCAGCTTTACGCTATAGGTTACGGCGGAGGATCTGATGAGGAGAGCCGCGAGGATCCGATTCTGTTTCCGCTGATCAAAGAAGAACGTCTGCGGAAGGCGATGAAAGAGATACTGCCTCAGATGGAGGAAGTATCGGAATACACCGGGACGGCAAAGGGCGCACTTCCGTATTTTTTTCTGAGTTTCAGTTTCTTTTTCACTCTTGCTCTGTTTGTTGCCGCTCTGCTTGTCACAGATGAAAAATACTGCGGAGAGCTTTGGATACCTGCGCTGCTGCTCGTTGTTTTCTGCGCTGTGGGGAGAGTGCTTCGCTGCAGGAATACGGCTGTCTATGGAAACGAACAGAATATTTCCATGTCCTTTGGCGGTTTCAAAAAGACTACGATCTTTGTGAAAACCGATCACGTAGAAAGCGTTTGTCGGCAAGGGGGAATTTTGAAGCTGCGAAAGGGTATGGTTAATGTGACAATTGGTTACATCGCCCCGCTTTCCAGCGCTAATCAAACGGTGAAAAACGTCCCGAGAGAAGTTTTTTCCTCGATAAAGAAGAATTTGATCTATTAATTTTATCTATCGCGTTGCCTTCCGTTGTACAGGACGTTTTTGCCAGCCGTTAGTTGGACGGCTGACCGGTGGAAATGGAAGAGAAGAAGGCACTGAGAAATGCGTTGATTTCTAAATGATGTATTTTATCTTTTTCACTGAGAATCAGATACCCGTTGAATACCGACGGGTATTTTTCTATTGGCGTAAAGTTTTCTCCGAGGATAGAACGGGCATCGATGTAGAGTGCTCCGGCTTCGCTTTCACATGGTATGGTCAGTTTTGCCGAAGCGTCGGAGCGGCTCATGACCAGAGTATAAGGTCTCTCTTCTGTGGGAAAAGAAATGTAATCGGTCGGATGATTTTGCAGGCCGGAAACCTGTAGTTCTCTTCCCGACAGGACGATTCTCTGAATCAGGAAATCGCCGGCAGGAAAACCAAGTTTGAACATCGCCCTGTGGAAGTCTGTCTTTTCGATAATCGGAAGAAGTTTGTACAGCTGCAGCAAATCGTCGTGGTTGTGAAGCAGTATTTTCTTCTCCAAGTCAAAGGAATGGGAAAGCATATAGCGGTGATACAGTTCAACGCTTTCCCCTCCGGAAATTTCGTCGTCACGGCTGTCTGACAGACCCATGAAAATTTCCAGGCTTTTCTGCTTCAGACTTGGCAGCGTCTGGCGAAGGGCCGAATGACCGTTGACGACCAGGTACAGATCCAGGTTATAGGGAAAACGGAAACCGTTTATTCCGTATCTTTTTGCGCGAGCCTCCATAAAAGGCAGATCGAAATGTCTCCCATTGTATGTGAGCATCATATCTACGGAATCGAGAAGGTGAAAAGTTTGCCTGATGATTTCCTCTTCGTCATTTTCCTGATCGGCAAAGAGCTGAATAGCGCGGCAGTTCTGTCCGTTTATCAGGAGAATACCTGACAAGATCACTTTGCAGCGTCTGGGAGACAGGCCGGTGGTTTCGATATCGAATACGGCGATATTTTTTTCTTTGAAGTACATATCGAAGAGCTTTGAGGCATATGTATCTATATGCATATCGCGGATGATGGTTTTCATTGTTCTCCTCTATCTTTATTTTTTATCGGATTAAGCAGGGGAAGACCAGAGCCGCACAGGGTCTGGGGCGGAAGTCTTTTCTGCAGTTTTCACACCGGTAATTTGCCGGATAAAAACAAAATAGACCGCAGGGGTGCAGTCTACTTTGTTCAAAAGGGGTATTGGGATTAGAGATTAATGAGGTTATCAGGGGGATAACCACAATGCAATTATATATAATTTAGTCGAAAAATGCAAGTATGATTATAAAAAAATTGAAAAAAAAAGTTTTTTGTTGAACGAATGGCCAACTTTTTGTGTATAGCCACAAGTATAATAAGAGAAAATGATAATTTTTTTAAGGGAGGAAATATTGATGGAAATACTGAAAGTTTCAGCTAAGTCGAATCCGAATTCGGTAGCAGGTGCTTTAGCAGGTGTCTTGAGAGAGAAGGGAGGTGCGGAGATACAGGCCATAGGTGCGGGAGCTCTGAATCAGGCGATAAAAGCCACCGCCATTGCGAGGGGATTCGTTGCGCCCAGTGGTATAGATCTTGTCTGTGTTCCGGCGTTTACGGACATAGAAATTGAAGGAGAAGAAAGAACGGCGATCAAGCTTATCGTGGAGCCGAGATAAAAGCCGATTGATGATACATAGGGAACTTAAACTTCAGGTTCCCTATTTTCTTTTTTTGAAGGAGTCGGAAAATCGATATTTTTGACTTTTACTCTGAAATAGCCTATAATAAAAGTAAAAAAGCAAAATAATAATTTTTCCTTAGTTGATAAGAATACATAAACGCTAAGAAATTTTCGATTTGGAATCAAAATAAACGGAGAGGATAAGGCGCGAGGTTGTCAGCTGAGGACGGTCGCCTGTGATCCGGCAGCAGACAGAGGGCGGCGGGAGGAGCGTCTATGACTTTTGAGGAAAAAACCATAGATTCGAAAAGAATCTATGAAGGAAGGATTATAAATTTAAGAAAAGACAGAGTTACCGTTCTGCACGGAACATCGGAGCGGGAGATCGTTGAGCATCCGGGCGGCGCAGTGATCGCCGCGCTGAAAGATGACAGACATATGATCATGGTCAGGCAGTATCGGAAGGCGGCGGGACGTGTTGTTTTGGAGGTGCCCGCAGGAAAAATCGATCCCGGTGAGGATCCGCAGGATACGGCGTTGCGGGAGCTGCAGGAGGAGACCGGCTATAGAGCCGGAAATATCCGTTTTTTGACCAAAATGTATCCATCTGTAGGTTATTCAGAGGAAGTTTTATATCTTTACCTGTGTACGGATTTGATTCCCGGAGAAACTCATTTTGATGACAATGAAGCTATTGATATCGAAGAATATTCTCTTGAAGAACTATGCCGCATGGTAATGACGGGGCGGATAGAAGACGGGAAATCCCAGGTTGCCGTGCTGATGGTCAGAGAACTCCTTGAAGAAGGAGAACTTCAAGAATGCTTGAAATAGCCATTAATAGGAAACACAGCAAAAAGTTTGACAGGTACGGCAGTGCGCCCTTTTGCAGCGCAGCCTGGTTTCGATAGTTCCTCTTGACGAATTTTGCCGTCCCATAAGAAATGATGACCAGCGCTATGTATGCCGGGATTTTGAATATTCCCCGGGGAAGAAGGGCAGCTAAAAGTATGCCGAAAGCCTGATCGCCTGAAGAGGAAAGAATATATGCGGCCGAAAATCCGAGAGAAAAGGTCTTTCCTATGGCCATCAGTGCAACGACAGGCATAGAAAAGACGCACAGGGAGAATATGATTGCTGCGATGACGGTGAGAAAATCGTCCTTCAGACAGTCCAGAATGCTGTTGCCTATGGAAGGCAGCTGTGTAGAAAGGATCAGGTTTTCTGAAGGGGTTATGATTTCCGTAAATACCCCGGCGGAGAAACTGACGATGATGATAATCGACGCAGACAGCACGAAACTTTTATTCATAGACAACCTCCCTTTGTATGAAAGATATGCCGTTGGCGGAAAAATATGACAGGGAAAACGGAGACAGAAAAACGCATGGATGTGAACCAGTTTATCGAATATTTGAAGCGGGAAAGAAAGAGTTCCGACAATACCTGCGATGCGTATCGCAGAGATGTACAGGACTTTCAGCGGTTTATGGAGTCGCGGGGTACAGAGGATCTGGCGGGGGCTTCAAACGCAGACGTTGCAGCCTATCTGCTTGAACTGAAAAACAGGGGGAAGTCAAAAGCGACAGTGAACAGAAAGCTGTCCTCTATCCGGACGTATTATAAATTTCTGCAGAAAAAAGGAGAGGTGTCCCGGAATCCGGCAGAAGACATCAAATCACCCCGAATTGAGCGAAAACAGTTGGATTATCTTACCGTGGAAGAAGTGGAACGTCTTCTCAGCGCTCCCGACGATTCTGTAAAGGGTGTTCGGGACCGTGCCATGTTGGAGGTGCTCTACGCTACCGGAATCAGGGTGACGGAGATCATTGAATTGAAGCTGAAAGATGCCAATCTTCGCATGGGATTTATCACCTGCAGCGGCGCCCACGGCCGCGCGAGAATCGTCCCTATGGGAACTATGGCGAGAAAGGCTTTGGATAATTACATCCTGCACAGCAGGAATATTCTTATGAAAGACAGAGACGACAACGATCCGGAGGGTCCCCTCTTTGTCAACTATACGGGAGAGGCTTTTTCGCGGCAGGGGTTCTGGAAGGTTTTGAAACAGTACGGTGAAAAGAGCGGACTTGCAGGTCGGATTACGCCCCATATCCTCAGAACCTCTTTTGCCGTACACATGGTGCAGAACGGAGCCGATCTGAAATCCCTTCAGGAGCTGCTTGGTCACGAGGACATTATGGCGACGCAGGTATATCTTTCCGTAACAAAGAACAGAATCAAAGATGTATATGACAAAACCCATCCGCGGGCGTAACTGCGCCTTTTATATATAAAAACAACGCACTTATCTGAATCTGAGATGTTGAGGAGGTAATTGAATATGGACTTTACACAAGCGGTCAGAGAGGCTTTACAGCCGCTGACGGAAGATATCGCGGCGCTGTGTAAAATTAAAAGTGTTGAAGGGGATCCAAAGCCTGGAATGCCTTTTGGGGAAGGACCGGCTCAGGCTCTCGAGGCGGCTTTGGTCATGGGGGAGCGAATGGGCTTCAAAACGGAAAACTTCGACAATTATGTAGGGCATATCGAGTATGGCGAAGGTGAGGAGATCGTCGGCATTCTCGGTCACGTAGACGTGGTGCCTGCCGGCGACGGTTGGGAAACCGATCCGTGGGGAAGCGTCATTCGAGACGGAAAACTCTGGGGCAGAGGTGTGCTGGATGACAAGGGACCGGTGCTGACCTGTCTGTATGCGATGAAAATCCTGAAAGATCTGGGCGTACCGCTGAAAAAACGCATCCGTTTGATTCTTGGAACCAATGAGGAAAATAACTGGGGCTGTATGGATTATTATCTCCGCGAGGTCAAACCGCAGCTGCCGGATCTGGCTTTTTCTCCTGATGCAGAGTTCCCGGTAACCTATGCCGAGATGGGTATGCTTCAGTTCACGTTGGAACGGCCCGTTACGGAGGATATTTGCCTGAAAGGCGGAAGTGCTTTCAATTCCGTTCCGTCATCGGCCCGGGCTGTCCTGCCGGCAGAGCTGGAGGAAGACGTCAGAGCTGCCGTTGTAAAGAGCGCAAATCAATCGATGTATACGGTAGAAAATACGGATGAAGGAGTAGTTCTGCACGTTAAAGGCATAGGCGCCCACGCAGCGTGTCCGAAGGACGGAAAGAATGCCATAAGCTATATGATGGAACTGCTTTCGGAGCTGCCGGTAACCGGAGAATTGAAGGAGATCGTCGAATTTTACCGGAGATACTTCGGAACCAGTCTGTTCGGGGAGAACATGGGAATTGCGGTTTCTGATGCAGACTGCGGACCGTTGACTCTGAATGTGGGCAAGATCAGCGTGGAGGGACGCAAGCTTACCATTTGCTGCGACAGCCGTATACCGGTCAGCGTAGAGGTTAACCAAATTGCAGAGAAAATCCGCACGGCCGTTGCCGACAGCGGATACGATTTCCACGTAACGTCAAAAGAAGACCCGCTCTACATACCGAAGGACTCGTATCTGGTCACGACGCTGATGGAGGCGTATCAAAAGGTGACCGGCGATATGGAGAGTCAGCCGATGGCTTCCGGAGGCGCGACCTATTCGCGGACGATTGGAAACTGCGTCGCTTTTGGTTGTCTGCTGCCGGATCAGGAAGACACCATGCATCAGGCAAACGAATATCTGGAGCTGTCCAAACTGGAAATCTGGCTGAAAATTTGTCTCGAAGCGATTTATCAGCTGGCCAGAGAATGATTTTATTTCTGCTGATGCAGAGTTTTGTTAACTGTGAGTATGGAAAAGGAGAAAAGTATGAAGAAATTTAAAATGCCGCCAGCTCTGATTATTGTCATGTCGTTTCTGGCTGTGGTGGCGATCTTAACCTATTTTGTACCCACTTCCGTTGTTGTTACCGATGACGCAGGAGAGAGGGTAATTCACTACAATGCTGCTTTCGATGAGAACGGCGAAATCATCGAAAACGCGGGAACGGATCCTGTAGGTATATGGGATTTCTTCCTTGCGCCACTTAAGGGGTTTACTAACGCTTCACAGGTTGCCGTAGCGATCTTTATTTCCGGAGGATTTCTGGCTATTCTCAACGCTGTAGGTGCGCTGGACGCGGGAATTGGCAGTCTGACCAGACGATTTAAGGGGAATACGCTGATCGTATTGCTGATGTGTGTGTTTGCGCTGATGGGTACGGTTTATGGCGCCTGGGAGGAGCTTCCTGCATATGCAATCGTCATCATTCCTCTTTTCGTATCGGCCGGATATGATGTGGTAACGGGTATGATGGTTATCCTGATCGGGGCGGTTGTAGGAAATATGGCCAGTGTGGTCAATCCGTATTCTATCGGCGCCGCAGTAGCGGTCATCGGAAACGACGAGCTTTCTCTCGGTTCCGGTATCCTGCTGCGTATGGTGCTGTTTGTGGTTCTGCTCGCTTTGGGAATTTTCCAGGTATTGCGCTATGCCAACAAGGTAAAGAAGGATCCGAATAGCTCCTGCGTTGCCGGCAATGAATTGCCGGAGATCGTGACGGACATAGAGACCGGAAATACGGAGCTCACTGGCAGAAGAAAGGCTTCGCTGGTTGTTTTTGCTATTATGATCCTTATCTGTGTTATTGGATATATTCCGTGGAGTTCCATCCCTATGGGCGACGGTACTGCCTATGACTATGTCAACGGCCTGCAGTTCGCGCTCAACGATTCGTTCCTCGGCGACATTTTAGGAACGGAAACTTTTGTGCCGTTTGGAGACTGGTACTTTGATGAGTTCTCCTGCGTTTGGCTGATCGGAGCTGTAGTTGTTGCCCTGATCAACAAGATGCCTAAAGAGGAGTTTGTTTCGGTATTCGCCCGCGGCTGTGCAGATCTGATCGGTGTAGTTCTGGTGCTGTCCACCGCAAGAGGTATTGCCATATTCATGGGTTCCAGCGAAGAGGGTATGTGCATTACCTTTATCTACTGGATACAGCAGATGATGAGCGGCGTTCCGATGTGGGCTTTCGTTATAGTCTGCGTCCTCGCATATATGCTGATCGGTATTTTTCTTCAGACGACCAGCGGCGTTGCGGGTATCACTATGCCGATTTTCGGCGCGTTGGCTATGGCGCTGTTCTCGGGTACAGCCGCAGGTGCGCTGGGCGGACAGATCGTGCTGCTCTCATCGTTTACACTGGGTATCAATTTTATCAGCGGTCACTATCCGGATGCGACCAATATGGGAATCTGTGAAATGGCAAAGGTGCCTTACAATGTCTTTGTCAAACAGTGGGCAAAGATTCTCATTCCGATTCTGATTACCGCGGTTATCATCATTTCGATAGCACCGTACATTGGTTTGGTATAAGGCGCAATATTGGCGGCGACATGAGCGGACGCAGTATTGGCATGATTTTTGATGTTCAGCTTGTCGGTTTTGTCAGCTGATTGTCGCCTTTTAATAAAAGGAATCAAGGGAAAATGCGATGGATAAAGGCATTGCTTTTCCCTTTTCTGCTGTTGGAAAAAAATCGGCAGATTTGGCGAAAAGTGTTTGCAACTTCGCTGTGTATGTGATAAAATATCTCTGTTCGATTACGGGCGGTCCTCTGCACGCAGTATATTTAGCGGCACGAACGTCTTGGAGGGAAGGAGGAATACTTACAATGAATATCTTAGATTCAGTTGCACAGGATTATTTGAAGAAAGATGTCCCTGCATTTAACGTGGGCGATACAGTTAAAGTACACGTTAAAATCAAAGAAGGCAACAGAGAAAGAATCCAGATCTTTGAAGGTTTTGTTCTGAAGAGACAGAACGGCGGTATCGCGGAGACTTTCACTGTCAGAAGAATTGCTTCCGGCGTAGGCGTAGAGAAAACGTTCCCTGTTCATTCACCTTGGGTCGAGAAGATCGAAGTGGTCAGAAGAGGAGATGTCAGAAGAGCCAGACTCCACTATATGCGTGGAAGAACCGGAAAAGCGGCAAAAATTAAGAGTTTGGAAAAATAAGTATGGAAAGGAAGCGCAAGCTTCCTTTTTTGTATACATAATCCTTTTAAGGGATCACTTGTGAGAGATTAACGGAAAAGGCTTTCTTTACCCGGGTCAGTAGTGTTATACTAAAGGGAAAGAATTGACGACAGGAGTCAGGATATATATGATCGAGAGTATAAACTGGTATCCCGGTCACATGAAGAAGACCCGGGAGCTTATTCAGGAAAACCTTAAAATGGTGGATATGGTCATCGAAGTGATCGACGCCAGAATACCGGTTTCCAGCAGGAATCCCATCATCGACGAGATAGTGGGAGAAAAGCGGCGATTGATCGTCCTCAATAAAAGCGATCTGTCGGACAGGAAAGAAAACGAAAAGTGGACGGATTTCTTCTCTGAACAGGGAAATTTGACTCTGGCGATGAACTGCATGAGCGGTGAAGGTGTGAAACAGCTGTATAATCTGCTGAAAAGAGAACAGGAAAGAAAAAACCGAGACCAGCTGCGCAAGAAAAATTTGCGTCTGATGATCGTAGGAGTGCCTAACGTAGGCAAGTCGTCTCTGATCAACCGGATGACCGGAAAGAAAAGCGCCCAGACGGGCAACCGTCCCGGTGTGACCAGGGGAAAGCAGTGGCTTTCTCTGGAAAACAACATGCAGCTTTTAGATACCCCCGGCATACTCTGGCCCAAGTTTGAGGATCCAAAGACAGGGCTTTATCTTGCGTTTTGCGGTTCGATTAAAGATGAGATTCTGGACACGGAGACACTGGCACTGGAGCTGATAGGCGTACTTCAGGAGGAGTATCCGGAGCTGCTGTCAGAACGGTACAAGCTGGGTGAAGTTTCAGAAACGCCTCTCATGACTATGGAAGCCATCGCCGAAAAACGAGGGTTTATTCGTCCGGGAAAACGTATCGACTATGAACGGTGCGCACGGACCATCCTGGATGAATTTCGCGGCGGAAAAATCGGCAGGATCACTTTGGAAAAACTGTCCGACAGGTAGAAGAAAGACGGGAAGCGAAAAAAACGAGATGAAAAAAGCGGAACGAGAAGAAAAGCTGAAGGTCAGGCTGGAGGAACTAAAGGAATGCGAGAGAGGACTGCGCAGCGAGGGGTTTTTCTGCATAGCCGGTGTAGACGAAGTGGGAAGAGGTCCTCTGGCCGGACCGGTAGTAGCGGCGGCAGTAGTGCTGCCGGATGATTTTGACATTCTGGGAGTTGATGATTCTAAAAAGCTTTCAGAGAAAAAAAGAGAGCGGCTTTACGGGGAAATTTTAGAGGCAGCGGTATGCTACGGGATCGGTCAGCGGGACAACGAGGTGATCGATCAGATCAATATCCTAAAGGCGACAAAAGAAGCTATGGCTGAAGCCATAGAAATGGCTGACGCCATGTGCCTTGAACGAACCGGAAACTCTATAGATTTTGTTCTGTTTGACGCGGTGGAAATCGACGGGGTGAAGAAGCCTCAGCGATCTCTGATCAAAGGAGACAGCAAAGCTATTTCTATCGCGGCCGCATCGATTGTGGCAAAGGTTACAAGAGACCGTCAGATGATTGAATTTGATCGAGTCTATCCCGGTTACGGTTTTGCGAGCAATAAGGGATATGGAACAAAGGCTCACTATGAAGGCCTGAGAGAACGGGGCATAACCCCGATTCACCGAAGGAGCTTTTTAAAAAATTTTGAGGTATGATACAGAGCAGTTTCGGCTGAGAGGAAGAAAGGAGCAAAAAAATGGAAATTAAAAGCGATATTCAGATTGCCCAGGAAACAGAGATGGCGGATATCCGCGAAATCGCTGCTGCGGCAGGCATAGAAGAAAAATATCTTGAACCGTACGGAAGATATAAGGCGAAAGTTGACTACAATCTCCTTGAAGAGAAAAAGGATAAGCCTGACGGTAAATTGATTCTGGTTACGGCGATTTCCCCTACGCCTGCGGGGGAAGGGAAGACGACCACATCAGTAGGCCTGGCAGACGCTCTTCACCAGATGGGCGTAAAGGTAATGGCTGCGCTGAGAGAACCGTCATTAGGGCCGGTTTTCGGCATCAAGGGCGGAGCTGCCGGAGGCGGCTATGCGCAGGTGGTTCCGATGGAAGACATCAATTTGCATTTCACCGGAGATTTCCACGCTATCGGTGCGGCAAACAATCTGATTGCCGCCATGCTGGACAACCATATTCAGCAGGGAAACGCTCTAAACATTGATCCAAGGCGGATTACCTGGAAGAGGGCGGTGGATATGAACGATCGGCAGCTGCGTTCCATTGTGTGCGGACTGGGAGGAAAGGCCAACGGCGTTCCCCGCGAAGACGGCTTCGAAATCACTGTTGCCAGCGAGGTGATGGCGATCATGTGTCTGGCAAAGGATATCGACGATTTAAAGGAGAAGCTGGCCAGCATCATCGTAGGCTATACTTATGAAAACAAACCGGTTACCGTCAGAGACCTCAAAGCCCAGGGCGCTGCTGCGGCTCTTCTCAAGGATGCGCTGAAGCCGAATCTGGTACAGACACTTGAAAAAACACCGGCATTTGTACACTGCGGGCCTTTCGCCAACATCGCTCACGGCTGCAATTCCATCATGGCTACGAAGATGGCGCTGAAACTGGCCGATTATGTGGTTACCGAGGCTGGTTTTGCAGCGGATCTGGGAGCGGAAAAGTTTGTGGATATCAAGTGCCGCAAAGCCGGTTTAAAACCGTCCGCCTGTGTAATTGTGGCAACAGTCAAAGCGCTGAAATACCACGGAGGCGTGAAAAAAGAGGACTTAGCCCAGGAAAACCTGGAGGCTTTGGAAAAGGGACTGCCGAATCTGCTTCAGCACGTGGAAAATGTGACGCAGCATTTCGGACTTCCGGCGGTGGTAGCTATCAATGAATTTCCGACAGATACCGAAGCGGAAATCAAATTGGTTGAAGAAAAGTGCAGAGAGCTGGGCGTTAATGTGGTTCTGAGCCAGGTTTGGGGTAAAGGCGGTAAAGGCGGACTGGAGCTGGCTGAAGAGGTTATGCGGCTCTGCCAGTGCGAGAATCACTTTGATTTCGTCTATCCGCTGAATATCTCAATCAGAGAGAAGATCGAGATGATCGCGAAGAAAATTTATCGCGCTGACGGTGTGGTTTTTGAAAGCAATGCGCAGAAACAGCTTGCGCAGCTGGAAGCGCTGGGCTTTAACGATGTTCCGGTCTGCATGGCCAAGACCCAGTTCAGCTTTTCCGATGATCCGTCTCTCTTAGGCGCGCCGAGAGGATTCCAGATTACCGTGACGGATTTGAAGATCGACGCGGGAGCTGGTTTTATCGTAGCCAGAACCGGCAATATCATGACCATGCCGGGGCTTCCTAAGGTACCTGCGGCAGAAAAGATCGACGTAGATAATACGGGACGAATTACAGGATTATTTTAACAGATATTGAGAATAAGCGGGACGGGTATGCTGACGGATGGATTTAACCCATCTTTCGGTCTTTCCGTTCCGATTTTTGTGTGTTGTTCGGGAAATTTTTCGAAGGGAGGCTGAACGTTTTGATCGATATGGAAAAGTGGCTTCAGCTGTTTACAGAACAGATGGACAGGTACTTTGGAGACAGGCTCGTTTTCATCGGCCTGCAGGGAAGTTACGCAAGGGGCGAGGCCGGTGAAGGAAGCGATATCGATACAGTGGTGATCTTCGATCATCTGGACGGTGAGGATTTAGAGCGGTATCGACAGGCCGTCGATGAGCTTCCCCATAGGGAACTCCTCTGCGGTTTTGTCAGCGGTATCGAGGAATTGGAGCATTGGAACCGATCGGAACTGCTTCAGTTTTATTTCGATACGACGCCGATCAGAGGAAGTCTGGAAAGTCTCAGACCGCTTATTCGCGCCGAAGATGCCCGAAGGGCGGTGCACAGCGGAGCCTGCGGTATTTATCACGGCTGTCTGCACAACTTCCTTCATGAAAGGAGCGAAGAGATCTTGCGTGGGCTGTACAAGGAGGCAAGATTTGTTCTGCAGGCCTTGCTTTTTTGCAGAACCGGCCGTTATGTGAGAACAAAAGCGGAAATGGCAGCTATGACGGAGGAGCTCGAAAAGGCGATTGCAACCGCCGCCGATTTTTCCGGTGATCAGTTTGCGCAATTGTCTGAACAGTTGCTGAAGTGGGCGAAAAAGCTGATTTGTGAATACGCCGAGGTATAGACGAAGGAGCTGCGTTTTGCGCGGCTTTGCAGCGGCGTCTTTTGGGCCGATTTGGCGAAGAGATTTTGATAAAAGACTGAATAGAAGGAGAAAAAAATTATGAATTTTACAGATAAAAGTTGTCGGGATTTTGTCGGCGCGTTATCCGGCAAAGACCCTGTACCGGGCGGAGGCGGCGCTTCGGCGCTGGTAGGCTCCCTGGCCGCGGCTCTGGGTAATATGGTGGGCAGTTTGACCGTAGGAAAGAAAAAATACGCCGACGTTGAAGAGGATATGAAAGCGCTGATGCAGAAAACCGAAAAGCTTCAGGAGGAACTGCTATCGTTGGTAGAAGAAGATGCAAAAGCTTTTGCACCTCTGTCCAGGGCGTATGGAATGCCGAAGGACACGGAAGAAGAAAGGGCCGAAAAGGAGAGAGTGATGGAAGCGGCCTTGAAGGAGGCCTCGAGAGTACCGCTGCAGATTATGCGAAAATGCTGTCAGGTCATCGAACTGCAGAAAGAGTTTGCGGAAAAGGGGAGCCGGCTTGCCGTCAGCGATGCCGGTGTAGGGGTGATCTTTGCCAAAGCTGCGCTGCAGGGCGCAGCACTCAACGTATTCATCAATACGAAATCGATAAAGGATCGAAAATTCGCAGAAGAGAGCGAGCGGGAAGCCGATGAGATGCTGCAGGATTACACGATAAAAGCGGATTACGTCTACGCTTTGGTCTACAGTCAGCTGTGAAAGTAACAGAGGGGGAAGCTTATGGAAAAGTTATTGAAAGGCAAGATTGTCGCCGATAAGATCAATGAAGAGATACTGAGCCGCCTGCCGGCGCTGTATGAAAAGGGCATCGTTCCCACATTGGCTATTGTCAGAGTGGGAGAGAATCCCGGCGATATCGCCTACGAAAACGGCGCGGTGAAAAAAGCCAAGAGTCTCGGACTGCAGACGGAGAAGTTTATCTGCCCGGCGGATATGGAAACCGAGGATTTAATTGCTGTGATTCGATCCATTAATGAAAATAAAAACATTCACGGCATACTGCTTCTGCAGCCTCTTCCGGACCATATCGACGGCGAAAGGGTCAGAAATTCACTGGCCTGGGAAAAAGATCTGGACTGCATTTCCGACCGGGCGCTGGGAAACCTTTTCGTGGGCGCGGAAGGCTTTGCTCCGTGTACTGCGGAGAGCTGTCTGGAAATATTGAAGTTTTACGATATCGCCGTGGAAGGAAAGAAAGTCGTGGTCATCGGCAGGAGTATGGTGATCGGAAAGCCGGTGGCGCTGATGCTCTTGAGCGCTAACGGCACCGTTACGGTCTGCCACACCAGAACAAAGAAAGAGGATTTGATCCGTTGCTGCCTGGACGCGGACATTCTTGTAGTTGCAGCGGGATGCAGGAATACTCTGACTGCAGAGATGGTCCGCAGCGGTCAGACGGTCATCGATGTGGGCATCAATTTTGATGAAGAAAGAAAGATGCAGGGAGACGCCGACTTTGAAGGAATAAGTCAGATTGTGGATCACATTACACCTGTACCCGGCGGTGTGGGCAGCGCGACCACCAGCGTACTGATGAGGCATTTGGTCGAGGCTGCCGAAAGAGAAAAGAATTAAAATGTATTGATATTCATATTGATGAAAAAATATTTATATGGTAGAATAACGTCAGGATGAAAAATTGGAGGGCGAAAATGAAGAGAAAAGTAATTTTGTATATGTCAGTCAGTCTTGACGGATACATTGCCGATAAAGCGGGAAAAACCGGCTGGCTGGGCGGTGAAAGCGAATTCTACCAGGGCGATTACGGACGCAGCGGTTTTCTGTCCATCGTAGATACAGTGATCATGGGAATGGATACCTACAAGATTCTGAAGGAAAAATACAGTCAAAAGACCTGGCCGTATCAAGACATGCTCACCTATGTAATCACCCATAGACCGGAAACGGATACGGAGGAAGTTCACTTTGTCGATTCCAGAATGAGCACCTTCATTCAGAAGCTGCAGCAGGAAGAGGGCGGAAACATATGGGTTTACGGCGGAGCAGATATAGCTAACCAGCTGATCAGAGAAAATCTGATCGACGAATATCATCTCACCATTATGCCGATCATCTTAGGCAGCGGAACCAGATTGTTCGGCGACGGCAACAAGGAGATCAAACTGCATTTGATAAAGAATACAGAAAAAAACGGTGTTATAGATTGTCTGTATGAACGGGTGTAACACGTTAAAAAATTGAAAAGTAGAAACCCCCTCTGCCGCACAGAGGGGGTTTTGCGAAAGAGAAACCACGCGTACGGCGCGTGATCTCTTTATTTCTCATGTGATGGAGGAACATCTTTCTCCATAATATAATTGATTAACGCTATACCCTGACGATAAACCTGCTGTTCCTTTACGACGCGGTATCCGCGGTGTTCAAAGAATGGCCTTGCTGTGATTGAAGCGTGGGTAATGATTTTTTCGCTTTCCGCGTTTTTTTCCAGGGCATCGCAGATCGCCGAAGCGATGCCTTTTCCCTGATAATCCTTGTGAACGTACAGCCTGTCCAGATAGCCGGTTTTATCCATATCGCCGAAACCGACGATATGATCGCCTTCGATGGCGATCAGGGAACGGTGAGACGAAAGAGAACGATCCCATGCAGATAGATCCACGCGGCCGGTGGCCCAGGCGCTGAGCTGTTCTTCCGTGTAATCCCTCTTATTGACTTGGTGAACGGTTTCATAGAAGAGCTTTGCCAGGCTTTCACAGTCGGCGGATTGATATCTGCGAAGTATCATGAGAAATCCTCCTTTTTCATTTATGCGTCGAGCATCATTTCGAGGGAATTGTCCTCGAAGAACGTGTTGGCGTTGTACAGGAACAGTACCTGTGTGATCTCCTCGGCCTCGATAATGTCATCGATGTTATCGAAGAAATAGCGTGGATCTACGACAACGATTTCACGAAAGTTCTGTGAGAGAAACGGAATCATGCTGTTTGCATAGGAATCCTTGATGAGCAGAAGCTTTTCTGAGGACTTTGAAGGGGTCTTTATCGTATACATCGGATGATTGCTGCCGCCAAAGACCGTGTAGGCGTCCTTGGTTTCCAGATTATTCAGCTGATAGAATTCTGTTGTTTTCTTTTTTGTATCAGAATAGTAAATTACGGAGTTCCTGTAGTCTTTGTCCTTGTTAGGCATATATATGGTGATGCTGTCGTTTTTTCCGTTTACAAAGCCGCTCTTTGAAGCCAGGGTACCACGGAAATCGTTTTTTACTACATATCTTTTATAGCTGACATTGTCAGAAAGCTTCATCACCTTAGAAAGTTGTTTATATGCGAGAAAGGCTCCGTCGGTAGTCCAGTGATGGTCTGTACGATAATAAATCTGCGTATCGTCTGCGTGGGCGGTCAATGTATCGCGCACATCCACCGGCGTATACCCCTGCTTCTCTATGCTTTTGTAAAATTGATCGATGTACTTGTCCTGATCTGCGGTACGTACTGTTGCCGGCAGCTTATCCTCAAGTATGTTGGCTGCATTAGGCGACAGCAAAAAGTACATCTTTAGCTTTTTATGCTGTTTTTTGAATTTTTCCAGACCTGAAAGCGTATTTTTCATAAAGCTGTCACTCGGTTCGGTCAGCCCTTCCATGAGATAGTTATCTTTACATTTATATACGCCGTTGGCTTCCAGCTTTCCTAAGGTCACGTCAGAAGATGCCTTTATCTTAATAAAAGTGTTCCGGAGAAGAAACTGATCGTTAGCATAATTTTCTAACTTTTTCTCAAGGCGTCCTTCCATGTAAGAGGAAAGGGAAAAACCGGGATTTTCCTGCAGGACCCGGTTTTCTTCCTCGGAAAAGCTTTTGTCGGGGAGGAAGAGATTGGCGAGAAATACTGCTGTCAATATGAAAATAAAGCAGAGTCCAAGAATTGATGCCATAGCTTTCTTGTTCATGAGTACCTCCTTGCCGATCAGAATCGGAAATATAAAAATGGGTTATAACTGCTGAAGATCAAATAGGCAACGGACAGAATAAACAACCCCAGGAGCAACAGGATGCTGATGATACTGTGTTTTTTGCAGAGGATGCCGAACTGCTTGGTCACCTCCGGCGTCGCCGCAATACAGCCGATGATCAGGAGCAGCGCGTTGGTTCGAAGCAGATAAAGAGTATAGGTATCAGCAAATCCGGCGCTTCCGGCGCCGAACATGACGCCGAGGTAATCCAGTGCGGCCGACAAATCTTCACAGCTGAAAAATACCCAGCCAATGATTACGATGACCATGGCATATATGTGCTGCAGAATGCCAGGAAACTTTTCCAGGTATTTTCCCAGGAAATATTTTTCTACGATCAGAAGAATCCCATAGTAGATACCCCAAACAACGAAATTCCAGCTTGCTCCATGCCACAGTCCGGTCAGAGACCATACGATGAGCAAGTTTAAGATGTGCCGGGGTACCGATACCCGGTTTCCTCCGAGGGGGATGTACACGTATTCTTTGAACCAGGTGCTCAGCGAAATGTGCCATCTTCGCCAGAATTCGGTGACGGTTTTTGAAATATACGGATAGTTGAAGTTTTCCATAAATTCAAAACCGAACATACGTCCCAGACCAATGGCCATATCGGAATAGCCGCTGAAATCGAAATAGATCTGAAGCGTATAGGCGATGATGCCGATCCAGAATGTCATGGCCGTGGCCTGATCATCCGAAAGGGAAGAGATTTCCGCATATATAGCTCCCAAATTGTTTGCCAGAATAACTTTTTTTCCCAGCCCGATGATGAATCGCATAGTTCCCCAACCGAATTTTTCTAAGGTAACTTCCCGATGATCCAACTGTTCGGCGATATCCTTGTATTTGACAATCGGTCCTGCGATCAGCTGAGGGAATAGAGCGAGGTACAGGGTGAATTTCAACGGGTTTATCTGTACTTTCACGTTCCCCCGGTATACATCGAAGATGTAGGACAGGGCCTGGAACGTATAGAAAGAAATTCCTATTGGCAGGGACAATGCGGTGTACTGTATATCCGTTCCCAATAAATCGTTGATCGTATCCATAAGGAAGCCATAATATTTGAAAAAGGAAAGGATAAACAGATTTACGATAACGGTAAACAGCAGAGTTCCTTTTCCATTGCTGCCATGCACCCGGGCTTTCCCTATATCAATAGCCATAAAATAATTGAATATGGCGCTGAATATCATGAGGAAGACGTATACCGGCTCACCCCAGCTGTAGAAGATGATGCTGGCGATGAGCAGAACGCCGTTTCTCGCTTTCTTCGGCAAAACGTAATACAGAAACATTACGATAGGAAGAAAATAGAAGAGAAAAATAATGCTGCTAAATAACACTGTCGAACACCTCCTCCTTTTTCTCTGCCGATTTGCCCGTGCAGTAGAACAGATACTTCCCTTTTGTTGTAACAACGGCGTTTTTCAGCAGAGCTACCTGAGAAGGGCCATATCCCTCGTATGTGGTGATCTGAGAATCTATCCGGTTTTCCACAGCGTCTTTTACCGCAGAGAGATCGTCTCTGTTTTTTGCTTTGACGATGAGAACCTCGTCTACGCTGAGGGCCTCCTTTCCTTTATAATAGAGATATTCGTCATATTGCTGGTAGTCCAGATTGAGGAACTGCATCAGATTGCGGTTCCCGCACTTTGCCATCTTACCGAGATCGGTTTCCTCTATCAGTTTATTTTCTATATCCTCCATGGGAACATCTTTTGCATTACCGTCAGCATAGACCATGGTCAGAAAGACGATTAATATTATGAGAAAAATTGATTTTTTTATCATTAGAGCCCCGCTTTCAGTATCATATTGTTCATCCAGTACGGATAATAGTCCGAAGAAACATGAATGCCGTCTCCTGCATAGAAGTCCGGATGTTCTTCAATGATGTAGCTGTTGTCGATGTAAGTCAGTCCCATGTCTTTGCACATTTCCTGGAGCGCTGCATTGAATTTCTTGTAGTTGGAAAGAATCGGGCTTGCCGATATAGCGCTTTTTGACGGAGTCGAAATGCTGTTAATCAGAATTACAGTATCCGGAGAAATCTTTTTGAAGGACTGAATCAGTTCCTTGTATTTTTTGATAAACGAATCAGCATTCCCATTGTAATTGCCCATATCGTTCATCCCGAAGGATAGAAAAGCCAGCTTCGGATATGTCTGCGCTGCTGAGTTGAACAGATCTTCTCCATTGATGATGGAAGCCCCGATCTTACAAAATACCTGATCACTTCCCAGATAACCGTAGTCAACCAGACCTTCGGTTATGGAATCTCCGAGGATGACACTGGTGCTGAAGATCTTTCTATACTGGGCTGTAGTAAGACGTTTTGTTACATCAAAAGTACCTCGTGCTTCTGTAGTTTCAAGTTTCTTGATCTGATCTTCGATAGTGGTTACCTTGGAATAATCAAATGTAGCGACGGCGGACACGTTGGCTTTGATCTTTGCGCTGCTGTAATCAGCGGCTTTGTTTTGTCGAATAAAATTTATAAAAAATAGACTTACCAGAATCAGTAAGGCTAATATGAAAAGCAGATACGCTTTGTTTATTCTCTTTTTTTTCTTTACCCTCATTTTTATACCCTTTCGACGTTTTTCAGCAGTAATTGACTATAATATGATATCAAAACTGAACTAAAAATCAATAGATAGTTAAGTATTCTTTCCTTAAATATTCTTAAGGAGAAATTAAGTCAAAAGAAAGAATAGAGAGAGAAAAAAGCCCCGTATATCCTGGGAAAAGATGAAGAAAGACCGGTTTACCGTCGGGTAAATCGGTCTTTGTATACGACTATATCAGATCTGCAATAATTGTGCCCGCCTGGTCGGTGCCTACGGATTCTTTTCCGGCGCATATATCCGGCGTTCTGAAACCCTTGGTCAGAAACGCTTTGACAGCGTCCTCTATGGAATCGGCCTCTGCGGATAGTCCAAAGGTATAGCGGAGCATCATAGCGGCGGAAAGTATGGTGGCGATAGGGTTTGCCAGATTTTTTCCCGCGATGTCCGGCGCAGAACCGTGGACAGGCTCATACATGCCGAAATTGCCCGTAGATAGGCTGGCCGAAGGCAGCATGCCGATGGAACCGGTGATCTGGCTTGCTTCGTCGGAGAGGATGTCTCCGAAGATGTTGCTGGTGACCAGAACGTCAAACTGCTTCGGATTACGAACCAACTGCATGGCGGCGTTGTCTACGTAGAGATTGTCAAGTTCTACATCCGGATACTCTTTGGCCACTTCGGCGACCACTCGTCTCCAGAGTCTCGAGCTCTCCAGAACGTTGGCTTTGTCCACGCTGGTAACTTTGCGCCTGCGCTTCACCGCCATGTCGAAAGCAACTTTTGCGATTCGCCGCACTTCTTCTTCCGCGTACTGTTCCACGTCGTAGGCCGCAGGGCCGAGAGGGGTACTCTCCTTGACGCCTTTTTCACCGAAATAAATACCTCCGGTCAGTTCTCTGACGACGACGATATCCAGACCGCCTTCGATGATCTCCGGTTTCAGCGGTGAAGCGTCGGACAACTGCTCGAATACCATAGCGGGACGGAGGTTGGCAAACAGGCCTAATTCCTTGCGAAGTCCAAGAAGAGCCCGCTCCGGACGCTGATCTCCCGGATAAGAATCCCACTTCGGTCCGCCCACTGCGCCGAGCAGAACTGCGTCGCTGCCTTTGCAGATGTCTATGGTTTCCTGCGGAAGGCATTTGCCTGTCTGGTCGATGGCGGCGCCTCCGGCGAGAACTTTATTGTAGGTAAAACTGTGGCCGAACTTTTCTCCGATTTTATCCAGAACTTTGACGGCCTCTGCGACGACATCCGGTCCGATTCCGTCGCCGGGAACTAAAGCGATATTATAATTCATACTGTCTCCTTTACTTTTTCAGGCTGTTCAGAAGGCCTCCGCTGGCAATGATGTTCTTGATAAAGTCAGGGAAGGCGACTGCCTGATAGGTTTCTCCTCTGGTTAAGTTGGTGATGACTCCTGTGCTGAAATCCACTTCCACCTCGTCTCCGGCCTGAATTTTTTCGCTGGCCTGCGGACATTCCAGAATCGGCAATCCGATATTTATCGCGTTGCGGTAAAATATGCGGGCAAAGGTAGAAGCGATTACACAACTTATGCCGGCCGCTTTTATGGCGATCGGAGCGTGTTCTCTGGAAGAACCGCAGCCGAAATTCTCTCCGGCTACCATGATGTCGCCGGCTTTGACCTTGTGGATAAACTGGGCGTCGATGTCTTCCATACAGTGGCTGGCCAGTTCTCCGTGATCCTGTGTATTCAGATATCTTGCCGGGATGATGACATCCGTATCCACGTTGTTGCCGTATTTATGTACTCTGCCTTTTACATCCATGTTAACCTCTCCTTTCCGGTGCTGCAATTTTGCCGGCCAGAGCGGAGGCTGCGGCTACTGCAGGACTTGCCAGATAAACTTCGGATTTGGTGTGACCCATACGGCCTACAAAGTTTCTGTTGGTAGTGGCCACACATCTTTCTCCTTCGGCCAGAATTCCCATGTATCCGCCCAGACACGGTCCGCAGGTCGGCGTGGAGACGACGCATCCTGCATCGATGAAGATGTCCAGATAGCCTTCTTTTATACACTCTTTGTAGATCTGCTGGGTGGCAGGGATGATGATCGCGCGGACATCCTTGTGGATGTGTTTTCCTTTCATAATTTCCGCGGCTATTTTCATATCGGACAGTCTGCCGTTGGTACAGGATCCGATGACCACCTGATCGATTTTCACTTCACCCACCTGGTCGATGGTCTTGGTATTTTCCGGAAGGTGAGGGAAAGCCACTGTCGGCTTGAGCAGAGAAAGATCGATATCGTATACGGCATCGTATTCTGCGTCTTCATCGGCCTCGTAAACCTGATACTCCCTGTTTACACGGCCCTTCATGTATTCTCTTGTCACATCGTCAACCGGGAATATGCCGTTTTTGCCGCCGGCTTCGATGGCCATGTTGGCTATGCAGAGGCGGTCGTCCATGGAAAGAGACGCTACACCTGGTCCGGTAAACTCCATGGATTTGTACAGCGCACCGTCGACGCCGATTATTCCAATGATGTGAAGAATTACATCTTTACCGCTGACGTTTTCCGGAAGGCTTCCGGTGAGGTTGAACTTCAGCGCGCTGGGAACCTTGAACCAGGCCTGGCCGGTGGCCATACCCGCGGCCAGATCGGTGGAGCCCACTCCGGTGGAGAAAGCGCCCAAAGCGCCGTAGGTGCAGGTATGGGAATCCGCACCGATGATGGCTTCGCCTGCGGCTACCAGACCTTTTTCCGGAAGAAGGGCGTGTTCGATGCCCATTTGTCCCACATCATAGAAGTTGTCTATTTCAAATCTCCGGGCAAAGCTGCGGCATTTCTTGCACTGTTCAGCGCTCTTTATATCTTTGTTCGGCGCAAAGTGGTCCATTACGAGAGAGATTTTGCTCTTGTCGAAGACCTGGCTGAAGCCGGCGCCTTCAAATTCGTTGATCGAAACGGGACCGGTGATATCGTTGGCCAGAACCATGTCCAGTTTGGCATTGATCAGCTGGCCGGGAACTACTTTGTCAAGTCCTGCATGGGCGGCCAGGATCTTCTGCGTCATTGTCATACCCATAGTCAATCTTTCCTCCTTATTGATTGCAGCGTTTATTTTACAAAATGTATCTTTTTATTCATCCTGTTCAGCGCGCTGACGAGTGCGTTTACGGAAGCGAGGATGATATCGGCGTGCGTACCGACGCCCCAGTAGAGATTCTCTTCTTTATCTGCGATGCAGACATAGGCCGCGGCCTTGGAGTTGGAATCCGCGCTGATGGCATGTTCCGTGTAGGTGATGAATTTGTAATCAAAGTGATACTCCGTCTTCTTCAGCGCGTTGCTCACGGCGTCCAGACGACCGTTTCCCTCGGCTTCAAGATTGTAGATCTGTCCGCAGATATCCACCCGCATTTTTACGCTGACGCTGTCATCGTCTTCTGATTTAGTCGAAGAAAAGTGACTGAAGGTCGCGTCGGTGATGTCGATCGGGCTGAAGTCATTGACGTACTCCCTGGCGAAGGCTTCGTAGATCTCCTCCGGCGGAAGTTCCTCGTGGTGCTTGTCGGATATATCTTTCATCATGTAACCGACTTCCGACATCATAGCTTTCGGAATGATGAAACCGAAGTTGTGTTCCAGGATATAGGCGACGCCGCCTTTTCCTGACTGGCTGTTGATTCGGATTACGTCTCCGTCGTATTCTCTTCCCACATCGTGAGGATCTACCGGCAGATAAGGTACGGTCCATCTGGTCGGATCCTTTTCTTTTCTCCACTTCATTCCCTTGGAAATGGCGTCCTGATGAGAGCCGGAGAAGGCGGCAAATACCAGTTCCCCGCCGTAAGGCTGTCTTGGATTTACGGTCATTCCGGTACACTTTTCGTAAACTTCCACCACTTCCGGCATGTTGGAAAAGTCCAGTTTAGGGTCTACGCCGTGGGTAAACATGTTCATGGCTAAGGTGATGATGTCCACGTTGCCCGTGCGCTCGCCGTTGCCGAAGAGGGTTCCCTCGATTCTGTCGCCGCCGGCCAGAAGTCCAAGCTCGGCGTCAGCAACGCCTGTGCCTCTGTCGTTGTGCGGATGGAGAGAAACGATGACGTTTTCTCTGCAGTGGAGGGTTTTGCACATGTATTCAATCTGATTGGCGAATACGTGCGGCAGGGACATTTCCACTGTCGCCGGCAGATTGATAATCACTTTATTGTCTGGAGTCGGCTGCCAGATATCGATTACCGCGTTGCAGATGTCTCGGGCAAACTCCATTTCCGTTCCGGTAAAGCTTTCCGGCGAATATTCAAACTGAAATTTAGTCTCAGGATATTTTTCAGCGTATTTGTTCATCAGCTTTGCGCCGTCCGTAGCGATCTTAATGACTTCCTTTTCCGATGCGCGGAACACCTGCTGCCTCTGGGCGAAAGAGGTGGAATTGTACAGGTGAACAATAGCCCTTTTTGCGCCTTTTAACGCCTGGAACGTCTTGTCAATGATGTGTTTTCTGGACTGGGTCAGCACCTGTACAGTAACGTCGTCAGGAATCAGATCTTCCTCGATCAGCTTGCGGAGAAAATCGTATTCGGTCTCTGAAGCCGCCGGAAAACCTACTTCGATTTCCTTGAATCCCAGTTTTACCAGGTATTGAAAGAACTCCAGCTTCTCTTCCAAACTCATGGGAACGATCAGGGCCTGATTGCCGTCGCGCAGGTCTACGCTGCACCACGCCGGCGCCTTTTCAATATGATCTTTTTTCGGCCATTCCATCTCATCTGTACGCATAGGGGGAACGAAATAACCGGGCCTATACTTCTCGTAATTCTTCATTTTTACACAAACCTCCTATTGTTAAACGATTTTAAGCAGCAAGCGATTCATTGCATTAAAAATCGTCTCTTATGACGATTCGACGCTGAATCGCAAAAGAGACGAAAACAATGGAAATCTGTTTCCGCGGTACCACTCTTTTTGACATATGCGTAACCCGAAGGGAAGATAAATCCGTACCTGTCCGGGATCCGGCGCATCAGTTTGGTCTGCCGCCGCATCTTTTGACGGACAGAGCGCTGTGCAAATCCATATGCCCTCTCATTTACCTGCCGCTCAGGGGTGAGACACTGTAAAAGGTCTGCGGCCTTACACCAACCGACCGCTCTCTGCGAGACCACCATTACAATTTATTCCCTTCATCGCGAACTTCATATGTAGTGCCCGGAAAAGGGTTAATCCATAGACCGGACAAAAATGCTATGCTAATAATATAAATGAAGAAAGCGACGATGTCAACCCAAAAAATTGTGTTTTCCCCAAATATTTGTTGCATTTTTTTGTGAACAAAAAACAAAAAAGTATTGACTTTTATGTGCCATAGACTATAATAATGTATGGGCGGAAAAGCCGCTCGTTTTGATTCTAAAGAAAAGGAGAGAGAGTATGAAATTGACAGGATCACAAGTAGTGGCAGAAGTTTTGCTTGACCACGGCGTAGATACTGTATTCGGATATCCCGGCGGTACCGCTTTGAATATCTACGACGAACTTTACAAATACAGCGACAGGATCAAGCATGTCCTTACTGCGCACGAACAGGGTGCTGCACATGCTGCCGACGGCTATGCCAGAGCTACCGGCAAGACCGGCGTGGTATTTTCGACCAGCGGTCCCGGAGCGACCAATCTGGTTACCGGTATCGCCACGGCGTTTATGGACAGTATTCCGATGGTTGCCATTACGGCAAACGTCCCCGATTCTCTGATCGGTCGTGATGCGTTTCAGGAAATCTGCATCACCGGGGTCACCATGCCTATTACAAAGCACAATTTCTTTGTCAATAGGATAGAAGATCTTGAAACAGCCCTCAGAGAGGCGTTTCAGATTGCAAACAGCGGGAGAAAGGGTCCTGTCCTCGTGGACATTACCAAGGACGTAACTGCCGCGAGCATTGAATATACATCTAAGCCGCCTCTTCCTCTGAAGGAAGTTCCAAAGATGGAAAGAGAGGACATTGCAGCCATCGTCAAGCTGATCAACGGAGCAGAGAAGCCGGTTGCCTATGTAGGCGGAGGCGTGGTCGCTTCCGATGCCTGCAAAGAACTGGTAGAGCTGTTGGAGAAGGCCGATATACCGGTTGCGTATACGCTGATGGCAGCCGGTGTTGTGGGATATGACAACGAACTGAATCTGGGTCTTGTCGGTATGCACGGCAGTGTAGCCGCAAACAGAGCTATGGATCAGGCTGATCTGGTTGTCGCCCTGGGTGCCAGATTCAGCGACCGTGTAGCGCTGAACCCGGAAAAATTCGCCAGAAGGGCCAAGATCGTTCAGGTAGATATCGACAAGAGCGAGATCAACAAGAACGTTATCATCGACAAGTGCTGTGTAGGGGACGTCAAAGAGTTCCTGACCAGAGCGCTGCCGTACATAGAGGAAAAGAAACATCCGGAATGGCATGAGAGAGTGGTCGGATGGAAGAAAAAAGAGAGAGTGGTCAAATCACCGGAATGCAGACTCCATCCGAAAGAGATCATCGATACGCTGTGCGACATGACCGATCAGAATACGATCTATGTCACCGATGTAGGACAGCACCAGATGTGGGCTGCCCAGTACATTAAACACAACAAAGCCAAGAAGTTTATTACCAGCGGCGGTCTGGGAACCATGGGATTCGGTTACGGTGCCGCCATAGGTACACAGTTGGGATGTCCTGACGACAGAGTCATCCATATCACTGGAGACGGTTCGTTCCACATGAATCTGAACGAAGCCTGCACGGCGGTGAGTCAGAATCTGCCGATCATTACCGTGATCATGAATAACAAGGTTCTCGGTATGGTTTATCAGTGGCAGACCATATTCTATGAGAATCGTTACTCCAATACGACTCCGGAGAGAAAGACGGACTTCGTAAAGCTGGCCGAGGCTTTCGGCGCTGTCGGATATCGGGCTGAAAGCGTCGAAGAGTTTAAAGACGCCATGGCCAAAGCCCTTAAGGCGGATGGACCGGTTTGGATCGATTGCAGAATCTCCAGAGAAGAGAGAGTTCTTCCGATGATTCCGGCCGGCAAGGACGTTGAAGATATGATTATCGATTAAGGAGGGGACGCTTTATGTATAAACCGTTAAAGAAGAAGATCGTCAGCGTTCTTGTCCTGAATCAGGCCAACGTTCTGACGAGAGTAGTGAGCCTCTTCGGCAGAAGAGGATTCAATATCGATTCGCTGACCGTGTCGGCGACCAATGATCCGGCTTTGTCCAGGATCACTATCGTGTTCAGCGCGACGGAGCAGTCCATGCAGCAGATCATCACGCAGACCGAGAAGTTGGAAGTGGTAAAGAGCATATACATCCTTGACCGGGCGAACAGCCTGTACAGAGAGCTGCTGCTTCTCAAGGTCAACGCAAGTGAAAAAAAGAGGACTCCGATCAAAGAGATCGTGGATATCTACAGAGGAAAAATCGTCGATCTTTCTAAGGACAGCATGATCATCGAACTGACCGGAACCCCGGAAAAGTTGGACGGATTTATGGATGTAATGGAAGACTACGAGGTTGTTGAAGTCTGCCGGACCGGAATTACGGGTATAGAAAGCAACGGCGACAGAAACGAATAAATAAGCTAATTCAAGAGAAAAGGAGATAGATAAAAATGATTAAAAAGTATTACGATCAGGATTGTAACTTAGGGATGCTCGACGGAAAGACCGTTGCAATTATTGGATTCGGAAGCCAGGGTCACGCTCATGCAATGAACCTCAACGAGAGCGGCGTTGACGTCGTTGTCGGTTTGAGACCGGGTTCTGCTCACGCTGCAAAGGCAGAAGCGGCTGGCCTTAAGGTTATGGGAATTGAAGAGGCTGCAGAGGCAGGCGACGTTGTAATGATTCTGACTCCGGATGAATTGCAGGCGAAGATCTACAAAGAACAGATCGAAAAGCACATGAAAGAAGGAAACGTGCTGATGTTTGCTCATGGATTCAACATCCACTTCCAGCAGATTCAGCCGCAGAAGGACATCGACGTAATCATGGTAGCGCCGAAAGGTCCAGGACATACTGTAAGAAGCCAGTATGTAGAAGGTAAGGGCGTTCCTTCTCTGATCGCTGTATATCAGGATGCTTCCGGAAAGGCAAAGGATTACGCTCTGGCTTATGCTTCCGGTATTGGAGCAGGAAGAGCAGGCATCCTGGAGACTACCTTCAAAGAAGAAACCGAAACAGACCTGTTCGGCGAACAGGCAGTACTCTGCGGAGGCGTATGCGAACTGATGAAAGCCGGATTCGACACTCTGGTTGAAGCAGGATACGAACCGGAAATGGCTTACTTCGAGTGCATTCACGAGATGAAGCTGATCGTCGACCTGATCAACAGCGGCGGTTTCGAAATGATGAGATATTCTATCTCCAACACAGCTGAATACGGCGACTACAGAACCGGTAAGAGAATCATCACCGAGGATACCAGAAAAGAGATGAAGAAGGTTCTGGGTGAAATTCAGGACGGTACATTTGCAAGTGAGTTCATTCAGGAATTCAACGCAGGCGGAAAGGCTAAGTTCCTGGCTTCGAGAGCGAAAGAAGCATCTCATCCGCTCTGCAAGGTAGGCAAAGAACTGAGAGAAATGATGAGCTGGCTGAAAAAATAAGCCGGTCAACTGAATACACGAGGTTAGGTTATGAGCAAGAGAAGTGATAACGTAACCCGCGGCATAGAAAAGGCTCCAATGCGCAGCCTTTTTTATGCTATGGGGTATACAAAAGAAGAGCTGGAAAGACCGCTGATCGGCGTGGTTTCCGCTCACAGTGAAATCGTACCGGGACACATCCATCTGGATAAGATCACCGAAGCGGTTAAAGCGGGCGTTCGTATGGCCGGCGGTACGCCGATCATGGTGCCGGCTATCGGTGTGTGCGACGGCATCGCTATGGGACATATCGGCATGAAATATTCGCTGGCCAGTCGGGAGCTGATTGCCGACAGTGTGGAGACCATGGCCATGGCTCACCAGTTTGACGGCCTGGTATTGGTGCCGAACTGCGACAAGATCGTTCCCGGAATGGTTATGGCTGCAGTACGGCTGAACATTCCGGCTGTGGTATGTTCCGGAGGACCGATGATGAGCGGCCTTGTTGGCGGTGTGGAAACCTCTCTGTCCAAAATGTTCGAGGCCGTCGGCGCCAGAAAGGCGGATATCATCGACGATGCGGGACTTGAAGAATACGAGCAGAATACCTGCCCGGGATGCGGTTCCTGTTCCGGCATGTACACGGCTAACAGTATGAACTGCCTGTGTGAGGCTGTAGGTATTGCCCTTCCGGGGAACGGAACGATTCCGGCGGTTCACAGCGGCAGAATCATGTTGGCTAAACACGCAGGAATGGCCATCATGAATCTGGTGGAAAAGGATATCAAAGCCAGAGATATTATCAACGAAAAATCCATTCGCAACGCTTTGGCCTGCGATATGGCCTTGGGATGCTCCTCCAACAGCGTGCTTCACCTCCTGGCAATCGCCAACGAAGCCGGTGTGGAACTGAACCTGGAGCTGTTTAACGAGATGAGCGCTAAAGTGCCTAATCTGTGCCACCTGGCTCCGGCAGGAGGAACCCATATGCACGATCTCAACAATGCGGGAGGCGTTCAGGCTGTGTTGGCCGAATTGAATAAAAAGGGGTTGATCGATACTTCACTGATCACCGCTGCTGGAACTACGGTGGCAGAAAATATCGAAGGCAAGTACATAAAGGATAATAACGCCATCAGAAGCGTCGACGATCCTTACAGTGAGACCGGCGGCATTGCCATCATGTGGGGGAACATTGCCCAGGAGGGTTGTGTAGTAAAACGCAGCGCCGTTGCACCGGAAATGCTGAAGCATACCGGACCAGCCAGAGTTTTTGACTGTGAAGAAGATGCTATTGACGCTATCTACAATGGAAAAATTGTCGACGGTGACGTTGTCGTTATTCGCTATGAAGGGCCGAAGGGCGGTCCGGGTATGAGAGAGATGCTCAATCCGACCAGCGCTCTGGCCGGTATGCAGCTGGATAAAACCGTAGCTTTGATCACCGACGGCCGGTTCAGCGGAGCGAGCCGCGGCGCCTCTATCGGACATGTTTGCCCAGAAGCGGCATGCGGCGGTAATATCGGACTGATTGAGGAAGGCGATATTATCGAGATCGATATTCCGTCGGCAAAGATCAACGCAAAGGTTTCTGACGAGGAATTTGCGCGGAGAAGGGAAAAGGCCGTACCTCGCGAGCCGAATGTAAAGAGCGGCTGGCTTTACCGCTATGCTAAACTGGTAGGTCCTTCCTGCAAAGGCGCGGTAATGAGCGAGGATTAGTTTCGGAAAAAATAAGAAGAACAGCTGCCGAAAGGGCAGTCTGCACGACGCCGGGTAGAGGCTGAAGCGCTTTAGATCATCATAGCATCGGCGCATCGGCCTCTTTTTTCGATAAAAGTGCAGAAAGCTCAGGGCTCAGTACAGATTGACTTTGGAGGGAAAACTATTGATCATCGATTTCGATCATTTAGAAGAAACGGTTATTCCGCATTTTCGCGGCGGAGAAAAAGAAACGCGATCCAGGATGTACACGGATGAAAACAACAAGATCATGCGCGGAAAGCTGGAATCGGGTGCGTCCATCGGACTGCATGTCCATGAAGGCAACAGTGAAATCATCTATATTTTAGAAGGCAGAGGAAAGGTGATCGATGACGGCAGCGCCGAGACGTTGTCTGCCGGCATGTGTCACTACTGCCCTATGGGACACGAGCACAGCCTGATCAACGACAGCGATGAAGATTTGATTTTCTTTGCCGTGGTGCCGGAGCACAAATAAGGAGAAGGGAAGTAGAAAATGTTAACTTTAGACGCATTTGAAGAGGCCACCGAGGTGGTAAAAAACGTAATCGCCGAAACCAACCTGATGCACAGCGACTATTTCAGTGAGCAGTGCGGCAACAAGGTATATCTAAAGCCGGAAAACATGCAGAAAACCGGAGCGTATAAGATTAGAGGCGCCTATTATAAGATCAGCACTCTGAGTGACGAAGAACGGGAAAAAGGACTGATCACCGCGTCTGCAGGAAATCACGCCCAGGGCGTGGCTTATGCGGCCAAGGTATACGGATGCAAGGCGGTCATCGTGATGCCGACGACGACGCCTCTGATGAAAGTGAACAGGACGAAGAGTTATGGAGCCGAGGTGGTCCTTTACGGGGATGTTTACGACGAATCGGCTGAATATGCGCAGAAATTGGCGGAAGAAAAGGGATATACGTTCATCCATCCTTTTGATGATCCGGTGGTTGCGACGGGACAGGGCACCATCGCTATGGAAATTGTGAAGGAACTTCCGCTGGTGGATTATATACTGGTGCCTGTAGGCGGAGGCGGACTGGCCACGGGAGTTTCGACTCTGGCCAAAATGCTCAATCCCAAGATCAAAATCATCGCTGTAGAGCCGGCGGGCGCCAGCTGCCTCTCGGCGTCTCTGGACGCGGGCAAGCCGGTTACGTTGGATAAGGTCAGCACTATTGCCGACGGAACGGCAGTAAAAACTCCCGGAATACAGATTTTTCCTTATCTACAGAAGAACATCGACGAAGTTATTACGGTAGAAGACGATGAACTGGTAGTGGCTTTTTTGGATATGGTGGAAAATCACAAGATGGTAGCGGAAAACTCAGGCCTGTTGACTGTAGCTGCGCTGAAACATCTGAAGGTCAGGGACAAGAAGGTCGTTTCGATCATCAGCGGGGGAAATATGGACATCATCACTATGTCTTCGGTGGTACAGCACGGACTGATTCAGAGAGAACGAATCTTTACTGTATCCACGCTGCTGCCGGACAAACCGGGTGAGTTGGTCAACGTAGCGTCCATCATTGCCAGAGAGCAGGGAAACGTGATCCGGCTGGACCACAATCAATTCGTCAGCACCAACCGCAACGCTGCCGTTGAGCTGAAAATTACTATCGAATCTTTCGGACCGGATCACAAGAAAAAGATCATCGACGCGCTGTCGGAAGGCGGTTATGATCCGAAAGTGATCAGCGTGCTGATGTAGGGTGGATGCCTTGTTCCTGTATTTTAAGGGCACCGCTTCTTAAGATTATTTAAGATTTCCCTCACAGAATGTTCACATAATAGTGGGGATATTCTACAAATACGGGCAGTATAATGAAAGTGCAAAAGGGGATAGAATAAATCGAAAGATTAGGAGGGAAAAATGAGTAAAAAAATAAAAGAAAAGGAACTCATGATTTACTTATGGCTTTTCAAGCACATGTATGAGGAGTCAGAAAAGACGACGATGATGAAGGCCTGGTCTTTGGAATCGTGAATATAGAGGGAAAATAAAAGGGATCTGCCAAAAGGCAGAGGAGCATAAAGAAGTATTGCAAAAATACTGAACTATGCCAAGTGAACGGGAAATAAGAAAACTCTATGTGAATGGATA
>CAJFTU010000016.1 GCA_904420065.1 uncultured Emergencia sp.
AGTTTAACTCTTTGAAGATTATTGAGCAAACGCATAGCGTCTTTTGAACCCCGTGTCTAACACGGGGTTTTCGCTTATACAAAAAGCCTCCGACAGGTTCATACCGTCGGAGGCACAGTGTTAGAAAGCAAATTTTCGCTATTTGGACAACCCTTCGGCCACGGCTACAGCTACTGCTACCGTAGCGCCTACCATAGGGTTGTTTCCCATACCCAGATAGCCCATCATTTCCACATGGGCAGGCACGGAGGACGATCCCGCAAACTGAGCGTCGGAATGCATCCTTCCCATGGTGTCCGTCATGCCGTAGGAAGAAGGTCCCGCGGCCATATTGTCCGGATGGAGGGTTCTTCCTGTTCCGCCTCCTGAGGCCACGGAGAAATACTTTTTCCCCTGCAGAGTTCTCTCTTTTTTATAGGTTCCGGCTACAGGATGCTGAAATCTGGTCGGGTTGGTCGAATTGCCCGTAATAGACACGTCCACGTTTTCGTGATGCATGATGGCCACACCCTCGCGAACGTCGTTTGCGCCGTAGCACTTGACTTTCGCTCTGTCACCCGTCGAATACGGCGTCTCGCTGACGATTTTCAGCTCGCCGCTGTAGAAATCGAATTCCGTCCTCACATAGGTAAAGCCGTTGATTCTGGAAATGATCCGGGCGGCGTCCTTGCCCAGTCCGTTGAGGATAACCCGGAGAGGTTTTTTCCTTACCTTGTTGGCGGAATTGGCGATACCGATGGCTCCCTCTGCCGCCGCAAAGGACTCGTGTCCGGCCAGAAAAGCAAAGCATTCCGTTTCTTCACTGAGCAGCATGGAGGCCAGATTTCCGTGTCCTATACCTACCTTCCGATCGTCGGCCACAGAGCCCGGGATACAGAAAGCCTGCAGGCCTTCGCCAATAGCTTTTGCCGCTTCTGCCGCGGAAGGGACGTTCTTCTTTATGGCGATAGCCGCTCCCAGCACATAAGCCCAGCAAACGTCTTCAAAGCAGATCGGCTGAATGCCCTTTGCAATTTCATAAGGATCAAATCCTTTTTCCCTGCACAGGGCTCTCGCCTCTTCAAGATCACGGATTCCGTATTCTGCCGCCGTCTTTTCGATTCCGGCAATCCTTCTATCGTAATTCTCAAACAGTTCCATCTGTGATACCTCCTTATTCTTTGCGCGGATCGATTCTGCGCACAGCCTCGCTGAATCTTCCGTATTCTCCGCTGGCCTTTTCTATGGCTTCTGCCGGATCAAGGCCATCCTTGATAAAGTCCATCATCTTGCCCAAATTGACGTACTTGTAACCGATGATATTGTTGTTTTCATCGAGTCCCTCTTCAAGGATATAACCCTCCGCCAGATCCAGATAGCGAGGGCCTTTGGCTTCGGTGGAATAGATGGTGCCGACCTGACTTCTGGTTCCCTTGCCCAGATCCTCCAGGCCGGCTCCGACGGCAAGTCCTCCTTCAGAAAAGGCCGACTGGCTTCTGCCATATACAATCTGAAGAAACAGCTCCCGCATTGCCGTATTGATGGCGTCGCATACCAAGTCGGTGTTGAGCGCCTCCAACAGGGTCTTTCCTACCAGTATTTCCCCGGCCATAGCGGCAGAATGGGTCATGCCTGAACAGCCGATCGTTTCTATCAGGGCTTCCTGAATGATACCTTCTTTTATATTCAACGTCAGTTTACATGCGCCCTGCTGAGGTGCGCACCAGCCAACTCCGTGGGTCAGACCGGAAATATCTTTGATTTCTTTCGCCTGCACCCATTTTCCCTCTTCAGGGATGGGAGCCGGTCCATGATTCGCGTCCCGGTTAACGATGCACATGTTTTCGACTTCTTTCGTGTATATCATCTTTTACCTCCGTTACGTATCGTTGTTTTTTTAGTATATCACCCGCAGTTCATTTATTCAACAGGTTTTAAATGTCATACCGGCTTCGCACTGATCAAAATTTTTAAAATTTTTAATAAAAAGTGAAACTTTTTTCTTCTTTTGTTTCTCTATATTTATTAGATGGGTTTTTTACTGTAAAATATTATTCACCGGGAGGAAGTAAAATTGAAATTGGAAATGCAGATGCAAGTCGCAGAAAACATCAAATATCTGAGGAACGTCTTCGGTTACACACAGACGGAAATCGCGGACGGAATTCACATCTGCCGAAGCACTTATGCACTTTATGAAGTGGGAAAAAAGGTTCCTGGCGTAGACACGATTCTGGATCTGGCCGCCTTCTATCAGGTCAGAGTTGATACGATTCTGCAGCTGGAAAGCGAAAAGTTCGTCAATGACGTGATCTTTTCTGATCGCTGCAAGGATCAGATTCATCTTCTGATCGACGTCTACCATCGCCTTTCGCCCTATTCCCAGGGCTGTCTCATGGAACGGGCGCAGACGCTCCTCGAACAGGAACTTATGGACGAGATCCCCAATTTCGGTTCTGAAGAGTGAACTTTGCCGTACGGTAACGGTTTTATCCGCTTCGGCAGCCCGGCGCAGAAATCTGTCGAAAAAGATCCCGAACGCCGTAAAAGGCTGCCGTAAAGGAGAGAAAAAGCTGCGGAGTTTCACTCCGAAAGCGTCTGTCCAATAGCCGCCCTCTACAGGCCAAGGCACCCCATCTGAAAGCCGGACGAGGGTATATGCAGCAAAAAATCCATAGAAAAACTGCCGGGCTTTAGCTTCTGCCCGGCAGTCTCTTTTCTATTCTGTCCCTATTCCTGCTTTTGTACTATGGTCAAACCAATCCTGCGATTTTCAACCTGCTTAACCTGAACGTGAAATCCCTCTACGGTCACTTCAAAGGTTTCGCCATCCTCAGGTATTCTTCCGAGGACTCCGCATAAAAAGCCGCCAAACGTATCGTAAGTATCTATCGGGAGCTCGAGATCCAACTCTTCTCCCACATCTTCCAGATCTGCTCCTCCGTAAATCCGATAGCATCCTTCGCCGACCTTCTCAATATCGTCCGGTTTCTTCTCCGTCTCCATGTCGGACAGATCGCCTACCAACGCTTCCATCAGATCGTGAAGAGAAACGATGCCGGACAGTCCGCCGTATTCGTCGATGACTACGGCAAAGTATATCCCGGAGTTTCTCATATTTTTAAACAGTACATTGGCACGCATCGATTCGGGAATAAAATAGGCCTTGTCGACAGCGTTTTCCATCAGGTATTCCAACGTTTTCTCTTTAGCACGGAAGTAATCCTTGGTATCCAGAACACCCAGTATATCATCGCTGTTTTCTCCGCAGACAGGATAGTAAGTGTGTCTGGTACTGTAAATGATCTCTTCCCACTCTTCCAAAGTATCATCTGTGCTCAGTGACACGACGTCCACTCGGTGTGTACAGATTTCTTCCGCAGTTATATCATCAAATTCAAAGACATTCTGGATGATTTCGTTTTCCTCCGTATCAATGACACCCTGCTGCATCCCTTCACCAAGCAGCATGCGGATCTCCTCTTCAGAAACCTGTTCGTCGTTTTCTTCCGGATTTATTCCAATCAGCCGTAGAATGCCGTTGGTGGAAACCGTAAGCAGCCAGACCAACGGCGCGAACGCTTTTGAAACGCCGTACAGAACGCCCGACAGTCCCATGGACAGAGCTTCCGCCTTTTTCATAGCGATTCGTTTCGGGACAAGCTCGCCGAATACCAGGCTAAAGTAAGACAAAATTAACGTGATCAGAACGACGGATATGGTACTGAGCACGTTTTCCGGAATGGTAACGCCTGTTCGAATCATAAACTCGACCAGAGGTCCGGAAAAGCTCTCCGCAGCGAAGGCGCTGCCCAAAAGTCCCGCCAGAGTAATGGCGACCTGGATAGTGGCAAGAAACCTGGCCGGCTGCTCCGTAAGCGCCACCAGCTTCATCGCCCGCTTGTTTCCGTCTTCCGCCATCTTTTTCAGTTTGGTTTCATTCATCGAGATCACGGCGATCTCTGCGCTGGCAAAGGTAGCGTTTAAGAATATCAATACAATCTGCAGTATTATGGGTCCTATCATTTTCTTTCCTCCATATCTTCAAGTGGGCAATAGCCCTGCTGTACTTCATGCAAACACAAAAAGGCATAGTCTGCTTGTAAACATGCAGACTACACCCTTCTTATAAACGCATGGCACGGCATAGACATAGAGCAAAGAATCTGTAAAATTTCTTCATTCTGTGACTGTCACTGTCATCCATGTAAATTTTCCCGCCTTTCTTTTTCAAACATTTTCAAACGTTTAATTTAATTGATAGAATAACATATCGTCTTCCTTGCGTCAATCGGTATTTTTGCCCTTCTGCGCCTTTTCTCTGCATTTTTCACACAGACCGTAGAGGACCGAGTTTCTGCACTGAAGCAAAAATCCGTGGTGTTCCAACACGTGAGAAGATATTTCATCCATGAACTCACAGTCCAGATGAACTACGGCGCCGCAGGCCGTACACTTCAGATGAAGATGCTCGCCGCACTTTCTTTCCCTGTCCACATACTGATATGTAGCCTTATCTCCTTCATCGGTATAGCGAATCAGGCTTCCCTCTTTTTCCAGCTTGTCCAGATAGCGGTAAATCGTAGTGAGGTTTACAGGACATTTTTCCTCTTTCATATGAATGTCGATATCTTTGACGCTCACCGCCTGATCTCGATTGGCCGTTAAATAGGCCATGATTTTCGTCCTGCTGTTCGTTCTGTATTGATTTCCTGCCATACGACACACTCCATCCTTTTAAAATGTTATCCCAAGCAGCTCGATCAGCGTTCCCCAAAGAATGCTCAGCCCATAGAGAAGCGCTGCTATCGCTCCATTCTCTCTCATACTCCTGTTTTCCCGAAACAGTATTAGCAGACCGACGCCGGCGCTGACCAAAAGGCCGCTCATCATGGCTCCTGCCCCGATAATCTCCTCCAGATAAAGCTGGGTAATCGCTACTGAAGCCGCGCAGTTGGGAATCAGTCCCACAAGTCCCCCTATCGCTTCACCCAGAACCGGTACATCGGTAAAGAGCAGAGATAGACTCTCCTCGCCGATAAAGTGGATTACCGCACCGATGCACAGGGAAATGATCAGAATAAAGAAAAACACCTTCACCGTGTGACGCACGGCTTCTGCGGCGATTCCGGATGCACAGCTGCAGTGGCTGCACCCGTCTTCTTGTGGCTTCTCCACTTCCTCGCCCCGGATAAAACGTCCAAACAGGAACTCGGCCACAAAGCCTGAAATCATGCTGATCAGCACCTTCGCGCCGAGGATCTTCAGAATCGTCTCAATGGGAACCTTTTCCGAAATCAGTATAGGCAGCATCTCATCGGAAGTAGACATATAGACAGCAATCAGCGTTCCCAGCGTGATGACCCGCCCCATGTAAAAATACGATGCGGCTGCGGAAAAACCGCACTGAGGAAATACACCCAGCACACTGCCCCAGATGGGACCGACCCGGCCTGCCTTACGGATGACTTCCTGGGATTTCCGGCTGGTCGTATGCTCCAGAATTCCCACCGCCAGATAAGTTATAAACAAAAATGGCACCAGTCTCATGCTGTCCTTCAGTGCGTCGAGAAAAACTTCTGTCATTACTGTATCTCACTTCCGTTTCCAAAAATGCAACTCTTTCGAATTTGCAAATTAATTGCAAATTCGATTATAGCATTTTTTTCCGGAAAGTCAATCCTTATCAGACAGTCTGAGGGCGATACGGTTCACAATCTCTTCAGCTACCCGCTCTTTTTCCATCAGTTCCAGCTCCTCCGTGCCCTCTTCTGTAATCAGGGTGACCAGATTGGTACTGGTACCGAAGCCCGCTCCTGTATCCTTCAGATTGTTGGCTACGATCATATCCGCCTTCTTGGCATACAGCTTTTTCCTCGAATTCTCCAGCATATTCTCCGTTTCCATAGAAAAGCCGCAGAGAAACTGGCCTTCTCTCTTATTTTCACCCAGATACTTCAATATATCCCGGGTACGCTTCATCGGAATGGACAAATCTCCGTCTTTCTTCTTCACTTTCTGATCGCTGACCTGGCAAGGTGTGTAATCGGCCACAGCCGCGGCCTTGATGATGATATCCTGCTCGTCGGCGCGTGAAACTACAGCGTCGAACATGTCCGCCGCACTTTCCGTCTCAATATCCTCTACGAACATTGGCGGTTCTCCTGTAGTAAAACCTCTGACCAGGGTTACCTCCGCGCCCCGCAGCATGCACTCTCTTGCCAGAGCAAACCCCATCTTCCCCGTAGAGTGATTGGTGATGAATCTGACCGGATCCACGGCTTCTCTCGTCGCCCCTGCCGTGACGAGAACCTTTCTGCCGGCCAAATCCTTACTGCGCGCAATTTCCCGTTCCACATATCGATACAGCTCTTCCGGCTCCAGCATTTTACCTGCTCCGGTATCGCCGCAGGCCAGACGACCTGACGCCGGCTCCGCGATTCTTACGCCGTACTGCTTCAGACGCCTCAGATTGTCCTGAGTAACCGGATTCTCGTACATTGCCGTGTTCATGGCCGGAGCAACGATCTTCGGACAGCTGCAGGCCAGAAACGTGGTAGTCAGCATATCGTCTGCAAGACCGTGAGCCAATTTTGCAGCCACATTGGCCGTTGCAGGCGCCACGATAAAGACATCTGCTTTCTTCGCCAGGGCTACGTGCTCCACATTGTATTGAAAATTCCGGTCAAAGGTATCGATAACACACTTATTTCCGGTCAGTGTCTCAAATGTGATGGGATGAATAAAGTTGCAGGCGTGCTCTGTCATGATCACGTGCACTTCCGCACCCGCTTTGACCAGGCGGCTGGCAAGGCCGGCCGCTTTATAGGCGGCGATCCCTCCGCTTACGCCCAGCAGCACAGTTTTATTGTTCAGCATATGTTCTGTTCTCCTCTTGTTCATCTTTTCCTTACAGTATAGCACTGCCGCCGGTCGTCGGTAAAGATGAAAACCCGTCATTTGTTGTTATATTTAACAAAGGCAGCTGAATATAGATATATTGATCCGGTTCGCTCCGGCGGTTCAAAGCCTGACCGCCGGAGATCTGACGGGTATCCACCTATAACAGGAGATGTGACCACTGATGAAAACAAAGAATCTGGCGGTAAAAACCGCTCCCTTTCTGCTTGCAAAAGCTCTGATCGGACTGCTGTCCGTCGTCGTTCCCGCTGCCTTCCTCCTGATCTTCATCGGTCTGGGCTGGCTTTTCGGCGAAAACGGAGCAAGATGTGCCTCAATCCTTTGGCTTCCCTTTGGCGCCGCCCTGCACGCCGTCCTGCTCTGTATTCCCGGACGTCTTCTGGAAATCGGCCATCTGACTGCTGCAGAAGAAATCGTCTTGCTTCGCAAACCGGTTCACCTGCAGCTTTTCCGAAGTACGCGCAAAGCGCTGAACCGTTTTTCTTCCGCGGAGGAACGAATAGACTTTGACAAAACACTGTCCTCTGCAATCAGACAGCTGTATGAGCGGCGCGGTGAAAAACTGATCTTTTTCAGAAGCTGTTTTTTCTCCCCGGTAAACCGGCTGCTGACTTTCTCTTACCTTCGCTGTGTCCGTCATTATTGCCTATGCCGGTCTGTCTGCTGCAAGAGTTCCGGACCTAACGACGGCGCTGTTCAGGCGATTCGGGAGTGGATAAACAGGCAGCCCGCTTCCGCACCGGAAGCGGCGCGGATCGTACTGAAATTTTCCGTATGGGAACTGATGCTTATCCTCCTATTTTCAATCCTGCTGGGCGCCTTCTTTGTCCACATCGGCTTTTATCCCTGGACGGCTCTTCCCCTGATTTTGCTGTGTGTCAGCGCCCTGAACTTTGCTGTAGCCGACAGTTTTTCTCAGCTGTACCTGCTGTCGCTGTGTACTGCTAAAAAGGACTTCGGTCAACCCGACGCTGTGTCTCTTCAAAAGCTCACATCCGCCTCAGAAAGCTTCAGCCGTCTGGTCGTCGGTACAGAAGAAAACAAGGATCCATCTGCATGACTGCAGAAAAAAAGCACAGAAGGCTTCTCCGTCTGTGCATATCTTCCGTATGCCGTATCATACGTACTTTCTCATGTATTTGAGCGCATTCTTTTCCAGTCTGGATACCTGAGCCTGACTGATGGAAATCTCCTCGGCGACCTCCATCTGCGTCTTTCCCTCGAAGAAGCGCATCTTCAGAATGTGCTTTTCTCTCGGCGACAGTTTGTCCATCGCTTCAGAAAGAGAAATGTTTTCGATCCACTTTTCATCGGTATTCTTTGTATCCTGCACCTGATCCATGACGTAAATGGCATCGCCGTCGTCGTGAAACACCGGTTCAAACAGCGAAACCGGTTCCTGGATAGAATCCATGGCCATGACGACATCCTCCCGTTCTGCACCGATCTCTCTGGCAATTTCCACGACCGACGGTTCTCTGGAAAGCCGGCTGCTCAGCTGCTCCTTCGCTTGAAGCGCCTTGTATGCGATATCCCGCAGAGAACGCGACACCCGTATGCTGTTGTTGTCGCGAAGATACCGACGCACTTCCCCGATGATCATCGGCACCGCATAGGTCGAGAATTTTACGCCATGACTCAGATCAAAATTGTCCAACGCCTTGATCAGACCGATACATCCTACTTGAAAAAGGTCGTCGGGATTCTCTCCCCTGTTGTTAAACCTTTGAATTACACTTAGAACCAGCCTCAGGTTTCCCGTGATAAATTTTTCTCTGACCTGCGTATCACCCGCTTTGATCGCCTTCAGCATCTCCTGCATTTCCCAGTCCTTGTAAACCGGAAGTTTCGCGGTGTTCACTCCGCAGATTTCCACTTTATTCGCCATAATTTCCACCAGCCTGTTCTATAGTTTCACTCTCTTCAGCCTTCAGAAGCGAGACACGCCCCTAATTCCGGCATCTTTTTCCCTTTCGGGGGAAAAAACCTAAAGCCCTCTTTTCTGTCAGCTGAAGCTATGTATTATCATGTGCCGGCGGACGGCAAATTAATGATAGAAATTTATCCCAACTTCTGCACTTCTCTCTGCAGCCGCTCGATAATTTTTTTCTCCAATCTGGATATGTAACTCTGTGAAATTCCCATGGCGTCGGCTACTTCCTTCTGGGTCATCTCCTTTCCGCTGCGCAGACCGAACCGCATATCCATGATCTGTTTTTCCCGGTCGGACAGCTTAGTCAGTGCGTGCCGGAGCAGCTTCCGATTCACTTCCTCCTCGATACGGGTGCTGACCACATCGTTATCCGTACCCAATATGTCCGAAAGCAGCAGCTCGTTGCCATCCCAGTCCACGTTCAGCGGTTCATCGAGAGATACTTCGCTCTTTCTCTTGACGTCTCTGCGCAGATACATCAATATCTCATTCTCGATGCAGCGCGAGGCGTACGTGGCCAGCTTGATATTCTTGTCGACTTTAAACGTGTTTACCGCTTTGATCAGACCTATGGTGCCTATGGAAATCAGATCCTCCACGTTTACACCTGCGTTTTCAAATTTCTTGGCGATGTAAACGACCAGCCGCAGATTTCTCTCGATGAGAACTGCTCTGGCCTCCTGACTGCCTCTGGCATATTCCTCCAGCATCTTTTTCTCTTCTTCCCGCTCCAGCGGCGGCGGCAAAACGTCGCTTCCGCCGATGTAAAACACACTCTTTCGGGAAACGCCCAGGAATTTTAAGAACAGCTTCCTGACCTCAGTCAATATTCGCATAAATACCCCTTTCCAGCATGCTTGCGGGCAGAAGTATCTGTTTTCCGCCCTCCTCTGCAGTCAAAAACGAATCGTCTTCACATACGGCCAGAACCGGTTTCTTTATCGTCCTTCCATCGACTCTGACAAAATCCGCTCTGTATCCGTCCATTACTCCGCTTGAAACGCCTACGCTTCGATAGGGTACTACGGTGTATCTGACCTCCGTATCCTCAAGTTCGCTCAAAATCCGCTCCATCATCGTCCGGCTCACCACAGCAACGGGACGGCGGCTCAGCGGTTCTCTAAGCATATTGCCGGAATCGATAAATCCCTGCAGCCTCCACTGTTTCTTTCCCATTGCCACGACAGCCTCCACCGATGTTCTCTCCGCTCTGCGCCTCTCACGAATCAGGCTGACAGCGGCCTGCATAATTAGCGCCGCCGCAGTCGCCGAAAACATCACCGTCAGGTAAGTCGCGGCAGGAAGATACACGCCTCCGGTCCACGCTGCTCCCTCCCAGCCGAAAGCGCCGAGCAAAGCGATGGCCGTCCCGCCGTAAAGGAAGGTGACGATCAGAAACAGCGCCGCGCAGACGAGAAGTCTTTTCCAGGTTTTTCGTCCAAAAGAAACAATGACTGCAACAGCCGAAAAAGACAGATTTCCGAGAACAGACAGAATTCCCGGCAATCCGATAAACAAGGTGAACGAATAGGCGCCGCAGCAGACACCGCCCGCCAGAATGCGGGCGGTCCGCAGTTTTTCTCCCGACACTCTCCCTGTAAAATAGAGTATTGCCAATCCTGTAATAAAATTTTCTAAAAAAAGATATTCCCCGTAGATAACCAAAAGAAAAACTCCCCTCTTGCTGATACTATTCCAGTATAGCTAAAGGGGAGCAGGAAATTTGTCAAATCATAGGATGGGGAAAAATAATTTCTGCCGTTTCTATCTGCTGTAGCACTTATCACAGTGGTATCTTCCGTCTCCCGGATTTTCCTTTGTCTGTTCCATGGCCTCAAGATCGTTGAAATGCCACCATTCCGACGCAAGCGGCGTAAGTCCTGCCTGTGTGCAGTAGCTGCGCAGCCTTTTTGCTCCTGCCGTCATGGCTGGAGAGTCTTCGGCCTTACGCCAGTCGGGCTCCATTGAAGGAAAAGGTTCTTTATAAGTGGCCGACGCCATGCTCAGTTCGTGAAACGGCGTCTGCATCTTGTACTCCTCATATTTCTCCACTTTCACCACTTTTTGTTCTTTCACCACGGTTTCAGTCTGTTCTAAAATTTTTACCAGAGAGAGATCCACCGCATAGCCCAGCTGATGATTGGAAATATACGGGGCGATAAACCACTCCAGTTCCCACGGCGGCGTATTGATCCCCGCCATAACCTGACTGTCTTTCTTCGAAAGCTCTGTGAGGCAACGAACCACCTTCTCCTGAGCGCTGTACGGTCTGTAACATTCGCAGATCTTCAGACAATCGCCGTTTTCCAAAGCGACAGCCTGCGCCCTTGCCAGCTTTACCGCCAAAGGGAGCAGGGCCGGAGTAATGAACTCTTCTTTTTCCAGCCTGTCGTTGTACGATTTAGCGTCGTACAGCTTTTCACCCGTAATTCCCGGAATAACCCGTCCGGAAGATCTGAACACGGAGCAGTAAGCGTTAGTATCGTCATAGATGACAGATGGCACAAGATCCGGCAGATTGACCATACACCATCGTCCGAGGATCCATCCCCGGTTTTTTCCCGTTTCCACGTTCCACCATAAATCGCCGGCTTTGTGTATAGTAAACCCGTCTCCCGGATTAAGCCGCTCCAGTATATCTCCGGTCAGAACTGGCTCAACTCTCAGTTCTGTTTCCACTATGGCGTAGCCGCTGGCGCCTTCTACAGGAAGTTCAAAACACATTCGCCCCATATCATCCCTTCCTTTCTCTCGCAGATTTCTCACATACAAAGGCAAAATACACTCTAGCATCTTTTTATGCAAGAAAAGTGCCAATAGTCGGAAATCATCTCTTTGTGGCGTCTCTCGGCTCAAACAGCGGCTTTTACGTACGAAAAAAACACTGTCAACCGGCAGAAAACAGCGTTTATTCATATTTAATCCCATTATCCTATACGCACGCGTTCTCTTCTCCCGCGCCTATTTAAGGCATCGTTCCTCCGCAGCCTGTCTAATCTTATCCAGCGCATCGGACAGCAGATCACCAACCGATTGAGTATTGACACCGGCTACCAGATTATCACAGCGATTTACCGGAATCAAAACTCTCGCAGCGCTGCTCCTCGCCACTGCATTGGCCATGGCGGCAGTAACCTCTCCAAGAAGAGAATCCGCAATGACAATTCCGATGGGACCTACAATAATATCCGCCTGCTTGCTGGCGACCACAACCGGATTTTCACCGGTAGCGCCCTGCGCCGCCCCTGCTCTGAGCATAGCTGCTGTGGCTATGCTGTTCGTACCTACGGCAGTTATCTCGGCCTGGGGAAACGTCCTGTTTATGGACTCGATCAACTGCTTTCCCAACCTGCCGCCCTGTCCGTCTATGACCAGTATGTGCATTTTCTGTTCTCCTGTACTGCTTTCTTTCCTCGGATCTTTAACGGTATAGCCGGCCGTCGGCAAAGACGGTCAGTTCTTTGATCCGGGATAATACCAGTATAAAGGGAACCGGCCCCGGATGCAAGGGACAAGCCACCTCGCATTTATCCGTCTTCCAAAACAAGCCTTACTGACAGAGCCGGCAAAGACGTTGTCGCTGCCGGCTCTGTTTCCTATTCTTTTCTCCTTTCCTGCCCCTGTTTCTCAAGAGTAATCACCCTGTCGGCAATTTCCTCAATCATGGGAATATCGTGGGTGATCAGCAAAACAGCCAGATTCCTTTCCTGCCGCAGTTTCTTTAAAAGGTCGATGATCTGAACCTGGGAAGCGATATCCAGGGAGGATACCGGCTCGTCGCAGACGAGAAAATCCGGATCGGTAATCAGCGCCCGCGCCATTGCCGCCCGCTGTCTCTGCCCTCCGGAAACGTCGTAAGGATGGCGGCCGCTCAGTTCTTTTGCCAGTTCGGTCTCCTCCATGACTTCCGCCACTTTTTTCCGCAGAAATTTTTTATCGCCCGCTTTTTTGATGACCAGCGGTTCGGCAATGATCTCTTCTATCGTCATCCGAGGATTGAACGCCGAGGCCGAATCCTGAAAGATCATCTGTTTCCGGCAGCCTTTTGCAAAAGAAATCCGACCGCCCTGTAAATCGTACAGTCCCATAATACACCGTGCAAGGGTTGATTTTCCGCAGCCTGAAGGTCCGACAATCCCTACGGTTTCCCCTCTGCGTACAGTCAGATTCAGATTTTTCAGCACCGTATCGGCACGTCCTCTTCCCAGTGGAAAGAATTTGGTCAGATTTTCCACACGAACCAGCACGTCGCCGCCATATGGCGCCGCTGCTTCTATATCGCTGATCGAAAAAAAAGGATGACGGCTCTCCCGGCCCTTTCCATGTTCGGCCAGCTCTGCCAGCTTTCGCGTATACGGATGGCGGGGAGAATGGAAAAGTTCCTCGGTCTTTCCCATCTCAACGATTACGCCGTCTTTCATCACTGCCGTACGATCCGCAGCCCGCCTGGCAAGGCCCAGGTCGTGAGTGACAAAAAGCAGTCCTTTCTCCTTTTCCCGGCACAGACGAAGCAGAAGATCTACGATCTTATCCTGCACGGCAGGATCCAACGCAGTGGTCGGCTCATCGGCAATGAGCAGCTTCGGATCGGCAGACAGCGCAATGGCAATGGCCGCGCGCTGCCGCATACCTCCGGAGAAGTGGTGAGGATACTGCCTGAACCGTTCTTCTGCGCGGTCTATACCGACCTGCTTTAGAAGGCGCACGGCTCTTTCTGCGGCTTCCGCCTTTTTCACCCTTCGATGGAGGAGCATGGGTTCCATAATCTGTCTCCCAATGGGTACGGTCGGGTCCAAAGCCGTCATCGGATCCTGAAAGACCATGGCCGCTGCCGTTCCTCTCACCGACTCCAGTTCTCTTTCGCACAGAGTGTTCATCTTTCTCCCGCACAGAAATATATTTCCGCCTTCAATTTCGGCATGACGATTGTGGAGCATCAGGATGCTCCTGCAAAGAGCGGTTTTTCCACAGCCCGATTCTCCGACCAGCGCCAGCGTTTCGCCGGGAAAAATCGTAAAACTCACGTCTCTTACCGCTTCCACTTTCTTTCCGCTGCCGGAAAAGGAGAGACGCAGATTTTCTACCCGCAGCAAAGATTCCCTTTCCATATTTACTCTTCTATCTCCCATTCCGCCACGTTCCAGAATATACCGACGCCGTGATGACCGAGAACTTTATCCTCAGTAATGCCCGTAATGGACTTCTTCGCTGCATAGTCCGCGTCAACGTAAGCGATAAAGGAGTACGGCATCGCTTCAGTCAGCTCCTCCTGAAATTCTCTGTACAGGGCGACTCTCTCCTCTTTGTTTTCTGTGTGTCTCGCCGCAGTCAGCAACTCGTCCACCCTCTCATTGGAATAAGCGGTGTAGTTGTCTCCCGCTCCCGTGGTGAAGACCTTGTAAGTATGATCGTCAGGATCGAAAGGACTTCCCCAACCGATAATGCAGCAATCCTGATTTTCCCAATCCAGAGAAGGCAGAGCCTCGGCGGTAACATCCGCGCCGATCTGCTGGAGTTGATTGGCGCATACGCTGGCCATATCCACTCTGACCTGATCGTCGGACATGGCGGAAATCACAAAGGCAAGACGATCGCCGTCTTTCTCGTAGACACCGTCCTCCCCTTTGCTCCAGCCGGCTTCCTTCAGCAGCCGCTCGCATTTATCCGGATCATAGTCGAACTTTTCCATCTCCTCGTTGACATATTCGCTCTTCTGCAGAGGCGACCAGGCAGCCTCTCCTTCGCCAAGCAGCACGGTCTTCACGACAGCTTCCCGGTCTATTGCATAGCTGAGAATACCGGCAAGCTCAGGATGGCGGCTGAACAGGGGACTGTTGAAATTGTAAGCTATAGCTCGATAGTCGGCTGTATCCATGCGATAAACCGCATAGTCCTCATTTTCCGAAAGGCTTTCTGCTGTCTTGGCGGTAATCTGGGCCATATCGATCTCTCCCGATTCCAACTGCACGGCCCTCGCATCAGAATCGGGAACAATCTTGAAAATCACTTTCTCGATGTTCGGCGTTCCTCCATAATAGTTGCTGAACCTTTCCATGGTAATGCTCTGTCCCTGATCCCATTCTGTCAGCCGGTAAGGCCCTGCTCCCACCGGATTCTGATTGAAATCACTGGTGGTCAGGTCCTCGCCCTCAAGCAGGTGCTTCGGCAGGATGCCCACGGACATGTAATCCGGAAAAGCCGCATTGGCCTGACTCAGCCTTATCTCCACAGTGAGATCGTCAGGGCAGGTAATCTCTTCGATGTCCGTGTAGTTGGAAATGATTTCGGACTGATTGTCCTCATCGAGGATGGCGTTCAGCGTAAATTCCACGTCTTCCGCAGTCAGCGGCTCACCGTCGTGGAAAGTCAGTCCTTCCCGAAGATGAAAGGTATAGGTCAGTGTTTCCTCATTAAAGTCCCAGCTCTCCGCCAGGGCCGGAACCACGTTATTTTCCTCGTCGTGGGAAGTCAGACCGGCAAAGAGCAGCGCGTTGATCTCCCCATGCTCGTAGAGAGCCGGATTGATGGCCGTATAGTCCTGGCTGCCGTAAACCAGCGTATTGGCATCGCCGTTGTTTCCTGCGCTTTCACTTTCCCCGCCGCAGCCGCCGGAAACTGCTATCAGCGGTAAAATCAGCACGCTCAGCAGTAACATCGATAATTTCTTTTTCATTTTTCCTCCTGCAATTTGTCTATATCAGGTCAGACGCCTTCCGGCAATGAGGAAAGGACGTCTTCATCCCTTCCTACAGATTGCTGTAAAGACGGCTGCCGCTTTTTCGCACATATTCTCCGATTTCCGTTACACAGACCAGCGTAACCACTAAAACAGCTCCGGGTATAACGATGAGCCACCAGCTGTCCGTCATTAAAACCTCTTCGGACATGGACAGAAGGCTTCCCCACGATACCTCTGTCAGCGGAAGGCCCAGTCCCAAAAAACTCAACGTGGATTCGGTAACCATGGCCTGGCCTATGCTGTTAACCACCATGAACATCAGCGGCGGAACAAAAGCCGGCAGCAGATGGCGCCGCAAAATGTACCAAAATCCCGCTTCCATGGTTCTTGCCGCCAGAATATAATCGCTTTTTCCGATCTGCCGCACTTCACTCCTGACCAGCTTCGCCATGTTCATCCAGCCGGTCGATCCGATAATCACCGAAAGGGAAAAATAATCCGCTTCTCCCCACAGAGCCTGCAGAAAGATGATCAGCAGCACAGAGGGAATACTCATGAGCAGTTCGGAAAACCGCATGATCAGATCGTCGATTCGCTGTCCTGCCAGCCCGCTGATCGCGCCCAGGACTACTGCAATAGTCGTGGAAATCAGCGCTCCCAAAAATCCTACGATCAGCGACGCCCTTCCGCCGTAGAGGAGCATGGAGAAAAGATCTCTTCCCAGATAGTCGGTCCCCAGGATATGGTCTCCATTCGGCGCAGATGCCGCAGCAGCCGGATCCATCTGATCCGGCGAATAGGGCGCAAGAAAGTCTGCCAGTCCACAGGCCAGGATAATCACGCACAAAAGGATCAGCGAAACCTTCGGCAGCTTTTTTTCTCTCCTCATTCAGATCGCCTCCCCTTCCGGTTCCTCGTATCCCGTTCGGGGATCGATAAACTCGCTCAGAAGCTGGGCGGCCAGATTGAAGAGCAAAACCACGGCTCCCGTCAGCACGGTCAGCGCCATCAGCATATTGTAATCCTTATACATGGCGCTCTCAAAGCTGAGCGTTCCCAGGCCGGGATAGGCGAACACTGTCTCTACCACATATGTTCCGCCCAGAATGTGAGGCAGTGAAAACGCCATGATCACAGACAAAGACGGCATGATATTCCGCAGACAGTGTCTGCGCAAAATTTTCTTTGCCGGCACCCCTTCTGCTTTATACAGCAGTACATAGTCCCGGCGCGTCTCTTCAGACAGCTTGTTTCGTACGATGTAAGCGTAGTACCACAGATGTTCCAACACTAAAGCGGCCGCAGGGAGAACGAGGTGATGTATTCGGTCCGGAGGGTTTCCGCTGTTTCCGTAAGAATAGGCTCCTCCCGCCGGAAACCAGCCCAGCTTCGCGGCAAAGATCAGAATCAGCAGCAGGGACAGGAAAAACACCGGAATATTGCTGCTGATCGTACCGATCCTGCAGATCAACTTATCCGCGAGACTGTTCTCCCGAAAAGCACAGAACATGCCCAAAAGCACAGCTAAAACAAAGGTCAGCACATACGCCGTTCCGCCCAGGATTAAGGTATTCTGCCACATCGAGCCGATCACACTGCTCACGGGCTGCTTATATTTGTAGGACAGGCCCAGATCGCCGTCAAGCAGTCCGGTCAGCCAGCGGCCGTACTGAACGGGAAGGGAGTCGTTGAGTCCGAGGTTTTCCCGCGCATTCTCCTTTTGCGCTTCACTCATATGCTCCAGGCCGTCTCCGTAATAGGAACGAAGCGGATCGCCGGGACACAGACGGGCGATGATAAATACGGCAAAGGAAAGGAGAATCAGTACCACAACCATCTGCAGAAATTTCCGCCCGAAGAAGATCAGTCGGTTTTTTACTCCATCATTCATCGATGGTCTTCTCCACTTCTCTCAGCGAAACATCGTTTTCCGCCGCGATTTTCGCCAGCTCGTCGTACTCTCCTTTGACTTTTCTTACGCCGCAGCCCTGGCATACTTTTACCGATACCGTTCCCCAGGGCGTCTCTCTCTTTTCAAAGTGACGCTCCATGGTAATTCGGCGAAAAGCCGCTTCTCTGATACCGATAGACGAGGTGTGTTTCAGCATCAACGCCGCCATTTTTTCTCTGTCATCGGGCCGGCACATGCAAACCAGTTTGACCGCCGGACGCGATTTTTTCATCACGATCGGCTGGGCGTAGACGTCCAAAGCGCCTTTACTCAGCAACATTTCTATGGCAAAGCCGATTTCCTCTCCGGTCATGTCGTCCAGATTGGCGGAAAGCTCCAACACTTCGTCTCTTTCCGCCGCCTCTTCACCCAGCATAACTCTGACACAATTGGCCCGGCTGAACTCTTTCGTTCCCATACCGTATCCCGTTTCTTCTATCGTCATCGGCGGCATAGGGCCGAAATCCCGGACAAAATACTTCAACAGAGCGGCGCCTGTCGGCGTGCACAATTCACTCTGAATTTCACCGCCGTAGACAGGTATGCCTTTGAGAATCAGCGCCGTAGCCGGCGCCGGTACCGGCAGCATGCCGTGAGCGCACTTTACGGTTCCCGAACCGACGTGCACGGGAGATGCCGTGATTCGATCCGCTTTGAGCAGATACAGCAGCAAGCAGTTTCCTATCACGTCCGTTACGGCGTCAAGGGTTCCTACCTCGTGAAAGTGGATATGTTCCATATCGGTATCGTGAACCCGGCTCTCTGCCTCGGCGATAATGCGAAACACGGCCAGTGCATCCTGCTTTACTTTTTCCGGAAGATCCAGACCTTTGATTAAAGCGGAAATATCTCCAAGACCGCGGTGATGATGCTCGTGATGGCAGTGGCCTTCGTGGTGATGAGAACTGTTTTCTCCTTCATGATGGTGATGGCCCGTCTCCTGCTCTCCATCGCTGTGGTGGTGATGTTCGTGATGATGGTGCTCATGATGGTGATGTTCCCCCTCTTCCTCACCGTCAACGGTGACCTGCATATGGGTACCGGTAATTCCGCAGCTCTTCTTTTTCTCGGCTTCAACCCGCACACCGGGGATGGCCAGACTGTTCATCTTTCGAAGAAAATCTTCTTTCTCCGGCAAAAGTTCAAAGAGGGACGCCATTAGCATATCTCCCGCCGCGCCCATGCTGCAATCGATATATAGACTTCTCATTCTGTTTTTTCTCCTTCCATATTGTTGATCAGGCTGGCCAGATATCCTGCGCCAAAGCCGTTGTCGATGTTGACCACGCTGACGCCGCTGGCGCAGGAATTCAGCATGGAAAGCAAGGCGGTTACGCCGCCCAAAGCCGTTCCGTAACCTACGCTGGTCGGCACGGCGATCACCGGGCAGTCAGCGAGTCCGCCGATGACCGAGGCCAGCGCCCCTTCCATACCGGCGATGGCGATGATGACCCGAGCTTTCATGATCTTTTCCGTGTGAGACAGCAGCCGGTGTATCCCGGCAACACCTACGTCGTAGATTCTCTCTACGTGATTTCCCAGAATCTGCGCGGTCAAAGCCGCCTCCTCCGCTACGGGAATATCACTGGTTCCTCCGGTAGCAACCAGTATATAGCCTTTTCTTCTCGGCTCTGCCATGCTGCCCACAAGACCGATTCGGCCTTCTTTGTAATAGGTAAACGGTATATCCCGGTTAAAGGCTTTTTCCGCCTCTTCACTCATCCTGGTAATGAGAATGGTCTTTTGTCCGCTTTCCCACAGGCGATGGGCGATGATATCGATCTGCTCCGGCGTTTTTCCGGCGCCATAGATCACTTCGGAAGCGCCCTGCCGCAATCCTCTGTGATGATCCAGGGTTGCAATATCCAGTTCCTCAAAAGGCGCCATTTTCAGCTTCAGCAGCGCATCCTCCGTACTGAGGCTTCCGGATGCCACCTGATTTAATATTTCTCTCATTTCCTGCTGTTCCATTATCTGTCCTCCAAATCCAATAATACCGGTTCAAAATACGGCATAATCTTTTTTCTGATCTCCCGCCTCTGTTTCACTGCATCGGCCAACTGTTCGGATTTTAACTGCAGCCTGGCGGCGTCGTGAAATACTCTGATACGAAAATCAGAAAATCCCAGATCCTTCAGCGCCGACTCCGCCGCTTCTACTCGCTGCAGCAATTGCGCGGTGATGGGCTGACCGGAAGGAACTCTGGTCGCCAAACAGGCATAGGCCGGCTTGTTCCAGGTAAAAAGTCCTGCTTCTTTGGACAGCCGGCGCACCTGATCCTTCGTTATTCCGCAGAGCCGAAGGGGCGACAGCACCTCAAGTTCTCTGAGCGCCCGCATGCCGGGCCGCTCGCCCTCCGGATCAGAGGCGTTGGTTCCGTCGATAAGCAGCTCATAGCCGTCTGCCAAAGCGGTCTCAGCAAGTTTGCTGAAAATCGTCCGCTTGCAGTGATAACACCTGTCCGGTGGATTTTCGGCCACCTTCCCGTTTTCCAATATGTCGCACTCTATGATCCTGAGCTCCGTGTTCAGTTGGCGGGCCACGGCTCTCGCATCCTCCAGCTCGAATTCGGGCTGAAACGGACTTTTAATAAAATATGCGCCGATATCTGCGCCGCAGGATTTCGCAGCGTAAAGCAGATAGGACGAATCCACCCCGCCGGAAAATCCTAAAGCTGCCTTTGGATGATGCTGAAAAAATTCCTTCAGATCCATCGTTGTTCTCCTCTTCTCTTTTCTTCTCTCTTCTCCGCCTGCCGAAGCAGAAATCAGGTTTGCAGATCGGCAAAACGGCAAAATAAAAAGCCGCGAAAACAGAATTTCCCTTCTGGGCGATTTCTGCCTTCGTGGCATAACTTCAATGTAATAAATTCAGATAAACCTATCGCACCGCTTTCTTCCTGAAAGCTTCCGTCTCTTCATGAGACCGGTAAATTAATATATCTATGATAAAACAAGCAGGCAAAAAAAGCAAGATTTTTTTACTCTCTGCTGTCGTCGATTAGCTTTGAGCGCCGAATAGGTCAAAATACGCCTGCTTCAGTTTCTCGTTTTCTCTCTATCCAAGCTCAGCTATCCGTTCCTGCTGTTTCTTCAGAATCCGCAGCGAAAGCCAGATCAGTCCTATAATTACCAGTACATTAAAGAGCACAGGAGAGAGGAAGGCCACAGCAGCAGAATCAATGACCGAATTGGCGGCAGTCAACAATTGACTTTCTATCAGAAACAGAAACATGACGCGCACCGGAATAAAATAAAGCCACGCCCTGCCATAGGCGCCTTCTGGATTCTTCCCGGCGCAAAGCAGAATCATTACGAACAGCAGCTGGCCGGACAAGAGAAGCGATGTACCCGAGAAAGCAATAGCGCAGAATAAGGAAACCACTAAAGATCTGCTATCCGGAATAAAATAATTCACTTCAACTATGCTGCCGTTCCAGGCCGCAACAGCTGCGGCAACCGAAATAATGGCTCCGTAGCAGAACATAACCGCGGTCTTTCCCCGCACTATAGACCTTGGCAAAAGAGCCCTCTCCCTGTCTTCATCAGAAATAAAGACCGATTTGTACAACATCGTATGCAGGTACTTTACCGTAAAGAGAACAAAAATCAGCAAGCCGGCATACATGGCGGCAGAACGTTCTCCTCCTGCGCAAGCGATGAAAAAACCGCACAAAGATAAAAGGAATTCCTTATATGTACGCTTAAACTCCTCCCTGATCATGCCAATCTCCTTTCTGTAAATACGACAACTGTAATTTCCCTTTTTCCTCAAAGTTTTCGCATCTGTAGTTATCATAATAATACATCTATTTTTCAAACTATTCAACATTTTCTATAAAATCCAATTTCAATTATACAAGAAGACTTTTATTTAATAGTTATAAGGTATATACTAATAATAATCTACGTTTCCCATTCCGCATTAAATCACAGCTGCGGTATCCCTGACTTTACAGGGATACCGCAGCTTGTTTTACAGGGCTTACACGCACCATAACGCAAAACCGGCAGAACGCCTAATTTCGTTCTGCCGGTCTACTATCGGTATCGCCTGTACGATTAATATTCTTTTCCGCACGCTTTTTTCGCTGTCTCGCAGAGCTGTGCAAAAGCCGGAGCATCGTAAATCGCCATCTCGGAAAGCATCTTTCTGTTGATTTCGATTCCGCTCTTCTTCAGTCCATCCATCAGTCTGCTGTAGGACATTCCGTTCATCCTTGCCGCAGCGTTGATTCTTGCAATCCACATCTGTCTGTACTGTCTCTTCTTCAGCTTTCTGCCTACGTAAGCCGATCTGAGCGCTCTCATTACGGCCGGATTGGCTGCTCTGAATACCTTGCTCTTTGCTCCGTAGTAACCTTTCGCCTGCTTCAAAATTTTCTTATGTCTCTTATGGGCGTTAACGCCTTTTTTCACTCTTGCCATATTTCTTTACCTCCTCAATTATTTTGCCATGGATCTTAACATTCTCTTCGTATCTGCACTGGTCAATGTGGTCGCCTTCCGAAGACCTCTCTTTCTCTTCGGAGACTTCTTTGTAAGAATATGGCTCTTATATGCCTTGTTTCTCTTCACCTTACCGCTTCCGGTCAACTTCATTCTCTTGCATGCGCCTCTATGGGACTTCATCTTATTTTTTGCCATGATGATTTTTCCTCCTATGTTAAATTAAATTGTTTACTTATCAGCTTTCGGTGCCAGGAACATGGTCAGACTTCTGCCCTCAAAAGTAGGTTTCTTGTCCATTACCCCCACCTCGCTGCAGCATTCTGCAAATTTTTCCATGACCTCGCGGCCCTTGGCCGTATGGTCTCTCTCTCTGCCTCTGAAACGAAGGCTCACCTTTACTTTGTCGCCCTCCTTCAGAAACTTGCAGGCGGTCTTTGCTTTCACCTGGATATCGTGGTCCTCGATAAAGGTGCTCAGTCTGATCTCCTTTACCTGAATCGTTTTCTGTTTTTTCTTCGCTTCCTTTTCTCTCTTCTGAATTTCGTATCTGTATTTTCCGTAATCCAGAATCTTGCAAACCGGCGGTTTGGCGTTCGGCGAGATATTCACCAGATCCAGCTTTTTCTCCTCAGCTAAAGCAAGGGCTTCATCCCTGCTCATGATCCCGATCATCTCTCCGCTTTCATCGATAACTCGCAGCTCCTTATCACGAATTTCTTCGTTGATCTTGTTTTCCTTGCTAATTGCCATCAGCACCTCCTGTGTTATTTTTCGCGCGATACAGAAACGACGGAACCGGCTATCTGTTGCCTGAAAAGGCGTACACACTGAAGTTCTCTCTTAAAACTATTCCGTCAATACCGACCTTTCGATATTTCCTGCATAAAAATAAGCGGATGAACAGTATCCGCTTCAAAACACGCAAAAGAACGCGTACTTACAAAATATTAACCCGACAAACTGCACGTCTGAAAGGTGAGAAGCGGATAACTTCTTCTTCATTCCTCAAATACTATAGCATTCTTTTCTGCCCGTGTCAACAAAAATTCGCTGAAATTCAAAGGAAACAGTGTTGGTTTGTCAAACATATGTTACACCGTGCTTCACAAATTCATCCAAAACCGTCTGTGGAGACTTCCAGCCTAAAGGTCGCATA
>CAJFTU010000017.1 GCA_904420065.1 uncultured Emergencia sp.
CGCAAAAAAGTCTACCTTTTGCAACAATATTTTTCACTTTCATATATGATTGTTCTGTTATTATGGTGATCAATATCCAGACTCCGCCGTTTCGAGTCGCCTGTTTCCGGCATAGAAAAAGCGGCGCGCATCGCGCCGCTTTCCTTAATCTATATTAAAACGCCCAGTCTCTTTCCCATTCTATCCATTTTCCGGAGTAAGCGTTCATCTCAAAGCTGTATTCATAGCCGTTTTTATAAGCTTCTCCTTCATAGACATATCTTCCGTCATCTCTCGTAAGCTTGGTGTAGATGATGTAGCAGCCCGGAATTCTTTTCTTTACCTTATTCTTGGCTTCGGTCAGGGTGAAAGAGGAACCGATCTTAGATGCCGTATAACGGGATCCTTCGTAGTCTCTTTCCCAATCTACGATTTTCCCGGTAGAAGCGCTGATCTCAAAGGAGTATACGTAGTTTCCCTTTACGCCTTTGCCCTTGTAGATTCTTCTTCCGTCATCATAGGTCAGTCTCATATATTTCAGAATTCCGCCCGGCAGTCTCTTTTTGAAAATCGACTTTGCCTTGGACCACGAGATCTTTGCTTTTGTCTGCGCCTGCGCAGTTACCGTTTTAGCATCCTTGCCGCCATCTGCCGCGTATGCGCTGACTGAAGCGAAAGCCGCTGTCGAAGCCAGCATAGAAAGCGCAACCGCGCCGACAACTAATTTTTTCCCCCATCTGCTTTCTGTAAGTTTCATTTTATATTTCCTCCTTTTGCTGTTCAATCTTGATTATGGTTCTACTATACCCAAGAAAAATGAAAAGAAAATGAAAAGGAAAAGTTTTTTTCAGTTTTCGATAAAAATACGCAGGACGGAACTTCCATCCTGCGCATCTATTGTTCATCTTCACTTTCTACTTGAGATAGGCCTTCAATTCTTCAACTTTATCGAGATGCTCCCAAGGGAAGTCCACGTCAGTTCTGCCAAAGTGTCCATAGGCTGCCGTTTTTCTGTAGATCGGTCTTCTCAGATCCAGATCCCTGATGATCGCCGCCGGGCGCAAATCAAAATGCTTCTCCACAATATCTGCAATTTCGCTGTCAGAGAGTTTTCCCGTTCCGAAGGTGTCTACCATGATGGAAACCGGTTTTGCCACACCGATAGCATAGGCAAGCTGAATTTCGCATTTGTCCGCCAATCCTGCCGCAACGATATTTTTCGCTGCGTATCTGGCTGCATAGGAGGCCGAACGGTCTACCTTTGTAGGGTCTTTTCCGGAAAACGCTCCGCCGCCGTGGCGGGCATATCCGCCGTAAGTGTCAACGATAATCTTTCGGCCTGTCAGACCGGAATCGCCGTGAGGGCCTCCGATGACAAACCGTCCCGTAGGGTTTACGTAATATTTCGTTTCGTCATCAAGAAGCTCCGCCGGAATAATCGGCTTGATAACGTATTCGATCATATCCTGACGAATCTGCTCCTGGGTTGCTTCCGGATCGTGCTGGGTCGAAACCAATACAGTGTCGATCCGCTTTACCTTGTCGCCGTCATACTCTACAGTGACCTGGGTTTTTCCGTCAGGACGCAGATATTTCAGCGTACCGTCTTTTCTTACCTTTGCCAACTGAAGCGCCAGCTTCTGCGCCAGCTCTATCGGCATCGGCATATATTCCGGCGTCTCGTTGCAGGCATAGCCGAACATGATGCCCTGATCGCCCGCGCCGATGGTATCGATCTGATCATCCAAAGTTCCTTCTTTGTATTCCAGGGCTTTGTCCACACCCATGGCGATATCTCCCGACTGCTCGTCGATAGCCGTGAGAACTGCGCAGGTGCTTCCGTCAAAACCGTACTTTGCTCTGTCGTATCCGATATCGAGAATGACATTTCGTACGATCTTAGGAATATCTATATAGCACTTGGTACTGATTTCTCCCATTACCATTGCATATCCGGTGGTAGTGGTCGTTTCGCAGGCAACTCTTCCATAAGGATCTTTTTCCATAATCGCATCCAGAATCGCATCGGAAATCTGGTCGCATACTTTATCCGGATGGCCTTCTGTCACAGATTCAGATGTAAATAGTTTTTTCATTTGCCGTCTCCTTTCTTTTTACACAATACCTTTTTATCCCGTCTCGGACAGCTTTGCGCAAGATACTGCAAAAAATTGCAGCATTTACGCAAGTTCAGCGCGCCTGTGCCAGTTTTCCTTCTTTTCGGCGCCAGAAGCGCGTTTGATGCTCCGTCAATACCGCTTGACGCGATATTTCTTACGCAATAAAAAAGCCTTTTCTCTCCTGATGAAAGAAAAGGCATGACATTCGGGTTATCATTCCTCATCTTTCAGAATAAGATAATTCTGTAGGATTTAGCACCTTTTCTGTCGCATACGGACACCTAGGTTGCCGGGCATCACAGGGCCTATTCCCTCAGCCGCTCTCGATAAGGATTCTACAGTAAATTATACCCCGATAAAATTCTTTGTCAACGGCATATTGTAATTTTGAAAAAATAGGATATACTTTAGGTATGTCGTTCTCCCGGGCGGACGCAGCAAGCCGCCGCAGAGAACGAGAAGCAAAACCAATAACTTTCGCTCAACATTTATTCAGAGGTGCAGATTTTGAAAAAAAGCGATCTAAAAGTAATACGCGGCGGACTGCTTGACAGCGCCGACACCAGCCGAAAAATGTTCATATCAGCATATATTACAAACACCCGACTGATGGGCGTGCTGGGAATGTACATCCACTTTAAACTTCCGGATAACGAAACGATGACTGATCTTCATCAGTTTTTTTATTTCGATGCAGAAGAATATGGATTTGAAACATACAGAAGCGTATTGGGCAATGATCTCAAGCGTATTGAAGAACTGGAAAGCTCCCTGCTCGGCGGTCTCGGCGGAGAAAAAATCCCGGTGAGTCTGCGAGAAGCACAGTATCTTCTTCAGGAATACGTGAGACTGAACAAGAAGGAAAACCTGCCAATGCCGGAAGACGAGCGGGAATACGGATTTCTGCTGGAGCAGGATATTTTCCTCACCGATCCGGAAAAATACATTCTGATGTGCAAGCAATGCGCAGAACTGGATACCCCTTATGAACTGATCAACTACTTTCTCATGCGTTGTTTCGGCAAGGACTTCAGCGCGGCATATTTTCTGACCACGCAAAACTTTCAGCTTGAGCAGTTTCCCGACTTTCAGGCTGGAACGTTTTGCAAAAACGTCATCACCGAAGGCGACGATCCGGATACTTTCCGCTGCGAATCCCTGGTCGAATTCGATAACAGCTACTACATCGCCGTCACCGGCATTACGCTGGATCAAATGCGCGTCTGTTCCTACACCCGAATTTCCACGATGAAAGTTTCGCAGGCAGAAGCTGCCATGATGCTGGCCAGATCCGAGTTCATTTCCGTCTACGAAATTCTCGATGTTCCTTCCGTTTTTACTTCCAATTCTACCCGTCTCTGCAAAAAGGCCATGGCTACTGATCACGAAACCGGAACGCTGTACATGATATTTCATCCCAATAATAAGCATGTGGCGAAAAAGGAATATCGCCTCAATGAAGACGTTATGGGCATGTATTTCGTCTCCACTGCCGGACAGCTGATCTCCGCCGCGTATTCCCTTGACGAGATCCGATGCCTTGAGCTTGATCTGGGTACATCGTCTTTTGGAAAAAAGCTGGTCCCCATAGCAAAATACGAGTTCCAGGAACCGGTTCTGTACGAATTTATCCAGAGCGGTTTCGATGATTTTGAACTCTTTGTCGACGCAATAAAAACCGGAGAATAATTTACTTCTCCGGTTTTATGTTAACCTGTGTTCGTTATTTTCCAAACGGTTTTCAACAATCAATTCTGCCGTTGATTCAGGCATTTCCGTAACTTTTCCACATGGATAACTCGAATTGTATACAATTTTATTCACATCTGCATGTGGATAATTTGTACACCTGAAACCATTGATTTTTCAATTCTGATGTACTTGTTTTGCATTTGTCAAGAGGATTTATCCACATTTTTTTGTTCTTCCCATCGGTTTATTCTGTTCGGCTGTCTACGACACCTTCCTTCATATTATTTTTAATTTTCAGCGAATATTTTTCCGCCACTGCTTTCATAATACATCGGGCAATTTTCTCCTGATATGCCTCGTCTTTCAGCTTTTCCAGATCGCCGGGATTTGACAGGAAACCGCACTCCACCATGACCATGCTCCGCTCTGTATCCTTGAACAGATAGATGCCGCTCTTGGGCAGTACGATGCGGTTGCTCCCGTCGTCGAGGCCCTCTGTCAGCGCTCTCTGGATGCGTTTTGCAATATCCTTGTTCTCCTCAAGAACATCTTCTGCAGAGTCCTCCGGATAAAATACCTGCGCGCCGTACACGTCCGGATCCTGCAAAAAATTGTTCAGATGTATGCTGACGGTCAGATCGGGATCGGTCTCTTCAATGATCCTTTTTCTCTCTTTCATATCCTCTATTTTGGACCATCGTCCGCTGTGATTTTCCTCGCTGTACAGGCCTTCGCTGTCTTCCCTGGTCAATACGGTTTCCACGCCGTATTTTTTCGCCTCTTCTGCAAGGGCCATGGAAATGGCCAGATTGATATTCTTTTCCTGAGTTCCGTCTCTGGCCGAGGCTCCCCCATCCATTCCTCCGTGCCCCGGATCGATGACCATGACCAGAGGAACCCTCAGCTGCTGAGCAATCTGCCACGCCTGACCGTATCCCGGCATGACGAATATACAGCCCAGCAAAAGCAGCAGAAGTACAAATTTCTTTATTCTCAAGACAAAATCCCCTCTTTACGCTTTTTTACCTGTAACAATATATGATATACTGTAAATGATCATTACCGCTTTCCTGCCGCTCTGTGCGGACAAAAGCACCTGTATGGGAAAGGAGACCACTTTGCATACAAAATTGCTCTTTAAAGAAAATGTCTATCTCAGATCGTGTCGGGCGACGATTATTGATATCGTCAGGGACAAAAAAGGAGTGTATTTTATCTCCGATCAGACCGTTTTCTTCCCGACCGGAGGCGGTCAAAGCTGCGACGTCGGCGAAGCTGACGGAATTCCCGTAACCGATGTATGGGAGGAAGAGGGCGTCGTATACCACCGTATCGATACGGATACCTGTCCGTTTTCACCCGGCAGCACAGTTTCCATGCAGATCGACTGGCATCGCCGTTTCGACAACATGCAGAGACACTGCGGTGAACACGTACTGTCCGGCGCATTTTACTCCCTTTACCGAGGACACAACCGCGGATTTCACATGGGAAAAGACTATATGACAATCGATATCGCGCTGGATGAAGACAGCGGTTTCCAAAAAATCACCGACGACATGGCAAGAGAAGCCGAGCTGCGTGCTAATGAAGTAATCTGGGCGGATCTGCCGGTTTCCGTCCATCATTTTAACAGGAGATCCGACGCCGAAGAGCTCCCTCTCCGCAAGGCGCTCGCTTTCGATACAGATATTTCCATCGTCACCATAGGAGATGAAAATGCGCCGGCCGACTGCGTGGCCTGCTGCGGCACGCATCCTTCAAGTTCAGGTCAGATCGGGATAATCAAGATATATAAGGTAGAAAAGAACAAAGATATGTTCCGCGTCTATTTTGAAGCCGGAAAGCACGCCTTTCGGCAGTATCAGCATCAGTTCGATGTGATTACCGAGCTGGGAAACCGACTTTCCGCAGGAACAGACGATTTGCTGAAAAAATTTCTCGTCCAGCAGAAAAAAAGCGATGCGGTGCGTGACCAGCTCTATCATCTGAAAAAGGAAATCGTCGCTCGCGAAACTGTCGAAATCGAAAAAGACCCAAATCTCCTTCGCTGTCGAAGATATAGTGAATTGTCATTAGACGATCTAAATGAAATCGGTAAAAAATTATCTGGTAAAATAGACGTCCTTCTCTTTCTCGTTCACCAACCCACCTGTACGGTTCTGCTCTTTTCCGACACATGTGACTGCGGCGGTTTGGTGAAGGGAAATGCCCGTCTGTTCAACGGAAAAGGCGGGGGAAGCAAAAAGAATGCCCGGGCGGTTTTCACAGAAGCTGAAAGTCTGCAGCGGTTTATCGACCACGTCAGCAGTCAGCTGCAAGCAGATACGGCTTTGGGCGATTGAGCATAGAACATCTGCAGAAACTCTTCTCTCCGGCAAAACCGGCTTTTTCCGCAGAACGCTGCTGGATTTTGATGCCGAAGAAAAGCGAAACAAAATCCAAATATTTTCTCATAAAAAAAACCGGCCTCGCAGCCGGTTTTTTGTGAATGATTTTATTCTTCTTCCATCGGTTTCAGATCCGGACTGAAGATCAGCTTGCAGCCCGTTGCGGCCTGAATGTCTTCTTTGGTGTAATCCGGATGAAGTTCTGTTACGACAATTCCTTCCGGAGTAACTTCCATAACGCCCATCTCTGTGATGATTTTGCTTACACACTTTTCAGCAGTCAGCGGAAGAGTGCATTTTTCCAGGATCTTGTGATTTCCCTTCTGGGTGTGCATCATTACGACGATAACCTCAGGACAACCTGTACAGAGGTCCATAGCTCCGCCCATGCCGGCAACCTTTTTGCCCGGAACAATCCAATTGGCCAGATCTCCGTTTTCGGCAACCTGCATCGCGCCCAGAACAGTAGCCTGTACGTGACCGCCTCTAACCAGGCCGAAGCTTTCTGCAGTATCAAAATACTTTACACGAGGGAGCGCTGTTACATATGTACCGCCGGAATTGATAATGTCTACATCCAGAGTTTCTTCTGTAGCAATATCTCCCAGGCCTGCAAAACCATTCTCGGAGTGCAGTGTTACGACAACATCCTCCGGGATATAATCGGCAACCATGGTCGGAAGGCCAATTCCCAGATTGATAAATTCGCCGTCTTTAAATTCTTTTGCACATCTCTTTGCGATTCTCTGTTTTAAATCTGCCATTTCTTCTCACCCTCCACAATCATATCAACCAGAACGCCGGCTACCGCAAAATAATCCGGATCGATTTCACCGATCTCAACCAGTTTTTCAGGAGCAATGATCGTCTTTGTCGACGCGCCGGCCATTACATAGTTGAAGTTCTTTGTAGCCTTCGCGCACATATAGTTACCGAATTTATCCGCAACAGAAGCACGAATAAAGGAGTAATCAGCGTGGAGAGGAAGTTCAAACAGGTATTTCTTTCCTTCAATTTCAACGACCTTCTTTTCTCTGCCTAACTCGTCAACCTCAGTCTCCATCGGTGTAGCAACGCCGGTCGGAGTCAAAACACCGCCAAGACCGTAAGCTGCCGCTCTGATCTTTTCGGCCAGAGTTCCCTGAGGAACTAATGTATATTTCAAGGTGCCTTCTGCAATTTGTTCGTTGATTTTCGGATTAACGCCAATATGAGAAGCGATCAGGTGATCGACCATATGATGCTCGAGCAGTTTGCCGACACCTCTGGCCGTCTTTCCGCCGAACTCACCGGCAGGCTGTCCGGCATCAAGTCCGCCGTCGTTAGCGATTACGGTCAAGTGCTTTACGCCTTTTCTTACCAGAGCGTCCATCAGAACTTCCGGAGAACCGGTCGCAAGAAATCCGCCGACCATGATGGTCATGCCGTCTTTTACGCCGGCAACTGCTTCATCAGCAGTTACAATTTTGTTAATCATGTTATATCTCACCTTTCTTAAAATTTGCCTATATGTTGCACATTTATCCAACATATATACTTTACTGCAATTAAGTCCTCATGTCAATGGACACGATGACCGCTTTATGAGCCTGCTTAAAAAAATCTGTATGCGGAAACATCCGTTTCAGTTGATTGCTTATGATATACAGTTTTTCTATTATACTGATGCAGTATTCAATTTAACGATCAGCGATTGCAGGTTTGTTCTGCCAGCCTCTCTTGACAACTTCCTGCATGATATAGGACATAACGTGTTCGGCGTATTTTCCTGGTCCGAAGCCTGCGTCATATCCAAGCTCCTGTGCCAGTTCGTGAGAAATTCTCGGGCCGCCACAGGTGAGAATAACCTTGTCGCGAAGGCCTTCAGCCTCGACAAGTTCTACCATCTTCGTCAGCTGTTTGATGTGAATATCCTTCTGGGTTACCGTCTGAGAAACCAGAATCGCATCAGCGTTTACCTCTTTTGCCTTAGCGATCAGCGTTTCACAAGGAACCTGAGAACCCATGTTGTAAGCAACTACATTTTTGAATCTTTCAAGACCAAAGTGGCCGTGGAAACCCTTCATCTGGATGATCGCGTCGATACCTACTGTATGAGCATCGGATTCGATAGAAGCGCCAACAACGACGATATCTCTTCCTACGTTTTCTCCGATCCATTCGCCGCACTCTACACGATCCATAACGGTACCTTCTACCTTAGGAACCTTGATCGCCGTGTAGTCGATGGTCGCCTGAGCTGCACCGTATACAACAAAGAAGGTATATCCCGGAGTCAGTTCACAATAATAAGTTACATTAGGTTCTTCAAAACCCATCTTCTTTACATACTGTTTCGCGCATTCCTCTGCTTCTTCACCATAAGGTACCGGAAGGGTGAATGCCATTTCTACTTTACCGTCGTTTAACGCGTCGCCATAAGGCTTAACACAGGTCAAATCAGCCTGTACAACTGCTGTCTTGTTCTCTGTCATTGCTCTCGCACCTCCTTACTCGTGATCCATAAACAATTCGATGAACGGGTTGAAGTAATTTTCGCCCTTAGTGCAGACGCCTTCAAGTCCGTGTCCACCGTCGAACGGACGTTTTACGCCGCCGAATTTACCCTGTTCGATGGTCTTGAACAGGCCGTCTTTTTCAACTTCTGCAAGAAGCTCGTCCGCTTTCTTCAGGACTTCCTGAGCACGCTTCTGAACGATACCATCCTTCTTGAACTCCACTTCGTCTCCGATGTGTCTGCAGTTGTTGAAGATATAACGGGCATTTTCGATAGCCAGATATCTGTCCTGCATGTGCGGAGTATGGATAGCTTCCGTCAGCATTCCGGTCAGCAGTATGGACTGGTTCGACCAAACGGTTACCAGGTTGAACAGCGCATCCTGGAGATGTCCTCTGAAGATGTTGCCAGTCATGAACTTTGTAGGCGGCATGTATTTCAGTCTTGCTTTCGGGAAGATTTCTCTTGCCATGATCGCCTGGGACAGTTCGAGGAGGAAGCCGTCTTCTGTAGATGGATCCATTTCGAATGCGTGTCCGAGACCCATCTGTTCTTCCGGAATGTTTGCCAGTACAGCAAACTGTTCGTTGATGAACTGGGAGGCGGTTACGGTGTGAGCGGATTCGATGGCGTCGTCTGTGGTCAGGTAGTTGTCTTCGCCCGAGTTAAAGATGATGCCGCAGTATCCGATAATTACTCTGGACATAAACTGGTCTACCAGAGTTCTCTGCATATTGATGTCTCTGAACAGAATTCCGTAGATAGCGTCATTGAGCATTACGTCCAGTCTTTCCAGAGCGCCCATAGCTGCTATTTCCGGCATGCACATTCCGGAGGAATAGTTGCACAGTCTGATGTATCTTCCAACTTCTTCACCGACTTCGTCGAGAGCTTTTCTCATGATTCTGAAGTTTTCCTGGGTTGCATATGTACCGCCGAAACCTTCTGTTGTCGGCCCGTAAGGAACGTAGTCCAACAGGGACTGAGCGGTGGTTCTGATTACCGCGATAACGTCGGCGCCCTGTCTTGCCGCAGCCTGAGCCTGAACCACGTCTTCATAGATGTTTCCGGTAGCTACGATTACATAGATGTAAGGTTCCGGACCCTCGCCGATAGTGTTCAGATATTCCTGCCGCTTTGCCTTCTGCATATCGATTCTCTCAAAAGTCTTTTTGATTTCCGGCTTGAGCGCTTCAGCTGCCTCTTCCTGAGAGCATGTCGCAAGCTTAGTGATATCCAGTTTGCCGGCAGCCATTTCTTCTGCGATTTCCTGCGGGGACTTTCCGGTCTGAACCATAGCGTTTCCGATCCAGTAAGCCGCGCCTGTAGGCAGAGCTCCTGTTTCTTTCAGCTGATCCACTACCACGTTCGGCAGCGGCGTGTCAACATCGTCGACACCGTCAACGCCCAAAAGTCTTACAATAGTTCTTTCCGTCGATACGGTGGTATGACGGTCGATAAAATCCTGCATGTCGTGAGCAATGTTTGCCGCATGCTGACGAGCGCTGTCGACAACTTTCGGGTCAAGGTTTAGTTTGCTTTTCATCCTATTTCTCCTTATCTAATATATTTTTTCGCTCCGTCTATAATCGCTTTGTCGATTCCGAGCATCGCGGCTATATTGAGAGCATCTTTGGGTACTTGTGCTTCATTATCCACTCGACACAGACGATAGTCCATGTACTTGGATATTATATTTATCCTGTCACGACGATTTGCGCGCTGAATCTCGCTGTTCAGCAGAGTAAAATTGCAGTCGGCCAACCCTCTGACCTGCATGTTTACAACGCCTTCCCGCTCGGTTACAGACTCGAAATGGGTCGTGATAAGAGAAATATACGGTTTTTCAATCAGGTAGTCCACCAGGCTCTTGGTCAGAGCTGTTCCTTCCGTCGGATTTGTTCCCGAAGCGATCTCGTCGATCAGGATGAGACTTCTCTCCTGACCGTGATCCAGAATCTCCTTCAGCTCTTCCATCTCTGATCCGAAGCTGGATAAGCCTCTTTCCACAGACTGGGAATCTCCAATCAGGATCTGCATATAGTTGGAAAGTCCTATTCTCGCAGATTTTGCCGGAACGAAAAAGCCGTACTGAGCGAGGATCGGAATTTGACCGGCCAGCTTCAGGGAAACAGTCTTACCTCCCATGTTGGCTCCCGTAATCAAAGTTACGCCGTCTTTCAGGGAAAGAGATACGGGACAGTATTCTTTGCCCTTAGACTTTATGATGTCCTCCACCTGGAGATTTCTTCCCTCTTCGAACTCAACGACGTGTTCGTCGACGATTTCCGGCTTTATCAGGTCGTGTTTGATCGAATAGATCGCTCTGGCGAGAGCAAGATCAAGTGCCCCCATCTTCTCACAGTTGCGCAGAATCACATCTGCTTTTTCTGAAATCTTCCGTGAGAGATGTTCTCTGACCCTCTCCTCTTCCATCTCAATCTCAGAGTTGATTTTTTCCGTTTCGCCGATATAACCGTAGATTTTTTCCGTAGGCTTGAGCTGCAGCGTCACGCTCATGTAGTCCTGATCAACCACTTCCAGTTCTTCAAGGTTCTGAATCTTTTCAAAGTCGGGATGAGACCTGGCGACTACGATGTCAAATTTCGGCGTAAGCTGTACGCCGTACTTCTTTCGGAGCTCCTCCCGGGCCTGTTTCTGCTCTTTTCTGATCATCAGCTCATACTCCCGCTTCTTGGCGCGGTACTGACTGAGCAGCGGACTGAATTCATCGTATATGTAAAACGTATTCATCCTGTCGCCGCGTGGATCCAGCTCGTCAAGCAGATCTTCCGTATCCTCAAGGAAGTACTTTTCCGGCACGGTATCTACAGCCGGTTCGTTTTCATCCCGCTGAAATACGATTTCGTTCTCAGCACTCGGTTTGTTTTGCCTGCACTCCGAAATGCAGTGACTGGCTTTATAGTCTCCGATCTCGTGTTCCATGGTCAGCTTTCGAAGCTGCCGCATCTGAAGAAGCAGCGATTTGACCTCGTACAGCTCCACTGTGGAAAGGGTAACGCTCCCGCTTCGCTGTACGGTCAGAGTGGGGTCCTTCACTTCCATGAAGACTTCCTGGATCTTATCGCTCAGAACCTGATTCTGCTTTACAAAAGCGATCATCGTGTCTATCCGATCCAGCTCCGCGCGAAGAAGCTCTTCCTCACCCGGATAAAAGGGCCGGATTTCCTTCAGCTGCTTTTTGCCGAAAGGCGTGTTCAAATTCAGATTAAACATCACGTGATCAAGGCCTGTCTCGCTTCTCGTCTTGACATTGGCCAGTCTTCTGTTCCTGCGTTGTTCCATCATTACATCCTTACATCTACAATTGGAATATCCGGAATCGCCTTCTGCATTTCCTCAAGAAGGAACCGGTTGTCAAAAGTATATCCCGCCGGAGACCATGGATTTACAGTAATGGCCGCGATCTCAATGTTCTTCAGAACATTTAATCTGAAGCCTTTCTTTCTGTAAACTCCCCAGTCCATGACGTTCACGAAAATCTTCGTCGGATCCTTAAGGACAAACCGAACCTGCTTCAGCTTCTTAAGGCTTATATCGGAAATTACGCTGTTGGTAAAGGCTCCCGGAATATATATATATCTAGTATCCTCGTCAATGGCTCCGTTAATTTCTTTCGAGGCGCCCAAGCCCGTGATCAGGTCCAGCTTTTTCACCTCGCCCTGCTCATTTACGAGCATAACCTTATCGTCAAAGTTATTCTGTTCTATCGCATCTCTTATTCTGCCCTGTTCCAGCTCAGGCGTCCTGTACAGGTTCACGACATGCGCAGTCTCTTCCACAACCTTGTTCATCTTCCGCGAAAGAACGGCCCCTGTAGACAAGATAATCGCATCAGAGGTATCCGGTGATGCGATGGTTTTTCTGTCAATGGCTCCGTCGATCAGAATCAGCTGGCAGCCGAGATCGAGCATATCCTGGCAGAGAAGCTTCTGCTCTGCGTTGATCACCGGACCGGCAATCTGCACATAGCCCGCCTCTCTCACTCTGCAAATGAGAAGGGTTCCGATCGCCGTCGAATAGCTGGTGCTCTTTATCACTTCCAATCCGGCATCAGCCATCTCGTAGAGAAGCGACGGCACAGCCACGAGCATATCCTGATCCAGATAGACTCTCGGTTTTTCCGTTCCGGTTACCAGATCCTGGGACTCTCCGTCTCTGCCTGTAGACGTTACGCCCAAAACCACCCCTTCGTCGATGGCCTCTTCTATGAGGTAATTGAGCGCGGTGGTCTTCCCTGCGTTTTTGGCCATACCCACTATAGACAGCGTCTTATATTTTGTTGATAAATCGTAGAGTAAACCCATATTTCTTCCTTAAAAAGTCTTTTATCGAATTATAGGGAGACCAATGGCCTCCCTATTCGCTATCCACCTTATTAGTGTTTATTTCTTTCGTGTCTCAGCAGATGAGCAGGCTCCATAGATTTAATCTGTAATCCTTCGCCAAGTGCAGATACACCTTCATATCTGTAAGTCTTCTTGCCTGTGCAGTAATCGCAGGTGCACTTCAGATCCGGCAGACGAGGCTGCGTGTATGTAGTGATTACACCCTCGTAGTTTCTCAGGATAACCTTATCCGGAGTTTCGGAAATGATGTACTGCGGCATAACCGGAGTCTTTCCGCCGCCGCCAGGAGCGTCTACTACGAAAGTAGGAACTGCATATCCTGAAGTGTGGCCTCTCAGACCTTCGATGATCTCGATTCCCTTAGCAACCGAAGTTCTGAAGTGTTCGATACCTACAGACAGGTCGCAGATGTAGATGTAGTAAGGTCTTACTCTGTTCTTAACCAGAGCCTGAACCAGTTCTCTCATGATGTGCTTGCAGTCGTTAACGCCTCTCAGCAGTACGGACTGATTTCCAAGAGGAATACCTGCGTCAGCCAGCTTTCTGCAGGCTTCTGCTGAATCCGGAGTGATTTCTTTCGGATGGTTGAAATGGGTGTTGAGCCAGATCGGGTGATACTTCTTCAGCATGTTAACCAGTTTGTCGGTAATTCTCATCGGCATAACAACCGGTGTTCTGGAACCGATTCTGATAATTTCCACGTGGTCGATCTTTCTCAGCTCACTGATGATGTATTCCAGAGTGTCGTCTTCAACGCACAGAGCATCTCCGCCGGAGAGCAGTACGTCTCTGACTACCGGTGTTCTGCGGATATAGTCGATACATGCATCGATATCCTCTCTGGATCTTGCACCGTCGGTTTCCCCCGCGAGTCTTCTTCTGGTGCAGTGACGGCAGTACATGGAGCACTGGTCAGTGATCAGGAAGAGAACTCTGTCCGGGTATCTGTGAGTAAGTCCAGGAGCAGGGGAGTCAGCATCCTCGTGAAGAGGGTCTGCATCGTCTGCTTCGGATCTGTGCATTTCTGCCAGAGTCGGAACAGCCTGCATTCTTACCGGACATCTCGGATCATCTGGATCCATCAGAGATGCGTAGTAAGGGGTGATACCTACTCTGAAACCGCCCAGAACTTTCTCGATATCCTCTTTTTCCTGGTCAGTCAGATTAACGACCTGCGCAATGTCCTCAACAGTGGATAATCTGTGAGAAACCTGCCAGTGCCAGTCATTCCACTGCTCATCGGTAACATCCTTGAACAGAGGAATGTCTTTCCAATTTCTAATTGCCATAATAAATCTCCTTAAATTTACGTTTTTTGTGTATGATTATAATTTAAACTTTCAAAATGCGTAATATAGGCCACAGCTCCTTAAAAAGAAGCCGTGGCATGAGGTTTTGGTGTATTTTCTTCCGATCGAATTCGCCGACCGGGGAACATCCGGCTATTGCACGAAGGCAAAGACCCGGATCGTTTATCGATGTCTGTAAGGGCGATTAAGCGTACATTTCTGCGAACAGATTTCTCAGACCCTCGTGCTCTCTCAGGCACTGCAGAGTGATTGCCGCATGTCCCTTGGTGTAACCGTTTCCGATGATCATCGTAACGTCTTTGCCTACGCCTTCTGCACCCAGAGCAGCCTTTGTGAAGCTTGTTGCCATGGAGAAGAAGTATACCAGACCGTCGTCTTTGCATGCCAGGATGGAAGCCATCTCTGTGTTTTCGATGTTTACGCAGTTGATAACGATATCAGCCAGTTTGCCATCGGTCAGTTCCATGATCTTGTTGTACATGCCAACAGCGTCTGTTGCGTCGTGAACGATGTATTCGTCAGCAAGGTCAAGACCTTTTGCTCTTGCTTCGGATTTCGGAGAACCAGCAACGCAGATAACTTTACCGGTAACGCCAGCTCTCTTCTTTGCCTCGTACAGGCAGAGCAGTCCGGATTTTCCGCCGCCGCCGATGATAACTACAGTGTCGCCAGGCTTAACCAGTTTAGCAGTCTGAGCAGGAGCACCAGCTACGTCCAGAGCGGACAGAGCCAGTCCTTCCGGCATATCGTCAGGAAGTTTTGCATAGATACCGCTCTGGAACAGGATGGCCTGTCCTTTGATATCTACCTGGTCGATTTCCGGTCTTACTTCCAGGATCTCGTCGATTACCAGCGGAGTCAGGGAAAGGGATACCAGTGTTGCGATTTTGTCGCCCACTTTCAGGTCGCCTACGTATGCAGGTCCGATTTCCTTAACTGTACCGATCAGCATTCCGCCGGAACCGGTCCATGGGTTCTTGTGCTTACCAGCTTTAGCAACGATGCCGAGCATGGTCTTTTTGATTTCTTCAATGTCTCCGCCTGCTCTTCTTTCGATTTCAGTAAAAGATGCGGAGTCGATATTTAAAGTCTTAACGTCAATAAGTACTTCATTGTCGTAGATTTCCATCGTGTTGTCGATTACATCTGCCGGCTGAGGTAAAACACCTTTTGGTGAAATAACTCTGTGTGTTCCGTAAGGGCATCCTTTTTTCATAATAATCATCCTCCTCGAAAAATTAAAACTTTTTATGCCTGCGCATAATTAACGACTGTAAATATTATAATTCAGTTGGCTTTTTGTGTCTATACGGCAAAATCCGTCAATTGAAAGATAATTTAAAAAATGTCAATCGAACCGAATCAGGTTCACTTTTAACCGCGCCCGATTCGGTTTCAGTTCACCTTTCGCAGAGTTCTCTTTCGGCCTTATTCAACCTTTACGCGTAAAGCTTAGCAAAGAGGTCGCGGAGCTTTTCGTCTTCACGGAGAATCTGAAGCGCCACGTTAGCGTGCCCCTTGGTGTATCCATTTCCGATCAGCATATTCACATCTTTGCCTACGCCCTCTGCGCCCAGAGCTGCCTTTGTAAAATCGGAAGCCATGGAGAAGAAATATACCATACCGTTGTCCTTGCAGGCAAGGATGGAAGCCATCTCCGTATTCGGGATATTTACTACGTTGATTACCACGTCAGCCAGCTTTCCGTCAGTCAGCTCCGAAATGGCATTGTAAAGGCCCACGGCATCTGTCGCGTTGCCGATCAGATACTCGTCAGCCACGTCAACGCTCTTTGCTCTGTCTATGGAATTCTGGAAGCCGTCAACGCAAATAACTTTACCGTTGATTCCCGCTTCTTTTTTCGCCTGGTAGCAGCAAAGCATTCCGGATTTTCCGCCGCCGCCCAGAACTACGACTGTATTGCCCGGTTCAACGATCTTAGCCGTCTGAGCCGGAGCTCCTGCTACGTCCAGTACAGACAGCGCCAGATTCTGCGGAATGTCATCCGGCAGCACGGAGTAGATTCCGCTTTCGAAAAGGATCGCCTGTCCCTTGATATCTACCTGATCGATTTCCGGCCTCACTTCAAGAATCTCTTCGATTTTCAGCGGAGTCAGAGAAAGGGATACCAGCGTTGCGATCTTGTCTCCCACCTTCAGATCTCCGTCGTAATCCGGGCCTACCTCTTTAACGGTACCGATCAGCATTCCGCCGGAACCGGTCCACGGATTTTTATGCTTTCCGGTTTTTTCTACGATACCCATCATGATCTTCTTTATTTCTTCAACGTCGCCGCCCGCTCTCTTCTCAATTTCCGTAAAAGAAGCGGAGTCTACGTTCAGTGTCTGTACGTCGATCAATACTTCATTATTGTATATTTCCATTGTGTTGTCTATGACGTCAGCCGGCTGAGGGAGCACTCCTTCCGGACTGATTACTCTGTGCGTACCAAACGGATCGCCTTTTTTGTATTCCATGTTCTGCATCTTGTGTTTCCTCCTGTTTATAATTTTCTCAAATCCGGACTCATATTATAGCAAATACCGTGCCAACCGAGGAAACCCTTATTTTTCAACGTTTTTCTCGTTCTTCTACGATTTTTTCGAACCGTTTTCGAATCATGCACTTTTATAGCGAACCATTTTTGAATCACTCAAATCACACACCATACTTCTTCTTCTTGCGAACCAGCTGAGTCTGGCTGATTCCAATCGCTCTGGCAACTTTTCTGGTAGATCCGTACTTCTCGCAGGCGTGTTTGATAATATTCTTTTCAAAGTTCTCCACCATTTTCTCCAGGTCCATAACCTGCCCTTCTCTGCCGCTCTCCGCCGTCACATCTACAGAAGTATTCTCAAAGACTTCGGCGTGAAGCTCTCTCATGACGTCCAGAAGGGTGATCTGTTCGCCTTTGGCAGAAATCATCAGCCTCTGCACCACATTTTCCAGTTCTCTGATGTTACCCGGCCATTCGCACTGCTTCAAATATTCCACTGCGTCTTCGTCAATCTTTCGCTGAATTTGAAATTTATCGCTGTACTTTTTCAGAAAATGATCCACAAGGGCCGGAATATCCCCGGTCCGTTCCCGTAGATTAGGCACTTTGATTCTTACCACGTTCAAGCGGTAGTACAAATCCCGTCTGAAGCGGCCGTCTTCGATAAAGTCCTCCAGATCCCGGTTTGTCGCGGACAAAATGCGCACGTTTGTCTTGACAGGCACAGTTCCTCCCACGCGGAAAAACTCCCCGTCCTGAATAACCCTCAGCAGCTTCGCCTGCATATCCGGCTGCAGTTCGCCGATTTCATCGAGAAAGATTACCCCGTTGTCGGCCAGTTCAAAATATCCCTTTTTGCCTGCGCTGTTGGCGCCGGTAAACGCCCCTTTTTCATAGCCGAAAAACTCGGACTCGATCAGGGTCGGGGAAATAGAAGCGCAGTTAACCTTGATAAAAGGCTGCATTTTTCTGTTGCTGTTCTTATGGATAATATTGGCTACTTTTTCCTTGCCCACACCGGTATCTCCTGTAATCAGAACGTTACAGTCATATTTGGCTACAGTCAGAATTTCATCCAGAACAGACGCCATGGCGTGGCTTTCACACACAAAATCTTCCAGCATGGTCTTACGCTGTCCTGACGCTTCCATCAGCCTGGTCTGCCGGTTGATCGGATAAGCCGGATCGTCATCCACGCTGAGGTTGGTCGTTACGGCGTTTTCAATGTAAGGAATCAAATCCTTTACAATCTCTATATCGAACTCGTCATAAGCTTCCAGATAGCCGTCGGCACATCGGATATCCAGCTGACGGGAGATCGATTCAGTGATATAGAGGGCGATATTGTAGTTGTTGATCAGATTGGCAAATACCACCGTACCGCCGCTCTTAGTGGCCAGAATATTAATGGTTTCCGCACCCGGTATATCCGCGCAGTTTATGGAGAGATCGAAAAGGGAGTCGGCATTCAGACCGGCGAGGCATTCGAGGGGCTTAAGGATATCCACATAGTGAACTTCCGTAAATACTCTGGCGATCAGGTCGTTTATGGACTTTCCTTTCAGCACGATATCCGCCTTTTTGTCCAACAGGCAGACCACCTCCGCGTCTTCTCTCGCTACCTTTCTGACCGCATAGCCGAACAGAAGGTTGGACAGCAGGTTGTTTCCCACGATCAAAAACTTTCTCTTTCCTACCGCCGTATTGCTGATTCGATAGAGTGTTCCCGATTCGTTAAACGCGAACAGCAGAAGGTTAATCGGAATGCCCTCCGGACGGCGCACCAGAGGCACTTCGTTATACAAGATCGCATAGCCTTCTATTTCCACCTGGCCGAAAGCCCGGTCCACGGACAGAACCTTATCGATATAGATCGGCACAGAAGCCAGAGAGGCGTTGCAAACCACCTCTTCTCCCGGCGCAAAGTTCTTTTTATTGTCGTACTCTTCTCCGATTTCCGAAACAATACCGTAAAAAAGTCCTCCCGTATCCGTGACAGGATTGTGCAGCTTGCCTCTGCGGATCACGATGTCCATGATTTTCTGTTTGATGCGCTGCTCGTTGTTGTTGGATTCCAGACAGATCTGTTTAAAGCTGGTTCCCTCGATGTGTATCCGCTTTATATCCACGCGGATTTCCCCTTTAGCCAGAGCTCGGCAGTTGTCCAACCGCCATGCAGAGGTAGGGAGAACATGCTGCGGTTCTAAAACCCGATTGATTCCATAATTCTGGGTCATTTTCGATTCGCTCCTTTTTCGGTGAACCTTTTTCGGTTCAATTCCTTCGTATTTTCAATGATAAACCATTGGCACGTATTTTGCAATTCTTATTTACAGATAAATCATTTATCTGTATACTGAAGTTAAGATATTTTCATTACAGAAAAGGAGAAATTGAATTATGGAAGAGAAAATCACATCATTAATCAGAGTCAGAATGTCTGCAAAAGATGCTCACTACGGCGGAGAGCTGGTTGACGGAGCTCACATGGTTCACCTGTTCGGCGACGTTGCTACCGAACTGCTGATCAAACTGGACGGAGACGAAGGTCTGTTCTGCGCATATGACAACGTAGAATTCCTGGCTCCTACATATGCCGGCGACTACATCGAAGCTTACGGCGAAATCACCAAGATCGGAAACACTTCGAGAAAGATGAAGTTCGAAGCAAGAAAAGTAATCGTTTCCAGAAAAGACATCAACGCTTCTGCTGCCGATTTCCTCGAAGAGCCTATCGTCGTTGCAAGAGCTACCGGAACTTGCGTAACTCCGAAAGAAATGAAGAGAAAATAAGAAATTTCTCGACAAGAGCGCATGATCAGATCGCAGATTTTCATGCGCGTCCATCGCCCTCGTCGGGCGAATAACCAAAGCTTTATTGTTTTTACAATACCAGCCAATTGGATTCTCCTACTATAGAGAAAACCCCCGTTTCGGCAATACACCTCCGGCGCAGGGGTTTTTCTTTATCTCTAAAAAGACACTGCTCTCACCTTACTCCGCTGATTCTCTCCTCCGGATGGGAAAACTCACAGCGATACAAAGGATAACTTCCTCCGCGCAGCTTTTTCAGCAGTCCCTGCTGGACAAAAGAAGCCGGAGCGCCTCCGTTGTCCGCAAAATCCGGTTCCAGTAAAGCCGAAACCACGTTGGCGGCTTCCTGATCCATAAAGCAGACATAGGCGCCCTTTCTGAACGTCAGCGTCTTTTTTCCGCTCAGCAGCGCCTTCTTTCCGGAACCGCCGTACTGTCTCACGGTTATCTTCACCGGAGAACTCAGCTCCTTTACTTCCGCTCCGTTAGCCCGGAGAAGCGCCGCCATTTTTTTCCGGTTTTCGGCATTTCTGCCGATGATATAGGCCGTCGGTCTGGTCCTGCTCTTCTCAGCCTTCCCCAGATTGTACACGATCTCGGTTCGTTCCGGATCTCCGACCGCTTCTCCCTGAAAATTATACAGCAGCCGCTCGAGACGAATACCGCCGGTCTGGTCCGTTCCATGCTTTAACACGAACTTGTCCGAAACCTGGTAAGTTTCTCCCTCTTCGATCAGTCTTTCTCTGGCCTGCTTCACCTCTTTGCGAATCTCCCCGCTGTTTTCCCAAACCTGCGAAAGAAGCGATATCACTGCCTCATACTGAGAAATCACCCGCCGCTCAAAGTGGTGCCGACCCAGATCTATACCAGAAGATTCCACGAGAAAGGTATAAGCGTTGTGAAGCCGGGAATAGCCGCAGGAAGTGGCGGCGTTGGCCGACGGCGGATAGATAAACGGCCTGAAACCTTTGTCCCGAAGAGATTCAACCGTCCGTTTCAGCATGTCCGTTTCGTTCTCAAAGATACCTTTTTCCCGGTTCAGACTCTCCACACAGGTCAGCTGTATGTCGTCAAGTCCCCGGAGCAAATATCCCTCTTCCGATTTCTGCAGGAACTTGAGAAAAGGGCTGAACTCGTGACCGTCGATGAAAACCTCCGGCAGCAGCCGATTGTACAGCCGGTGCATTTCTTCGGTTACGCTTTGGGAAAGAGCCAGGCCGTCCCGATTGAGGTCCAGTCCGGCGTCGTTTCCCCAACGCACAAAATTTTCCGCGCCGTACAGGTTGACATAAGGAACAATGATCACGTCCAGCCGGGAAAGATAAGACTCCCTCTTGCCGGAAAGGGCCGACGCCACAGTCAGCGCCCCTTCCCCGGCAGCAGGTTCGTTTCCGTGAATCTGCGCCTGATACAGCACTTTTGTTTTTCCGTCCGTCTTCAACTTGTCGATGGCTTCATTCAGTGAATCTGCGCCTGAGAGTCCGGTCCGGGTAAAAATGATTATGGGCCAGTTTTTCTGTTCGTCAAGATAATACAACTTGGCGCTCCCGCTCTTTTTATCCAGCTTCTGCAGATAGGTGATTCCCTCGTCGACAGAGGTAAACTGATTGTCTCTCCTGGTCGTTTTAAACGCCGGCGTATTCAGAGCAGAGAAATCCACCCCCTTCAGACCGGTCAGAGAAAACTGCTTTTGCTCTACTTCCCGGCTCCAGTTTTTCACGGTTTCAGCTTCGTATCCCCTTTCGGACAATGGTGAAAGATCCACGCCAATGGTTTTTCTGCCGGCGTTCAAATCCTCTTCGGTCAGTACAAAGGAGAAAATTTCCGAGGTATATCCGTCCGCCGACGCCTGGCAGCTGTAGACTCGTCCAACCCTCGCCGATTTCAGCGTCAGTCTTCCCCGCTCTGCTTCCCGGGAATTCCCTTTTCCCACAGGTCCGTCATACACGGTCACCTCCATCTGCGGCTGACCGTAAAAGAACAGCTGCACATCACAGCCTGCAGACTCTGCCCGAACGGACTGACTCTGCAAAATCAGGAGAAAGATCAACAGGAATATCCCTTTCCTTCCGCTCCGGAAAATCCTGGTCTTTCTCTCTGTCATTAAACTCGTCAAACTTTCTTTTTGTTCTTTCTCTCTCATAAAACGCTCCTTCTACCGTTTATTTTGCGCCTATTTTTCTTTTTATTCGCTGTATTCAAAAAGAAGATTCTGGCAGCATTCGCCGGAATTTCCGCTCTGCGGCGAGTCGCCCCCTTGACAGCCGTGGTAAAATGTCTTTGTCATTGAAGGAAAATTTACAGCGATTCGTCAGGAGGTGTTTTTTTGGAAGACGTTCAAATACAATTCAGCAACAGCCAGCTCAGAAAACTGATTTTACCTCTGGTCGTAGAGCAGTTTCTGGCAATTACCGTAGGACTGGCAGACTCCATCATGGTAGCCAGCGTGGGAGAAGCCGCTGTATCCGCCGTATCCCTGGTCGATTCAGTAAACACGCTGATCTTCTACGGTTTTTCAGCTCTGGCTACCGGTGGAGCCGTGGTCTGCGGTCAGTTCCTCGGCTGCCGCAATCCGAAGAAAGCCTGTGATTCCGCAGAACAGCTTCTCGTATTTATTCTCGCCCTTTCCGCCGGACTTACCGTCATTCTCTACGGCGCAAAATACTTTATCCTTCACGGCCTCTTCGGCAACATCGAAGCAGACGTAATGAACTATGCCAATACATATTTTATCATCGTCGAAGCTTCTGTCCCCTTTATCGCGCTGTATAACGCCGGGGCGGCTCTGTTTCGAGTGATGGGCAATTCGGCGGTATCCATGAAGATTTCCATCGGCATGAATATCGTCAATATCTGCGGTAATGCCATTCTGATTTTCATCGTTCACATGGGGGTCGAAGGTGTCGCCATACCTACCCTCGTATCCCGGATTCTTGGCGCATTTGTCGTCGTCTGTCTGCTGCGCAATCCCAAATACCAACTCCACATCAGCAGACCGTTCCGCTATCGATTCGACGGCCATACGGTAAAAAACATACTCAAAGTCGGCGTCCCGAGCGGAATCGAAAGCAGTCTCTTCCACCTGGGAAAAATTCTTCTGCTCAGCGTGGTTTCGGCATTCGGCACGGCTTCTATAGCGGCCAACGCTATCGGCAACTCCATCGCCACATTCCAGATCCTCGCGCCGCAGGCCATCGGGGTAGGCATGATCACCGTAGTCAGCCAGTGCGCAGGAGCCAGGGATTTCGACAGCGCCAGATTCTACACGAAAAAGCTGATGAAATGGTCCTATGTTTCTATGCTGATTGTTAACATCATTATCTTTCTACTGCTCCCGCTGATCATCTATCTGTACAACGTATCCGATGAGGCAGCCCGTCTGGCAAAACTGATCCTGATCCTCCACGGCGCAGTGGGTCTGGTTCTGTGGCCGGCTTCGTTCACCCTTCCTCAGGCTCTGAAAGCCGCAGGCGACACCACCTTTGTCATGACCATTGCCGTAGGCTCCATGTGGATTTTCCGCATTGCTGCCGGCATACTCTTTGCCAGATACTGGAACATGGGAGTAATCGGCATCTGGGTCGCCATGTTTATCGACTGGTTCTGCAGAATCATATTTTTCGTAATTCGATACCGAGGTCATCGTTGGGAACAAAAATATGTAAAATAAGAGAAAGCAGGGCATAGCCCTGCTGTTTTCTTCAGCAGTTTTTCAGATATTCAATCTCTTCTCTGGTCAGCTTGCGGTAGTGACCTTCTGCAAGCCGGCCCAGCCTGACGCTGCCGACAGCCGTCCGGTGAAGCTCCTGCACGTTGTTGCCCACCGCCTTGAACATCTTGCGAACCTGCCGGTTCTTTCCCTCGTGTATGGTGATATCCACAATGGTTGAACGGGGATAGGCCTTGATGATTTCCACCTTGGCCGGCGAGGTGACAAAACCGCCGATATCCACGCCTTTTCTCAGTTTGGCGCATTTCTCAGCGGAAAGGATTCCCGCCACCCTTGCCCGATAGGTCTTCGTCATCTGATGCTTTGGATGAGTCAGCTTATAGGCGAAGTCCCCGTCGTTGGTCACGATCAGAAGACCGGACGTATTATAATCCAGTCTGCCCACGGGAAACACTCTGCCCTCTACGTCAGAGAGCAGATCCATGACAGTAGGACGGTTCAAATCGTCTTTTACCGTTGTAACGCAGCCTGCCGGTTTGTGGAGCGCCAAATATATCTTTTTCTCCTGAACGGCAATTCTCCTTCCATTCACCTCCACAACGTCGCCTTCTTTTACGTCGTATCCCGGCTCTTTGAGAGCCAACCCGTTGACGAACACATTTCCGTTGGCGATCAGTTCGTCGGCTTTTCTTCTGCTGGCGATTCCCGCCTGGGCAATATATTTGTTGATTCTCATCTTATTCTTCTCCAATACACGATTTATTCCCGTTTATTGTATCACACAGAAATTTTCTTGCAAGGAGAAAGTCTCCGGTTCCGTCAGGCGACCCTGTCAAGCGGCAAATTTCCTCTCACGATTCGTACCGGTCATACACGCCGGAAAGTCCTGCCTCTTCAATGCGCCGGGCGACAGTCTCTCTGTCCGTGGTATAGAGACCCTTCTCTTTCATATAGGCGAAGAATTCATCGCCGGCAAAGGTGATCATCCCGCCATCCTCTTTTTCATAACTGAGCAGAGCGCCGACAGCCGTCGTGTCAGGCAGGGACAGCAGCTCCTCTCCACGGACAAAGCGTCCTGCGTTGTGACCGGCCAGAGAACCGGTGGAAATCGCTTCGGTGTGGCCGATAAACAGCCCTGATTTCTCTCCGCCGCAGAACAAATTTTCGGTTCCCCCAACCCGCATGTACGAGTCTCTCTCCGTAACCGCCGTATAGCGGACCGAATTCCCCTTTCCTCCGGCATACGGATCGATAAAACGAACATTTTCAAAGCCCTTTACCGTCCGAAGCTGTTCCAGCGGAAAATACGGCGTCATCATCTTGGCGTAACCGGTATCGATCAATATGACATTTTCCGCAAAGGGACGCAGCGCATACTGCCGGCAGACCTTAGCCGATAATTTGCTCTCGTTGATCAGCTCTTCCGGCAGAGGAACCACCGCCACCCCCTTTTTATTCAGCTGCTTTACGATATCCCGGGACAGGCTGGCCTTTTCTATCTTTACCGAACCGCTGAAGGCTCCCGGCGTACCGTCCGCCCGTTTCCCGTAATAATCGCGTCCTCCCGCCTTCTCCGAAATGCTTACTCTCGGCCCGAAAGCCGGGCAGCGCAGAATGCACATGCTGCATCCGTTGCCGAATTCCATACAGTTTCCCATAGGGCCGGTGGTTCCCGTACAGTCGATAAACGCGTCTCCTTCGACGTATTCCCTGTCTGCAGTCTTAACTGCAGTCAGCCGACCGTTCTCGACAGTCACGTCCACCGCCCGGGTGATAAAATCGGTTCTTATGTTCATCTCCGCCATCAGACGGCGAACCTCCGGTTCGACCTTAATCACGTTGTAAAAGGACGCGTGTTCGTGTCCCGGAAAGTTTACGTTCTTATGGGTCGCGCACCGGTCGGTAATCGCGAACAGCTCTCCGGCTCCCATATTTATATTTTCTTCTGCGGCGGTAAAGCGCCCATTATTCCGCATAATACCGCCTACGTTTCCCAGTCCCAGCAACAGGTCCGTCCTCTCCAAGATGCGGACCTCCGCGCCGGTCTTTCTCGCCGCAACGGCAGCTGCACAGCCGGACCAGCCTCCGCCGATGATGATGATTTTTGCCATATGAACCTCCGTTTTTATCGATATGCTCAGTCGATATACTCATTAAGAAGCAAATCAGCTCTGCCGGCGGCTGCGCGGCAGAACCTCTGCCTCTGTTTCAGAAATATCCTTCGAAAAATCTCCATCCCAATAGGATATCCCGTTTTACCGATTTCTGCGCCGGCGGAAAGCCGGCGTTTTAGCCGCAGCAAAGATAGGAAAAAGGATACTTCTTCGCAATAAAAAAATAGTCTATCGACTATTTTTTATACTCTATTCATATGACTGCACATGTTGTCCTTATGCATAAGCCATCGGCAAAATATATATGGCAATGCAGAGGTAGTGAAGTACGCTTCCCGCTAAGACAAACAAATGCCAGACGCCGTGCATGTATTTGGTATTCTTCATCGCGTAAAATATCAGGCCTGCGGTATAGCTGATTCCGCCGGAAAGCAGAAGATAGAAGGCCGGTTCAGGTATCGCCTGGACGATGTCTCTGAATGCAACGACGATGGACCAACCCATGATCACGTACAGAACGGTACCCAGCTTCTCCGTCTTTTTCAGATCTATGGCGTTGAGTACAATGCCCAAAACGGCGCACGCCCATACAGCGATAACGACAGCCAACCCCCTCTCGTTTCCCCGAAGGGCGATGAGGCAAAACGGGGTATAACTCCCCGCGATCAGAAAAAAGATAGACGTGTGGTCAAAGATCCGCAAAATCTCCTTAACCTTGGGCTGGGTTATGGCGTGGTACAAGGTAGACATGGTGTACAGCACGATCAGCGAGACGCCGTACACAATGCTGCATCCCAGCGCCAGTCCGCTGCCGTGAGCAGCCGACATGACGATCAGCAGAACCGTTCCGCCAACAGACAGCGCTGCGCCTGCTCCATGGCTTACACTGTTAAAAATCTCCTCCCCCAGGGTGTATCGCTTTAACGTTCTGTCTACAGTCATTTTTACTCCTCCCTCATTTAATCATCAAAACCCTTTAATATAATTTTTATTACTATATTATAATATATCCGATTCTTTATTTCGTCAAGAGAAAAACCAAAACTTTTCCATTGACGCTCGCAGCTTTAGTATATGCCCATCGGTATTTTCCATTCGCCAAAGAAAACAGAGCCGAAATGGCAGCATATAGCAGAAAATCCCCTGTTTCCCCGGATAATCGTTCCGCGGCACAATAAATGTGCTATACTAAAAAAAGCTCCCCCAACGGAGAGCCGAGGTCTGTCTGCTGACACAGGCAGAGAGCAATAAAAAGACTAAGGAGATATTTCTATGACAAAAAAAGGAATTATATTCGACCTGGATGGCACTCTGTGGGACTCTACCGTCCAGATTCTGCCCGCCTGGAATGCGGTTCTCCGTCGAAAAGGCACAGGAAGACAGCTCTCACTGCCGCAGCTTAGGGGTTACATGGGAAAAAACATTGAAGAAATCGGAAGGCTGATGCTGCCAGACCACAGCGCCGCAGAGGCCGTTGAAATCGCTAAGCAGTGCTGCCGCGAAGAACTCGGCTATCTATCAGAAAGCGGCGGAACCCTCTATCCTGATCTTCTGCCTGTCCTCGAAAAACTTTCCCAAGACTATCTCCTCTGTATCGTCAGCAACTGCCAGGAAGGTTATATCGACACCTTTCTCAGGGTACACCGCCTGCAGAATTACTTCTCCGATTTCGAGTGCTTTGGGCGAACCAACCGCCGAAAAGGAGAAAATATAAAAGAGGTTATACGCCGCAATCATATCCCATCCGCTCTGTACGTCGGCGATACGGAAGGCGACTGCGAGGCTGCCCTGCAGGCCGGAATTCCGTTCATCCACGCCGCTTATGGATTTGGCTCCGTAAGGGTTCAAACCCTTAGAATCACCGCGTTTTCTCAGCTTCCTGATCTGGTCCCTGCCATCCTTTAAACAGAGCGGTACCGCAGAAATCTCCTATGGATTTTCTTCTGTAAAAAGGCCGAATCCCGCTGTCCGGGTTCCGGCCTTTTACTTCGCTCTACGCTTCCGGCAGCTCTGTCTGCTCACAGCAAGCGCAAATCAGCTTCACCGTCTTTTCCACATCGTTTTTATTCACAGTTTCCACAGGCGTGTGAATGTACCTGCACGGAACGGAAATCCCACCGGCAAGGACGCCGGTTCCGCTTCTCTGGATGGCGCCGGTATCCGTTCCCCCGGATAAAAGCACTTCATCCTGAACGGAAATGTCTGCCTTTTCTGCTGCCGTCTTGATGAACTGCCGCACACAGGCCGGCACGATTACGCTGCCGTCGTGAGCCTTCACCGCCGGTCCCCCGCCCAGTTTCATGTTCAGCCGCGGGGCGTCAGGCATATCGCCTGTGGCCGTTACGTCGATGTTGATCGCCACGTCCGGCACAACTGTTTCGCCTGCCGCTTTGGCGCCGCGCAGGCCTACTTCCTCCTGAACCGTAAACACGGCATACACGTCGTGGCTGCTTTTCATTTCCTGCATGGCCCGGATTAACGCCGCGCAGGAAATACGATTGTCCATGGCCCTGCCGGAAAGCGTCGTTCCCAAATCGACAAATTCCGATGCGAATACGGCCATATCACCTACGGACACCTTTGCTTCCGCCTCAGTACGCGAATCGACGCCGATATCCACGTACAGATCATCCATCTCTACTTCCCCGGCTTTTTTCTCTCTGCCGCCGTAATAGGTAACACCGCGGACACCGTTTTGGAAGACGACCTCCCTTGCCGCCGACAGCGGCGCAGAAACGCCTCCGATCTGCGATACGTATACGAATCCCTTTTCATCGATATCCGAAACCATCAGTCCGATCTGATCCATGTGAGCAGTCAGCATGACCTTTTTCCCGGAAGTTCCGCTGCGCAAAGCGTAAAGATTTCCCAGAGAATCTCTCCAGATTTTATCGCAGCAGGATTTCAAATGTCTCTCAATCACAGCGGCAGCTCCGCCTTCCCGTCCGGACGGTCCAAAAGCGTCCAGAAGCTCTCTCAACAGCTTTTCATCTATCATATCTTCACCTCATCAAATCGTCTTTCCTGAAAAAAATTGTGCAGCATGCCGCGCAGCGCCCGCAGATCCTCCTCAGAGACGATTTCGCACGGCGTATACATGCGTCGGCACGGCAGAGCCACAGCGGCGCCAAAGCATCCGGAAAACGCCGTGGCAATCGTCAGCGCATCACTTCCTGTCCGCAGGACTGCCCGCTGAATCGGACCTGAAGCCGAATTCTCAAGAGCGGCAAGCAGCGATTCTGACGGAATGCCCACAGAGTCGGCCGTACACAAGACCGGTCCCGATCCCAGCCCGATGCCTTTTTTCTGCCTCTGCGGATCAGCCGGTTCACCCGCCTCAGCGGCTTCAATGGATATCACCAGATCCGGCGCCACATTCCATGCCGCAGCCTGGGCGCCTCTTCGTCCGATATGAGCCATCGACGTAAAGACCGCATACAGATCACAGTCGTAGGATTCCTGCAGCAGATCCAGAAGAATCGCGCATCCTGCGCGGCCTTCCAACGCTTTTCCCTTGACGAGTCCGTCACCGAAAGGTCCGAAACCGGTTGCAAATGCGATCCCGTCGCCTATGCGTACTTTTGCTTCCGCGCTCGCTTTGTCCTTCGCACCGATATCCACATACAGATTCTCATGTCCGGTCACCGTCTCCCGATCCGCTTTGGACTGGAGGTGAAAGGCCTTGGCGCCGATCACGCCCGCGATCCTCTGCGGCCCGACCTGTACCCGCTTGGAAACCACAACCCGCGGATCGACATCGTTGTTCCGGCAGCTGATCAAACCGTCGCTGCTGATCCCTGCCGCAAGAAAACCCTTTTCGTCCATGTGGGCGCACAGGAGAACCCGTCTCCCTTTGCCTTCTTTGTGAACGGTTACGTTACCCATGGCGTCGATCTCGGCCTTCAGGCCCATTTTACCCGATTCTTCTCTTATAAATCTTCGTACCGCATTTTCCCTTCCGCTGACTCCCGGAAGTTCGGACAGCGTTTTCAATCGTTCCAGCATAAATTCGCCTCCCATGTGTCATCAAGCCTGACGGCCATTTCTGTCAGCAGACGCGCGGCGTTATGCAGCGTCTCTATCGACAGGGTTTCCACCGAAGTGTGCATATATTTCAGCGGAACACTTAGAACGCCCGTCGGAATTCCTCCCATCTGGTTCTGAATATTCCACGCGTCTGTTCCCGTATGGCCCATCGTCGCCTTGACCTCATAGGCGATTCGCAAATTCTCCGCCGCCTCGGTAAGAAGTCTGAAAACTCCGGGATGGATGTTTCCGCCCGTTTCAAACCCCAGTTTATCCGTCTGAAGGACGTCTTCCGGTCTTGCACCGGCTATAGGCGCATGCCCCACATCCGCTGCCACAGCCAAATCCGGCTCTACGCCTCTTGCTGCAGGTCCCGCTCCCAGACAACCCCGTTCTTCCTGCACCGACGCCGCAAAGACCACGGTACAATTGAGACTGACTCGTGACAGCATCTCGAGGGTCTCACAGAGGGCGGCAACCAGAGCCCGGTCATCCATCGTCTTTCCCGAGAAAAAACCGTCCTGCAGCCGAAGCAATGGCACATTGTCGAAGGTAACGAAGTCGCCTGCGGAAACCCTATCCTTCACCTGCTCTGCACTCATTCCCAAATCGCAGACCAGATCCTCTATCCCATAGGCGTAATCCCGTTTTTTTCCGGCCTTTCCTTCCGGTGCGGCGCCGATAATTCCCCGGCACACCTCTCTGCCGTATACCTGAACTTCCGATCCCGGAAGTGTTCTCGGGTCTACCCCGCCTATCGGCGCCAATCGAAGGGTTCCGTTGTCCTCGATTCGCTGCACCATCATACCGATTTCGTCCATATGGGCCATCAGCATGAGCACAGGTTTCCCCTTTCCAATTCGGCAAAAAATGCTGCCCATGGGGTCGCGCCACACATCGTCTGTATGCTTCCGAAAATGCCGCTCCACGATGTCAGCAACGCAAGTCTCCCCGCCGCTGACACCGGGCGCAGTAATCAGCTCATTTAAAAAGCCGGTCAAATCCATGGCTCGTTCCTCCTCTCATACTCTCATACATTGAATCCGCCGTTTTCTTCTGAAAAAGCGGCGCGATTATACTAATAATTATATATTATCACATGACAGCCGCAGTATACAAGCGGGCAGCATCCGATAATCCCTCCTCTTCCATCAGAAAAATTATCTTAATTTACGCCAGGATGAAACAAAATCCCCTCCATATATTGACACAGTGTCAGGAATGGTATATAGTACAGTTATTGACACAGTGTCAGATCAAGAAAGTGAGGAAAAAAATGAAAAAAAATATTGGTTCTGTATTAGCGTTATACCCCACTCCATTGATCGTTGTCGGGGCTGTAAGAGAAGAAAAACCTACCTGGACCCTTGTCGGGCATACCGGTATCATCGGTCATGATCGTGTGATAATCAGTCTCGCAGACAATCACTATATAAACGGCATTATTAAGGAACGTAATAATCTGTCCATCAATATTGTAGACCGTTCTATTTTGCCGGCAGCAGACTATACAGGCAGTGTAAGCGGCGCAAAAACGGACAAATCCGGTGTATTTGATTATGAAATCGGCGAGGCCGGGACGCCCGTTATACAAAATTCTCCTTTGGTAATGGAATGCTCTGTCGTAGATACCTATAAATCCAAAGGTTTTGAAAGTTTCATCTGTACCATTGACAATACTCTTGTTGAAGAAGAATGTCTGAATGAAGACGGAAAAATTGATTACCACAAGCTAAAACCGGTTCTTTTTGAATTTCCAACTTATGAGTATTTGGAGACCGGCGAGGTTTTGGGGAAGTGCCTTTCCTTCAAGGAAAGCAAATAACTCTGTTACAGACAGAAAACAGATCGGAGAAAGCAATGTGAAAAATATATTAATTCTATCGTCAAGTCCAAGAAAAACAGAAATTCAGCTATCCTTTACTGTCAATTCATCATCTGAATAAGTTTCGACGGTCATCAGAGACTGGATCTGGCGGAAAGGCAGAGCAGAAGGTACTACGATTACGCAGGAAGCATAACGGGCAGACTTTGAAATTTAACAGGAGACAAATCATGACAAAAGAATCAATGGAACTGATCAGCCGCAGAAAAAATGAAATCATAGACGCCTGCGAAACCCTCTATCAAACGAAGGGATTCCGGGAGGTAACGATTAAAGACATCAGTAGGGAAACGAGCTTTTCCAGGCCATCCATCTATAATTATTTCGAAACGAAGGAAGAGATATTTCTTGCCCTTTTAACGCGAGAATACGACCACTGGACAGATAAGCTGAAAATGTTTAGCGGCCGGGGTACTGCCCTGACTCGGGAAAAATTCGCAAAGATGTTGGCCCGGACACTGGAAGGGCAGGAGATCATGCTGAAAATCCAGACCATGAACTTATATGAAATAGAAGAAAACAGCAGAAAAGATCGGTTGAAAGAATTTAAGAGCTCTTTCTATCAAGCCATGAAAGCCATCGACAATTGTCTGACGGCTTACCAGCCGGACATTGGCGAAATTGAAAAAAGAAATTTTCGCTACGCCTTTTTTCCGTTTCTGTATGGTCTTTACGCTTTCGCCCATCCGACGGAAAAACAGCTTGCCGTTATGAACGAAATCGGAATCCCTTCTGCACAAATGACAGTCTATGAGTTGGCACAGAACTGTATCTATCAGTTGCTGCCCGAAAGATAAGAAGGGTAATTCCTTACTGGCTGTAAAGAATATTAACCACGAATATATTGTAGCAGGAGGTATTAATGAATATGGAATATGCAAAACTCGGAAATACGGATATTGAAGTGTCAAAACTCTGTGTGGGCTGCATGAGTTTTGGAAAGGCCGGAACACTTCACGATTGGACAGTTGATGAAACCGGAACAGAAGAGATAGTAAAACATGCTCTCGACCTGGGAATCAATTTTTTCGATACGGCTAACGGATATTCTGAAGGAACCAGCGAGGAATATCTTGGAAAAGCACTCAAAAAAAACATTGCCAGAGACAAAGTTATTATCGCTTCCAAAGTTTATTTCAATCCCGGGCGTCTCTCTTCCGAAGCCATCCACCGGGAAATCGAAGGCAGCTTAAAAAGGTTGGGTACAGACTATCTGGATTTATATATTATCCACCGATTTGACTATGCTACGCCGATCGAGGAAACGATGGAAGCTCTGAACGATCTGGTCGTCGCCGGAAAAGTGCGCGCCATCGGCGCATCGGCTATGTACGGATATCAGTTCTACAATATGCAGCTTGCCGCCAGGGACAACGGCTGGACACAGTTTACGGCTATGGAAAATCATTACAACCTTCTTTACCGTGAAGACGAGCGCGAGCTGATCCCCATCTGCCGTCAGATGAATGTATCTCTAATGCCCTACAGTCCTCTTGCAGCAGGACATCTGACCCGTCCGGAGTGGAACTCCAACTCTATCCGAAGCAAAACAGATCGGGCAGCTATGGGAAAATATGACCGCATGCAGAATCAGGATATGGAAATCGTTCGCAGAGTTCACACTCTCGCAGAAAAATACAATGTAAGAATGCAGCAGATCGCACTGGCATGGGAATGGGCAAAAGGTGTGACAGCCCCAATTATCGGAGCTACCAAAGCCTCACATTTTGACGACGCTGCGGGAGCGTTTTCTGTAGAGCTTTCGGGAGAAGACATTGCGTATCTGGAAGAACCCTATGTCCCACATCAAATCGTTGGCGCTATTGACCAAAATCCTGCAGATGGCGTTAAACTGCTGGATACAAAATAAATCACGAAAGGAAGGAATGTACTTGTGAGCATCACAATGAATCTGTATTATACGGGGGAGAACGGAAACGCGCGTAAATTTGCCGAAGAAATGGAACAAAGCGGAACAGCTGCCTTAATTCGCGCTGAAGCCGGAAATGAAAGGTACGAATATTTTTTCCCTATGAATGATCCGGATACCGTGTTGTTAATCGACAGTTGGAAAGAGCAGAAATTTCTTGACGCCCATCACGCCTCACCTATGATGGACACTATCGCTTCACTTCGGGAGAAATATAATTTGCATATGAGAGCCGAAAGGTATATTTCCGATCTGGCAGGGATTCCCGGCACAGATGAAAAATTTATTAAAAAATAAGACGGGCATAACGAAAAAGCGAAACCTGAGGACGTCGTTCTCAGGTTTCGCAAAGGAGGCGGCATCTGATCTGCCGCAATATGAAAAAGTTTTAGAAAATTCTGCTGTCCCTTTCTATCTGCTCGATCAGGGCAGGAAGCTGGCTGAAGTTATCGATCACGTAGTCTGCGCCGCATTCCCTGTACACCGCTCTGGCCTTTTCCGCCAGATCGTCTTTCTCTTCCCGGGTCAGGCGGTCGTACTCCTCTTCAGAAAGTCCCATGACCGAACTTCCCTCTAGAACACCTACCGAGATCAGGCCGGCGTTCTTGCCCTCCTTGATATCCGCAGCGGTGTCGCCTACCTTGATCGCTCCGTTTACCGAAGAGACGTTCAGGGCTTCCAGATTACGGAACACCATATAAGGGTAAGGTCTTCCTTTATTTTCCGTCATGTCCGGCGTAAAATAAGCGTCCGGAGCGTATCCTCTTTTTTTCGCTTCTTCCGTAACGATTTCCATCATCTGACGGGTATAGCCTGTCGTAGAACCGATTTTGATGCTCCGTTCTCTCAGCTGATTTACCGCTTCCAGAACAAAAGGCTTCGGCTCCGCAAAATCCTTCAGTATATCCAGAATCGACGTTTCACTGACGCCGTACACTTCGTCCACATCGGCTTTTTCCCAGGGACGTCCGTGTACTCTTTCCCATTCCGATGAGATTCTGTCCATCTGCAGCATGGTGTGGACGTGATCCCATTTGAGCATCCCCATGGGCTTTCTGACTTCTTCCACTGTCGGGGTGATACCGAAGCGCTGAAAAGCTGCAACAAACGCCTGGACGGGCGCCATGGAACCGAAATCCACCGTAGTTCCGGCCCAGTCGAAAATGACCGCTTCAATTTTTCTCATTTCGACCTCCTTACAGATCCTTCCACTCTTCATGCATGTAGATCTCTCTCTTTTCCAGTTCTGCGAAGATCACTTCCGGTTTGAATGCTTCTTCCGGAATCAGGATGCCCGGGCGAGGCGCGCAGCCCTTAGCCAGCTGCTCGGCAGCGATGGCCAGAGGAATCCCTACATTGCGGGTGTAAGCTCTGAGACCTTCCCAGCCTTCCACCGATCCGTCCGATGCCGGATGGGTGTGATAGATGATACCCTGCTTTCTCTTTCCGTCTTTTGTTCCGACCACTTCAATATGCAGCGCATAACCGTACAGATCGGTCTTCTTTCCTTCTTCGCTGTTTACCAGATAATCGCCGATCAGCGTCATCAGGCCGACCTTTGTATCGCCTACCTGAATTTCCGGGTTTTTCAGGATACCGTAATCGTAGAGACCTCTCACCAGGTGCATATTCTGCATCGGCCAGGTACCGCGGACCTCAATAAGGCGAACGCCCTTGTCCTTCAGCGCCTGGGCCAGAGTCACCGTTTCGGAATGAGGAATGATGTACTGTACAGTATCGCCGTAAGGTTCCGGCAGTTTTACTGCTCTCGGGCGAGCGAAAGGCGGCACCTGGATGAACTTGCCGTCCTCAAAGACTACCCGACTTTCAAGCTCCGGATCGTACTCGTAGGTTGTAGTCTCCGTAATAGACTTGGAGAAAGCGATTGGACGGAAGGAGCCGTGAGATACGTACACTTCTTCTACGGTATCCAGCTGGTTTGCCAGATGCATAGCCATCATCTGCGTGGTTCCCGGCGTCATGCCGAATCCCGGCACGCAGGTCTTTCCCGCCTGAACAAACAGATCATTCCACTGGTTTTCTTCTCCAAAGCCGTTGAGGTTGACGCCGTGGCATCCTGCTTTGGCGATACATTCCGTGGACTTGCCGTTGAGGGTGATCTGGGTTCCATCCATGACCACGTCATAACCTTCCATCAGTTTGGCCGTCGCCTCGACGTCGTTGACGTCTGCTTTTACCACGTTGATCCGGCTGTCGCCGAGCCACTGCGCCACCTTTTCGGCTTCTTCAACGTTGTAATCGCCGATGGTGATGGTGTCAAAATCCGAATGCTGTACGAGATCCAGAACCGACTCCCTGCTGATGCGGCCTGCCGCGCCTAAACAAAATACTTTCATGCTGTTACCTCCTCAATGGCTTTTAATAATTTTTCTATATCTTCTCCGTATATTTCACCGATATTTCCGATGCGGAAGGTATCCGCATCGGAGACCTTTCCCGGATAGAGGACAAAGCCCTTTTCCTTCATGGCCGTGTAAAATGTCTTAAAATCAAAGTCTTCGTTCGGATAAAGGAAAGACGTGATGATCGGAGACTGAAGCTCCTCCGGAAGCAGGGTGTGATATCCCAGCCGTTCCATACCTTCACGAAGAATCCTCTGGTTTTCTTTATAACGCTGATAGCGGGCTTCAACGCCGCCCTCTTCTTCCAATTCGGCCAGCGCCTGCTGAAAAGCGCGAACCGTGTGGGTCGGCGAGGTAAATCTCCACTTTCCGCTTCCGTCCATGGTTTTCCACTGGTCGTAGGCATCCAAGCTGTGAGAGTGGGCGTTGCCTTCACACTGCTCAAGCAGGGTCCTTCTGGCCAGGATAAAGCTGAAACCCGGAACGCCCTGTATGCACTTGTTGGACGAGCTGATCAGATAATCCGCAGGCAGTTTTTCCATATCCATGGGAATTCCCCCGAACGCGCTCATCGCATCGATGATCGTGATCTTTTCATATTTCTTTGCCAAAGCGCATACTTCTTTCACCGGATTGAGAATTCCCGTGGTCGTTTCGCAGTAGACCATAGCCACATGGGTAATGGCCTCGTCGCTGCGAAGTATCTCTTCGATCCGGCTCAGGTCAGGCTGTTCCGTTTCCGCAACGCGGAGCAGTACATACGGTCTTTTCATCACCTCCATAAAGCGAACCATGCGCATGCCGTAAGCTCCGTTGGCGATGATCAACAGCTTTCCTTCCGGAGGAACAGCCGTGCCGAGACAGGCTTCAACGCCGAAGGAACCGCTTCCCTGCATCAGAACGGCAGTGAACTGATCGCTTTCGCCTGCCGCCAGCCTGACCAGACGGCTGCGTATGTCCTGAACGACGCCCAGATTATAGTCGTCGTCCCAGGTACACCAGTCTCTGAGCATGGCTGCCCTGACGCTTTTCGACGTGGACAGCGGTCCCGGCGTCAGAAGCAGGTATGGATTTTCAGGTATATCTTGTATATTCATGTTTGCACTCCTTTCACGCAGCGGCAGAATAGACTTCTATATCTTCGGCAGCTGCGCGGGCTTCATTTTTCTTTTTTATCTTGTATACCAGAAACTCGTAAAGTCCTCTGGCAATGATATTGACCAACAAAATCAGTATACTCATGGCAGCAGCCTGCGCGATATCTCCGGCTTCTTCCATATGAGTAATGGCGATGGACGCAATTTTAAACTGGGCGCTGTATAGGAACACCACCGCAGAAACCGTCACCATGGAGTTCATAAAGTAGTAGAGGAAAATCTCCAGGATGGCCGGAAGCGACAGAGGCGCCACGATTCGCAGAAAGCTTTTCCACCCCGGTATTTTCATGCTGTCCGCCACATTCTCGTATTCACGGTCCAGCTTCTTCAGCGCGCTGCTGGCCGTCACGAAAGGCACAGAGTAAAAGTGAACCATATTGGCAAGCACCAGTATAATCACTGTGCCGTAGATAAAGTTCAGCGGATTGACGCTGCTGTTGAAGAAGAAGATAAAGCTCAAACCGATAACCATGCCGGGCAGAGCCAGCGGTATGGATGAAAAGAACTTGCCTATGCTCTTCAGCGCCTTCGGGCACTTGCTCCGCTCGATCATATAGGCGTAGAGGAACACGAAGATCGTACCGAATATGGCCGTCAGAACACTCATCCATATGGAATTGAGATAGCTTTCGATTCCGCCCGTGGACTGATTGAAGGCAAAGTTATCCCAGGTAAAGCTCATGTCGTACGGATAATACTTGGTAAATGCCCCCATGAACAGCACGCCCACCATGATCAGAAGGCAAAGGGTAATTCCTCCGCAGATCAGGTAGAATACGCTGTCCCTCACCTTTGACGGTTTAATAGTCAAAGCGCTGGCCTTAGAACTGATCGTTCCGCTGTCTTTTCTGGTCGTGAGCCGATCCACTCCAAAGCTGAGCACTGCCGGAATCAACAGCAGAGTTCCTACCACGGCGCCCATGTTCATGTTGAACTGACCGGCTACCTGTTTATAGATATCTGTAGCCAGCACATTGTAGCTTCCGCCCAGAACCTTGGGAGCGCCGAAGTCGGTGAAGGCCAGAGTAAAGCATACGAACAGGGAATTGATCAGCGTATAGCGTATCGACGGTATGGTAATGTGACTGAACTTCTTCAGATTGCTGCAGCCCATGGTATCGGCAGCCTCGTACAGCCTTCCGTCGGCATAGTTCAACGCGATGCAGAACATCAGGAAGGACTGTGGAAAGGTATAGATCACTTCGCTGATGATGATGCCGGTTCTGCCGTACAGGCCGATATCCCAGCCGAGCCCCGTAATCACGCCCTGATTGCCGAACAGGTACACCAGACTCAGGCCGTGAACTACAGTTGGCAGAAACAGCGGAATCAGAGCCGTATATCTGAAGAACCGCTTTCCTTTGATGTTAGTCCTGGTCACGCCGTAGGCATAGACAAAGCCCAACAGAGTGCCCAGAACCGCCGACGCCACAGACACCGTGATCGTGTTGCCGATGGATACGGACAGAGCGGGTGTGGAAAAGTATTCGGCATAGTTGGCAAATCCCGCAAAGGATCCGTCGGCGTTTAAAAACGCTTTGGAAAACAGACTGTAGATCGGGCAGACCAGTATGATGACAAAGCAAAGGGTCATCACAGTCATAGTCACCGAAGCCGGACGCAGGCCCTTTCCTGTGTTAAGCCGTTTCATCTCTATACCACCTCGTTGCCCGGATATCTGATGATTCCGCTTTTCGGAATGTGGAAGAAAATTCTGTCCTCCGGCCGCAGCTTCAGATTGGTGACTTTCTCCGAAGCGATATCCACACAGATCGGCTCCCGGCTGTCAAGCTCGCCGTAAACCCGGGTGAGGGGTCCGCGGAACTCTACTTCCTTGACTTTTCCTTCCCAGTTTTCCACTTCCTGCTGGATCTGTTCCTTGGAAATGCTGATGCTTTCCGGTCTGACACCGTACATCTCGCCTTCTTTGCGGTACAGGTTCATGGTTCCGATAAAGTTAGCCACAAACACAGTCTTCGGATGATTGTAGATCTCCTGAGGCTCTCCGACCTGCTCTACCACGGCGTTGTTCATAACCACAATACGATCCGCCATAGTCAACGCCTCTTCCTGATCGTGGGTGACCATAATCGTTGTAATGCCTAATTGTTTCTGTATATGACAGATTTCTGAACGCAGCTTTACGCGAACCTTGGCATCGAGGGCCGAAAGCGGTTCGTCAAGGAGCAGATACTCCGGCTTCAGCGATACGGCCCGCGCCAGCGCCGTACGCTGCTGCTGACCGCCCGACAGCTGCGCCGGATATTTTTTGCGGTGTTCGTACAGATCCACCATTCTCAGCACCTCTTCACAGCGTGCCTTTCTCTCCTGCCTGGTCAGTTCCTTCTGTTCATTGAGTCCGAACAGGATATTCTGCTCCACAGTCATGTGCGGAAACAGAGCGTAGGACTGAAACACAATGCCAAAGTTCCGCTTTGCCGGCGGCAGGTTGGTGCAGTCCTTTCCGTTGATCAGAATCGATCCTTCTGTCGGCGTTTCCAGACCGGCTATGATTCTGAGCAGGGTGGTCTTTCCACATCCGGACGGACCGAGGATACTGATCAACTCGCCCTTTTCGATGTCGATGGACACGTTTTTCAGCGCAGTCTGGCTGTCAAATACTTTACTTACGTTTTTTATCGATAAAAATGCCATTTGATTTTCTCCTTTCCCATTAAATCAGTGCGGCGCTTCAGCGCCGCACCTGATCCATCTTCTCCGGTCTGTGCAGTTTTACGCCTCTTCCGGTTCAGATTTCGCGTCGTATTTTTCCATCCACTGCTTCAGGATATCCTCACGGTTAGAAGCCGCCCAGGAAAAATCGTTGTCGATGAGCTGATCCAGAGGGTTTCCGTCGTATCCTTCGTATTCGCCTACATCATCGATGGTGATGATGGGATAGTTTTCTTTGTAAAGCTCCATAGCGCTGTCGGAAATCGCCCAGTCAAGGAAGGTGTACGCAGCCGGATTGATCTCGTCCTTGTTGATCAGCGCGTTGGCTTCCAGATCCCATCCGGATCCTTCTTCCGGGAAGATTACTTCTACCGGAGCGCCGTCTTCCTTCTGGCTCAGACCGGCGTAACCGAAGCTGATACCTACAGCGCACTCGCCGGACGCCGCCATCTTAGCCGGCTTTGAACCGGAGTGGGTATACATGGCGATATTTTCATCTAACTGATCCAGATAATCCCAACCTTCTTCTTCACCCATCAGCTGCAGAATCGCCGATACAGTCAGGAATCCGGTTCCGGAGGAGTTCGGGTTGGACATCACGATATGTCCTTTGAAGGCGGGATCCAGCAGATCCTCATAGGATTTGATCTCCGGAAGTCCTAATTTCTCCGCTTCTTCTGTATTGACCACAAATGCGGTTTCCCACGCGTCAATACCGACCCAGGTCGGAACTTCTTTATCGGATTTGAACTCAGGCAGAATTCTGTCCACGCCTTCCGGAGCGTAAGCCTTCAGCCCGTCCTGATCGTCCAGAACCATCATGGAAGAAGCAGCCGTTCCCCAGACTACGTCGGCCTGTGGATTGTCTTTTTCTGCTAAGAGTCTGGCGGTAATAATTCCGGTGGACTCGCGGACAACATTTACGGTAATATCCGGATATTCTTCGTTGAAGGCTTCTAAATATGTAGATACCTGTTCGTCCTCTAAAGCGGTATATACGGTAATTTCACCTTCTGTCGCCTTTTCGACTGCTCCCGTTTCCTCTGCGGAAGCGTTTCCGCTTTCACCGCTGTCTCCGGAACAAGAAGTAAGCGCAAATGCCGAAAATGCCATTGCCGCAATCAGCAGCAAGCTGAGTAATTTTTTCTTCATTCTTTCTAATCTCCTTTTTATTCGGCAGCCATCTGCCTTTGTTTGTTTACTTCTTTCGTTTTCGCAGGCTCAGTTTACAAAACACATGTAAACTGCACAATCAAAAACATGTAAAGTTAACGTTAACCTTACATGCCTTTAATGTTTCCCTCTTGTAATTTTCCTACAGTTTACCCTCTTTCTTTTCGAGAGAAAACTTCTCCGATACAAAGCTGCGCTGATCCAGATTTTCTGTAAACCGCTCAAAATCGGTGATCAGAAGGCCGCTGTACAGCATATCGACGATGGCCAGCTGAGCGCACCGGGAAAAAAGCGCGTTCCGATAGAAATACTGCTCGTTTCCCGAACACAATATGATATCCGCGTAGCGATTGATGTACGCTTTTTCGTGGTTGGTTACCGCGATGGTCACTGCTCCCGCTTCTTTAGCGATGCGCAGCGTGTCCACCGTACTCTCCGATGCGCCGGTATAGGAAATCCCTATGGCCGAATCCTCCGGGCTGAGACTGCATGCGCAGAGATTTTGCCGGTAAACATCCTGGTAAAACACGGCGTCAATTCCCAGATAGATCAGCTTTGTAGCCAGATCCTCCGCTACAGTACAGGAATTTTCCGCTGCCGACAACAGGATGCGCCGTCCCTTCGCAATAGCTTCCACCGCCCGGATCAGTTCCAGGGCGGACAGGTTTTTCAGCGTGTTCTCCAGCTGCTGAATGTTGGCTCTCGTCACCTTCAACGGAATATCCACCAGCTTATCCGACGGATTTACATCAAAGGTGAGAATTTCTCCCATATCCCGTTCTTTCCTGTGCTCGGCGCTTTCTTTAAGCAGGATAGTCTTCAGTTCCCGGAATCCGGAAAGTCCCATAGCCCGGGTAAAGCGGATTACCGTAGGCTGGCTGACCTCCGCCCTCTCGGCCAGTTCATCGATGGTCAGCTCCGCCAGCTCAAAATCGCTCCGGATCAGACAGTCTGCCACCTTTTGTTCGGAAGGGCGCAGAGCCTTGTATTCTTTTCTCACATTCAATATAAATGGCGTATCCATATTCTCAAACCTTCTGTACCTTTTCTACAAACGGCGTTCCGCAGAGCGACTTTGCCCCGCTTTTTTTCTCTGCCAAAGAGGCCTCAAACCCAAATGCAAACCGCCGCATTGCCTTTATTGTAGCGCACAAAAGTAAAATTTTCATAACAACTACATTAAATGTAGGTAAAGCGTTATCCTCTGCGGCCTTTTTTCTCTTTACGTTAAAGCCTTCCTCCTGAACCCGTCTTCCCGGTCTTTGAAAATACGTGAAAACGGTACAAAAAAGAAGGCCTGTCCGCACGGTTTGTTCCGTGGGTCAGGCCCTCCTATGTACACTTGTCTTTCCTATGCTTCTTCTGCCATGGCAATCTGCATCATGATCGCGCATTCGATCCTCTTTTTAAACAGCTTGCAGCCGTAATCGTAGACGCCCCGGATGGTTCCTTCTGCGTGGCAGGCATTGGCTGCGCATCCACCGCTGCAGTACAGTCTGGCCCAACAATCCCGACATTCCTCCCGGGCATAGACATTGCACATTTTAAACTCCTGCTGCAGGCTCTCTGCCGTAATGCCCTGCCAGATATCTCCCATCTTGTAGCGCGAATCGCCTACGAACTGATGACAAGGATAGAGATCTCCCTGCGGCGTCACCGCAAAGTACTCCGTTCCGGATCCACATCCGGATATTCGCTTATAGATACATGGACCGTGAGACAGATCCAGCATGTAGTGATAGAAGGTGAATCCTTTCCCCTCCTTCTTCCGGCGGATCATCTCCCTTGCCAGAATCTCGTATTGACGGAAAAGCTCCGGCAGATCCTCTTCTGTCAGTGCAAAAGGATCGTCGGGAGGGCAGACTACCGGTTCCATGGAAAGCTCGGTAAAACCCAGGTCCGCCATGTGAAAGATATCTTCAGTAAAGTCTACATTATTATGGGTAAACGTTCCCCGCATATAGTAGTCTTTTCCGCCTCTGGCCTCAACCAGTTTCTGAAACTTAGGAACGATCATATCATAGCTGCCCTGATCGTTTATGGTTCGGCGCAGCCTGTCGTGCACTTCCTTTCGTCCGTCCAGGCTCAGCACCACATTGTGCATCTCCCGATTGGCAAAATCGATGACATCGTCGTCGATTCCCACGCCGTTTGTAGTCAGAGTAAAGCGGAAATTCTTCCCCTTTTCTTTCTCGATACTCCTGGCATAGCTTACCAGATCCTTCACCACCTGCCAGTTCATCAGGGGCTCGCCGCCGAAGAAGTCCACCTCCAGGTTCCGTCTGCTGCCAGACTGCTCAACGAGGAAGTCCAGCGCCCGCTTTCCGGTCTCAAAGCTCATTAGCGCCCGTTCCCCGTGAAAGCTTCCCTGCGCCGCGAAGCAATAGCTGCAGTTCAGGTTGCAGGTGTGCGCAACGTGAAGGCACAGCGCCTTGATCTCCGTATGCCGGTTCTTCAGATCGAAGGCATTGGGCTCATAGATGTCTTCGGAAAACAGTTTTTTCTCCGAGGCCAGCCGGCGAATATCGCCGATGACTTCCCCAATTTCGTCTTCTGTCACATCGGGCTGATCACCGTACTTTTTCAGAATCGGATCGATAATTCGCTTCTCCTCCACTTCCGCCCAGGAGTTCTTGCCTTCTCCACCCCGTTCGGAACGGCCGCTTCTTTCAATCTCCCCACAAAAAAGTTGGATGATGTCGTATGCCACATCATCCACTACATGTACAGATCCGCTGTTGACGTCTAAGACGATATTGTATCCGTTCAGTTTATATTGATGGATCATTAGTTCTTCTTCTCGCAGGCCTGATTTGCTACGCCGCAGGAAGTCTTGCAGGCCGACTGGCAGGAAGTCTGGCACTCGCCGCATCCGCCTTCTTTAAGACTTTTTTCCAGATTTCTCGTTTCTATGGTTCTGATTCTTTTCATATCTATCTCTCGCCTTTCTGTATAAAAATTTGCTTATTCTATCTTAACGATTTTGACGGGGATTGTCAAGGGCGTGAATAGCCGTTGAATGACCCGGATGCGCAAAATAAGCCGTTCAGCTGCCGTCTGCTCTTTCTACAAACCTCTTTCTCATATTTGCCCTGCGGAACGCTGCTTCTCGTTCCCCTTTTCCTGTCCGCAGGCGGCAGAAAGGCCCAAGAGCATCGGAAGAATCATACTCAAAAGGATTGCCTTTTCGATTTTTTCATGAGCTTCTCCTTTCTCCTGAAAGCGTTTCTTTTTTCACTTTTCCACAGTATTACGCAAATAATTTTGAATCATCTGTATTTTACAATGATTACGCATTACTGTAAATATATATCATGCTTTTCATAAACATTTCCGTTTCTAAGTTTAAAGAAGAAGAGACGTAAAAGAATGCGCTGAGGAAGTGATATAACAGTATTTAAACCGTTTTACTAAACCTTTACAAAGAGTTTACGCCTGTGTGATAGTCTCCCGCCCCTTTCCGCGCTATGATGTAGACAAGAAAGGAACGGAGGTGTAATTCATGAAATCCAAAAATCTGATGACCTTTATCCGCTGTCTGTTTGTTGCCGCAGGCATAACGCTTCTCTGTCTTCCGGCGCTTCTCTCTTTAGAACTGGCAGCATACAAATACTTTATCTGCTTCGGCGTAATCACCGCATCCATGTCCGTGATTCTGCCGGAAATCATAAGAATGACTGCACCCCAGAAAACCCGCGGCTCTTCCGGCTTGGTGGAATTTCTCTATACGGGTTCGGAAGAAAAAGCCGCTTAACATAAATTTGCAATTGCCTTCTTTGCTGCCGGCATTCCCCTTGTCAGCGGCAAAACATTATAGGACCTCTCACATACACAAGAACGGCAGGTCGGATGATTTGACTCTCCGGCCTGCTGCTTTCTTTTTTTGTCCGCAGAAAAAGACGCCTAAGACCCGGCTTCTTCCCGGCGTTCTTCGGTGTCTTTTCCCCTTTTCACCGCCGCTCTTTACAGCGGTGGACGGTTTTTCCCGCCTCATCGTCATAAGCGCATGCACCGCACACGCCTTCGCCGCAGCATAGATTTCCGCTGTTGGGACGCACAACTCCGCCGTCCGCCGCCGCCTCGATCTGGTCCGCATAGTACGGCGATGTAAGAGCGAAAACATTGCCGCCCCAAAGCGCTTGGCTCTGCCCGATCCCTTCTTGGGCGAAGTCACGAATATGTACGGAACGAGCCGGTAAATCGCCGAAATATTCTTGCAGAAAATCCATTCCCACCTTATCCACGTCGATGTACAGCTGTACGTTTTTCAGCCATCTGCGGTATCGCTCTCCGCCGTCGAGGAAATTCCTCAGCGGCGCCATGGCTATCCCCTTGGCAAAGACGGAAGCGCAATCACTCTCTGGGGAGAGATAGCCTATACCGGATAAACCGTTGTAATACACGCCGCGCACGATCAGTTTGTCCTCCGCTTCCAAAAGAGCCTGGCTTTTCGGCCCGCATCCGCACACGCCCAGATGCAAGCGGCCCTCATTCGGCTCAGCCTTTAAGACGGATATAGGCATATCGTACCACTGTTCTTTTGTCGTCGGACGGGCAAATACATAGGCGCCGGCGGTCTGCGCTTTCTGGCAGAAGCCTTTATCCGCCCCGATCACAAAGACCTTGAAATTGTCGCTGTACACGCGAACCGATTCGATGTTCAATTCCCGCTCCCCTCTTGCCGATACCAGATTTCTTCTGTTCTGCTGATAAATCGTATAGATGCAGGTTCCCTGCCAGCTGCAGTCCTGACAGGTTCCGCCTGAAAGTCTGCCGCACACCAGACATTTTTCATACTCTGCTAAGGCGCAGGGACAGCCTTCTCTCCCCGCGTCGATACACCGTTTATCTTTCATCGTTACACCCCTTTACCTCAAATCCGTAATCCATTAAACTGTAGGCATCGTTGAACCAGTTTCCGTCTGACAAAACTACACAGATCAGTTCTACTCCCTGACGTTTGGCGGAAGCCACCAGTGTTCTTCCCGCTTGCTTGGTAAATCCTATTTTTATTCCCGTAGCGCCCTCATATTGAAACACCGTTTTGTTTTTATTGGTATATTCCTTCCAGGTCTTCGTTTTTACCACTTTTCGGAAGGTCTTGTTTTCCATGGCGCAGCGAGCTATGGTTGATAGATCCCTTGCTGTGGTGTAGTGTTCCTCGTCGGAAAGGCCGCTGGGATTGACAAAATGGGTTCCCGTGCACCCCAGAGCCTCTGCCTTTTCATTCATCAGTCTGACAAAATGCTCCGTGTTCCCGCCCATGACGGCGGCCAGAGCTGTAGCCCCGTCGTTGCCGGACCGAAGCATGACGCCGTACAGCAGCTCTTCAATTGTCTTTGTTTCTCCCGCCTTCAGATACAGTGACGAACCCTCCACGCCCACGGCTTCCTTGGGAATCTTCACCTTTTCCTTTATGCTGATATCGTACTGCCGGCAGAGATCCAGCACAACAAGAGCAGTCATGATCTTTGTCGTACTGGCCGGATAGCCCTTTTCATCAGCGTTTTTTTCATAGAGCACTTCTCCCGTCTCCCCTTCGATCAGGATAGCCTGCTTTGCGCTGATCGAAGGCGGAGCCGGAAGCCCCTCCGCGCTGGTTTTGCTGACCGGTTCTGCCGCATAGCCGAATATCATCAGCCCCAGAACAAAAGACAGGCAGGCGCAAATGATTATCACTATTTTTTTCATAACAAAAAATCTCCTATATAAATTTATTTATATCAGGAGATTTTTATTACAGATTTATAAACTTTTTCTATGAATCATTTCCTGTGTCTGCTCACAGCTTCTGCGATACGTTTCATACCTTCCGCCAACAGGGAACGGGGCATAGCCAGATTGAGACGGACAAAGCCCTTTGCATCGGCGACAAACAGGCGGTCGCCGCCCTCCAGCAGCACTCCGGCTTCTCTGGCGAAAAACAGCGGAAGATCGTCGACGTCCGGCAGGCAGAGGCTCAAATCCACCCAGGCCAGGTAGGTTGCGTCGGGAATCCGGAAAACAGCTTCGGGAAGCTTTTCTTTCAGAAACTCATCCACAAAGCGAAAGTTGCCGTCCAGGTAGCTTTTCAACTGATCCAGCCACTCTTCGCCGCACAGGAAGGCCGCCTTATTGGCCGCGATGGACAGCGGATTCAGATTGCCCGACGTATTGTCGCGGGATTTAAACTGGCTTCGAAGTTCCTCATCGCGAATAATGATATGGGACATCATCAACCCGGCGATATTGAAAGTCTTGCTGTTGGCCATACAGGTGACCAGCTTGCGGTAGTCCTTCATGATCTTTCCCATCGGCGTGTGCTTTAAACCCTGACGAAGGAGATCGCAATGAATCTCGTCGGATATGATCCACAGATCGTTATCCTCGACGATGGCCGCAACCTGCTTCAGCTCTTCTTCACTCCACACTCTGCCCGACGGATTGTGGGGATTGCACCAGATAACCAGCTTGACCTGCGGATCTGCAGCCTTTTCGGCAAAGTCGGCAAAATCGATGGTAAAATCGCCGCCGTCGTATTTCAGTGAAGAGCAGACCAGCCCGCAGTGGTTAAATTTAGTCGCGCCCCGGAACGGACCGTAGGATGGCGTAACAATCAAAACTTTTTCGTCCTCTCTGACCAAATGTCCGGTCAGCCGGAAAAGCGCCGGAACAATTCCCGGCGAATAGCAGAGCTGCTCTTTGGGGAAACTCCAATCGTACCTTTCTCTGCACCATTGATCCATGGCCTGATAATACTCCGGATCGTAATCCATGGTATAGCCGAAAATTTTCCTGTCTACCCGGTCCCTTATCGCCTGGCGAATCTCCGGCGCTACGGCAAATTCCATATCGGCTACCCACATACGGATAAACTCCTCATCAGCAAATGGAAGTTCTATGTCTGCATCGCCAAAGATGTACTGGCGAAAACCCTCAACATTCTCCGCGTTGGTGTTGCGTCTGTCGATTATAGCGTCAAAATCGTACTTCATGGCTACCCTCCCGTTTTCTCACTGCTTTCATACATTCACGGCCGCCTAAGGCCAGCCGTCTCTAAAACGCTCTTCTCCCAGACGGCAGATCGTCCTTACAGGTAAATTCTGTATATCCATCTGTCAACTGAGAATGTCTATACCGTTATTATATGTCTCCTGTTTTTTCTTGTCAATAAATTTTTATTATATCAATAATAAATTATTGACCATTCCAAAATAATAGAGTACACTGTAATCAGAGAAAGTATGGGCCTTCAATCGGCAAGGAGAGAAAACTACAGTGAATACCAGCCTGAACAACTACATACCTCTTGTGGAATTCATCGGGGAAGCCTGCGGAGCAGACTTTGAAGTCATCCTTCACGATACGGAAAATCCCGAACACTCAATCATCGCCATCAAGAACGGCCACCTGAGCAACAGAAAAATCGGCGGGCCGATGACCGATCTGGCGATGAGAATCGTCCATGAAGAAGAATACCGGAACAAGGATTTTATCGCAGGATACGAAGGAAGACTGCAAAACGGCAAGCGATTCATCTCTTCCACCTTTTTCATAAAAGAAGAAGATCGGCTGATCGGCATGCTCTGCATCAACTTCGACCCTTCCGCTGTCATCGCCCTGGAGGGCCAAATCAAAAGGCTGATGGAATCTTTTCACATCCTTTCCGGAAAGAAAACCGATTACACCGAGATGTTGGACAATTCGCTCAGCACACTGTCACGCTCCATCATCGATGAGACCGTCGCTTCGCTGTCTGTACAACCGTCAAGACTTACGGCGGAAGAAAAGACGGCCGTCATCTCTGCACTCGAAGACCAAGGCGTGTTTGACGCAAAGGGAGCAGTTGCTCAGGTCGCCGGAAAACTGGGAATTTCCGAACCGACAGTTTACCGCTATCTGAAAAAAGTGCGCGGTGAAAAACAGACGAACCGGCCTCGGTAGAGGCTCACCATAAACCGGAATCCTATTAAGCTGAATATATACATACGAAAAAGGAGGAAAAATATGATCAGAAACATTATCGCAACGGAAAAGGCTCCGGCAGCCATCGGACCTTACGCTCAGGCTAACGCAGTCGGCGAATTCATCTTTACTTCAGGTCAGATTCCTATCGATCCGGCTACGGGAAAGTTGGCAGAAGGCGGAATTGAAGAACAGACCAGACAGGTGTTTGCCAATCTCAAGGCGGTTTTAGAAGCCGGAGGTTCGGATCTGTCAAAAATAGTCAAAACGACCTGCTTTTTATCCGATTTGGGCGACTTCGCCAAGATGAACAAAATCTATGCGGAATATTTCCCCGACGGCGCCTATCCTTCCCGTTCCGCATTTCAGGTTGGCGCGCTGCCTATGGGCGCAATGATCGAAATCGAAGCCATAGCCATGAAATAGGCTAAACGTCCGGGAAAGGGAAATTCCCAACAATCATGAACGAAGGGCCGCAAAGTCTTTGTTATATGGACTTTGCGGTCCTTTTGCTCTTTACCGATAGTTCCGGCGGTTCTTTTCGTTTTCTTCGGTCATTTTTCCTGATTTCCGGAAAACGAATAAAAAAGAAACGGGTATTTTCTAAAACGTCATTGCCGTTTCTATAAGAAACAAAATTTGCTCTTCCGAAAAAAATCATCGCCTGGGCAATAGTTTGTGAGCGGATTATTTTCAAAAAACGAAAAAGTGTTTCCAGTAGAAACAAATTTACGTTAAATGAAAAAAAAGACTGATTTCTCGTCTTTTTTTATCGGATACTCTTGTTCTTTTTTTCTTTTTACTTGTTTCTGTTTCCATAGGAAACAGAAAAGCCGCAAAAGGAAACCATGGGCACTCGACCTGCGCTCCCTTTTTTCTGAGAGACCTGATTATTTTCCATAAGAAACAAAATGCGTTATTTAGAAAAAAGCAAAGAGAAAATATCGAGCACGCAAGATAAACCTCCCTTTGCCTGCAAAACCATATCAATACTCTAACATCTCATAACGTTCAATCGCGCTGTTCATTTCCCTGATCATCTCTTTTATCTGCGGATCTTGTGAAAAACGTTCAGCGGTACCCCGATCCCAATTGCAGCTTTTCCAAAGATCGAACAAGGACAGCAGGTTTTTTGCATCCTCCTGTGTCAGTATATTCCGCTGCGCTTTGTGCTCCAAACCGACAAAGAAGGAAAATAGATCCGGAAGATCATAATCGCCATAACGCGAGTAATCATACGCTGCGATCTCTTCAATAATTTCCGTTTTATACAAATATTTTTGCGGCAATTTCATGCACAACGTACGAAATTCCTTGGAATTGTAATTTGTGCATAACGCTTTTACCTTCGCCCGATCCTCAGTAATACTCTCGTCAAGATCTAAAAAGGCATTGACCAATACCTCATCCATTGACTGCTGCGCTTCTTTTTCGTTTTGGATGAAACGATACCCTATTGGCAGTAAAACGATCAGACACAGAACAAGTATTCCTGCCAGAATACTCTTTTCCCGAAACGACATGTTTTCCCTCCCTGCTGCAATTTAGCTTTAATTTCCTGCTTCTTAGGACTCTCGGCAGTATTTATCGTTCTGAAAATAATAATTCTATTGTTACTATATCATATTATTTAATTTTAATCTAACGTTCAGCGCTTTTCTTATTTGGGCCAAAGATCTATTTCTCCGCCTGGAATTGAATAGTTTTCAAAAATCCCGTTAGTCCCTGCAGAATGTCCTCATAGGTCTGATCGAAATTGCCGGTGTACCACGGATCCGCAATATCCCTGTCTTCGCCGGCAAAAGAAAGGAGTTTATGTATCTTCCCTTCGCGATCCGGTCCGAGAATTCTCCGAAGCCCACGCAGATTTTCATCGTCCATAACGATGATGTAATCGTAAAAATCGTAATCGTTCCTATCGATCTGGCGGGCGCAGCGTTTTTCGAAAGGAACGCCGACCTCTCTCAGTTTCGCTTTTGTCCCTCGATGAATATCATTTCCCAGTTCTTCTCTGCTGGTGGCTGCAGAATCGATTTGGAAGTTCTGATCAATGCGCTGCCTGTGGACCAGGTCTTTCAGCACGAATTCGGCCATAGGTGAACGGCAGATGTTGCCGTGGCACACGAAAAGTACTCGTATCATATTTTAAAGTCCTCCTAATTTGCTAAGATTTGCCCTGTTTTGCCGCGATTTGCCGGGTATGTAGTTGCCGCCGAG
>CAJFTU010000018.1 GCA_904420065.1 uncultured Emergencia sp.
TATGCGACCTTTAGGCTGGAAGTCTCCACAGACGGTTTTGGATGAATTTGTGAAGCACGGTGTAACATATGTTTGACAAACCAACAAAAGAAAAAGAATCCGGTGAGAACTTTTTCAAAAACCAAATTAGCTCTATCCCGTTATTCGTTTGGTCTCGGCGTTTTCGGCGTTTCCCTGACGTTCCCGTTCCGTCGGCCGGTCTTGTTTTCACCGCCAAACTTTTTTCTCCAGTAGGACTTTCCGAAAACGACCCATTCAGCCAGCAGCCCCAGCGGAATCGCTGCCATAACATCCACGGCAGAGTGCTGCTTGATGAACATAGTCGAAAGACAGATCAGGATTACCGCCACAACGACAAATCCTTTCCACAGCCTGGAAATTCCTTTTTCCTTCAGCCAGACAGAGGCAATCCCCAATGAATACGCCACGTGCAGCGACGGACAGACGCCGGTATTGGTATCAAAGGTATAGATCAGTCCTACGCACCAGGTCAGAAAATTATCCCTCGGAAAGACTTCCGGCCGCAGATCCTGACACGTCGGAAACAGGATGTAGACGGCCATAGCGACCGCCTGCGTAATCATAATAAACACAGACAGATTCTTGAAGCTTTCCACGTGATACAGGAGGAAATATCCCAGCGATATCACGATCAGCACATACCAGAAGACGTATGGTATCAGAAAAGCCTCGCAGAACGGTATGACATCATCCAGGTAACAGTGAACGACGTGGCAGCTTTCTTCCGGAATCAGATTCTCGGTAAGAAAATAGAAAGCGAAATAGACCACCCAGCCAAACAGCAGCTTCAGGTGAGAGAACTGCGGATCATTGAGCTTCGATAAGCGAAATTCTCTGTAATCAATTACCGGTCTTCGCATTGTCCTTCACCTCCTGTCTGATCGTTTCATTCTGCGGTATATTCATCGGATAATCTTTTTTAGGAATATTTCTGTAGGGAACGACGACATGGGGCGGAAGACCGCAGGCAATATCTGTGATCTCCTGCATCAGATAGCTGCAGATCCGTTTTCTCTCCTCCCTGGTGGGATTCTCCGCGCAAAATTTAATCGGCTTCCCCAGATACATGGTTTTCAGCGCCGGCGCAATATAAAGGGGCACGAAGGAAAGCTCCCGCCCCGTCTTTTTATAATACAGTTTTGCGATATCCACAAACCCGTCCTGGAAATCGTATAAAATATTGTTATAGGGTTTATCACATTCGGGAAAGATGATGACGTTTGCGCCTTCCTGAAGTCTTTCCGCCGTTTCCCGAAAGGTAGAAACAATCCGGCGGTCACGGCAAACCTCAATGGTATCGGCGTGATTGAAAATGCAGACCGACACCGGCGCAATGAGGTACGACAGAATCCGGAAAAACCATCTGACCGACTTAGGCTTCTGAGACCAAAAATCCCTGTACGCGTACGCCGGAACCTCTTTCAGATGCATCATCTGCGAGGCGCACCAGATGTACCGCCTGCCCGGGAAGTAGAGTTCACAGGCTATAGGGCCGTTCATCTGCGTGTGATTTCCTACGATAATCGCCGGTTCGTCCGGAAGATGAGAAAGACCCTTCACCTCTGTTTTCGGATAAAAAAAATGGACGATAGCTTTTATCGTTTTATAGATCAGTGAATTCTCTCTTTCTCCCATATCATCCCCTCTTTCTTAACCCTCTCTCATCGGCATTTTTCGCTGTCTGTTTACTATAGCGAAGAAATCTAAACTGAAACGAAACTAATCGGGGTGGAAACGGCGTCATCGCCCGTGGGCAAAGGCGCCCGAAAATTCCGATTGCCACTTGACAGTGGGAAAGGCGAAAAATACAATAAAAAGTAAATCACCATCGTTTAGACTTTCCTACATCTATCCTTGCTGCAGAAAGGAGAAATCTATGTTTCATCTACTGGTCGCAGATGACGACAAAAATACGCGCAGACTGTTCAAAGCCGTTCTCGAACGGGAGAACTATACGGTTTTTACCGCAGAAGACGGCAAAGCTGCCATGAATATTCTGGATCGAGAACATATCGACCTGATCGTCCTCGATATCATGATGCCAGGTATAGACGGATATACCTTTACCGAGATGCTCCGGGAAGCGGGCAACAATCTGCCGATCCTGATGGTTTCTGCAAAACAGCTTCCAAAGGACAAGCACCGCGGTTTTCTCGTCGGTACGGACGACTACATGACCAAGCCCATCGACGAGGAGGAAATGCTGCTCCGTATCAAGGCTCTCCTGCGCCGGGCGCAGATTGTTAACGAGCGCAGAATTACTATCGGCGATACCGTACTGGACTACGACACCTTCACCGTTTCCCGCAGCGGAGAGACTCAGGAACTTCCGCAAAAAGAATTTCTCCTCCTCTATAAGCTGCTCTCCTACCCCGGACGAATTTTTACCCGAATCCAACTGATGGACGAAATCTGGGGTTCGGACAGCGATACCGGATGGGAAACAGTCACCGTGCACATCGGACGGCTCCGTAAACGGTTCGAAGGCTGGGACGCCTTTGAAATTATCGCCGTCCGCGGTCTCGGCTATAAAGCGGTCAGGAAAAAGTAAAGTTTCCTCAGAGGAAATAATCCGTTGAACAATCTACAGGTGAATAAAATGAAAAAACAGAAAAAACAGCAGCGGGGTTCTCTAACCCTGCTCTTTACGGCTATCGTATTGTGTATTTTGGTGATGACCGTATTCATCGTTGTCGCCATTGCTTTCCTTCTCATCCAAACGGGACTGCTGAAGGAATCCGCCAATTATTTTTCTTTTACAACCCAAGCAGCGCTTTTTTTCTCTGCCGCCAGCCTGTTTGTCGGCTTCTTTATGGCCTATTTCTTCAGTAAAGTTCCACTTAAACCGGTAAATATGCTGATCAATCATCTGAACACGCTTTCCGAAGGCAATTATAAAATCCGTTTTGTTCCGGGAAAATTCTGGGGACGGCTGCCGTGGGCTTCGGAGCTTTCCGACAGCTTCAATCGTCTCGCAGCGGAACTGGATAATACAGAGGTTCTGCGCAGTAATTTTATCAACAACTTTTCCCACGAGTTTAAAACGCCCATCGTTTCCATTGCCGGCTTTGCCCGCCTCCTTCGGCACGGTGGTCTGACAGAAACTCAGCAGAAGGAATATCTGGACATCATCGAAGAAGAATCGCTGCGGCTCAGTCAGATGGCGACAAACGTCCTGAACCTGACCAAAGTAGAAAATCAGACCATACTTACCGACCTTACCGTCTTTAACCTCTCTGAACAAATTCGTTCCTGCATACTTCTGCTTAGTGGAAAATGGGAAAAGAAAAACCTGGAATTTCTTCTGGACTTCGGCGAAGAGACCATCTGCGCCAATGAGGAATTGCTCAAACAGGTCTGGATCAATCTTCTTGATAATGCCGTAAAGTTTTCTCCGGAAAACTCCGTCATCGAAGTCCATATCGACAGAGATGAGGCTGAGGATCAAATTCTCGTATCGGTAGTCAATTCCGGCGCAGATATTCCTTCAGAAAAGCAGAAACTGATCTTCAATAAATTCTACCAGGCAGAAGAGTCTCACGCGGCTGAAGGCAATGGTGTAGGACTTGCTGTTGTAAAGCGGGTAGCCGAACTGCACAGCGGCTCTGCCCATGTAAAAAGCGGCGGCGGAAAAACCGCTTTTACTGTATCGTTGCCTAAACGAAAAATCTGACTTTTATGGTTTTGATTTATCTTTAGTTTATTCTCATCGTGTATACTGTTTAATTAAGCACAAATATCGGCGGAATTCCCATACCGCTTAGAGGAGGATATGCATCATGAGAAGAAAATTTGGAGACAGACGAGACGGTCGAAGGCTCAAAAAAATACATTCCATGCACTACGTCATGCCAATTATGTATCCAAATCGGTGTGACAACGAAGCCTTTATTACCGAGCGCATTGATCTTACAAATCTGAACCGCTACTTGGAAAACAAAAACAGCACAGATACGCAGCAGTCCTGCAACCTGTTCCACGCCGTGGTAACGGCCGTGCTCAAAACGATTACGCTGCGTCCGAAAATGAATCGTTTTATCGCCAATCAGACCATGTATCAGCGAAATGAAGTATCCGCCGCTTTTACGGTAAAAAAGGATTTTTCCGATAACGGCGGTGAAGCCCTTTCGTTTATTCATTCTAAGGGAACAGATAATATCAATTCGGTTTGTGAAGAAATACGGCATCAAATTTCCTTCTGCCGAAGTGATAAAAAGGACTCTGCTACTGCCAGTATGGATGTGGTACAGAAGATTCCGCGCATTCTGATCAAAGCGGTCGGCATCTGCGCCCGTTTTCTCGATCGGCACGGCCTGATGCCGGCGTCAATAGCAGACTCAGACCCCTTTTATGCTTCAGCGGTAATCGCAAACCTGGGTTCTATTGATCTGCACGCAGTCTACCATCATCTGACCAATTGGGGAACCTGTTCAGTTTTCTGTGTGATCGGCAAACAGAAAAAAAGACCCTTCTTCAGTGAAGACGGGTCGATTGAAATGCGTGACAGTGTAGATTTGGGACTGACCATCGACGAACGTATCGCCGACGGCTATTACTATTCGAGGAGTATCAAACTGCTTCGGCATCTGTTGGAGAATCCTGAGCTTCTGGAACTCCCTCTCGAAGAGACTTCCGGCATTGATCTCAGCGAAGGAGGAAAGATTCAGCCACTGTAAGCGCCGGAAAATTCCGTCTGAATCCCTTCTCAGCTCGCCGGCAGGATAAAATCCACGGCCGCCGGCGCCAACCGGAATTCTACCTTCTCGGCCGGTTCAATCTCTCCGTCGGCACAGAGAAAGAACGTCCGCTCCTTCGGTTCCAGAACGGCGGAGCGACTCCGTTTCACCGTGATAATTGCAGGAGCTTGAGGAATCTGAAGATGAGTACCCTTTTGATATTTGGGGAACAGCCTCAGAAAAGTCCGCCGCGGAACATCCTTCACGATATTGATATCGAACCATCCGTCATCTACGCTTGCCTGAGGCGACGAACAGATTCCGCCTCCACAGTAGGATCCGTTAGCTATGGAACAGAGGAGAACTTCGCCGTCAAGAAGGATCTCTTCACCTTCTGTCAGTTTCAATGCGATCCCCTTTTTCCTGATAAACATACCTGCTACAGCAAGAAGGTAAGCTACGGATCCGGAAATCAGCGGCTTTTTTTTCAGTCTTCCCGCCAGCTCTACCACGTTGCAGTCAAAACCGATATTGAACATATTCGCACAGTAGCGTTCCTTAAAGACTCCACTGATCACTCCGGCATACCGGATCAGATCGATACGGTGCAGAGTTCCTCTGAGTTGGGCTTCTATGTCGGAAAAATCCCCTGCTCCGGGAAAATTTCGAATCATATCATTTCCCGTTCCCGTAGGAATACAGCCCGCTGAAACGTTTGAGAATCCGATTATCCCGTTGATAATCTCGTTTAGAGTACCGTCCCCTCCGCAGGCGTAAAAGCGAGCAGGTTCCCCGTTGAGCGCGGCAGCGGTTTCCCGGGCCTTTATCTCTCCGTCGCCAATATCTTTCGTATGATAAATAAAGCTGGTCTCGCCCAGCCTTTTCGAAATCTCCTCAATCCTTTCGACTAATTTCTCTGTACCCCTTCCCTGCCCTGCGGCAGGGTTTACAAAAAAATAGTTTTTCATCCACTTACTCCGTTCAAATTGTCATTATCATTTTAAGTTATCCCCTGTATGAATTCAAGCAATTTCTCCGTTTGCTGCCCGCAGCCTCCTTCTTATTTTCAGTTTAACTATTCCAAAACGCAGCGCTGAATATACCCCAAACCCCATTTTTTCTTCAGTGTCCGGTATCATTTATCGTCTACATGTTTTCAATCTGTGATACAATATAGGAAAGTTGTCTTCCGTTTCGAAATGAAGATAAACAGCAAAGTTTGTCAGGAGGTAGAAATGAATATCGGTATCTATCCGTTTGCCAGTACCGGAAATATAAGAAAAAATCTCTCGGTCATCCTCTCCGCTGCTGATGAAGCGGCGAAAAGAGGCGTTCGTCTGCTGGTCTTTCACGAGTGCGCGCTCAGCGGTTATCCTCCGATAGAATGCAGCATAGATGAAATCGATCCTGTCCAAATACAAAACGCCCTTGAGGAGATAAAGGCAAAAGCCCGGGAAAAAGACATCTACATTGCCGTAGGCACCGTCCGATTTGATCAGGGCCGGCGATTTAATTCCGTCCTTCTCTTCGACAACGAGGGAAACGATGCGGGATGCTACGACAAGACATCTCTCTGGGGATGGGATACGGAAAACTTCACCCGGGGAGAAAAGGGCGGCGTCTTTCTCGTCGACGGGATTAAAGTGGGATTTCGCATCTGCTTCGACGTTCGTTTTCCGGAAAGCTTCAGAGATCTGTATCTTCAGCAAGTACCTCTGTGCTTCGTCTGCTTTTCCGACACCTCCGACGACGACGACCGGGCTCGCTATGATCTGCTCTGCGGTCATCTTTCCACGAGAGCTATGGAAAATGTAATGACGGTCGTGTCCGTAAACAGCCTCTCCCGATATCAAACCGCGCCGTCCGCCGTATTCGATACTGCAGGCAGCATGATCTTCGAAGCCGAGAGAAACAGGGAGCAGCTTCTCGTCTACGACTATCAGATTCCCGACATAACCTTTGGCATGCGCGGCCGTATTGCGGTCAGCGACTACTTTCTCAGCCGCAGACAGAATTCAGCATCTCAGACAGACGAGATGTCATTAAAGATCTCTGATAACCAAATCTCTGACGATATGCACTAAAATAAGGAGGCGAATCCGCCTCCTTTTATTGTATTCTTCTGCAATTTACAGTCTGTACAGTCCTGTAAATTTTTCCGTCAGATAGTCGGTGTAGTACGACGGGTCAAAAGCCTCGCCGCAGGCGTTCTCAATGAGTTGTTCTGCGCTCAGAAGCATGCCGTGGCGATAAATCTTTTCCGTGAGCCAGTCTCTGACTTCTGCAAATTCCCCCCGCTCACAACACCGGTCCACATCCACAGCCTTCCTCAGCGACGCCATAATCTGGGCGGAATACGCCGTTCCCAGAGCGTAGCTTGGAAAGTATCCGAAAGCGCCGTCCGCCCAGTGGGCATCCTGCAGCACGCCTCTGGTATCATCGGGAACATCAATGCCCAGATATTCCTTGTACAGTCTGTTCCACTCCGCAGGAAGCTCCTCAACGGAGATCTCATCGTGAAAGATCTTCTTTTCTATTTCGTAACGCACCAGTACGTGGAGAGAATAGGTCAGCTCATCTGCATCGGTTCGGATCAGGCTGGGCTGCGCCCGATTGACCGCGCGGAAAAAGTCCTCTGCCGACACGCCTTCCATCTGCCGCGGAAACAGCTCCTTTATCTTAGGAAAGATAAGCCAGCAAAACGAAAAACTCCTGCCGATACCGTTCTCCCAGAGTCTCGACTGGGATTCGTGAATAGCCGTAGTGGCTCCGTGTCCCAGAGGCGAGTGAATCAGCGCGTCATCGACGGACAATTCATACATGGCGTGTCCGCCTTCGTGAACAACACTGTACAGATTGCTGGTCAGATCCTCTTCTATATACTTAGTCGTTATTCTCACATCGTTCTTGGAAAACTCCGTGGTAAACGGATGCTCGGTCTCCCGAAGCACGCACCGATCTTTGTCGATGCCCATCACATCCATCACGTATGCAGAGAGTTCCTTCTGCCTGTCCACAGGGAAAGGACCCTGCAGAAAATCGACGGACGGCTGCTCCGCTTTGCCCACGGCCTTAATCAGCGGCACCAGCTTTTCCCGAAGATCAGCAAAAAACGGATCCATCTGCTCCTGAGTCATACCCTTCTCAAATTCATTGAGCAGAACATCATAAGGGTCTTTCTTCGGATCGATATATTGAGCATATCGCTTCTTTATCCGGATCACTTTGGACAGATAAGGGGCAAAGAGTGCAAAATCATTCTTTTTTTTGGCGATTTTCCAGTAATGACTGGACTCGTTCTGCGCGACCTGCTCTTCGACGACAGCTTCCTCGGGTACCTTTTCCATCTTCTCCATCTGCTCCAGCAGCTCTTCGGCTTCCCGCCGTGTCTGAAAATCCAGCTCGTCTTTCCGCTCGTTCAGCTGACAGAGCATCTCCCTGTACGATGGGTCTACTGTCATCCTGTAGATCTCCGCGCTGAGCACTGCCAGCGTATCTCCTGAGGTTTCCGACGCTCCGGGCGGCATGGTCGTCGCGGCATCATAATTCAAAAGTGCCGTGGCGTGTTCAAAAGCGTGCATTTTCTTCTGATGCGCTTTAAACGCTTTCACCGTATCCTTCAGTTCCATTTCCGTTGCCTCCCTCTGTCTTTACATAAAAATCTTGAGTATAAGGACCAGCAGAAGGCCTGCTGCCATCCCCGCAAAGAGGCTTTTGGCAAAGGACATGCCGATCCTCTGGGCGTTAACCTTTTCAAAAGGCTTCAAGTCTCTTTTGTACTGATCTTTTTTTCGATAAAACTGGTTATAATTCATGGCTGTTCTTATTTTCCCACTTTACAGCAGGCTGCAAAATGTCCTTTCTCGATCTCTGTAAGCGGTATATCGGCAGCTCTGCACTCGTCGGAAGCGAGAGGGCATCTGGCCGCAAAACGACATCCCGGCTTAGGATTGATCGGATTCGTCACCTCGCCCTTGATTACGTGAATCTTTCTCTTCCGCATCTCTATGCTCGGAACCGGTATGGCTGAAAGCAGAGCTTTTGTATAAGGATGCAGCGGATTCTTAAACAGTTCCTTGGACGGACACAGCTCCACGCATTTCCCCAGATACATGACGGCAATCTGGCTGGAAATGTGCCGCACTACGCTGAGATCGTGAGTGATGAACATATAGGTCAGATTTCTCTGTTCCTGCAGATCCATCAGCAGATTGAGAATCTGCGCCTGAATGGATACATCCAGCGCCGATACCGGCTCATCACAGACGATAAACTTTGGATTCAGGGCCAACGCTCTGGCTACGCCGATTCTCTGCCGTCTTCCTCCGTCCAGTTCGTGAGGATACGCGCCAGACAGACGTTCTGCCAGACCCACCGTCTCCATCAGCTCCGCTACCATATCGAAAACTTCATTCTTGTTCTGATAGGTCTTATTGACAAGCATCGGCTCCGCAATGAGACTCTGTACGGTCATTCTCGGGTTCAGACTGGAATAGGGATCCTGAAAAATCATCTGCATATCCTGGCGGATTTCGTGTATTTGATTCTTCTTATAGTTTGTGATATCCTTTCCGTCGAAAATGATTTTTCCAGAGGTCGGCTCGTGAAGCTTCAGAACAGTCCGGCCCAAAGTGGACTTGCCGCATCCCGATTCGCCTACAACCCCCAGGGTTTCCCCCTCGTTTATGGTCAGCGTGATGCCGTCTACCGCGTGCAGTTTGTCTTTCTTGCTGACATCAAAGTACTTGGTGAGGTTTTCTAATTCAACTAATGGTTTTCCCATGGTTTATACCTCCTTCTGTTCGTCTTCAAACAGAAGACATCTGATTTTGTGCTCGCCTGAACCGTACTGCTGCGGATGAACCTCTTTGCATCTGTCCGTGCAGTGAGGACATCTCGGTGAAAAAGCGCAGCCCGAAGGCAGATCTGTAGGGTCCGGCATCATGCCTTCAATCGGATGAAGCCGGGCTTCGTCCTCTTCCAGATTAGGAATAGACCCAAACAGACCTACTGTATAAGGATGATGCTTTTCTCCGGTAAAGAGATCTTCTACGCTGCCGTATTCGATGATCTCCCCGGCATACATTACCGCAACCTTGTCACAGGTCTGAGCGATAATACCCAGATCATGAGTAATCATGATCATTGCAGTGTTCAGTTTTTCCTTCAGCTCAGTCATCATGGCCAGTACCTGGGCCTGTATGGTTACATCCAGTGCGGTGGTCGGTTCATCGGCGATGAGCAGTTTCGGGTTGCAGGCCAGAGCGATAGCAATGACCACTCTCTGCTTCATGCCGCCGGAAAACTGATGCGGATATTCCTTTTTACGGGAAGCCGGAATGCCTACCATCTCCAGAACTTCCTCTACCCGATCCTCAATCACATCCCGGCTTCTTCCCTTGTCATCGTGGAGAATCAGCGACTCAGCGATCTGATCGCCCACAGTCAGTACCGGATTCAGCGCCGTCATCGGATCCTGGAAAATCATAGAGATCTTCTCGCCGCGAATCCTCTGCATTTCCTTCTCCGAGATTTCGAGAAGAGACTTTCCTTCAAATTCAATTTCTCCGCCCGTGATCTTAGCCGTTCTCTCCGGAAGCAGGCGCAAAATGGAAAGAGCAGTCGTCGTCTTCCCTGCGCCCGTCTCTCCGACAAGCCCCAGAGTTTCTCCTTTTGCCAAATCAAAGGAAATCTTATTGACGGCATATACGGTTTCCAGATCGGTTTTATATATTACTTCAAGGTCTTTTACCTTCAAGAAACTATCTTTCATATGTATATCCTTTCCTTAATTCTTCAGTTTAGGGTCAAGCGCGTCTCTGAGTCCATCACCGGCAAGGTTGAAGCTGAGAGCCGCGATTACGATAAACAGCCCCGGGAAATACAGCAAATACGGCGCGTTAAACATGTACTGTCTCGCATCGGAGAGGAGAGCGCCCCACTCCGGCGAAGGCGGCTGAACGCCCATTCCAAGGAAGGACAGGCCGGAAGCAGACAGGATCATCGCTGCAACGTTCATTGTCGTCGTTACAATGATCGGCCCCAGTGCGTTAGGAATAACGTAGCGAAGGATTACGCGCATATCCGAACTTCCGTAGGATTTGGCCGCTTCTATATAATCGTTGTCGATAACTGTAAGTACGGTGGAGCGAACCATACGTACCATGTTCGGTATACAGGACACGGTAATCGCAATCAGCAGGTTGGTCAGATTTGCGCCGAGAGCCGCGACTACGGCCAGCGACAGCAGAATTGGAGGAACGGTCATGACCACGTCGGTAAGACGCATGATCACATTGTCTATCGTTTTGCCGTAGTAACCTGCAACAGCGCCCAAAAGACCTCCGATAATCAGCGAGAAGATGCTGGTCGAAACGCCAATCCACAGAGAATACCGCGATCCGTGAACAACACGGGCGAATACGTCCCGTCCCAGTTCATCGGTTCCGAACCAGTGCTCCCCGCTGGGTCCCTGCAGACGATTGGCCGGATCCTGTGTGATGGCCTCTTCATAAGGAACAATAATATCGGCAAAGATTGCGATGGCTAACACGAAGATCAGCAGCACCAGCCCCAGCATCGCGATCCTGCTCTTTTTGTATCTCCGCCAGATTTCTTTGATCTGGCTGTTTCTTTTCGATTTATTTAAGGTTGCAGTAGCTCCGCTCATTTTGTTCTCCTTTCTGTCCAAACTATTTCTGATATCTTGCTTTGATTCTCGGATCGATATAAGCGTACAGAATATCCACGATAAGCATTACCAGACAGAACAGGAATGCGAGGAACAATGTAGCCGCCATAACTGTCGGCGTATCTTTCTGCCTTATGGAATTAACAATCAGCATACCGACTCCCGGCATTCCAAATACGGTTTCTACGATAACGGCTCCTCCAAGTCCTGCGCCAAAAGTCATACCCATGGAGGTGATAACCGGAAGCAGAGCGTTTTTCAGCGCATGCTTATAGATAACCACCTTTTCCGGCGCACCCTTGGATCTTGCCGTTCTTATGTAATCCGACCGTATGGTCTCCAACATGGATGATCTGGTCAGCCTCATCTGTGAAGCCGCGCTGGTTAACGTCAGCGTAGCAACCGGAAGAACATATCCTGCCCACGTATCGATACCGTTGGAAGGAAGCAGTCCCAGTTCCAGTGAAAACACCAGCATCAGCATAAGACCAAGCCAGAATCCCGGAATTGCAGAAAGAAGCATTGCCACAGTCGTACAGACATTATCCAACACGGAATACTGCTTTACCGCGGAAATAATTCCCAGAATGATGCCGATGATTGAACTGAATATCATGGACAGAAGAGCCAGCCAGAAGGTGGTCGGGAACCGGGCGAGAATTTCGTCGAATACCGGCTGTCTGGTACGATAGGACTCGCCAAAGTCAAAGGAAACGACCATATCCTTTATATAGTTAAAAAACTGTGTAAAAAAAGGTTGGTCTACACCGAGCTCATGATTCAGGGCATCGATGTCAGCTTGTTTGGCTGTGATACCTAAAATCAACGTACCCGGATCTCCTGGAGTCAGATACATAATGGTAAAAACCAGAAAGATCGCGCCAAACAGAACAGGAATAGTGAATAGCAGTCTCTTGATCACGTACTTATACATCGTAAGTTCTCCTTTTTTGTTCCGTATTTTGTATAATACCATTTTTCTTTGTACGAATTTTAACCCATTTTATAAAATATGTCAATAATTTTGCAAAATTTTCTGTAAAGCATATTGCAAAATTTTTTAAAATTTGATAATATATTGCCAACATAAAAAACACATCGAATCTATTGCTTTATCAAAAGGAGGAAAGCCAATGGCTGATACTAACATATGGCCTCGTCCGCCGCAGAATGGCAAAGCGATTCAAAAGGAAAGGAAGGCGAAAAATTAATGGAACTGCTGAAGGAACTGACACAGGCCTGGGGTATTGCCGGGCGCGAAAAAGCAGTCAGAGCAATTATCGAAAGGGAGATTAAGGATTACGCCGACGAATACTTTACCGATGCGGTGGGCAATCTGATCGCCCTGAAGCGGGGAGCGGATCATCCCGATAAGAAAAAGATCATGCTTGCCGCTCACATGGATGAGATCGGTATGCAGGTGAAAAAAATTGAAGCCGACGGGCGGATCAAGGTCTGCAACGTCGGCTGGATCTGGACCAGCTCCCTCTACAACGATAAAGTTGTTTTCCGCAACGGAACGATCGGCGTAGTCGGCTGCGAGGGTCCCATTGAAGAGGCGAAGAACAACAGTGGAAAGCTGTATATCGACATCGGCTGCACCACAAAAGAGGATACGGAAAAATACGTCAAAGTCGGTGATTACTGCGGTTTTATCGGCAATTACTACGAGCTGAAAAACGGCCGCATTACCGCAAAATCCTTCGACAACCGGGTCGGCTGTTACATCCTCATCGAAGCGCTGAAGCAGAACAAAGGAGACGGACCTAACGATGTCTACTATGTGTTCACTGTACAGGAAGAAGTCGGATGCCGGGGAGCAGTCGTCTCAGCCGAACGGATCAAGCCGGATATGGGAATATCCGTGGATGTGACTCCGGATCACTTCTACCCTACCGACCTTGAAGGAGCCAACGCGGTAGGCGAAGGTGTCGGAATATCCGTCGGCAACCCGTCTGCCATGCTGGATGAATATCTGGTCGATGAGATGATCGCCTGCTGTGAAGAAAACCAAATCAAATATCAGAGAGATGTCATGGACAGGGGAGGCACCGACGCCAGCAGCATCAACATGAGCGGTATGGGCGTAAGGGTAGCCGGAATTTCCATCGTAGACCGGTTTCCACACAGCCAGAGTTCCATCATCTCTAAAGACGACGTAAAAGGCGCCATAGAACTCACCGATAAATACACTAAACGCGTTTTTAAATTCGCTGAATAAATCCGTATATTGGCGAACTTAAATAAGAACCGAAAGGAGAAAAAAATGAAAAAGAAGATGAAAAAAGCAATCATCCTGTTTTTATCCTTAGTATTGACAATGGGACTGTTTGCAAGCTGCGGCGGAAGCGGCGGCGGAGAGGACACAGAAGGTAAAACTTCTCTGACTGTCGCCGTAGACAGCGATTACGATACGCTGCATCCTTCGGACTGGAGCACCACCGTTGAGCACCGTCTGAACAACCAGATCTACGACACTCTGCTGCAGAAAAACTATGAGGATCAGACAGAACTCGAACCTCGCGTAGCGGAAAGCTGGGAAGTCAGTGAAGATGGAAAGTGCTATACCTTCCACCTTCGCGACGATGTAACCTTCCACAATGGAGAAAAGCTCACCGCTGAAGATATCGGTTTTACTCTGGACATGTATGCCGAATCTCAGTACCAGGGAGCTGTAGTCGAAGGCTTTGATCACTATGAAATCGTAGACGACTATACGATCAAAGTCTATACCTCCAGCGTATACGCTCCGTTCCTTGAAAGTATGTCTCAGATGTTTATCGCCAGCAAAGCCTATTATGAAGAGGCCGGTGAAGACAAATTCGCACAGGAACCGGTAGGCTGCGGACCTTACAAATGGGTCAGCCATGAAATCGGAAACAAGGCGGAACTGGAAGCTTACGACGACTACTACCGCGGAGCTCCTTCCATCAAAACTGTTACCTTTAAGGTAATCTCCGACGTCGCTTCTATGGGTATGTCAATTCAAACCGGTGAGATCGACTTTGCGGAAATCGATCCTTCCGTAGTAAGCACACTTGAGGGAGATGACAGTGTAGCCATTGAAGAAGCCAACCAGACTACCTTCGGTTTTGTCGCAATGAACACGGAAAAAGAGCCGTATAACGATGTAAAATTCCGTCAGGCCATCAACTACGCGATTGACCGTCAGTCCATCGTAGACAGCGTAGAAGAAGGATATGCCACGCCGAATTCAAATCTGCTGACACCGGACAGACTGGGCTATTCGGAAGATCAGCTTCAGTACACCTATGATCCGGATAAGGCAAAGGAACTGCTCAAAGAATGTGGTATCGAAGAGGGCTACGATCTGGGAACTATGTACGTCTCCGAGCAGTACAAACTTCTCGCTCAGACAATTCAGGCCAATCTGGAAGCTGTGGGCCTGAAGTGCACCATAGAAATCCTTGAGTTCAACGCTTATCTGGATAAAATCAGTCAGGGCGATTTCGGAATTACCTGTCTGCAGATGTCCTTGGAGGGAGATACTCAACAGGTAGCTATGGCTCTGTGCACCGATTACATCGGCATGGCAAATAATGCACGTTACAGCAATACGGAAATCGATGAGTTGTTCAACAAAGCTGTACATACCATTGATGAGGACGAACGCGCTGCCGTATATGATGAGATATTCACAAAAGTCCAGGAAGAAGCCGTCTATGCGGTTCTCTACAATCCAACAATGCTGTATGCCCGCAACGCCAGTCTGAACATTCACACGCTGCCGGTTGAAGGCGTATACTACATCTACGACTTTTCCTGGTAAGGAAACGGAGACTCCGCTCGTCTGCAAGGCACAGCCTCGGTCAGGCGGCCGGAAATCCAATTGTTTCAACAATAATCGAGCGGAAATCCGAATCAGGATTTCCGCTTTTTGTTCACTATGGAGGAAAAAAAATGGTCAGTATTGAAATACCCTAACCCATCGATGGCACAGCTTGCAGATATGAGCGAAGATGCCTTCACTGATTTCTACTATCAGGTCTGCACACTGGATTACGCTAAAATGAGCCGCGTAATGGATCCTCTGGTCGAGCTGATGAACCGGACAGACAAAGTGCGCATCATCGGACCGGGAACAGATCTCACATTTTCGATCAGGGACATCGGCGCCATTAAATGCGATGGGAAAATCAACATACCCGACGGTGAAATCTACACCGCTCCGGTGAAAGATTCCGTCAACGGCGTAATCTCCTACAACACACCTTCCCAGGAACAGGGCTATACCTATGAAAAAATTTGTTTCGAAGTAAAAGACGGCAAGATCGTACACGCTTCTTCCAATGATAATAAGAGAATCAACGAATTGCTGGATACAGACGAAGGCTCTCGATACTTCGGCGAATTTGCCATCGGCCTCCATCCTTATATTCTCCATCCGATGAAGGATACCCTGTTTGATGAAAAAATAGCCGGAAGCTTCCACCTCACTCCGGGACGCGCATACAAAAACGCTTTTAACGGAAATTACTCCGCCATCCACTGGGATCTCACCCTGATTCAGAGACCGGAATACGGCGGAGGGGAAATCTGGTTCGACGACAGGCTGATACGCAAAGATGGACTCTTTGTTCTGCCCGAGTTGGAACCGCTGAATCCGGAAAACCTGAAGTAATCGGTTATACGGCAAAAATGTTGCACTATATGTATTTATTTTGCAATATTTTTATTTTTTTCACTCCTTTTTGTTGATTTTTGGGATAATTTTGATAAAATAAAACAGAAGAATGTTTTAGGAGAAGATGTTATGGCAAACAAAACAACCCTTTCTGAACAGATTTACGATGAGCTGTATCACGATATCACTGATCAGCGTCTGGTCTGCGGTCAAAAACTGACGCTGAAGATGCTGAAGGACAGATTTAACGTCAGTCACACGCCGATCAGAGAAGCCCTGACCAGACTGTCGGAAAACGGACTGGTTACCTATTACTCCAACTGCGGTGTTACGGTAACAGAATTTACTGACTCTGATATCCGCCAAATATTTCAATTCATCGGCGAACTGGATGCTCTTGCTGTTCGGTTCTGCAAGAATGCCTTTACCCACGCTCCGCTGATCTTTGAGCTGCGCAAAATTTTGGAAAACGGCAACGAACTCCTCCAGAAAGGGGACATTGCCGAATGGAAAGAATACTCGGAGAAATTTCACACGGCCTTTTATCATCACGCTCAGAACGATTATCTCAACGAGGCTGCCAAGAGACTCCGCGCCAAGGTGGAAGTGCTTTCCTGCATGTACTATCAAAAGCCCAATGTGGAGAAGATCAACGAAGGCCATACCGCCATCTACGAGTGCGTGAAAGCTGAAGAGTTCGATAAAGCTGCAGAACTGATGCGTACCCATCTGCAGAACGATATGGTATTCGCGCTCAACGCATATAAAGAATACCAGGAAAAGCGAGGCAGGTAAATTATTATTACACTATATCGTTATCGTCATCAGAGCTTATATTTACAATACTACAGCCTCATTATATATAACACAAAATTAAAAGCATGGAAACCCGTTTTTCCATGCTTTTTACATAGTATCAATTCTTATGACTTCGCAAATAAAAAGAATTCTGAAATGATATCAGTAAAATTAGTTTTCTGCTTAATTTCCCTGTTCGGATAAATTTTATATACCTTCAGATATCATTTCTTTATACTTTCTGAATGCTTTTACAGCATAAACCATATCGTACTGCAGATGGGTACGCATCAGTTCTGCTGCAGTATCATAATCCCTTTTTTCAACTTTCTCAAATATAGCATTATGCCCATCATTAATCACCGCCAAATCGATATCCTTATAATACATAATCGACAAGAGTTCCACCTTTGGTCGAAGACGCTCCGATGCCTCGCTTAAACATTTGCTCTGCGCGTACTGGTAGAAAATTTTATGGAAATCCTGAGAGTATTCTTTCCATTCCAGCAAATCTCCCTGCTGTAAGGTTCGATTACCTTTCTCAACAATGTCCTGTAATTCAAAGATCATCGCTTTCTGTACAAGCGCCCTTTCGCTCAATTTAATTGCCATTGCGTCCAGCTCTCCCACAAAACGGAAAATGTCCTGAATATCGCTGTCGCTAAAATCAATGACCTTAACACCGCAGTTGGAGTAGTAAGATACCAGTCCACATTCAGAAAGTCTGGATAAAGCCTCTCTGATCGGTGTGTAACTGGCCTGATAACGCTCAGAGAGTCCCTTTAACGTCAATTTCTGTCCGCAAATCAAACGTTGATTTACGATATCTTCATATATTTCCGTATAAACTTTTTCTGACAGGGTACTGTTGGTGCGCGCCATATATACTTCTCTGTTTTCCTTTCTGTGCGATTTATTATATTATAATTTTAACCTTTACTATAACGATAATCAACCTTGATTCTCTTACATGGAGATTTCTTTTCCCAGGATATCCATCAGCGCTTTCCTGTAAATTTCTTTCAGTCTCTTTAAGTCCTCTGCAGTGATAAATTCGTCAGGCATGTGTTCTAAACTATTTTTTCCCGGAAAAGCCGGCCCAAAAGCGACAATGTTCTCCATCGTCCTTGCATAGGTACAGCCTCCTACAACCAGCGGCTGACTCTGATCGCCCGTCACCTTCCGATAAGCTTCTAAAAGCGTTCTGAGCAGATCACCGTTCCGATCCATAGTTTCCTGGCAAATTCAACGATATAATCGCTGATCTCTTTTTCACAGCCAGAATTCCTTGGAATTTGAGAGATTTCCTCAAAATACCGTTCTATAGGTTGTTCCCAGTCAAGGACACTATCTCTCATCACCTTATCACCTCCATCTTTCTTTCTGAAAAAGATTTTCTTTACAAAGATTATATCACAGAATTTTATATAATCAATATGTTTTTTATAAATTTCTGAATTTTATAAAATGATTCCTCCTGCTTTCTGCCTCAAGTACCTATAGATAAAAAAACGAGCGGGAAATTTCTTATTCCTGCTCGTCTTTTCTCATACCCTCATATAGGTCTTTATGCCTTTTTCATTACGTCTTATCTCATATATCCCTCTCACCGCGATCTGCCGCTCATCCAACACTCGTCGCACTCTTTCTATGGAGTCGATTCTCAGATATACTCCAGTGCTGCAGGAATGGGCTACCTGCGCTGGCAGCTTGCGTAAAGTGGAGTTGAGCCCATTTTCCTCCAGTACGTCTCTGGCGTAAGCTGCTTTATAAAAGGATGAAAAGGACAGGATATACTCTTTTTCCATAAAGTTATTCACCCCTCTGACCTCAGAACAAATTCTTTATCTTACGTATGTAATACGTGATAAAAGAAACCTTTTCTACCGCCCGGTCAGTGAGCAAATCACAGGCGCCGGCTTTTTCTCCGCCGCAATAAACAGTAAGCGTACCGATTTTATCTCCTTTTTTCAGAGGAAGCCTGATATTTTTATCGATTTTGACTTTGCAGGTGGCCTTCTTTTCTTCCCCCTTTTTTACCAGGGCTGAAGCTTTCTCCGACGCTACCGCATTCACCGTATAGGGATCGCCTTTATCCAGCTTCACCTTTTTCATCTTCTGTCCTTTGTCGGCCAGGGTCACAGACGTAAAATTGGCAAATCCATAGTTTAGAAGTTTGCTCACCTCTTCAAAACGGATTTTCGATGTCTCTGCGCCGAGGACTACGGCGATCAAAGTAGTATCCTCCTTTGTCGCCGACGCGGAAAGGCAATATCCGGCCTCTTGGGTAAATCCTGTCTTAATGCCGTTCGCTCCCGGATACTGCTTTATCAGCTTGTTGGTATTGGTAAGGCCGAATTCCTTTTCCTTTCCCGGCAGGCCCACTTCGATGGTCGTCTGCCAGGTGGTAAACCATTTCCGCGTTTCCTCGTGCTTCAGTAAAAGGCGCGACATCACTGCTATATCATATGCGCTGGTGTAATGATCGGTTACCGGCAATCCGTTGGTATTCACAAAATGGGTATCCCTCATCCCCAGTTCCTGCGCTCTCTTGTTCATCTTCTCCACAAAGACTTCCTCGCTTCCGGCAATATATTCGGAAACTGCCACACAGGCGTCATTAGCCGAAACGATGGCGATACCGGCAAGAAGCTCCTCCAGGGTATGTACCTCGCCGACCTCCATATACATCTGGCTTCCGCCCATAGAAGCCGCTCTTTCGGAAATGGTGATCTCGTCGGTCAGCTTCACCTTTCCGTCTTCTACTGCTTCCAGCGCCAGAAGCATGGTCATGATCTTCGTGACGGAGGCCGGAGGCAGTTCCTTGTGAGCATCCTGTTCAAAGAGAACTTTTCCTGTTTCCGCATCGATGAGAACCGCGCTCTTGACGTTCAAATCCATATTTGCATTCTTCTGCTCTTCGGTCGGCGCGCCGGCGTCGGTCAGCGTATCCGATACAGTCTCCAGCACTACCGGTTCCTGCGGATTTGAAAAGTACTTCACGCCCATAATTCCGCACAATGTTAAAATACAACCGAGGCAAATCAGCCTTTTCTCGTGCTTTTTCCATTTTTTTCTCACAAAAACACCCCTCTCATTAATAAGTAATATATTAATGAGAGGGGTGAATATGACAGGAGAATGGGCAAATCCCGGTAAACTCCTCTGTCTGCGTCAGACGACCAGGAACGGATTCTCTGCGCCTTCCATATAGAGTTTTGCTCCGATAATCGAATTTTCCGCCATGTTGGCCACCGCTTCGTCGGTGTAAAAAGCCATATGCGAAGTAACGATTACATTTGCATAGGAGCGTAGGATAGCCAGCCTCGGATTGTTCAGCGGTTCGCCCATCCGGTCGAAATAGTAGAGTCCGCTCTCATGTTCTACCACATCGAGACAGGCAAAACCTATTTTTCGGCTCTCTATGCCGCGAATCAGCGCATCGCTGTCGATCAGAGAACCCCTGGCGCAGTTGACGATACCGACGCCCTCTTTTATCCTTTCGATGGCTCTGTCGTCGATCATGTGATAGCTTTCGGCTGTGGCCGGCGCATGCAGCGTAATGATATCGCTTTCCGCAAAAAGCGTATCCAAATCCACGTACTGAGCGTATTTCTTCACGCTGTCCTTTTCATAGAGATCGTAAGCGATCATACGGCAGCCGAAACCGCTCAGATCTCGTATCACGGTCTCCCCGATACGGCCTGTCCCGATGATGCCCACAGTACAGTCTGGAAGCTCTCTGGCCAGCTTTCCCCGCAGAGTGAAATCCTGCACGTCCCCTCTCTGCATGATATGCTTGATCTTTCGCAGGCCCATCAGAATCATCATCACCGTGTAATCGGCAACGCTGTCGGGAGAATAGGTCACATTGGTTACGCCGATTCCCAGCGACGCGGCGTATTCCGCATCGATGTGGTCATATCCGATGGTCCGCGTAGAAATACACTTGATGCCGATTTCGTGAAACCTGCGGATCATCTCCCGATTGATTACCGTGGTAATGATGTCTACCGCATCGTATCCCCTTGCCAGATCTATGTTGTCAAGGCAGGGCGTTTCCACAGTGTATCCGTATTCCACGCCGTATTTTCTGCAGAACTGATCGAAAAAAGGTTTCTCGTCGAATTCCCGCATGCTGTACACAAATAATTTCATCTCACGTTCACCTCGCTTGTCGTTCTCCTATATCATATCACATTTCCCGTAAACGCCATATCCTTTTCACAAAAAAGCGCGGAGCGCACTACTCTCACCATATCCGAGCTTCAGGTTTTACCGTCGTCAAAACAAAACGGGCGGGATAATCTCATCCTGCCCGTCTTTATCTATAGACATTTCTACAGTTTGCTCATCACATAATCGGCGTACTCCTTACAGGTAGCGCCGTCGGCAAAGCCGGTCACGACTACCTTCTTCTCCCTCTCGCCGCATTCCTGCAGAGCGTCCGCCAGTTTATCCGCCTTTTCTGTAAAACCGATGTGACGGATCATCATCTCCGCAGCTTTGAAAATGCTGGATGGGTTGGCATAATCGGCCAGACCGTCTTCGATCATCCTCGGCGCGCTTCCGTGGATCGCTTCAAACATGGCGTATTGATCGCCCATGTTGGCGCTGCCCGCGGTACCTACACCGCCTTGTATTTCCGCGGCTTCGTCGGTGATGATATCGCCGTACAGATTAGGAAGGACGAACACCTGGAATTTGCTGCGGATATCCCGGTTGACCAGATTAGCGGTCATGATGTCGATATACCAGTCCTCCGCCTCGATTCCCGGATAGTCGGCCGCTACCTCGTGGCAGATTCTCGTGAAGCTGCCGTCGGTTTTTTTCATGATGTTGGCCTTGGTCACAACGGCCACGCTGGTCTTTCCGTTGGCCTTGGCATAATCAAATGCAGCCTTTGCAATTCTTCGGGTTCCGCACTCTGTTGTCACCTTAAAATCCATGGAAAGTTCACCGGGAACTTCTACGCCGCGGCTGCCCAGAACGTATTCACCTTCCGTATTTTCCCGGTAGAATATCCAGTCGATGCCTTCCTCCGGCACCTGCACCGGCCGCACGTTGGCGTACAGGTCCAGTTCCCGTCTGAGAGTAACGTTGGCGCTTTCCAGAGTTCCTCCCTTCGGCGTAGTCGTCGGTCCTTTCAACAGTACGTCGCAGGCCCTGATCTGCTCGAGCACTTCCTCCGGAACGGCCTTTCCCTGCGCCAGTCGATTTTCAATGGTAAGTCCTTCGATGGTCTTCAGGATGACTCTGCCCGACTCCAGCTCCTCGGCCAGCACTTTGCGCACCAGCCTCTCTGCCTGTTCCATGATAATCGGTCCGATGCCGTCGCCTCCGCACAGGCCGATCACAATTCGGTCCACAGCGGAAAAATCCTTCGGCGCCGTTGCGTTCTTCATCCGATCGTTTCGCTCAAGCTGCTCTGTAAGCAGCTCCCTGAACTGATTCAGCGCCTTGTCTATGTATTCTTCTCTGTTCATCTGTCTCTCTCCTATTGCTTTGCCACGTATTTCAACAGACTGCCCGCTTTCAGGATTTCCTTCTGCCGTTCGGTGAAACTGCAGGTCAGCGTAAAGGTCTCTCCGGTAGTCACGTCGGTCAGCTTAATTTCTCCGCTGTCCATACCCTGATAGATATCAGTCAACCTCAGCACGTCGCCCTGATTGATCCGGTCATAGTCTTCCGGATTCTTAAAGGTCAGCGGCATGATACCCGCATTGATCAGATTTGCGACGTGAATCCGGGCAAAGCTTTTGGTGATCACCGCTCTCACGCCCAGATAAAGAGGGACCAGAGCCGCGTGCTCTCTCGAAGAACCCTGACCGTAGTTGGCTCCGCCCACGATGATACTCTGTCCCGCTTCCTTTGCTCTCTGCGGGAATGTCTCGTCACAGACGCCGAAGCAGAACTGGGAAAGGTGAGGAATATTGGAGCGATACGGCAGGATCTTCGATCCGGCCGGCATAATGTGGTCCGTCGTGATGTTGTCTCCCACCTTCAGTACCAGCGGCGCTTCAAGAACGTCTTCCTGCGGCCTGCTCTGCGGGAATTCTTTGATATTCGGTCCTCTGAGGATTTCCAAGTCCGCGGCTTCTTCCGGCTGTGCCGGCGGGATGATGGCGCTGTCATCGATTTTAAAGGCCTGCGGCATCTCAACCTTCGGCATTTCTCCAAGGAGCATCGGATCGGTAATCTCTCCGGTCAGAGCCGCGGCTACAGCAGTCTCCGGCGATACCAGGTATACCTGGCCGTCTTTGGTTCCGCTCCTTCCCTCAAAGTTTCTGTTGAAGGTTCTCAGGGATACGCCTCCCGAATTAGGAGAAAAGCCCATTCCGATACAAGGTCCGCAGGCGCACTCCAGAACTCTGGCTCCGCTGGCCAGAATATCCGAAAGAGCCCCGCAGTCCGCCAACATGGTCAGCACCTGTTTCGATCCCGGCGAAATGGAAAGGCTGACCTCAGGGCGTATGGTTTTGCCTTTAAGCAGTGCGGCAACCTTCAGCATATCGTAGAGAGAGGAATTGGTGCAGGATCCGATACATACCTGATCTACCCTGGTTCCCTTTAACGACTCCACGCTTACCACATTGTCCGGACTGTGAGGACATGCGATCAGCGGTTTCAGCGTTGAAAGATCGATATCGATGACTCTGTCGTAAACCGCGTCAGGGTCGCTCTTCAATTCTACGTAATCCTGGCCTCTGCCTTCGGCTTCAAGAAACGCCTTCGTCACTTCGTCAGAAGGGAAAATGGAAGTCGTCGCTCCGAGCTCTGTTCCCATATTGGTGATCGTCGCTCTTTCCGGTACGGACAGCGTCTTGATTCCGGGCCCGCCCCACTCGATGATGGCGCCGACTCCGCCTTTTACGGAAAGAATCCTCAGAATCTCCAGGCTCACGTCTTTTGCCGTAACGAAATCCCGCAGCTTACCCGTCAGATTAACCTTATACATCTTCGGCATGGTGATGTAATAAGCGCCTCCGCCCATGGCTACAGCCACATCCAGACCGCCGGCGCCCATGGCCAGCATACCGATTCCGCCGCCCGTAGGCGTATGGCTGTCCGAACCGATCAGCGTCTTTCCCGGTTTGCCGAATCGCTCAAGATGAACCTGATGGCATATGCCGTTTCCCGGACGGGAAAAGTACAGCCCGTATTTCTTTGCCATCGACTGAATAAACCGGTGGTCGTCGGCATTTTCAAAGCCGGACTGCAGGGTGTTGTGATCGATATAGGCTACGGACAGTTCCGTCTTGACCCGAGGTATTCCCATAGTCTCAAACTCCAGATAGGCCATGGTTCCCGTGGCATCCTGCGTAAGAGTCTGATCTATGCGGAGAGCCACCTCCTTTCCCGGCTCCATCTCTCCGCTGATTAAATGCTCCTTAATGATTTTCTGTGCTATTGTCTGTCCCATACTGACCGCTTACCTCCATTATACTGTTATATGCGTGATCGATGTGCACCAGCATCAGGGTGTCCACCTTATCTCCATCCTTTTCGGCAATGGCGTTGTAGAGCGCCTTGTGCTCCGCCACTGAAGCCATGATCCGCTTCGACTTCTCCAGGGATATCCGCCTGTACTTCATCATCTTGTGGTGAATCGGCGAAAGGATGCTCTCGAAAGTGGTGCTGCCGCACTCCTTGTAGATGATATCGTGAAATTCCGTATCCAGATCCCTGACCTTGATGGCGTCGCCCTTCTGGGCGAAGAATTCCTGCTGCTCGATATTGTCCTTGAGCGCTTTCAGACCCTCCGGACTGATATTTTCCGCTGCCCTTCTGGTGGCGATTACTTCGATTCTCCGTTTAACTTCAAAGAGATCCTTCACGTCTTTTTCCGTAACGCCTACGACTACGGTGCCGTTGGGCGATTCTTTGATCAGCTTCTCATGCTGAAGCCTGGACATGGCTTCTCTGATCGGCGTCCGGCTGACGCCCAGCTCCTCAGAAAGCCGGGTTTCGCTGATAATTTCTCCGCAGGCGTATACCCCGGTCAGGATATTGTATTCCAACGTATCGTACACCTGATCCGCAAGGGATACCGTCTTATATTCGATCATAATTCTCCTCTCCTTTCTCCTCCTGTTACTTTTCCGCCTGGGTCAGCTCTCTGACCTTATTTTCCAGCTCTTTGTTGGAAAGGCTTGTAGTTCGATTATCCGCATACATCTCGTCGACCCATTCTTTCATCTTCACTACAAGCGGCGAATCCTTGTGAACCTGTTTCTCTCCTTTGAGATCATAGTGCTCGTTAATCCAGTAAGCAATTCCGGCAAGGCCGCTGGTCTTGCTGACCGCAACGCCGGGAGTCCTGTTGAGCAGTTTTTTCGTGTTGAAGATATTGTAGATTTCCTCGTCCTTCATCAGGCCGTCGGCATGTATGCCTGCCTTGGTCACGTTGAAATTAGCGCCTGCAAACGGCGTCATCGGCGGAATTTCATAACCCATCTCATCGCGGAAATATCTGGCGATTTCCGTTACAACCGTCGGGTTCATGCCGTCGAGAGATCCCCGCAGAGAAGCGTATTCGAATACCATGGCTTCAAGAGGTACGTTACCGGTTCTCTCGCCGATTCCCAACAGAGAGCAGTTTACCGCTCCAGCTCCGTAAAGCCACGCGGTGGATGCGTTGGCCACAGCCTTGTAGAAATCATTGTGGCCGTGCCACTCCAACATTTCGCTTGGAACTCCGGCGTAATGCTGAAGTCCGTAGATGATGCCGGCTACGCTTCGCGGAAGGGCCGCTTCTGTATACGGTACGCCATAGCCCATGGTATCGCAGGCTCTGATCTTTACCGGAACGCCGGCTTCTTCGGAAAGCTTCATGATCTCGTTGACAAACGGTACCACAAATCCGTAAAAGTCCGCCCTGGTAATGTCTTCAAGGTGACAGCGGGGCACTACGCCGGCTTCAAAGGCATCCCGAATGGTTTCCAGATAATAGTCCACCACCTGTCTGCGGGTCATCTGCATCTTTTTGAAGATGTGATAATCGCTGCAGGAAACCAGGATTCCCGTCTCCTTGATTCCCAGTTCCTTTACCAGTTTGAAATCTTCCTTTTTCGCCCGGATCCAGGTCGTAATCTCCGGAAACTTCAGATCCAGCTCCATGCACTTCTCAACGGCTTCCCGATCTTTCTTGGTGTAGATAAAAAATTCGGACTGGCGGATCAGACCGTAAGGTCCGCCCAGTTTGGAAAGCAGTTTATACAGATCGACAATCTGCTTGACCGTATACGGCTCCATGGATTGCTGACCGTCGCGGAAGGATGTGTCCGTAATCCAGATATCCTCCGGCATGTTCATCGGTACTCGTCTGTGGTTAAAGGCTACCTTGGGCACCTCATCGTAATTGTACATATCCCGGTAAAGATTAGGTTCTTTGATGTCCTGCAGGGAATATTTATAACTGGCCTGCTCCAGCAAATTGGACTTCTTTGACATTTCAAGCATCGGCGTTTCCTCCCTAATACCATATCCTGCAGGCGTAAACCACGGAAAGACGGTTCCGCCCGCTGCTGCTTCAGCGCGACAGTGCGCTGCGTTTCTATGTATACAAGTATAATTGTTTATTTTTTGTTTGTCAATAGGGATTTCCCACCGCCGAAAAGTCTGCTGTATTTGACGTGACAGTTCCTGCCTCTGTTCTGACATTTCGAATACTTCGGGAATAGAATTCCGCCAGACAAGAATACTATATGCAGAACATGGAAAAGGAGATCAGTCATGAAGACTTTGCGTGAAAAGCTGAGAGGAGTTGTTGAACCAGGAAGCTGCACTCTGCCCGGAAAGATTTATGACACCTTTATGGTTTCTGTAATTTTACTCAGCCTTCTGCCTCTCGTGCTCAAGGATACAACACCGTTCCTTGCTTGGCTGGACTGGGCGGTGGTCGCTGTCTTCATACTGGACTACCTGCTTCGATTTTTCTCCACCTTCCGCTACCCCTTCACTTTTATGGGCATCATCGATCTGCTCTCCATTCTCCCTTCGCTCCTTCTGCTTTCGGCCGACGAACTGAAGCTTTTTCGCCTTCTCCGTTTCCTCCGGGCCATGGAAATCTTCCGCGTCTTTAAACTGCTGCGCTACAGCCAAAACGGAGCGACGCTGATCCGGGTAATCAAAAAACAAAAAACAGCCCTGCTGCTGTTTCTCAGCCTGGCTGTTTCCTACATTTTTCTCTGCGCCCTGCTCCTGTTCAACATTGAGCCGGGAACCTTCGACGATTTCTTTGAAGCGGTCTACTGGGCGACCATGTCCCTGACTACCGTGGGATACGGCGACATCTGTCCGGTCACCGCAGCCGGACGGGCAATCACCATGCTCTCTTCCCTCATGGGCATAGCCGTCATTTCACTGCCGGCCGGAATCCTGGCTGCAGGGTACATCACGGAAGTCACCCGACCGTCAAAGGAAGCTTCCAAATAACCGATAAGCGTCCCGCCTATATCCCTTTGGCGCCGTCTTACAGTCCCAATATGTTTTTGATCAACTGCGGCTTCTCCACTTTCTCTTTTCCGATAGAAAAGGCCTTCTCGGCTTCTTTCTGCGCCGATGTCAGCTTGTTTTTATTATTCCCGTAAACCACGGCGAGGCACTCGCCCCGGCTTACCTTATCGCCGACTTTCTTGCGAAGGAGGATGCCCGCCGAGAGATCCACCGCGTCTTCTTTGGTCAGCCTTCCGGCGCCCGTGTGCTGGGAAGCCAGCCCCACGGCTTTCGCATCGATAGCCTGAACGAATCCGCTGCTGCCCGCCACGATTTCCCTCTTCATCGACGCCTCAGGGAGCAGCTCCGGATGATCGATCACTTCTCCTTTTCCGCCCTGCCTGATGATCAGATTCTTCAGCTTCTCCAGTCCCGCGCCGCTGTGGAGGGCCTGCTGCGCCATGATCTGCCCTTCCGCTTCCGTCTTTACACGGCCGCCCAGGTAAATCATAATTCCGGCCAGCTTCAGTGAAAGCTGGGTAATATCCTCGGGACCTCTTCCCCGCAGCGTTTCGATGGCTTCCGCAACCTCCAGGCTGTTCCCCACAGCCTTTCCGAGGGGTTGGCTCATGTCGGTAATGACCGCTACGGTTCGCTTTCCGGCCGCGACGCCGATCTCACACATGATCTGTCCCAACTGAGCGGCCCGCTGCTGATCCTCCATAAATGCGCCGCTTCCGCATTTGACATCCAACACGATGGCGTCACTTCCGGCGGCTAACTTTTTACTCATTATGCTGGAAGCGATGAGTCCCAGATTTTCCACCGTACCCGTCACATCGCGCAGAGCGTAAATCTTTTTGTCCGCAGGCGTAATATGCGCGGTCTGTCCGATCAGCGCGATCCCGGTCTCGTTGACCTGCCGCAAAAACTCTTCCGGTTCCAAAGTGGTGCGAAACCCCGGAATGGATTCCAGCTTATCCACAGTACCGCCGGTAAATCCAAGACCTCTTCCGCTCATTTTGGCTACGGGAACACCGCAGGCCGCGGCAAGAGGCGCCGTAATCAGGGTAGTCTTGTCTCCCACCCCGCCGGTGGAATGCTTATCTACCTTGATGCCGCGTATATCCGAAAGATCTACCGTGTCCCCCGAATAACGCATGGCGTTGGTCAGTTCAAAGATCTCTTCCCTGTCTATGCCCCGAAAAAAGAAGGCCATCAGCAGAGCCGAAGCCTGATAGTCCGGTATGCTTCCTTCCGTATAGCCTCTGACAAAATACTGAATTTCCGCCTGAGACAGCTTGCCGCCGTCTCTCTTCTTCAGGATGATATCGATCATATTCATTTTTTTACCATCTCCCCGATGAAACTGGTTCCTATGGCTGTGGCCTCTGCGCCGAGATAATCGGCTATGGATGCGCCGATATCGGCAAACGTATCCCTCACGCCCAGATCGACGCCTTCCCGAACGTTCTTTCCATACACGAGAATCGGTACATATTCCCTGGTGTGATCCCAGCCGGAATGAACCGGATCGTTGCCGTGATCCGCGCAGATGATCAGCAGGTCTTCTTCCCGCAGGGCTCCTTCAATTTCGGGGAGCCGGCGGTCGAATTCCTCGATCGCTTTTCCGTACCCTTCCGGGTCGCGCCGATGGCCGAACTTGGAATCAAAGTCCACCAGATTGGTAAAGATCAGGCCGCCGAAATCCTCGCTCAGCGCTTCAATGGTCTTATCCACACCATCCATGTTATTTTCCGTGTGAACGGCTTTCGTCACACCCTGCCCGTTGAAGATATCGCTGATCTTTCCGATAGCATATACCGTCCCTCCGGCAGCGCTGACCTTGTCTAAAAGAGTTTCGGCTCCCGGAGATACGGCGAAGTCCTTCCTGTCGGAAGTCCTGACCCTCTTGCCGTTTTTCAGAACGTACGGTCTGGCGATAACCCTTCCGCAGGCCCATTCTCCGGTCAAAAGCCTTCTCGCCGTCCGGCAGATAGAATAGAGTCGATCGAGAGGAATCACATCCGTGTTGGCCGCAATCTGAAATACGCTGTCCGCCGAGGTGTACACGATCGGCTTTCCCGTCGCCTCGTGTTCCTCGCCCAGCACCTCTATAATTTCCGTTCCGGAAGCCGGATAATTTCCCAGCGTTCCGACGCCGATCTCCCGTTCAAAGACCTGAATAAACGCCTCCGGAAATCCGCCTGGGTAGGTCTTGAAAGGAGTCTTCGTCTCGATTCCGGCAATCTCCCAGTGTCCCGTAATGGTATCCTTTCCTATAGAAAGCTCCCTGGCTTTTCCGTAAGCGCCTTCCGGCCGGGACACGGCAAATCGGCCGTCTGCGACTCCGCTGATATTTCCCAAACCCAGCCTGCTCAAATTCGGTATGGAAAAAGAGTCCATCTTTTCCGCGATATGGCCGAAGGTATCCGCTCCCTGATCTCCGTAATTGCCCGCATCCGGAAGCGCTCCGACACCCATGCTGTCCATCACAATCAATACAGCTCTTTTCAAAATTCTTCACCTGCCCCTTCCTGTTCAGTTTTACCGTGGAAGCTGGTCCGTACAGCAGATCAGCTGCGGTTCCCCTTCCACATAATCGAGAGAAACCAATCTGTACTCTATTCCGTTAAACACGCCTTTTATCCCGTTTTTAAACGCATCCTTTCCGTGCAGATGACCGTAAACGCACATTTGAACGTTGAAGTCCTCCAGCATTCGGGTAAAACCGGATCCCTGCAGCTTGTCGTTGGTGGGCGGATAGTGCAGAGCGGCAATGGTCATCTTCGCCCCGGCTTTTTCCGCCTCTTTCAGAGAAAATTCCAGGCGGAGAAGTTCCCTGTTGTAAATCTTCTCGTCGTGCTCGTCAAATCCTTCTGTCCCGGGACAGATCCAACCCCTTGTTCCGCAGACCGCAACGCCCTCTGCCGTCATATAGCAGTGATTCTGAAGAAAGGTCATGTCGTCGTAAAGACGGTTGAGCCGGGTCACCGAGGTCCACCACAGATCGTGATTTCCCTTGGTGATCACTTTTCGTCCGGGCAGTCGGTGGATCCAACGCAGATCTGCCATCGCCTCATCCGCTCTGAGTCCCCAGGAGACGTCGCCGGGAATGATGACCAGATCCTCCTCTCCCACCTTTTCCTCCCAGTTTTTTCTGACCTTTTCATGATGGTTTACCCAACTGGGGCCGAAAATATCCATGGGTTTTTGAATTCTCTCATCAAAGGATAAATGTAAATCACCTATTGCAAATATGTTCAATCTATTTCTCCTCTAAATCCAGTAAGCCTGCCGATTCTTCCTCGGAAAGAGCCGTAACCTTCCGCAGCTTGCTCCTGATCATCCTCGAACGGGTTCCCACCAGTCGATCGAGATCTTCGTTTGCCTGATTGATCTTCTTCTGCGCCGCGGTCAGCACATCCTCAAACTTACCGAACTCATTCTTTACCGCGCCTAATATATCCCATACCTCACTGGAATGCTTCTGTATTGCCAGAGTCCTGAATCCCATCTGCAGGCTGTTGAGAAGCGCCGCCATCGTCGTTGGTCCCGCAATGTTGACCTTGTAATCTCTCTGGAGGACTTCCACCAGGCCCCTGCGTACGACCTCGGCGTAGAGACCTTCAAAGGGCAGAAACATGATTCCGAAATCCGTGGTGTTGGGCGGCTCGATATACTTTTCCTTTATGTCTTTCGCCTCGGATTTGATGACCCTCTCCAACCGTTTGCCCGCCGCCTCTATAGCTGCCGGATCACCCTCATCATATGCGTCGGCAAGATGAGAATATACGTCGCCCGGAAATTTGGCGTCGATCGGCAGATAGACCGGTTTATTTCCTTCACCGGGCAGTTTAATGGCGTATTCCACCCTTTCCGATCCCAAAGACTTAGTTACGACGTTTTCTTCATACTGGTCCGGCGACAGTATCTGTTCCAATATGGAACCCAGCTGAATTTCTCCCAGTATGCCCCGCGTCTTAACGTTGGAAAGAACCTTTTTCAGATCGCCCACACCGGAAGCCAGATTTTGCATCTCTCCCAGGCCCTTGTATACCTGCTCAAGACGTTCGCTGACCATGCGGAAAGACTGACCTATACGATCCTCCAGCGTCTTCTGCAGCTTCTCGTCGACAGTAAGGCGCATCCGTTCCAGCTGCCGGTTGTTATCCTCGGTCAGCTCCCCAATCTTCTGTGACATGGAATTTCGAATGTTCTCCAACTTCTGTTCGTTTTCCATAGCCATCCGGCTGAACTGCCTTCCCAGCGCTTCAAGCCGTTTATCCTGCATACGAGCGGTTTCCTGTTGGTTTCCCGCTACCATGTCTCCAAAGTTTCGAAAGGAATTATTTATGTATTGAATCGTCTCAATCCGCGATTCTTTAATTTCCTTCTGTACTGCGGAAAACTTTCCGAGAACGAGAAGGAGAACCAGCAGGACTGCGACGAGAAGAATCACAATGACTGCTTCTAAAAATCCCAATGCCCGTACCTCTTTCTTTCATGAAAACTACTTATACACATACATATATAGTATACCATTCTTTGAAAGGATTCAAAAGCAGAAATGGATAATATCTCTTCTCTTTTCACCTGGATTTTTTTCGGCGATTTCGGCCTTCTCACCATGACGCCCCGCTACCTGTTCCTCGTCCTGTTCCCCATCATGATCTTCCTTGGAATCTTTGGACAAATTCTGCCGCACATTCCGTTTCTGAGAAAGACCGGTCCTTTCACCAATCAATTCTTTTACGGATTCGTCGGCCTGGGCTGTACCACCGCCGCCCTCGCCTCTTTGGACTACATCCGTGACCGGTCTATGCGCTCTCGCATGGTCTGGATTCTGGTTCTTCTGATTCCCTGTTCGTCTCAGCTGGCCATTATCGCCTCATTTGCTGCGCTGGTCACCCTTCGGGTATTTCTCGTCTATCTTTTTTTCTTCATTTTCTTCAGCGCAGTCCTCTACTCCCTCATCTCCAGGTTCTATCCGCTGAATGAAGGGATGGTCAAAATGGAAAGCTCCGAAACCGGCCTCCGGCTTTTCGCCGTTATCCGCTCCGCGTTTCGTTCCGTATTGGAAACGGCGCCGGCTTTCTGCGCAGGGAGCGTCGTCATCAGCATCGCCATGTATTTCGGCGTACTGGACCGGCTCTGCGGCATATTCTCACCCCTGATGGAACGCTTCCTCCACTTGCCTGCCGAGGCCACGGAGCTCTTCATCCTCAATATTCTGAAGAGAGATTTCGGCTCCGCTTCCCTCCTGTCCCTGGCCGGGAAAGGCGCTTTCGACGGATTTCAGATGATCACGATACTCACCATGCTGACGTTTTCGGTTCCCTGTTTCAATTCCACCATTCTCCTGTTCAGACAGCAGAAACTTCCCGATGCCTGCTTCATATGGCTCGGCAGCTTCCTTGCCTCTCTTTCCGTCGGCAAAGCTGTCAGCAGCTTTTTTTTCATCATCGGCTGAAGCGCACAGCGCTCCAAAACAAGTAAGAATAGTAATATTGCAGATTATGTGTTATACTATAGGATAAGATTGGGCAACAGCCTTCATTTCACAAGAGAATACAGCAGGCTGCAGCCGCAGTCATCCACAGACTCTCTGCCTTGAGCAGAAGAAATGGACAGGAGGTCAAAAATGGATAACAACGAACAGATAACGAAAAAAACCAAGAAAGGTAAAATAGGAATAATCATTGCTGTAGTCATCGTAGTTCTGGCCGTGATCCTGCTGATTGCCGGCTTTTTCATGGGCGTCATCGGCGGAATCGACGAGCAGGAAGCCCGTCAGGCCGCTCTGGATCAGGTTCCGGGTTCCCAGGATGAAAACATTGTCTCTCTGGTCAAAGAATTTGACGACGGACGAATGGAATACGATGTAAAACTGGTCTACAATAACACCGCCTACGATTTTAAAATCCTTGCCAAAGACGGCAGTATTTACAATCAGGAACAGGAATCCATAGGCGGAACCCAGACAACCGTTCCCGACTCTTCTTCCGAGAAGGTCAATGACATCGGCATAGAGAAGGCGAAAGAGATCGCCATCGCTCAGGTCTCCGGCTCCACTGTCGGCGATATCGTGAAAGCGGAAGCGGATACTGACGACGGCGCGCTGAACTACGACATCGAGATCATCTACAACGAAATTCAGTATGATTTTGAAATCAGCGCAGAAACAGGAGACGTGCTGAAGATGGAATCAGAGTCGATTTACGACTGATTAAATTTAAAAAACAGCAAAAAAAGCCTTTGATTCTTTTTTTCAACTTGTGATATAATTCAGGTGTTGCGTAGCGAAAGCGTAAGTCCAAACGGACTTACGCTTATTTTTTTTGAATATCAATCTTTGATTCGCCGTTTCAACTTACGAAAATTTTTAGAATGTGAGGTTTAAACATGATTATTAGAGAGCACAGACGAAGAAACCTTACGGTTTCTATTCTTTCATTATCTCTTCTGACAGTTATGGCCGGAGCTGCCGTTGCTCCGGCGCTCAACACGATCAAGGCCTACTTCAGCGATGTAAATCAGGCGGTTACTCAGATGATCATCAGTATGCCCGCCCTGTTCATCGTCATCATGAGTCCCATTTTTCCCAAGCTCTGCGCCCGCTTCAAATCAAAAGCGCTGCTGATGGCCGGCCTGCTTCTCTATGTGGTTGGCGGAAGCATGGCCGGAATATTTAACAATATCTATGTAGTCCTATTTTTCCGTTCCCTAATAGGAATCGGCGTCGGCATCATCATGCCGCTGTCCACGGGGCTGATCTCCTTTTATTTCACCCGCGACAAGCAGGATAAGCTGATGGGATATTCCTCCGCAATGAACCAGATGGGCGGCGTCATCGCTACCCTGGCCACAGGTCTTCTGTCCTCGATAAGCTGGCGTCTCAGCTTTCTGGTCTACCTGATGGGACTTCTGAGCATCGTCCTCTGTCTGCTGTACGTGCCCAATGAAAAGTTCGCTCTGGGTTACCTGTGCCTTTGGCTCGTCGGCGGTTGTGCCGGTACCCTCGTCGGCTCCGCTCTGATAGGATTCGCCAACGGTCTCGGCGTACCGTTTATTATATCCACTGCCTCCCGGCAGGCGGGAAAGTCGGCGGCTGTTACCGTCATGCCCATGTTGTCGATGGCGCTGTATTTGGCCCAGTTTACTACCCCGCTCATTTTGTCCTTCATCACTGGACTTGCAAAAAATATTTCGACGCCCCATCTGCCATACATGATCGCTTTCTTTTCGGCGCAGCTCTTTGCCCTCTGGTCCGTCTCCATCAAGAGTGCAGCTCCTGCCGTCCACAATGTAAAGCAGGAATGATGAAGCGTTCCTGCCTCTGCCAAGCCGTTTTGCACACGCTGCATAAGAAAAGGGACGCGGAGACCGAAAGAATATTCTTTCGGTCTCCGCGTCCCTTTTGTCTCCCTTCGAAGAGTCTGCTATTTCACCTTATTCAGCGCCTGATCGAAGTCGGCGATGATGTCCTCAATATCCTCGCAGCCTACAGATACCCGGATCAGTTCCGGCTTTATTCCGCCTGCAAGCTGATCTTCTTCACTGAGCTGTCTGTGGGTTGTGGAGGCCGGATGCAGCACACTGGTACGAATATCACCTACATGCACCACGATGCTGGCCAGTTTCAAGTTCTTTAAGAACTCCTCACCAGCGCTGCGCCCTCCTTTTACGCCAAAGGACAGAACGCCGCTGGCGCCTTTTGGAAGATACTTTTTCGCCCGCTCGTAGTCATCGTCGCCGGGAAGTCCCGGATACTTTATCCACTCCGTCATCGGATGATCCTTCAGAAACTCGGCCAGAGCGAGAGCGTTCTGACTGTGTCTTTCCATGCGCAGATGCAGTGTATCCAACCCCTGGAAGGTCAGAAAAGCGTTCATCGGCGACATGGTGCAGCCCAGATCGCGGAGCATCTGCGCCCTCAGTTTCACGCAGAAGGCCTGATTTCCGAACTTCTCGTAATACCTCAGGCCGTGATAGCTCTCATCCGGCTCTACCATGCCCGGAAATTTGTCGGCGTATTTATCCCAGTCAAAACTGCCGCCCTCGATAACCATTCCTCCTACGCTGGTAGCGTGACCGTCAGCCCACTTGGTGGTGGAATGGGTAACGATATCGGCCCCGTACTTCAATGGCTGACAGAGATAAGGTGAAGCCAGCGTATTGTCCACGACGAGAGGCACGCCGATTTCACCGGCAGCCTTGCTGAATTTTTCTATATCCAGCACCGTAAGCGCCGGATTCCCCAGGGATTCTCCGAAGATAGCCTTTGTGTTCGGTTTGGCCAGAGCCACGATCTCTTCCGCAGACAGATTCTGATCGATAAAGGTGGTCTCAATACCCATCTTTTTTAAAGTTACGCCGAACAGATTGAACGTTCCGCCGTAGATATTGGCGCAGGCGATGATGTGATCGCCGGCTTGGCAGATGTTCAGCATGGTGATCAGATTAGCCGCCTGTCCTGAGCTTGCGGCGATGGCCGCAGTTCCCCCCTCCAGGGCCGCCATCTTTTCTTCGAGAGCGTTGACCGTCGGGCTTCCCAGCCTGGTATACATAAAGTCAGCGCTTTCCAGATCGAAGAGCGCCGCTACGTCTTCACAGTTATAATACCGGTACGTCGTATTCTGCACGATGGGCAGAACCTGCGGCTGTCCGCTCTCCGCCTTGTATCCGGCTTGAATGCAGTTGGTATTGAATTTGTATTCAGACATTTACTCACTTCCTTTGCGTTTACTTAGAAATATTTTATAACAACGAGAGTATAAAAGCAAATCCTTTCATACAATGTGATGAGGTGATTTACTTGACTCAGCTCTTTGGCACCGCGTTTACCGTTTTACTCGGGATTCTTCTACGATTCATCTACGACTGGTCCGGAGAAAGCAGGCTGGTCGCCCTGATCGCTCCCGCAGGCGACAGTCCGGCAGAAAAAGAAAAAATGCTGGCGACACCGTTCCTGCTCTGGACAATGATCCAGTACGTCCACTTCGGCCAGACGGTCAGCGGATTTCTCCCCGCTAAATTTCTTGCTCTCCTATCGGGCGGACTGTTTTTCCTGTTCTCTTTCCGGCTTGTGCCCAGGCTGCGTCCCCTTTTCGGTCTTCCCTCCTCCACTTTGGATCTGCTGCTTCTCCTCCCCGCATCGGCGCTGACTTTCGCTCTGGATTCAGCCCTTCTGAAAATTTTCTTCTGATCGGTCTGTGCCGGATGCCGTCTCGTCGCTTCGGTCCTGTATCAACAGAAAAACGGCATAAGCAATTCCGCCCAGATTTCCGGCGATGATGTCTTTTTCTTCATTTCCTCTTCTCCGCTCCCTGACGTTTCCCTTCAACTGCATACTGTTCTTTTTCCCTAAGCGGCCCGCGCTTAAACAATCCGATTTCAAAAGGGCTGCGCAGAAAGAGGGCATGAACGGCAGGATTGATTTACCCCGGGTAAATGTAGTATGATTAGGGAAGGAAAATTACAGGAGGTATTTTTTTGAAAAAAATAACCATTGTCAAACTTCTGTCGATCATCCTGATTGGAATTGCAGCGCTGCTCTTCACGTTAAATGATTATTTCCTGTACGACCGTCCCATCGGAACGATCACCGCCGTAGAAAACCATTATCTGGAGACACGGGACGGGTTCGACGGAAATCATCAGTACAAAGAGCGGTACTATCTGCAAAAGATCACCGTTACCATGCGTAACGGCCAGTTTAAAGGACAGACCCTCTATGCCGAAAATCAATATGCTCAGTCCGGCGTTTACGATACAAAGTACAGTCAGGGAGACGACGTCTTCGTGGAGAACATCGAAAAGGTCGAAGATGGCGACGTTCTGCTGAGCGGAGATATTACGGGCACAAAACGAGACTACTTCGTCGTTTTCGTTTCTGTTCTTCTGTTCGGCTTTTTTATCGCGATAGGAGGCAGAGAGGGAATTCTGACCGTCCTCAGCCTCATCCTCAACGTGGCCGCTTTCGCCCTTGTCCTCAGACTCTATCTGAAAGGGGTCAACATACTGCTGATGACCGTTCCCATGGCCATATTCTTCAGCGCCATGCTCCTGCTGTTCATGTACGGTCCAAACAGAAAAACCCTGATCTCTTTTATCGCCACCGTGACTTCCGCAGCCGTCACCTTAATTCTGTCCTTTATCGTCTTGCGGCTTTCTCCCGATGTGGACTACGATTTCATGGACTACCTGATTCAGCCCTACGAGCAGCTGGATGCCGATTACATCTTTTTGTCGGAAATCCTTATCGGCTGCATGGGAGCCGTCATGGATATCGTAGTGACCATCGTCATGACGGTGGATCAGATCACGGCCCACAATCCCGATCTGCCTGCCCGGGAGCTTCTCAAATCCTGCAAAACCGTGGGAGACGACGTGGTGGGCACTATGATCGGCGTCATGTTTTTCTCCAACATCGCCGCGGCCGTGCCGTTTATTCTGCTGTCCATGCGCAACGGGATCGCCTTTTCCACCATCATCCGGTATCACAGCTTTTTTGAGCTGAGCCGCTTTCTCACCGGCAGCATCGGTATCGTCATCACCATACCGATCTCCGCCGCCGTGGCCGTCTACTTTTACAAGGGAAAAAGGAGGAAAAAAACATGCTGATCGCGCTGCTTATCATACTGATTCTTTTGATTCTCCTCCTCTGCGGAGAGCGGGGAGCCAAATCCATCGTAACCACGGTCATACAGGCGCTGATTCTGCTGTCCGCAATCTTTCTGATTTACTGGGGGCTTCCTCCCATTCCGGTGACAGCTGCGGCCTGCCTGTTGATCGCATCGGCTGCCATGTTCTATCAGAACGAAGCGGACATCAAGAGCAAAGCCGCCTTCCTGTCCGTGGCCGCCGTAATCCTGCTGCTCATCCCGGTGGTATTCTATCTTGCTTCGGGAGCCAACAGCGAGGGGTTCAACAGCGAACAGTACGAAATCACCGATACCAACGGATACACCCGCAACATTCAGCTGGATATGCTCGCTCTGCAGATCTCTGTGATGATCATCGCCCTCATCGGCACTGTTATCGATATCGCGATAGCGATAACGTCGTCAGTTTACGAGGTGCTGCACCACAATCCTCATCTGTCTCTGCGACAGCTGACGGCTTCCGCTTTTTCCGCGGGACAGGCGATTCTGAATACATCGATACACACGATCTTTTACATATATATGGCGGAATATCTGACCCTGTTTATCCAGTACGCCGACGAGTATTCCCTTTCCCGGCTTCTGAACAGCAAGTCCTTCTGCCAGGAATTCATCTCCATTTCCATAAGCGGAGTGGGCTGCTGCCTCATCGTGCCCATCGCTGCGGTCCTGGGTTCTTTCCTCATATACAGGCACGCGAAAAAAAGCGTTCCCAAAAAGGACGGAGATCTCTCCGAGTCAAAGAGCTGACGCAGAAAGTGCGGCGGCTCTTCAGTCGATATAGAACACGCCGATTCCTGTTCATACCAGAATCAACGCCGCAGCCGGTGAGCTGAACCTTGACGTCGGATTTACAAAAGAATATAATGTAGACGATTTGCGAATCCAGATCCTTGATCAGCACAGATAGCTCTTTGAAGCTTTCAAAACATAGACGGCAAACAAGCTCGAAAAACAGCTCAGCAGCATCTTTAGAAGATCTGCGCGTGTATTCCAAATCAGAACATTCTGTCATATCAAAATCACGATAAACTATCATCACAATAAAAGGAGGAAACTTATGTTGGACATGAACACCGTAAAACTGGGCTTCATCGGCTACGGCAATATGGCGGGGGCCACAGCCGCCGGACTCATGCTGTCCGGCGCGATCAAACCGCAGCAGATCTACGCGTGCGCGAAGGATTACCGCAAGCTCTGCGGCAAGGCAGAAGTGCAGGGGATCAACGCCTTTGAAACGGCTCTTCAGGTTTCAGAGATCTGCGACGTGATCTTCATCGGCCTAAAGCCTTACATGGTAGAGGACGTCATGTCTCCCATTAAAGACGCCCTCAAAGGAAAGTTCGTCATTTCTTTGGCAACAAACACTTACTGCGATACCCTGATGCGGATCATGCCGGATGCGCACTGCGTCGCTACGGCGCCGAATACTCCGGTCTCCGTATGCGAGGGAATCTTTATCTGCGAAGAGGAAAACACACTCACAGACGACGAAAAACAATTCGTTCAAAAGCTCCTGGAAAATCTGGGACTTTTCCTTTGGCTCGACAAAGAGCACATGGGAATTGCCGGCGTTATCGCAGGCTGCTCGCCGGCTTTTGTATCCATGTTCATGGAAGCCTTGGGCGATGCCGGCTGCAAACACGGACTGACAAGGCCGGTAGTATACAAACTCATCGCACAGATGCTGGCGGGCACCGGTAAAATGGCTCTCCATTCCGGCGACCACCCGGGACAGATGAAGGATGCCGTATGTTCTCCTTCAGGAACCACCATCGTCGGCGTTTCGACGCTGGAAAAAAACGGTTTCCGGTTCGCCGTAATCGACGCCGTCGATCAGATAGAGAACAAAATTCACGGAAAACTGTAGAACAGTAAAACCTATCGAAACCAGTTGGAATTCAGAGCGTACTTTCTTATAAAAAAGAGTCCTTCCATCGGCAGCGCCGGTGGAAGGACTCTTTTTGCGCCGTTTTTGCCAACGCTTAAGAGCGACGGACTGGAGAAACCCAATCGCAGTAGGGAATTACAGTTTTCTTGTAGGGAATAGTTACCGACAACCCGCCGAAGTCTCTTTTTTTGAGAAACTCATCCCATTGATCAGGAGTCAGGGACATCAGTTCCCAGCTGTATCCCAAGGCTTCGTGAATAAGCGGACGCCTTACGGCAGGAGCCGTTCTTCCCACTGCGCTTCTCTGAAACCGAGCAGGACAAAATCATCGCCAATGACCACAGGCCGCTTTATCAGCATTCCGTCGGAAGACAGGATCTGCAGCTGCTCTTCTTCACTCATGGAAGGCAGCTTGTCTTTCAGTCCCATTTCCCGATAGAGCATACCGCTGGTATTGAAAAATTTTTTCAGCGGCAGTCCGCTGAGCTTATACCAACAGCGCAGTTCATCAACGTCGGGATGCTCTTCTTTGATATCGTGTACTTCACAGGAAATTCCCTTTTCCTCCAACCAGGCCAACGCCTTCTTACAGGTGGAACACCTGCGGTAACAGTAGATCTTCATATCCTGTTCATCATCTCCTTTTCACTTTCTATATCTCCCTCGAAGGGATAGTTTTCCGCTATTCGTTCAAAATCCTTCCGCGCCTTCTCCTCCGCTGCTAAATCGTGAAGAAACCGCACAGCGTAGGCGCAGAGGATGCGATGGGTACTGAGACTGTGTTTGGATACCTTAAGGAACTTTTTCAACTCCTCCGTAAAGAGGACCTCGACCTGCCCCGGCCTGCACGGCCCGATCAGCTCCATGAAGAGCAGCTCGGCTTCGATCACCAGCCGGTAATACGGCAGTAATTCTTTACATCTGAGAAGATTCCTGCCTAACAGCCCGGCTTCCTCAAAACGCCCTTCATCCTCAAGCCGCTGCATCCGCATCACCGCAATACCGCACTGCAGCGGATCCTCCGGATGCTGCTCCGCCTCTTTAGAAAAAAATTCCTCCGGAATGTCCTTCACCCTGTATCCTCTGCTCTGATAGTCATTGATCTTCATCTGTCGATAAAAAGCCAACGCGCTCTCCGGATTCTTTTGAAAGAACAGAAGATTGTATCCGTCGTTGGCAATTCCGCTGATCTTCATCGGCAGCAGATTGGCTGCAGATATCAACACGCCGCACAGGGCGAAAATATATAAAATCAGCTTGATCTGCGGAGAAAGGACCGCATATCCGATCACCGCCGCCAGTGCTGCCGTAAGCAGGTTCGCCAATCCTCCGCCTAAATTATAAAGAGCTACAGGACATGTTCCGTCCCTGAGCTTCGGCGGATCCAGCAGACACTGTCCTGCCGTTCCCGGAACACTGAATTTTTTTCTCCGTATTCTATCATCCTGCCGAATCCACATGGTGCTGCCCACGCGAAAAGAGACGAACCGATATCCGGACAACAGTCCTGCAATCAGATGTCCGCCCTCGTGGACGAGAATATGAAGCGGGTAGGATACCACCAGTGCAAAAAAAGCCAAAGCAAAACCGGCGATACCGCCGACCAGACGTTCTGCTGCCACGACCAGAAAAAATCCCAGCAGCGCTCCAAGCAGCATCTGCACCAATGTGTTCTTCCATTTGCCGCCTTTTTTCCCGGCTTTCTTCATCAAACGCTCCTTCCTCTATGGGCAATGAGCATCTCCATCGCTTCGATATAGCCGTCAAAGCCCTTTCCCATGACCGTTCCTATACAGGCGCCGCGCACATAGGATATCTGACGAAAATCTTCCCGCTGCGCCACGTCAGAAATGTGTACCTCCACGGCCGGTATGCCGACAGCCTTCAACGCATCCAGCAGAGCAACGCTGGTATGGGTGTAGGCAGCCGGATTAATGACTATACCATCGTATCTGCCGTAGGCTTCCTGAATGGCGTCGACCAGATCACCTTCGTGATTTGACTGAAAAAAAGCGGCTTCCACGCCAAGGCGGGCAGCCGCGCTTTCCACAAGGCTGATCAGGTCCTGATAAGTATCCTTTCCGTATATCTCGGGTTCTCTGATTCCGAGCATATTCAGATTGGGTCCGTTGATCACCAGAATCTTCATCGTATACTCCTCGTTATTCTCTGTCTTCGTTATTGTTGATGTAAAAATCGCTCCAATAGGCGTAAGCGTCTTTCCGCTCCGCATAAAGCTGTTCCAGCGGTATGGTCAGAGACAGCGGACGGCCGTCGGTCTCCAGCTTATCCAAATCCCGCTTGATCCAGATGACGATGCCGTTCTGCTTGATGATGTTGTAATTGATCTTCTTTTTGACCACACCGCCTCCGGTGGCAATGACCAACCCCGTACGGATGCAGGTCTTCTCCAGCATTTCGGTCTCCACCCTGCGGAAATAATTTTCTCCTTTTTTTTCGAAAATCTCCGGAATAGACATCCCCTCGTGAGCTTCGATCATATCGTCAATATCGACGAATTCTCTGCCCATCCTGTCCGCAATTTCCTGTCCGAGTAAAGTTTTTCCCGCGCCGGGCATACCGATCAGGATGGCGTTGAGAGTCTCACTGCGGATTTCATCGACCACATTTTCCATCTCTTCGGTGTCAATCTGTTTCCCCTGAAACAGTTCGCTGGCCGCTTTGGCCTGGGCAACCAGCATGATCAGACCGCCGGCAGCCGGGATAGAACGCTCCATGGCGTCCAGAATCAGTTTGGTTCTATTGGGATTATAGATCAGATCCAACACACCTCGGCAGTTTTTAAAGTCATCCAGATTGATCGGCGCTCTTCCGTTGTTGGGATACATACCCACCGGCGTGGCGTTTACAACAATTTCACTGTCAAAGTGACGGCTGATGTTCTCGTAATTGTTCTCGCCGCTGCGCGAAATGACCACAATCTCACCGGCGCCCATGTCTCTGAGTACAGCCTGTACCGTCACCGACGCGCCGCCGCTGCCCAAAACCGCGCACTTCATATCTCTCACGTCTATGCCCGCAGTCTGCAAAAGACAGGAAAACCCGTAGTAATCCGTATTGTGCCCTGTCAATCTGCCGCTGCTGTCCCGCACAACCGTATTGACACTTCCTATGGCTTTGGCATGGTCAGAAATCTCGTCGCAGTACTTCATGACCGTCTTCTTGTAGGGAATCGTCACGTTAAATCCGCCGTATTCCTCTCTCCTGAGCAACGGTTCCAGCTCTTCTTCGCTGACCTCGCAGAGATCAAACGGGTAATCTCCGAACTTGCTGTGAATCAGCGGAGAATAGCTGTGAGACAGCTTCTCGCCGATTAATCCGAACTTTTTCATTTTAAATCTCCGTATAGCTTCCTAAATATTTGCATTCCTGACTCAGTTCATCGAGCTGGCTCATCAGTCTCACAAATTCTTCAGAATATACCTCGGCTTCGACATCGAAGTAGAACATGAAGTCGAAGTCTCTCTCCGGTATCGGTCTGGATTCCAGTTTGAAGATATTAATGCCCAACGCGTTGAATCTGGCCAGTACGTTGTAAAGGGATCCCGGTTTGTGGGATACGATGAGCATCAGGCTGGTCTTGTCGGCGCCGGGATAGATCTCCATTTTCTTGCTGATACAGATAAAACGGGTATAGTTGTTTCCGTTATCCTGTACGTCTTCTTCTATGCAGTTCAGTCCGTAAAGCTGTCCGCATGCGAAGGAAGCCAGCGCAGCCACATCGTTCCGATCCGACTCGGCAACCATCTTGGCGGCCTCCGCCGTATTTTCGCAGACGGTAATTTTCGCCTGTGGGAAGTTTTTCAGATACTCCTCGCACTGCATAATGGCCTGCTCGTGAGAAAAGATCTCCCGCACGTCTTCTTTCTTTACACCCTTTTTTGCAAGCAGGCTGTGATCGATCTTCAGCTTGACGCTCTTGACGATATAGAAGTTGTACTTCATCATCAGATCGTAGATCTGGTTCACCGATCCCGCCGTGCTGTTTTCCAACGGCAGAATGCCGTACTGACAGAGTCCCTGATTGATCGCCGCAAAGACGCCGTTAAAATTCTTCATGAACATAATCTTCGGCATCTTAAACAGTTTCTCGCAAGCCTGCTGAGAATAAGCGCCTTCCACTCCCTGGCAGGCTACCGTGGCCTTTGCCGGAAATACCTTCGGCGTTTCCTCGAGAGCTTTCTTGATCGCCTGAACCACCGGAGACTCTATCTGCAGAACCTTTCTCTGGTGGTCTTTGCTCATCTCCATAATTGTATTATATAATATTCTGGTATAGGATGCCATATCCTCCGCGGCCATTTCGGTAATCTGATCGATTTTTTCTCTCTCCCTGAGGGCGTCGAGCACCGGAAGAGCGTTTTCCTTTTTGTATACTGCGATCTTCTCCGCAGTTCTCATCCGTTCTTCCAGCTTTTCCACGATCTCCCTGTCGATTTGATCCAGTTCTCTTCTATAGTCGTCTAAACTGCTCATTGCTTTTTTTCTCCTTCTAACATTAAATCATAAATTGCTAAAGCGCAGGCTGCCTCTACACAAGGTACGGCCCGCGGCACGATACACGGATCGTGTCTCCCTCTAACGGCTATCCGGACGTTTTCTTCCCGGGAATAGCTGATGCTGTCCTGTTCTATGGAAATGGACGGCGTAGGCTTTATGGCCACTCTGAATACCACCGGCATTCCTGAACTGATTCCGCCCAGAATTCCTCCGTGATTGTTGGTTCGCGTTCTTACCCGCTCTCCGTCGTAACAGAATTGATCGTTGTTTTCACTGCCCCGCAGGCGGGCTGCCTCGAATCCTCTGCCGAATTCAATACCTTTCACCGCGGGAATGGCAAAGACCGCCTGGGCTATTCGATTTTCCAAACCGTCGAACATGGGCTCGCCGATCCCCGGCGGCAGACCTTCCGCCGTGCACTGAATCACTCCGCCCACGGAATCGCCCTCTCTTCTGGCCTCTTCAATTTTCCCGAAGGGATCCTCCCGGCTTCCGCCGATCTCCAGGATAGACGCGCTTACGGAAACTCCTTTCTGCTCCAGGATCTGCAAAGCGATGCCGCCGGCCACACACAGAGGTGCGGTCAGTCTTCCTGAAAAATGACCGCCTCCGCTGACGTCCTCAAATCCGCCGTATTTGATATGAGCCGTATAATCGGCATGACCCGGACGCGGAACATCTCGTATGTTATCGTAGTCCGACGAGCGGGTGTTTGTATTGCGAATCACCGCGGCAAGAGGGGCGCCGCAGGTCGTTCCATCCACGAGTCCGCTCAAAAATTCCGGCCGGTCGCCTTCTTTTCTTGCGGTAGTGTATCTGCTCTGTCCCGGCGCTCTTCGATCCAGGAAACTCTGCAGCTTCTCCTGATCCAATTTGATTCCGGCCGGCAGTCCGTCTATAACCACACCGATGGCGGCAGAGTGGGACTGGCCGAAAATCGAAATCTTTACGTTTTTTCCAAATATCGAAGCCATAGGCTGTACTATATCCTTTCTAAATTTCCGGAAAGCCCGGCATTCTCCATGACGTCAAAAAAGTCCGGATAAGACTTTTTTACCGCCTCGCCTCCCTCGAGGATCACCTTTTCCCTGCAGATCAGCGAGGCGACGGCTGCCATCATGGCGATCCGGTGATCGCGATACGAAAAGGCCTTTCCGCCGTTCAGGAAACCGCCCCCCTCTATAACCAGACCGTCCGAAATTTCCTCTATGCCTGCGCCCAGTCCCCGGAGAACCTGGCAGATCGTCTCCAGCCTGTCGCTTTCCTTCATACGGAGCCGTTGTGCTCCCCGTATAACTGTCTTTCCTTCTGCGCCGCAGGCCACAACCGAGAGAATGGGTACCATATCGGGAATCTGCCGGGCGTCAATCTCGATCCCTCTGAGCCTTCCCTTCTGCACAGTGACCTGATTTTCTTCCGCTTTCACTTTCGCTCCAAACCGGCTCAGGAGCGAAACGATCTCTCTGTCTCCCTGCAGCGAGTCTGCCGAGAGACCCCTGACGCAAATTCCGTCCTCCAGAAAAGCGCCGGAGGCCAGCCAGAAACAGGCGTTTGACCAGTCGCCCTCTACCCGGTAGACTTCCGGACCGCAATATTTCTGTCCTCCCGGTATCGTATATCCAAAATCGGTTTCCTCCGTAACAATGCCGAAATCAGTCAATACTTTGCGCGTCATGTTTACATAACCTCTCGACTCCAGCTCACCTTCTATGCGTATCCGGCTGTCTCCCTGAAGCAGAGGAAGCGCAAAGAGAAAGCCGCTGATATACTGACTGGAAACGTTTCCCGGAAGCCAATAGTCTCCGGCCTTGAGCTGACCCTCTATGACAAAAGGTATGCTGCCCTTCGGACTGAGACGACATCCATGCGCCTCAAGCTGCTCGTAGAGCGGGGAAAGCGGCCGGTCGGGAAGTCTTCCTTCTGGATAAAACGCCGCTTTGTGTCCCAGAGCGCCCATGACCGGAAGCAAAAATCGAAGCGTCGAACCGCTTTCGCGGCACCGCATCTCCTCTCTGCCCTCCTTCAGCGCAGCGAGACAATTCTCCGTGGCTTCGATATCCTCTGATCCGGCGCTGCAGACCACCCTGCACGGATTCTCTGAAAGCGCGCTGCAGATCAACGCTCTGTGGGCGTCAGATTTGGAAGGAATAATATCTATCGTTTTCATAAGATTTCTCTCAGTTCTTCTGTAGTTAGTCTCTGCAGCCGGCATTTTCCAATCTCCTCGGGAACCACAATATCGATATAATGTCCCTTTCGTTTTTTATCTTTCTCCATAATATCATATAATATCTCATTGTTGTATGCAATATCCAAGTCGAAACCATAGGAGTTCAGTATCGAAGTGATCTGCTCCGCCGTCTCGGCGCCGCACCACCCCTGGCGCACGGATATTTCCGCAATCCGTGCCATACCCTTGGCCACAGCGCTTCCATGACTGATCCGATACCCACTGGCTTTCTCTACGGCGTGGCCTATGGTGTGACCGAAGTTGAGCATTTGGCGTACGCCGGTATCGCGCTCATCTGCATCTACAAACTTCTTCTTAATCGACACACACCTTTCGATCACTTCTTCGATGTCCTCTCTGGTCTTCTCCGGATCCTTCAGTTTCCGGAACAGATCCGCGTCGGCAATTACGCCGTATTTGATCACCTCCGCCATCCCGTCCTGATAAACAGAAACTGGCAGCGACTTTAAAAGGCCGGCGTCGCAGCAGACCAGGGCCGGCTGATGGAAAGCGCCCACCAGATTCTTTCCCGCTTCCAGATTGATAGCCGTCTTTCCGCCCACCGACGAATCCACTGCCGACAGCAGCGTCGTCGGAACCTGAATCACTTTAATGCCCCGGAGATAAGTGGCGGCGGCAAACCCGGCCAGATCTCCGACTACGCCGCCGCCGAGGGCGACGATTCCGTCAGCTCTGGTCAGCGGAATCTGTGCAAGGAAATTAACCAGCCTCAGGTACGTTTCACCGTCTTTCGATCCCTCTCCGGGCGGAACGACAAAGCTGTCTACGGCAAAGCCTGCCTCTGTAAGGCTCTGCACGCACCGCTGGAGATACAGTTTCTCTACGTTTTCATCTGTTACTACCGCCAGGCTGCCGCCGCCGACAACTTCCCGGACACGGCAGCCGAGTTCTTCTAACCGCATATTTTTTCTACCTCGCTCTTGCGCTGTCTGCCCTCCGCAAGAAGTCTCCTGAGTTCATCCGGATCGTCTGCTTCCAGCGCTTTTTCATATCTGCCCAGTTCGCTGAGCAGCGTATCCAATTCTCTCTTCAGATTGTCTCTATTCTCAATAAACAATTCGGTCCACATATCCTCGTTGAGATATGCGACCCTGGTAAAGTCCCGGTAGCTGCCTCCGGCAATGGCCTTTTCGTCCTTCATAGCCGTATCACTTTTGATAAACGCATTGCTGACCAGATGGGTCATCTGTGAAGTGAAGGCGATGATTTCATCGTGTTTTTCCGCCGTGGTTACGATAACCCGCTCAAATCCTATGGTGGTAAACAGCTTCTTCAGCCGTTCCAATAAAAGGATATCGTCGCACTTTTCCGGAACCAGAGCCATAGACGCCCCTTTAAACAGATCCGCCCGGCTGTTTTTGAATCCGCCTCGATGCCTGCCCGCCATAGGATGGCCGCCTACAAAGGTGAATCCGTATCGACGGCTCAGGGAAAATCCTGCATCGCAGATCAAACGCTTCGTTCCGCAGCAGTCAATTACAAGCGTTTCGGCCGGTATTCCGGGAGCGTTTTCCGTAAGCCACTTCACCGCCTCGTGGGGAGTTATCGCCAGAAAAATTACGTCGCAGCTTCTAAAGTGGGACTCATCCAGTTCGCCGTCTATGGCCTCCGCCATTTTAGCGAAATCCGTAACGACTCTGTCCCTGTCGCATCCCAGAACTGCAGCACCGGCCTTTTTATAGGCCTTTGCCATCGATCCGCCTATAAGTCCCAGTCCTACAATTCCGATATTCATTGCTAAATCACCTCTCTTATCTTTCTTACACTATCCATAACGTCTGTAAACTGTGCCGGCGTAAGGGACTGAGCGCCGTCGCACAGCGCCTTGGCCGGGTTATTGTGAACTTCGATCATGAGTCCGTCTGCTCCGCAGGCGGTAGCCGCCATCGCCATCGGCTTAACCAGATGGGCGTGACCTGTAGCGTGGCTCGGATCGACGACTACCGGAAGGTGGGTCAGGCTGTGAAGCACCGGTACAGCAGACAGATCCAGAGTATTTCTGGTATAGGTTTCAAAGGTACGAATTCCCCTCTCGCAGAGGATAATATTTTCATTACCTCCTGCCATGATGTATTCGGCGCTCATCAGAAGCTCTTTCAGGGTATTGGCCAGTCCCCTCTTCAGGAGGATCGTCTTTTTCGTTCTTCCCAGTTCCTTCAGCAGTTCAAAGTTCTGCATATTTCTCGCGCCTACCTGAATCACATCTACCTCCTCGAAAAGAGGCAGATGATTGGCGTTCATAATTTCCGTAACGATGGGAAGACCGGTAGCTTTCTTGGCTTCAAGGAGCAATTCTATACCTTCCGCCTTCATCCCCTGGAAGTCGTATGGAGATGTCCTCGGCTTGAAGGCTCCGCCTCTCAGCATGGTTGCGCCTGCAGCCTTGACCCCTTCAGCAACTTCGCGAATCTGATCGGGATTTTCCACGGAACACGGCCCTGCGATGACGGCGAAATGCCCTCCGCCGCACTTGGCGCCATGGACGTCGATAACCGAATCCTCCGGATGGAACTTTCGATTTGCGCTCTTAAACGGCTCGGAAATCGGCGTAACCTTTTCCACAATATCCAAAAGTTCCAGCATCTCCACGTCGATATGGCTGGTATCGCCGATCAGTCCCAGTACAGTCTGGTACTGTCCGATGTACTCGTGAACCTGCACGCCCTGCTCCTCGAACCATTCAATCAGCTGGTTTCTCTGCTCTTCTGTTGTTCCCTGCTTTAGTACCGTTATCATTTCTTACCTCCAAAAACAATGAAAACTCCGCTGGCCGGCCGGCTGCGGAGTTCTCAAGTAATTTGTCATTATTTTAGGATTTTCATTATAGCAATTACTCAAAACTTTTTTGCAGCAAAACCGACTTTTCCCTTGCGTAAAAGAAAAAGTAATAAAAGTAGTATTCAGCTGCAAAAAATAAGCTTCTCATAATTTTTCAAATTCCTTTCCGAATTTTATGGTAATACGATAACACAGACAAAATAAAAATTCAAGTGTTTTTCCACAATTTTTTTGTATTTTTTTGTGAACTCACAACAATTTTTCATCGCGGTACAATATCAAAGCTGTCTCTCTCCTATAAAGAACGCAGCGGCTGTACTTTTCGCCGCTGCGCCAGATTTCCTTTGTCCCGCCCCTTATCCTGCCGCGCCAATGACTTTCGGCAAGCGACGACAGATTATCATACGGTTTTTACCGTCCAATCCTCTATGTTCCATATATCCGTAACGATATCGGTGTAGAATTCCGGTTCGTGGCTGACCAGAATCACCGTTCCTTTAAACTCTCTTACCGCGTCTTTCAGCGCTTCCTTTGCAGCCTGATCCAGGTGATTGGTAGGCTCGTCCAGAACCAGCAGATTCATCGGTTTCTGCATCAGCTTGCACAATCTGAATTTGGCGTTTTCTCCACCGGAGAGAACTCTCACCTGACTTTCGATATGCTCGTTGGTCAGACCGCACCGGGCCAGCGCTCTTCGCACCTGCCCGTTGTCGAGAGCCGGAAATTCATCCCAGAAATCCTGCAGGGCGGTTTTCTCTCCGCCGGCGTGTTCCTGCTCGAAATAAGCAGCCTCGGCATAATAATCCAGGCTGACGCTCCCAGCGAACGGCGGAATGATGCCCAGCATCGTCTTCAGGAGCGTAGATTTGCCCAAACCGTTGACTCCCTTAATCGCAATCTTCTTTCCCCGCTCTATATGGAAGCTGAGCGGTCTGGTCAGCGGTTCATCGTAACCCAGCACCAGATCTTCCGTCTCTACAACATATTTTCCCGGAGCTCTGGAGTAGTCAAACTGAAAGACCGGTTTCGGTTTTTCTTTCATCAATTCGATCTTTTCCATTTTATCCAACTTTTTCTGCCGCGATTTAGCCATGTTCGTCGTCGCTATGCGCGCCTTGTTTCTGGCGATAAAGTCCTCCAGATCGGCGATCTCTTTCTGCTGCTTCTTATACGCCTGCTCAAGCTGCGCCCGTTTTATATCGTACATGCGCATAAAGTCGTCGTAATTTCCCGTATATCTGGTCAGCACCGCATCCTCCACGTGGTAGATCACGTTTACGACATCGTTTAAAAACGATATATCGTGAGAAACCAAAATAAAAGCGTTCTCGTAGTTCTGAAGAAAGCGGGTGAGCCAGGCGATATGATTTTCATCAAGGTAGTTGGTCGGCTCGTCCAAAATCAAAATCATCGGATTTTCCAAAAGCAGTTTGGACAGCAGAACCTTGGAGCGCTGCCCACCGGAGAGCTCGGCTACGTCTCTGTCCAGTCCGATATCTCCCAGACCCAGCCCGTTGGCGTATTCCTCGATTTTGGAATCGATGGTATAGAACCCGCTCTGTTCCAGGATCTCCTGAATCTCCGCAGCGTCTTCCATCAACCGGCTCATCTCATCTTCGTCGGCTTCGGCCATTTTATCGTAATCGGCCAGCATCTCCTTTTCCAGATCGTAAAAACGGGAAAAAGCCTCCCGGAGAGTTTCCCTGATGGTCTTCCCCGGCGTAAGGGTGCTCCTCTGATCCAGATAACCGCAGGTAATGTGATTGCACCAGGTCACCCTGCCCGAATCTGGCATGAGTTCTCCTGTTATGATATTCAAAAAAGTGGTCTTGCCTTCGCCGTTGGCGCCCACAAGACCTACGTGTTCTCCTTTATTTAAACGAAAAGAAGCGTCTTCAAGGATCTGTCTGCCTCCGAAACCGTGAGACACATTCTCCACAGTTAATACGCTCATCTCTTACCTCCCCCGATACTCTGTTTTCTACTTTTCATTTGCTGCAGCTTTGAGTGTATCATCTTTCCCCTGAGCCTGCAAGTAGATATTCCGCACGTAGAGCTGACAGGCAAAAGCGTTGCAGACGTTCCAGAGTATTCCGCGGGGATCGTCCGGATTGTAATTCTTCGGCATAGTCGTCCCCTCAAAGGCGTGACTTACCGCCTCCTCTACAAGACGGCAAAACTGATTGTAGGCTCTCTCCGGTCTGCTGCTTCTGACAGCGAGGTGAATCAGACGAGAAATTTCATTTATCGTATAAACCGGCTTTAAAACGGCGATGACAAAAAGAGAGGCCACCGCTGTCCGATCGTACTTCTTATTTATCGGCGGGGAGATGAACTTCTGCTTGACGTAATTGTTGACCATAGTTTTGGTCATGATTTTTTTACCGTCCAAGGAGAGATATTCGCCCAGCCATTCCTCAAGGAGAGAGAGAACCTGATCCAGATAGAGCTCTATAGAAGGGAGTTCTTCCCACCTCGGCAGTCTGAACTGTTCCAGACCTTTCGTTCCGGTTGTTCCGGCCATGAGCATTCCTTTCCGCCGTCCTTTCGGTCGGCCTGCTGATCGAATTTTTGCCGGATGCGCAGAAAGTTCCGCGTACCGCATATAATAAATGAAGGATACCACACAAAAAAGTCATTGTCAACCGTTGACAATGAGTTGGGTATGAGTTAATATAGTTTCGAAAACTACGTGAGTGAATCACAGATAATTTTAAGGAGAATCTAAAATTGAACGAGATCAAAGAACTGAAACCCGTATTTCCGTCTGTACTGCATCAGGATTTTCGGGAACTGATCAACTACAGCGCCAAAGCTTACCAGGGCGACGACGCATTTATCCTCAAGCACAAACAGGGGAAAAACATATCCTACGAGCATATAAAATTCGAAGACTTCCGGGATCACGTCAACTTCCTCGGAACCGGCATGCTGCGGAAGGGATTCAAAGGCAAGCGCATCGCCATTATCGGCAAAAACCGCTACGAATGGATGCTGGCCTATTTCGCCGCTCTGTGTGGTCTGGGAATCTGCGTTCCGTTAGACAAGGGGCTGCCCTACGAAGAGGTGGAAAGTTCTCTGATCCGCAGCTATTCCGACGTGCTTGTCTTTGATAAAGCGCAGCTTCCTATCGTTGAAGAACTGAAAGAAAAGAGCAATACCAAAGTAACCGACTACATCTGCATGGAAGAACTTGAAGGATATCTCAGCATAAAAGAACTGATGGAAGATGGAAAAAAATCCATGGAAGACGGCTTTACCGACTATCTGCAGCTTCCTATAGACGCTCATGGCACGACAATCATCCTGTTCACCTCGGGAACGACTTCCATGTCCAAAGCGGTACAGCTTTCCCAGTACAACATCACCGCCAACGTTTACGCCATGCTCCTTGTTGAGGATATTCGCCACGGCGACATAAATATGGCCTTTCTGCCATACCACCACACTTTCGGTTCCACAGGACAGATCGTCATGCTGGCCGCCGGCGTAACGACGACCTACTGCGACGGACTGAAGTATCTGCAGAAGAACATCGTAGAATATAAGGTTTCGCTCTTTGTCTGCGTCCCTCTGCTGATTGAATCCATCTACAAAAAGATCATGCAGACCGTTCAGAAGCAGGGACTGGAAAAGAAGGTGGCTCTGGGCCTGAAGATCTCCAAATTTCTCCTCAAATTTGGAATTGACGTCCGCCGTAAGCTCTTCAAGGAAATTCTCGACCAGCTGGGAGGAAATCTGCGCTACGTCATCAGCGGCGCCTCCGCTATCGATCCGGAAGCGCTGGAAGGATTCAACAATTTCGGCATCACCGCGGTACAGGGCTACGGCATGACAGAAGCCTCTCCTGTGCTGGCTGCGGAGAACACCTGGACAAGGAGAACCGGTTCCATCGGCATGGCTATGCCCGGCGTCGAGCTGCGCATCGACCAGCCTAACGAAGAAGGTATCGGCGAGTTGATCGCCCGCGGCCCGAACATTATGAGCGGTTACTACGAAAACAAAGAAGAAACGGCCAAAGTCCTGTCGGACGGCTGGCTTCATACGGGAGATCTCGCCTCTGTGGACAGCGACGGTTTCATCTTTATCCGCGGCCGGAAGAAAAACGTCATTGTACTGAAAAACGGCAAAAATGTATATCCGGAAGAACTGGAGCTGCTGATCAGCAATCTGCCTTATGTGGAAGAAAACATGGTCTTCGGTCAGCCTCGTCACAAAGACGGAGATCACAAGGATCTGGCCATCTGCGCCAAGATCGTCTATAAACCGGATTACATGAAAGAAGCCTACGGCACGGAGGATCCTGCGGAGATCCAGCGAATTATCAAGCGGGACATCGATGTGATCAACGAAGAACTTCCGGTATACAAGCAGATGCTCCGTCTCGTCATCACCGACGAACCGATGGTTAAGACCACCACCGGAAAAGTCAAACGATATGAAGAGACGAAAAAAATGTAATACAAACAGCTCAGGGCGTTTCCTTTTGGAAACGCCCTGTATTATTACTCCAAAACACTTAACGCCAGGTACAAAGATACACTCTGTACGGTATATGTCCGACTTACGATCAGTATTTTTCTATGGAAATATACTGGCGGTCTTTCCGGGATCTGCCGCCTATCTCTGCGAGGCGGGCCTTTCCCTTTCCCCGAAGGACGATAGAGCTCCCTTCCTCCACCTGAGCGTCCGCCTTTGTCACCTCCACGTGGTCGACGAACACGATTCCCCTATTGATGGCCTCCGCCGCTTTTTTTCGTGACAGGCCGAATGCGGAAGCCACTATGCAGTCCAGCCGCAGAGAAGAAACGGTATCGCTTATATATTGAAGCTTCTTTTCCGGCACAATCAACTGATCTATCGGTACGGCCGACAGCGACAACGTCGTTCTCCCCGCCTTGCCGTAGTTCATAAGCAAAAACTCCGCGATCTCCTTCAGCGCAATAATGTCCGCGCCGTTATCGCGAACCAGAATATCCCCGATCATTTCCCGCTTTATTCCCAGACCGGTCAGAGAACCGAGATAATCTCTGTGGGTCAGCTCCCGTCCACCCTCTCTTTTGTCTGCCCGAATGACCGTCAGCGGCTCTTCCTCTGCCAGATCGGCATATTCCGGCAGATTGATCAGAATCACCCGTTCGGCGTCTTCGTATCCGCCGAAAAAAACAGATCTGACCGGAGGCCGCTCAGCCTGATCCGCCTCCTCTGCCTCCACAACAGGCAGATAATGCCTGCGGCAGTACTGTCTGGCCAGGGATTGTTGATGAGAATCCAAAAACCCTGTGCGGGTAACGATGTATTTATTTTCACATTGAGCCAGCTTATCTTCTATCTGGGCAAGAAAAAAGTTATCCTCTTTCATGTTCCTCTCTCCTTTTCTCCTTACCCTGCTATTTTACCATACGGACAAATCCGCTTCCATATTTTTTACGATAAATCAATATTTTTAATTTTTATATTAAAAATATTGATTTATATATTGATATTTTTGATCTTATGCGTTATATTATTGTCATAAGGAGGAAGCATACCAATGAGAAATGTAATCAGCCGATGCCCGGTATGCGACAGCAGGCTTAAAGTCACCCGCTTGCAGTGCGATCAGTGCGATACCGTCATCGAAAACGACTTTGCCCTGAGCAAATTCGATTACCTCACCGCCGAGGAGCTCTGTTTTGTAGAAACCTTTATCCGCTGCCGGGGCAATATAAAAGAAGTGGAGAAGGCGATGGGCATATCCTATCCCACAGTGCGGAGCAAACTGGATCAGGTCATCCGCAGACTTGGCTACGACGAAAAGGACTATAAAAATGAAGAAGAGGAAAAGCGGGAGTCCGTACTGAAGGCGTTGGAGCAAGGAGAGATAACGGCAAAAGATGCGCTGGATATGCTGAAGTAAGCCAGCTGCGACAAAAATTAAGGAGGAAATTACCATGGACGAAAAAATGCGAATTTTAAAGATGGTCGAAGAAGGAACCGTTACTGCAGACGAAGCCTATCAGTTGATGGAGGCCATGGGCGTCGACAGAGAAATCATGACCGCTCCGATCAAGGACTACGATAAGCGTCTGCTTCACATTCAAGTGGAAAGTATGAAAGGCGATAACGTAAATATACAGCTTCCGGTAAGCGCGGTAAAGAAAATCACCAGAGCAACGGGTAAATTGCCGATTCCGGAAAAGGCGCTCCACGGAATCGATATCGACGAGCTCATGGAGGCAATCCGGGAATGTCTCGACGCAGAAGTCGAAGGCGATCTGGTAAATGTAAATTCCTGTGTTGACGATAAGGTTCGCATTTACGTAGAATAGGAGACGCCATGATTATCCATGTAAAAACACCTGAAAGCAATTTACGCATTCCCGTTCCCACCGCCCTTGCAGGAGCCGTCGCAAGGATAATTCCCGAATCGTCCTTCGAAGCACTGAGAAAAAAAGCTCCCCCTGACTTTCAGGAGCTGATCAGCCGGAAAACATTTCTCACTCTTTATCGCGCCTGCGCCAATGAACTGTCCATGTACAAGGGACTGGAAATTATCCGGGTGGAAACGAAAAGAGGTGAAAAGGTTTCCATCATACTTTAAATAACCCATGGCGATGCAAGAGTTTTTTAAAAATGTTGGTTTGTCAAACATATGTTACATCGTGCTTCACAAATTCATCCAAAACCGTCTGTGGAGACTTCCAGCCTAAAGGTCGCA
>CAJFTU010000019.1 GCA_904420065.1 uncultured Emergencia sp.
GAAAAAAATTCACTATCCGGACCGCGATTTTAGCCGGCCTGGTTTCTAAAAATGAAATTCTGTTTCTATTCGAAACAAAATCTGCTCTCCCGAAAAAAATTCACTATCCGGACCGCGATTTTGGCCGGCCTGGTTTCTAAAAATGAAAATGTGTTTCTATTCGAAACAGAATCTGCTCTTCCGAAAAAAATTCACTGTCCGGACCGCGATTTCCCCTGATTTTGTTTCCATAGGAAGCAAAAAACCGTAAAACAGAAAACGGCCTCACTCCACCGCTGCGCCCGTTTTTCTGAGAGACTCAATTTTTTTCTATAGGAAACAAAACGAGACATTTAGAAAAAACACACGAAATGACCAGGAAAATACTGAAGAAAGCACCGAGAAAGCGCGATAAACATACCCAAGACCTCCCTATATCCCCTGAAAAGCAGCAATAAAAGCAAGCAGTGCCGAGCAAAATCATCAAAAAGAGAGCCGCTGAAAAATAGATCATGGCTCGTCTATTTTTCAGCGGCTCCTGTCCCATCTGAACATCATCTGTGGCGGAAGACCTCCTCTCCCTCTCTGATGACGAATTCCTTCAATTTTTTTACGTGGCTGTCGGCGCTCATCCTCGCAGTGTCCGCATCACCGCTGGTAATGGCCGCGATGATCTGCCTGTGTTCAACCGGCATATTTTCATAGCGGGAAAAATCATCGTAGTAGATATACCGGAACCGAAGGGCCAGCTCCTGTACGATTTCGCTGAGCTGAATCAGCGTCTTGTTTCCGCTGCAGGAAACGATATGTTTGTGGAATTTCTCGTCGTAATGGATGATCTTTTCCGTATCGCTGTTGAGAATGGCTTCACTGTACCCTTCCGTGATTTTAACCAGCTCGTCGATCTGCTCTTCAGTCATTCTCTCGGCGGCAAGAGCTGCAGCCAGCCCTTCCAGATCCTCTCTGACTTCAAGAGTGTCCACCATATCCTTCACCGATATATCTGAAGCGTAGGCGCCTCTTCTCGGCTCTATGGTCACCAATCCTTCCTTTTCCAGTTTACGAATAGCCTCCCTGACCGGCGTTCTGCTCACGCCCATCTCGTCAGCCAACTCTACTTCCATCATCCGTGTTCCCGGCGTAATTCTGCCGGTGAGGATCTGGCGCTTGAGTTGCTCGTAGACGATCTCTCTGAGAGGTCTGTGGTTCTGCACATCAAAATTCAACATGTTATGTCTCCTGTTTTTACTTTATGGTTTTCGTCCAATATGCCTCATATCCCTGCTTCCGCAGAGATTCACACTCTTTCTTGGCTTCAGAAATGTTTCCGAATACGGAAAACACCGTCGGTCCGCTGCCGCTCATCAGAACCAACTCTGCTCTCCGGTTCTTCAGCATGATCTCCTTGAGCCTGCCCACCTGGGGATAGGCGTTCAGGGTATAATTTTCCAATACGTTGATGCAGTTCCCGTATATTTCCGGAAAACTGCCTCTCTTCAGCGCTTCCGCCAACGCGTCGTTGTCCGGCCGCCTCTGAATCCGGCACTGATCGATGCCCTTGTACACTTCTTTTGTAGAAACCCCCATCGGCGGCTTGGCAATGACCAGAGACTTCTTTATCGGCGTCTCCGGAAGCACCTGGGCTCCCGTCCCGGTAGCTCTGGCACAGGTACAGGCAAGAGGATCTCTGCGAATCGCCCGCGGAAGACAAAAGTTGCATTTGGCCTGCCCCATAACGCAGAACGGTACATCTGATCCCAGCTTTGCGCCCAGATCGCAGAGACGTTCCAGATTCAGATTCAGCTTCCAGAGCACGTTCAGTCCGTGGAGGACCGCCGCTCCGTTTCCACTGCCTCCGGCAAGACCGGCGGCTACAGGAATTCTCTTGAAGATATCGATCTGCAGCTTTCCTGCAGGCACATTCCGACCGTATTCTTCAAGGATAAGAACCGCCGCTTTATGGGCCAGATTTCTCTCGTCTACAGGCAGGTAGTACCGATTGGTCTTTACGCGGATCTCTACATCTCCCCGAGTTCCTCTCTGATCGGGAAAGAACTTTATCTGCACGTCGTCGTGAAAAGAAAGCTGGTGCATGATCATGTCCACCTGGTGCATACCGGAATCCAAAAGGCCCGGCACGTCGATGGACAGATTGATTTTGGCAAAAGACAGTATTTTAATTTCTCTCATGGTTATCATCAGCTTTCAAAGATTTTATGTAGATAAAATGAGCGGCGGACCGCTCATTTTATTGTGAAAACAACAAGTTTCCCAGTCCCTGAAAGTCCGGGTTTTGCGGACGATCGGGGCGCTTTACCGAAGCTTCCCTTCGGCAGGCGTGATATCGTCCGGGAAAGCGGAGTTACCGCCCGTACCGGTGGTCCACCCGCGTCTGTTATTTTTTCTTTTTCTTTTTGGCGTTTGCTGCCCGTCTTCTGGCCAGCCGCTCTTCTTCGGCTTTCTTGGCCTCGGCGATGGCTTTTCTTCCCGTGATGTAGGAGCTGCCGCCGGCGGAAATCGGTCTCGGTCTCTTCACTTTGAAATTACCGTTATCCTCTTCCTCGTATTTGTACTCATCTTCGTCAGTCTTATGATGAGCCGCTTTCTTGGCCTCTTTGACGGCTTTCTTCGCCATCTCCTTTTCGTGGGCTGCCATGACTTCTTCGACGGATTTGCCCGTGCGCTTAGCCTCTTTGTATGGATTAAACGGCTCTTCTTTCACCTTCTGGCCGTCGCTTTCCTTTTCCCTCTGTTTCTTCATCTGACGGGAAGTAAAGAAGAACATTCCGCCGAACATGACGATCATCATGATCATGTAGATCTGCGTGCTGCGTCCCTGATTCAGCGTTTTAAAGGTGACGTTCTGATCCTGACCGAGGGTATTGCCGTCGTTATCGGTCAGTTCCCCGGATACTGTCAGCGTATATTCGGTATTGTCCCTGATATTCAGATCTTTTGTCGTATCCGCCAAAACCATGATCTGCTTGGAATCATCCGGATTGTAGAACACTCTGATCGGGATTTCTTTGCCCTTGTTATCAGTAATCTTGAAGCAATCCTCGTTGGCCTTCTGCGATTTCTTGTTTCCTATATCGTTATTGAGCCAGATCTTGACGCACATATTCTCTATGGTCGTATTATCCTGACCGTCTTTCGGATAAGTCTCTGTGATCTTGAGCGACTGCGCTCCAAAACAGACAGATGCTGTCATCATTACGATTAGTGCTGCAAGGCATAGAATAACGCCTGTTCTTTTCATGTCCTATTCCTCCGATTTGTTGTTTTTTCTTCTATATCTAAGCTGCCCGAAAAATTCCTGCATGATGCCGCGGCATTGCGTTTCCATAATACCCGTCTCTACGTGAATTCTATGATTCAGTCTCTCTTCCTGCGGTATATTGAATACAGAACCGCAGGCTCCCGCCTTGACGTCCATGGCGCCGATGTACAGATTCTCTATTCTGGACCAGATCATCGCGCCGGCGCACATGGCGCAGGGTTCCACTGTGACATACATACTGCAGCCGATCAGGCGCCATCCGCCCAGATTCCGGGCCGCCTCCCGTATGGCGATCATCTCCGCATGAGCGGTGGGGTCCTTGAGGGTGCGGGTCAGGTTGTGACCTCTGCCGATGATTTGTCCATCTTTTTCAATCACAGCCCCGATAGGGACTTCTCCCGACTGAAAAGCCAGCTGTGCTTCCTTCAGGGCCTCTTCCATAAACTTGTTCATATACCTTTCAATGTTACCACAATTCAATATAGTATTCAACAGTTTTTTGTACGGGATTCTGTGCACGGCAGAAGCGGCGGAGAAACGGAAAGCGGACGACACGCAAATGTCATCCGTTCCCGAAAATCTACAGCGGAACGATCCGTCCGGTCTGCCTGTCGATTTCGCCGATCCAGTAGCCGAAAATCTCCCGCTGCAGTTTTTCACTCATTTCATTCAGATCCCGAAAAAACTTCTCACCTCCCCGTATCGGCTGCCAAAGCACGAAATTTTTCTTCTCGCGGCAGGGCTGTTCCGCCTGCAGAAACCTTCCCGGTACGCCGACGAAAAAACGGTTTTCTCTGCGGCCGATCAGATAATGTCCGTATCGTTCGATCAGAAAGCGGCAGTCCTTCAGCGGTTCAGGAAGCCGCTCCGTTTCCGTGATCTTCTGCCACTTGGCCTGCGTCTCATCTCTGTCTTTGGAAAAGACGTCTCCTCTTTCCGCACCGGCATTCTTCTCCGCGATTTCTCTCCACACTCCGGGCAGTTTCATCGAGTCCTCTTCCTCTGCCTGAGAGGCTGCGGTCTGAATATCCGCAGCCTGGGCGTCCGCCGGCCGATAAAACGGCATGGTTCCCGACAGGATGGTCTCCGTCTTTCCGCTTTCCCTGTCGACTGCCAGAAACAGGCAGTGCGTGTAACAATCCAGCGGCGGGCCTCCAAACTTTCTGAAAAAGCTGCCCTCCCCTTTCTGATTGACAAAGAAAGGGCCGAAATCCCTGTGGATCAACTCGCCTTCATCTACGCCCATCAGCATCAGGTGATATTCCTTGTCCTCTTCACTCATAAGGCTTGCTGACGGCAAAAGGTTGGAAACAGCAAAATACACCGACCGTTTTTCCCTATAGGATTCCACCACGCAGACCGCGCCGTCTATCCCCCTTTTCCACAGCCGGTAGCTCTCGTCCCGCAATTCCATTTCTACCGTAAATTTCCTGTAGTCTCCCCGCATAACACGCTCACCTCTTATTGCAAAGCAATGATAATTTTAGTAATATAAATATATGTGGAAAACGGCCGTCTATTCAAATTAAGGGAGAGAATCTATGAATTTGGGATCCGGGATAGTTTTAGATATCATCGTCGTCGCCATACTGCTGTTTTCAACGATCTGCGGCATGAGAAAAGGGCTCGTTATGACCGTGGTCAGTTTCATGCAGTGGTTCGTCTGCGTCATCTTCGGCTTTATCTTTTGCGAAAGGGTAAAGGCCTATCTGATCGACCACACTGCCCTCGACGACACGCTGACAGAATCCATCGCCCGCAGTGCAGAGAATTCCATAGAGTCCAACGCCGCCTATCAGGCCATGCCTGATCTGTTCGGCGGCTGGATAGATCAGCAGAGCGGCAGTTTTATCTACGGCACCGCTGCCTCTGTCGCTTCCGCCCTTCTCAGTGTCATCGCTTTTCTGCTGATCGTCTTCGGTATAAAGCTTCTCTGCTTCTTTTTCGCCCGTCTGTTTTCACGAAAATACAATGATGGCGCTGCCGGCTTTCTGGATGGATTTCTGGGTTTTCTCTTCGGTGCAGTCCGCGGAATCATCCTTGTCTTTCTCTTCTTCGCTCTGCTGATTCCGGTTACTGGTCTGCTCTGGCCCGAACTGTCTCAACCGGTTGCAGAAGCTATGGACAAGTCCTCTATGGCCAAAGTCCTCTATGATGACAACGTGCTCCTGATTCTTCTCCGAGACCTGTCCCAGCTGTAAAGGGATAAACAAAAAGAAACCTTAGAGCCGCTGCCTTTCGGTCGCGATTCAAGGTTTCTCTTACTGCCGCTTCGCCCGGCAAAGCGATTCCTGGGCAAGCGCACAGAGATCACTCTGTCGGCGAGGTCAGCTTCAGCCCGATGATGCCGATCAGAATCAGGCAGACAAAGATCAATCTCACCGCCGTAGCCGGTTCCTTAAAGTAAAGGATTCCCACGATCACCGCGCCCAGAGCGCCAATTCCCGTCCAAATAGCGTAAGACGTTCCGAGGGGCAGCACCTTGGTGGCCTGGGACAGAAAGACAAAGCTCAGGATCATACCGATAATTGTCGGAACGGTAAACTTCAACACGGTAAATCCCTCCGAAAGCTTCAGACACGTCGACCAGAAAACTTCAAGAAACCCTGCGATAAGCAGACAAATCCACGGCATAAACATTCTCCTTCCTTCCCGGCGGATAAAAAAATACCGGCAATCTGTATCTTCTACGGCCTATCGATACAAACTCCAGCATCCTGCTTTACCCGGCGGCAAACATAATATTCTTCTATTTTAAGTTCCACCCAAGCATAGCAAAATTTGTCAGTGAAGTCAAGAAAATTTTCAACCGTCATGAACCACGCCTCCTGAACCGCCTACTCGTCGTCCTCTTCGGTCGTTTCCGTTTCCTTGGGGTTCTCCAAAGGTTCCGCCGTCTGCAGCTCCGGCAAACCGGCCGCAGAAGTAAGCAGAGATACGATTCCGGCCAAAGCGGATGCGGAAAGAATCAATTTCCAGTCCACTTCGCTCATAACGGCAGCCGTGCCGATGGTCGCGACCGCCGTCTGAGCGATCGTCTTAACGGCCCGTACTCCCGCTGCCTTCAGCCACTGTTTCCAATCGTACTTTTTCATGTTTTTCGCCTCCCGTTCCATTCTATGAACAGCGGCCCTCACCGGTGAACCGCAGAAACAAATCTTTTTTTCCGATCAGAGAAAAAAAAGCTCCAACAGATTGACAAATGGAACAACTTATGATATCATATTGAAGATTTGAGCAAAAATAGTTTACATAACAGGAAAGGAGAGAAAATCCATGACGATGCTTTTGAAAAACGCCGAAGTTTTTACGCCGGAAGGGTTTAAGCCGAGAGATCTTTTCATTTCCGACGGTAAAGTTTTTGTTCTTGCGGCCGATTCATCCGAAACGACGGACGCTGTCAGGATCATCGACTGCACAGGGAAAGTCATTGTTCCAGGTTTTACAGATGTACACGTACATTTGAGAGAGCCTGGATTTTTTTATAAAGAGTCCATCGCCACCGGCACTGCCGCAGCGGCCCGGGGAGGCTACACCTGCGTCTGCTCCATGCCCAACGTAAAGCCTGTGCCTTCCACGGTCGACGCCCTGCGGGCGCAGCTCGACATCATCGAAAAAGACGCAAAGGTCAAAACCGTTCCCTACGGGACCATCACCATGGAGCAGGATGGGCGAAGCAGCCTTTCCGATATGGAAGCCATGGCGCCGTACGTCTGCGCTTTTTCTGACGACGGCAAAGGCGTGCAGACAGCTCAGCTGATGGAAGAAGCCATGATCAGGGCCAAGAGAACGGGAAAGCTGATCGTGGCCCACTGCGAGGACGAAAGTCTGCTCCACGGCGGTTACATTCACGACGGCGCTTACGCCAGAGCGCACGGTCACAGGGGAATCTGCTCCAAAAGCGAGTGGATACAGGTGCAGCGAGATACGGAACTGTCTGAAAAGACCGGCGCCGGATACCACGTCTGCCACATCTCCACAAAAGAATCGGTAGAAATTCTGCGAAAGGCCAAAGAAAGAGGCGTCGACGTCAGCGGGGAAACCGCTCCCCATTACCTGATTCTCTGCGAAGACGACCTGCAGGAGGATGGACGCTTTAAGATGAATCCTCCCCTCCGCAGCGCAGAAGACCGCGACGCGCTGATCGAAGGGATAAAAGACGGTTCCATCGATATGATCGCCACGGATCACGCTCCGCACAGCGCGGAAGAAAAGGCAAAGGGACTTGCCGGCAGCGCCTTCGGCATCGTCGGTCTGGAAACCGCCTTTTCTGTGCTCTACACCTGTCTGGTAAAGAAAGGCGTCATCACGCTGGAGAAACTGATCGAGCTGATGTCCGTCAACCCAAGAAAGCGTTTCGGACTGGAAGGAGGTCTCATCGCAGACGGCCAACCTGCCGACCTTACGGTGCTGGATTTAAACCGCAGCTACAGGATTGATCCCGCCCGGTTCGCCAGCAAGGGCAGAGCCACCCCGTTCGAGGGCTGGGAAGTCCAAGGAAAAGTTCTGATCACTATGGTAAACGGAGAAATCGCATATGAAGAAACAGATGCTTAAAATAGAAGAAATGAAAAAACTGCAGGAAAACATCTATTCCATGACACTGACCGGCGACTGCAGTCAGATCAGTGCGCCGGGTCAGTTTATCAACATCCGGCTTTCAGGTTTTTATCTGCGGCGTCCCATTTCCATCTGCAGTTACAGCGACCGCAGCCTGAACATCGTGTTCAAGGTGGTGGGCGAGGGAACCCGCGCCATGGCCCTCCTGAATCCCGGCGATGAGCTGGACGTTCTGCTGCCGCTGGGCAACGGCTTTGACACGGAAAAGTGTGGAAAGACGCCTCTTCTCGTCGGCGGAGGCATCGGCGTGCCGCCGCTCTACGGTCTTGCCTGCGCCCTGTCGGATAAGGGCATAAAGCCAAAAGTCGTCATCGGATTCAATACAAAAGAAGATATTATACTTACCGAAGAGTTCTGCGCTTTGGGACTCGATCCAATCATCACTACTGCGGACGGTTCGGCAGGTATCCGCGGTTTTGTCACCGACGCCATGAAGAATCTGGATTTCGATTATGTCTATACCTGCGGTCCGGAACCGATGTTGAAAGCCGTATGGGAAACCGTCCCCGACGGACAGTTCAGCTTCGAAGCCCGCATGGCCTGCGGTTTCGGCGCGTGCATGGGCTGCAGCTGCGAAACCAAATACGGCTACAAGCGAATCTGCAAAGACGGCCCTGTACTTTACAAGGAGGAGATCAAATGGTAGATACGAGAGTAACCCTAAGCGGCCTGACCCTGGACAACCCGGTGATCCCGGCCAGCGGCACCTTCGGATACGGAAAAGAATTTGCAGAGCTTTACGATATCAATATACTGGGCTCCATCTCCTTTAAAGGAACCACCAGAGAGCCCCGTCTGGGCAATCCCCTTCCGCGAATCGCCGAATGTCCGGAAGGTATGATCAACTCCGTAGGTCTGCAGAATCCCGGCCTTGACGCCGTCTGCGAAAGAGAACTGCCGGAACTTGCCAAAATCTATAAAAAACCGGTCATCGCCAACATCAGCGGATTTTCCATCGACGAATACACAGCCTGTGCAGAAGCTATGGATAAACAGCCCCAGGTCGGAATTATCGAAGTCAACGTCAGCTGTCCCAACGTACACAACGGCGGCATGGCCTATGGCGTACAGCCGGAAAGCGCCGCCGAGGTAACCGGCGCGGTAAAGCGCGTGACCAACAAACCGGTATACATCAAGTTAAGTCCCAACGTCACCGATATCGTCTCCATCGCCAAGGCCTGCGAAGAAGCCGGCGCCGACGGACTCAGCCTGATCAACACTCTGCTGGGCATGCGGATCGACATCAAGAACAGAAGACCGGTAATCGCAAACAAGATGGGCGGTTTTTCCGGTCCCGCCGTCTTCCCGGTAGCCCTGCGCATGGTCTACGAGGTGTCAAAGGCCGTAAAGATCCCGGTTATCGGCATGGGAGGCGTCAGCTCCGCCCGGGATGTCATCGAAATGATGATGGCGGGCGCAACGGCCGTGCAGATTGGCGCGGCAAATTTAGTCAATCCTTACGCTTGTAAAGAGATTATCGAAGATCTGCCCGGCGTCTGCGAGGAATTAAATATCGAAAAGCTGGCCGATATCATCGGCATTATCGAATAAACGAAAATCAATAGATAAGAGGAGGAGAAACCATGGGAAAAGACGTAATCATCGCCTGTGACTTTCCGTCAAAGGAAGCTACGCTGGCTTTTTTGGACCGTTTCACCGGCAAAAAGCCCTATGTAAAAATCGGCATGGAGCTGTTCTACAGTGAAGGACCGGAAATCGTAAGAGAAATCAAGAAGAGAGGTCACAAAATTTTCCTGGATCTGAAACTTCACGATATTCCCAACACGGTAGAGAAGGCCATGGCCGCCCTTTCCCGTTTGGATGTGGATATGTGCAATGTCCATGCTGCCGGAACGAAGGAAATGATGGAAGCCGCCGTCCGTGGTCTGACCAGAGAGGACGGAAGCCGCCCGCTTCTCATCGCCGTAACCCAGCTGACATCGACCAGCCAGGAACGTATGCAGGAAGAACTGCTCATCGACGAAGATCTGGATAAGGTAGTGGTTAAATACGCCCAAAACGCCCGGGAAGCGGGTCTGGACGGCGTAGTCTGCTCCCCTCTTGAAGCCGGAAAAATTCATCAGGCCTGCGGCAGCGACTTTCTGACGGTGACCCCGGGCGTCCGTTTTTCCGACGGAAGCAAGGATGATCAGGTCAGAGTTACCACTCCTGCCGGCGCTAAGGATCTGGGTTCCGACTACATCGTTGTGGGCCGCCCTATCACCAAAGCGGAGGATCCGGTCAAAGCCTATGAACTGTGCCTCTCTCAGTTCGCCAAATAAATCCCCGGAAGGCGGGTCAAAGAGAAAAGCGAAAAACTGCAATCGCAGCCGAAAACAACCGTAACCCGTTTTCCAAATATCCGAAAGAGGCGCAAAACGGAAAACAGAGAAAACTATTGCTTTTAATTTATATACATGAAGGAGGACGTTTACATGAAAAAGGAAATCGCGCAGGGGCTTCTTTCTATCGAAGCCGTATTTCTGCGTCCGGAAGAGCCGTTCACCTGGGCCAGCGGAATCAAGAGCCCTATCTACTGTGACAACCGGCTGACGCTTACCGCTCCGGAGGTGAGAACCAAGGTAGAGAACGGATTGGTACAGCTGATTCGGGAAAACTATCCGGACTGTGAAATCCTGATGGGTACCAGCACCGCAGGCATCGCCCACGCTGCCATCGTAGGCCATCTGATGGATCTGCCAATGGGATACGTCAGAGGTTCTGCAAAAGATCACGGCAGAACCAACCAGATCGAAGGCAAGCTGCTGCCGGGACAGAAAACCGTGGTTGTCGAAGACTTGATCTCCACCGCCGGTTCCTCTGTGGAAACCGTAGAAGTCCTTCGCGCCGCAGGCGCCGACGTTTTGGGAATCGTCAGCATTTTCACCTACGGCATGAAAAAAGCCATAGATCGTCTCAGCGAGCATCAGGTGAAAAACGTCAGCTTGTGCGACCTGGACACTCTGGTGGAGGTCGCTGCAGAAACGGGATACATAAAGCAGGACGACAAAGAAAAGATCATTAAATTCAGGAATAATCCTTCTGATGAGGGATGGATGAAGGGAGACAAATAAATGAGCGAAATCAGAAATCTAATCAACATTACCGACTTTTCCGTGGAAGAAATCGACGAACTGATCCGGGTTGCCGACGACATCGTCAAGAACCACAGCGCTTACGAGAACATCTGCGCTCACAAAAAACTGGCTACGCTGTTCTTCGAACCGAGCACCAGAACCAGACTCAGCTTCGAGGCCGCCATGCTGGAACTCGGAGGCAGCGTCCTGGGCTTCTCAGAAGCAGGCTCCAGCTCTGCCGCTAAGGGCGAAAGCGTCAGCGATACAGTCAGAACGGTAGGCTGCTATGTAGATATCATCGCCATGCGCCACCCGAAGGAAGGCGCTCCTGTAGTCGCTGCACAGAGAACCACCGTTCCGATCATCAACGCAGGAGACGGAGGCCACTTCCATCCGACCCAGACCCTGACCGACCTCTTGACCATCAAGAGAAAGAAAGGCCGTCTGAACAACATGACCATCGGGCTCTGCGGCGACCTGAAGTTCGGAAGAACCGTTCATTCCCTGATCGAGGCCATGATCCGCTATGAAGGTATCCGCTTCGTCCTGATTTCTCCACAGGAGCTGCAGGTTCCTGACTATGTAAAGGATGAGATGGATAATGCCGGCGTAGAATGGAAGGAAGTAGAAAAGCTGGAAGATGCTATGGGTGAATTGGACATCCTCTACATGACCAGGGTACAGAGAGAACGTTTCTTCAACGAAGAAGACTACGTAAGGCTGAAGGACAGCTACATACTGGATCTGGAAAAGCTGAAGGCCGCTAAAGAAGATCTGACCATCATGCATCCGCTGCCGAGAGTTAACGAGATCGCGGTGGAAGTGGATGACGATCCACGGGCATGTTATTTCTTCCAGGCTCTCTGCGGAAAACACATCCGCATGGCGCTGATTCTGTATTTACTGGGAATCAAGAGAGAGGCATAATGAGCTTCTATCCCCTTTACGCAAGAAGATTTAACCATAAATTTCCACAGGAGGTATATTCATGAATATAGACGGAGTAAGTACGGGTATCGTTTTAGACCATATCAAAGCAGGAAAGAGCATGCAGATCTACGAACTTCTGCGTCTGGACAAGATCGACAACTGCGTCGCCATCATCCAGAATGCGGACAGCTCTAAATACGGTAAAAAAGATATCATTAAAATCGATCAGCTGATCGATCTTGATCTGGATATTTTAGGCTATGTGGACAGCAATATCACGGTAAACATCGTTAAGGACGGCAAGCTGCACGAGAAAAAGCATCTGGCTCTGCCGGAAACGCTGACCAACGTGATCCGCTGCAAAAATCCGCGCTGCATCACTTCGGTTGAGCAGGGCATCGTCCACGTCTTCAAACTGGTAGATAAAGAAAAGAAGGTTTACCGCTGCGCATACTGCGACGCGGAGCATAAACTGTAAAATTCCACGAGTTAAAGAGGAACTGCGTATGAACAAGGATGCTTTCACTGCGCAGTTCCTTTTCTATTTCCTGTCTTTCAGTCCTTCTGTAGAGGGGTCTACCACGACGCCGATAATCGCTGCCGCCGCACATCCCAGAAGGTAAGGGTTTTTTACTAAATCACAGACCGCATTCCATACCGCTTCCCAGGTGGTCAGCGTCTCCGCGTCCACACCAACGGCTGTAAGAATTACGCCGATCAATCCTATCCAAAAGTAAGGGTTTTTCATTCTCTTTTTCATGAATGGCGTCTCCTTTCTCTTTTGTCTGCTGTCTCTTCCCCGTCCTGCCATCTCGTTCGCTTTTCTGTCAGCGGCAGCTCTCGGCACTTGATGTAAAGCTCTGTACCTGTACCGTTTCCGCCTAACGCGTGATACCCTTTATAGAGGTATTCCAGATTTTTCAACTCTTCTACGGTGATCTGGCCGGTTCGCAGATAAAACGAACAGACCTGATACAGCCGGTCATGGTTTATGGCCAGAACGGCAGTCAGCAGGCCGCGAAACCGGTTGTACAGTCGGATAATCAGAGCGCTGAGGGCGGCGGCTGCCGAAGCACAGAAGAACTCCAGAAAATTATCTCTGATGATTTCCAGCATCGTTTCACCTCCTCCATGGCCGGACTGCTGCCGGCTTTGAAAAATCGGGGCGGACCTTGCGGCTCCGCCCCTTTTCTTCCTGCGTATCAAACATCTCTTCTATAACTGGTAAAGGCTGCCGGTACATTGTCCGGATGACCAAAGGCCGCCGGATGTCTGGCGCACATCGCGACGCGGTAGTTGAGTCCGGCTCCTCTTACCAGCGCGTAACGGGTAGGGTTGACCCCACCTGCCGTTTCAGAAATGCAGCATCTGCCGATCTTGTTCGTGTAACCGCCGTGACACTCGATAATGGTCACCGAATGGGAATCGTCGTTTCTCTCAAAGACGATGCCTACGTGATCGATATTGCGGAAAGACTTCGCTTCTCTGTTGTCGCGGGTATCGTCCACCATAGATGTGGAGCGATAGAAGACCAGATCGCCCACGTCGGCCTTGGCGTAAGGAATCTCATAACCCTTCCGGTAAAGCTCTGACGCCATGGCGGAGGCGTCGTCAAAGGTGAGAAATCTGCGGGTACTCTTATCGTCCACATAGGAATTGGCCGTATAAAAGCCATTGCTCTTTTTGACACCAAAGGCGTTTTGAGCCTCAAGAAAGTCGAAGTAATAGCCGTTCATTTCTTTATAACAACTGGTGATCGTCGTCTTCGCCGTTGAAGTAAAATCCTCGAGGGCTCTTCCCATCCAGATCATCTGGGCGAAGGTAGCGCCGTTCATATAGTAATCGTGCGCACTGTTCTGACATCCGTCCAGAGTCGGAACGTTGACGTCGGTATTGGACAGTGTCTTTGCATAGGCATAGCCCTCCCTCGCCATCTTCTGCAGGTAGACGAATTTGGGCCCCGTCTTCGAAATTCCATTTTCATTTGCGCGATCAAAATAGTCCTTCATCAGACTCTGCATTTCATCCTTCTGACTCTGTGTAAGCTGGTATAGTTTAAATGCCATAGTATTTCCTCCTTTTCAAATTCCATAGAAAAAGACATCCCGCTTGCTGCAGGATGTCTTCCTCTGCTATAACGTATTTATTTAGCTATTTTATCCGTCACATTGGACCAATCGCTGTAGTAGCGGGTATAGTTGACCTGCTGGTAGGCCCGCACCTTGTAGTAGTACCGGGTCCC
>CAJFTU010000020.1 GCA_904420065.1 uncultured Emergencia sp.
AATTTAGTTTAACTCTTTGAAGATTATTGAGCAAACGCATAGCGTCTTTTGAACCCCGTGTCTAACACGGGGTTTTCGCTTATACAATAAAAAGAGGCTGCTTGGCAGCCCCTTTTCATCATAAGATATCTTATTTTTCGATAACCATGGCAGTTCCCATGCCGCCGCCGATGCACAGCGTAGCAAGACCGTATTTCGCATCTTCTCTCTTCTGCATCTCGTAGATCAGGGAAATCAGGATTCTGGCGCCGGAAGCTCCGATCGGGTGACCCAGAGCGATAGCTCCGCCGTTTACATTGAGTTTTTCCGGATCAAAGCCCAGTTCTTTACCTACAGCTACAGACTGAGCTGCGAAAGCTTCGTTGGCTTCGATCAGATCCATATCCTCAACCTTCAGACCTGCTTTTTCCAGAGCTTTCTGTGAAGAAGGAACAGGACCGATACCCATGATCTTCGGATCAACGCCGGCAGACGCATAACCCTTGATCGTGCACAGCGGCTTCAGACCCAGTTCGTCAGCTTTTTCCCTGGACATTACTACCAGAGCCGCGCCGGAGTCGTTGATACCGGAAGCATTAGCTGCCGTAACCACACCGCCGTCTCTCTTGAATGCCGGTTTCAGTTTAGCCATCTTTTCCATGGTAGAACCAAATTTAGGGTGTTCGTCTGTATCGAAGATGATCGGATCGCCCTTTCTCTGCGGAACTTCTACCGGAACGATTTCGTCCTTGAATTTTCCTGCTTTAATAGCAGCTTCCGCCTTCTGCTGAGATTTCAGAGCAAACTCATCCAGTTCTTCCCTGGTCAGTCCCCACTGCTCAGCGATATTTTCAGCTGTAATACCCATGTGATAGTTGTTGAACGCTTCCCACAGACCGTCGTTAACCATCATGTCGATCATCTGCGTATTGTTCATTCTTGCGCCCCATCTTGCCGCCGGCATTACATAGCCTGCAGCGGACATGTTCTCAGCGCCGCCCGCAACGATGATATCCGCATCGCCGGCTTTGATGATCTGTGCAGCCAGCTCAACGGCTCTAAGACCGGAACCGCAAACCTTGTTGATGGTCATGGTCGGTACTTCAATAGGAATACCCGCATCGAGAGACATCTGTCTCGATACGTTCTGTCCTAATCCTCCCTGCAGTACGCAGCCCATGATAACTTCGTCAACCATTTCCGGTTTGATGCCGGCTCTTTCAATCGCCGCCTTGATGGAAATAGCGCCTAAAGTTCTGGCAGGAACGCTTTTCAGCGATCCGCCGAAGCTGCCGATCGGTGTTCTTGCTGCACCTACAATTACTACCTCTTTCATGTATATGTACCTCCTTATCAATAACAAGCCAAATATGGCTGGTTTTACATAATTAATATTGTTAATTTTTTCACATTATCATTTTACTACACTGCTCTCCAAAAAGCAACCGGAATATCGCTCTTCCATGTGGTCCGGCTTGAGCGCCTCTTTCGCCTGACGCAGATTGGGAAGGCCCATATCCTCTTCTCTGTTGACGTAGACGATCTCCTCGGGCAGAGATTTACAGAACTCACTGCAGATCACCTGATACAATCCACGATAATCGTCGTTGGCCTTTTCAAAGTGTTCTGCCGCCGTGTCTGCGCTGAGCCGTTCTCCGATGGCAAATGCCTGCAGCTCCCCGTCGATAAAAATGGCCGTCGAATAAATCTCCGGCTCGTCGATAAACTGCAGAATCTCTTCGATGGCAACCTCCTCCATCCGCAGACTCTCCATCTCGTCCTCGTCGTAATTTTTATTCTCTCTTGATTGTACAACAAACTCCATGATCTTGTCTATCATGGCTTTAGTAATTTTTTTGGTTTCATAGGAATAGGTCTTCAAAAAATAGTTCATGTGGTTCTTTTTTTTGTGAAGAGCCCGTCCGCTCAGCGTAATCAACTTATCCTTCAGATATACGTATTCGTCGGCATCCCGGTCATGACTGAATTTCACTTCTCCCGGAAACGCAGCCTCAAGAAAGGGAACCATATGTCCCGGGATCAGTTCCACAGAAAAAGGAATTTTTCTTTCCTCAAAGCGGCGTTTCGCTTCGAGGACGGTTTCCCGCAGTTTATCCGGCTCATAAACGCCATTTTTGGTCAGCGGCATGGAAATGATCGCGTTGGGATCACTGATCATGCAGTCCGCACCCGCCATGCAGAGATAATCGCCGATAACCTCCCAGCACAGGCAGTGCGTATTTCTCCAGATATAGTTAGCTAGAAAGGTGTATCCGGCTCCGCGATAATCATATCCCTTAAAGTACTCGTTCAGAGTCTTCACGTCTTCGTCGGTCATATCTTCAAAGCAATGACTGAAAATGTTCATATATTAAGGCCCCATTTCTTTACTGTCTCAAGGTTTTTATAATCGGTAAAGTCAAACTGCAGCGGCGTAATCACGGCATAACCCTCCTGAGCCGCCGTTACGTCGATTTCCTTCCCGCTGCCGGAAAAATCCGCCGGCTCGCCTGACAGCATATACCTGTTCCCTTCCGTCAGATGAAATTTATCATCGTAGTACCGGTCACCCAGCGGCACACACTTTACCCCTTTTATCTCTTCTTTCGGTAAATTCGGCACATTGATGCTGATGACCACAGACGGATCCAGTTTTCCGAAGACCTGATCCATCACGTCCACAGACAGCTTTCCTGCCGTTTCAAAATGAACCGCCTCATGGCTGTCCACAGAAACCGCCACCCCGTGATAACCGCTGAGAGCCGCCTCTGCAGCCGCCCCTACGGTGCCGGAATACAGAGTATCCCTTCCCAGATTACTGCCCATATTAATGCCCGAATAAACCATATCGATATGTATACCGGCCTCCTGAAAAAACTGCAGGCCGATCTTCGTACAGTCTGCCGGCGTTCCGCTGGTCTGATAGGCCTCTTTTGCCCCCGGAAACCGAACCGGCTGAACCAACACATTCTGTCCGAGCGTCACCGAATGGCTTTTGGCGCTGCGCTGGCCGTCGGGCGCGCAGACGTACACATTGGCAACCGCAGACAGAGAGTCGACCAGAGCCGCAAGTCCGGGGGACTGTATTCCGTCGTCATTTACTGCTAAAATATTCATTCTGTTTTCATTACCTTTCCAATAGAATCGTAGATCACCAGATCCGCTTTCCCGTCATAAGGCGTCTGACTTTTGTTGATCAGCACCAGATGCTTTCCGCCAAAATAGTTGATCAGACCGGCCGCCGGATAGACGACCAGAGACGTTCCTCCGATGATCAGCGTATCCGCCTTGGAAATGGCCGATACAGCTCCTTCTATACAGGACTCGTCCAGCATTTCTTCATAGAGCACAACATCCGGCTTCACTGTGCCGCCGCAATCGCAGTAAGGAATACCGTCTCTACAGTGGGATTCGTCCATGATGTATTCTGCATCGTAGAATTTTCCGCACTTCTGACAATAATTACGCAGAACGCTTCCATGAAGCTCATAGACTTTACGGCTGCCCGCTTTCTGATGAAGTCCGTCGATATTCTGTGTCACAACGGCTTTCAGCTTGCCTTCCTCTTCCAACCGTGCCAGCGTTCGATGTGCGTCGTTTGGCTCCGCGTCAAGATGAATTAGATTCTCCTTGTAATACTTAAAGAACATTTTCGGATTCTGTTCATAAAATGAACGGGACAGCATCTGCTCCGGGGAATAGCCGTATTGCTGTTGGGCGTGATAGAGACCGCTCTCCGAACGAAAGTCCGGGATGCCGCTCTCGGTAGATACGCCGGCGCCGCCGAAGAATACGATGTTCTCGCTCTGGTCGATAACCTCTTTTAGTCGCTGATCCATCTTGTCATTTCCCTCCCTGCTGTGATATGATGACTACATTGAAATGAGATGTTCTGTTCTCTGAAGATGCTGCCGGAATACCGGCCGCTTTCGTTTTACATATACCTGTTTAGTATACCATAAAAAGAGGGGAATTTGTGTATGAATAAAAGAAAAACTGCATTAGTTTTAAGCGGCGGCGGTTCCCGCGGTGCGTACCAGTGCGGCGTATGGCAGGCGCTGACCGAACTGGGAACAGAAATCGATATCGTCGTCGGCGTTTCGGTCGGCGCAATCAACGGAGCCATGGTCGTCGAAGGCGATGTGATAAAGACCGCCAATCTCTGGCGCCAGATAGAAACGGATCAGATCTTCGACGTGGAACCGGATGCCCAGCTTCAGGATTTTGCAAAAGAATTTATTATGAACCGGGGCGCGGGTTCCACCGGACTTCAGTCCATGCTGAAAGAATACGTCGACGAAGAACAGATCCGTCGTTCCCCCGTAGACTTCGGTTTGCTCACCGTAGAATTTCCTTCTATGAAACCTCATTATCTCTGGAAGGAAGATATTCCTGAAGGCCGGCTTTGCGACTATATTACGGCCAGCGCTTCCGCTTTTCCTGCTGTAAAAACTTTCGATATCGATGGGAAGGACTTCATCGACGGCGGATATGAGGACAATCTGCCCGCCGCTATGGCCCTTGAAAAGGGCGCGGATGAGGTGATCGCCGTCTATCTGGATGCGGTGGGCCGCTTCCGGCCGGAACAGTTTTCCGCGATTCCCAATCTGACCTTCATCGAAAGCAAATGGGATTTAGGCGATTTTCTGGTCTTCAAAAAAGAAAACGCAAAGAGAATCCTGCGGCTTGGCTATCTTGATGCGATGAAGACCTTCGGCGTCTTTGACGGAGAGTACTACGCCTTTGCAAAAGGCGCTTTTGATAAACGAACGCTTCGCCAGGCAGACCAGGCCGCCAAAACATTTCATTTGGACCCGCTTCTCCTGTACAGGCGCGATTTCTTTCTGGAAAAGCTGTCCGACGCGGTTGCTGATGCGGCCCGGGACGCAGACTCCGGCCTGAACCTGTCCTTGTCTGAACTCAAAGGCGTATCCGCCATTTCCAAAATCCGGGAGCTGCTGAATCTGGCCAACCAGAAAACGGTAACGCTGTTTATTGCGGAAAACCTGAAACAGCGCGGAGAAGAAAGCCTGTTTCTGACCAAATACGGTTCAAAACTGTTTAAGGAAGAGCTTCGAACCGCCAAATTCCTGCTCAAGTATCAACTGATATAGCTTCTCTTTGCTTTAGGGCGAGAGACAAAATCCTCCGTACCGAAGAACACCAAAGAACAACTCGCGTTTTCTTGTATCACGGGCTGTTCTTTTTATTATTGTTCCACTGCCGCCGCTATTGGCTGTCTGCCCTCTCCTTCAGACCTTTCTCCTTCTTTACCGGTAAACATCTCTTTACCCTTTCGTAAAATTTTTTTGACTCCAACATATACACTGTAAAAAATTCCTTGAAATTCACGTTTTTCGTGTTGGCACAACTCTTGCTGTTTAGATATGACAAACATTTCAATCAGGAGGACAACATGAAAGAGAATACGAAATCCTTTGACATCGATGCCATTCCGGGCGAACGCTGGTTCCCGAAGGAAACCACCTTTGAAGAAGACATGACCACATACTGGGGAGACTGGGGCGTTTCCTCAGAGGTGGAAAAACTGCGCGCCGTATTGATGCGCAGACCCGGTAAGGAAGTCGAAAATTTTAACGCGACAGAGTACCGCTTTTCCGACGTGCCTATCGATGTAGAGCTGATGCGTAAACAACACGACGCCGTAGCAGACATATACAGAGAGCACGGTGTAAAGGTCTACTATGTGGAAGAACAGCGGGAAGACCGTCCAAACGCGGTGTTCTGCCGGGATCTGACCTTTATGACTCCGGAGGGAGCCATCATTACCCGGCCGGGAATGGCGGCAAGACGGGGAGAAGAGCGCTATATCGCCAAAGCTCTCGCCGACATCGGCGTGCCAATTGTAAGAACTATCAATGGCGACGGTATGTTTGAAGGAGCCAACGCCATGTGGGTTGACAGACATACCTGCGTTATTTCCACCGGAAGCAGATGCAACCGCAGTGGATTTGAACAGGTAAAGTATGAACTGGAACGGATGGGCGTAACAGAAATTCTGCACATGCAGCAGCCTTACAGTAATATACATATCGACGGGCTGATGAACGCAGTAAGCAACGACATGGTCATGGTTCATGCTTCTCAGGTACCTTACGACGTACTTGATGTTCTGAAAAAGAAAGGATACAAGATACTTGAGGCCCCTTCGACCACCGAAGTAAGAGAAGGTTTTGGCTGCAACTTTGTCGCGTTGGAGCCGGGACTGGTTCTGATGCCGGAAGGCAACCCTCGGTGTCAGGAGCTTCTGGAAAAGAACGGCGCAAAAGTATTGACCGTAGACATTTCCGAAATTATTAAGGGAAGAGGCGCCCTGCACTGCATTACGGCATTTCTGAAAAGAGGATAACGACTCAAAACCTAAAGTTTTGCCACAGAAGAAAAGGAGGATTTATGACTGACAAAAAGAAAGATATCGATGCCATCCCTGGTGAAAGATGGTTTCCCAAAGAATCTACGATTATTGACGATATGCCTGAACTCTGGGGCGACTGGGGTGTCTGCTCCGAAGTAGACGACCTCAAAGCGGTACTGATGCGCAGACCCGGTAAGGAAATTGAGAACTTCGATTATCGGGCCGCGCGCTTTAAAGCCCCGATCGATCCGGAAAAATTCCGAGCTCAGCACGACCACCTTGCCGATATCTACCGCGAACACGGTGTAAAAGTCTACTATGTTGAGGAACAGCGGGAAGATCGGCCAAACGCCCTCTTCTGCCGCGACCTAGTTCTTATGACCCCGGAAGGCGCCATCGTCACCCGGCCGGCTATGGAAGCCCGCCGCGGTGAAGAACGCTATGCGGCTAAAGCCCTGTCGGATCTTGGTGTTCCCATTATCCGCACCATCTGCGGCGATGCTACCTTTGAAGGCGCCATGGTTATGTGGGTGGACAGACACACTGCCATTCTTGCCTCCGGTGTACGAACCAATCGCAGCGGCTACGAGATGGTAGAGGCGGAATTAAAACGAATGGGCGTGACAGAAGTTCTGCATATGCAGATACCTTACGGCCACGCTCATATCGACGGCAATCTGAATTTTGCCAGCCACGATATAGCCATGATTCACGCTTCTCAGGTTCCGTACGATGTCTGCGACGCACTGAAAAAGAAAGGAATAAAGCTTCTCGAATGCCCTTCACAGACAGAAGCCAAAGAATCTTTCGCCATCAATTTTGTCGCCATCAGACCCGGACTGATCGTTATGCCGGCAGGAAATCCGAGAAGCCGGGAATTATTAGAGAAGAACGGAATAGAGGTTATCGAGATCCCGTTCGATGAAATCATGAAAGGATTCGGCGCAATTCACTGCTGCACCGCTTTCCTGAAGAGAGGTTAAATCGCTATGATAAAGAAATCAAAAGAAGCTACCCTGAATACATCCAACAATAAGCTGAAGAGAAATCTGACTCTGTTCGAAGCGACAATGCATTCCATCGCATTTGTCGTCGGTACAGGAATTTTCATGAAACCCGCCGTCGTTCTTCTCGACGCCGGATCAACGGGAATGGCCATGCTGATCTGGTTCGCCGGCGGCATGATATCTCTCTGCAGCGCGCTGACTATTGCCGAAATTGCCGCCTATATCCCTAAAGTGGGCGGAATGTACGCTTATATCGTGGAACTGTACGGCGACTTCGTCGGCTACATTTACGGCTGGATTTATATGCTCATTTCCGGTCCCGGAGGGGCTGCCGCCGCTGCTATGGCCTTTGCTACATTCTCGTCCTATTTCATTGAGATGAACCTGACTCAGCTGAGAATACTCTCTATTGCCGCCATGATTTTCTGTGCGGTCATTCAGGGAATTTCCACCAAACTTAGCATGCAGCTGCAGGCCATCGGAACCATCGCAAAGCTGATTCCGATTCTCGCCATTGTAGCGGTAGGCTTATTCAAGGGGGATATCCCGGGCTCTGTCAACTTCGACTTGGTGGGTGGATCCCCTGCAGGCGGAATCGCCGCAGCACTCCTTGGCGTACTCTGGTCGTTTGACGGCTGGGTTTCTACCTGCACTCTGGGTGAAGAGATGACCAGGCCGGAAAAGAATCTTCCGAAGGCAATAATCCTTTCCCTGACCTTTGTAACCGCTCTCTACATGCTGTTTAACTATGTAGTATTTAAGACGGCTTCGACAGAACAGATCGTCGCATCTGCTGATTCCAGCATCGGCACAGATGTGGCAGAGATGCTGTTTGGCCCTGCGGGAGCAGTTCTGGTCGCCATCAGCATGATGATCTCCGGAATTACTTCTCTGAACGCGCAGATCGTGCCTCCGGCCAGATACCTGCTGGCTATGGCCAACAAGCGTCAGGTAATCGGCTCTGAATTTCTGTGCAAACTGAATCCGAAATTCAACACACCGACCCACTGCCTGGTCGTCGTACTGGTCATCGCATCAATTTATATCCTGTCCGGTACGTTTAACTCGGTTACCAACTTCGTCATCTTCATTATCTGGACTTTCTTCATCCTCTGCATACTGGGGATCTTCAAACTGCGGAAGAAATTCCCTCATGACGACAGTCTGTACCACGTGCCTCTGTATCCGATCGTTCCGCTTTTAGGCGTAGCAGGCGCAGCTTTCCTGGTTATCTCAACGATCATCGATTCACCGAGCTCCGCGCTGCTGGGAATCGCCATAGGTCTTGTCGGATTGCCTATGCTCTACTACTGCAAGAAAAAATACGGAACTGATCACAACATTTCCGGAGATGACGCAGAATAAAAACATAAAAACTTTTTACGCTGAATTTGCCAAAAGCGGTCCGCCTGTCAAAACACGGTCGGACCGCTTTCCTCTCCTTATACAAATTCTCCGCGATCGATTCTTTATCATCTATACTCTATGAGAAATGCAATACTTTTCCAACTTATAGTTCAGTGCCTGTTTGGAAATTTTCAGCTTCCGCGCAGCCTCAGTTAAACTTCCGCTTTCTGCCAGCGCCCGGCGAATCAGAGCCTTTTCCGTCTCCGCCATATACTCGTTCAGCGAAAAATTCGGAAGATCCAGATCGACGGAGGAAATCCCCCATTCGGAAATGCTTTCGATTTTCTTCTCCGCTGCCGGCAGATACTCGGGCAGATCCTTCTTCTGGATAAAACCGGCAGATGTAACATTGAATGCGCCTTCAATAACATTTTTCAGTTCCCGTATATTTCCCGGCCAGTTGTAGCTGCGGAAAATACGTTCCACAACTTCATCTATGCCAAGAATTTTTCTGTTCATCTTCCTGTTGTATTCTGAAATAAAGTGATTTGTCATGAACGACAAATCGTTAATTCTCTCCCGCAAAGGGGGAAGTGTCAGCTGCACGACACTCAGACGAAAGAACAGGTCTTCTCTCAAGAGTCCCTCTTTTACACATTCTATCGGATTCAGATTGACCGCCGAAACGATCTTTACCTGTACAGGTATTGGTTCCGCTGCGCCGATTCGTGTCACCTTCTTTTCTTCTATAGCTTTCAGAAGCTTAGCTTGAACGCTGATCTCCATAGAGTTTATCTCATCCAAAAATAATGTGCCGCCGTTAGCCAGTTCAAAGAGTCCCGGCCGGTTCTCCGCGCCGGTATAGCTCCCCTTTACGGTTCCAAAGAGGATGCTCTCCAAAAGGTTGGCCGGTATAGCCGCACAGTTCTGAGAGATAAACCGCTTGTTCTTACGGTGGCTGCAGGTGTGAATAGACTGGGCCGCCAGTTCCTTTCCGGTTCCCGTCTCTCCATAGATCAGCACAGAAGAATCCGTATCCGCGACCAGCCGTATCCTCTCCTTCACCTGCTCCATCTGAGGATCACTGGTTACAATGTCATCCAACGTATATAGGATTCCTTCTTCTGCCTGCGGTTTTAACTTCAGAGTAATATCCTGACGTTCATAGGGAAAATCCACATACCGGGAAAAATCCACAGCACCTACGATTTTTTCTCCCTCTTTTATGGGCATTGTAGTGTTGACCGCATTGATACTCTGCCCGTCGTAGGTGGACAATTCCTGAAATTCGTTGGAAATGGGTTTTCCGGATCGAAGAACCCGGAGCAGACTGCTGGTCTCTTCCGTTAGATTAGGGTAAATTTCGAGTATATGTCTGCCGACCAGATCCTTCTCTTTCAGTTTGTTTACATCCGGTCTGTAGGTAGTGAAGTATTCAATAATACCTTTTGCGTTGACGACGACAATTCCATCGATACAGTTGTACAGATTTAAAATCTGTTCCACATATCTTCTGAGCATTCCTCATAAAACTCCTTTCTCCAATCCGGTCCTGCCTTTATTATATCGTCGGAAAACTCATAAAGCAACAGGAAAGGACACAGGAAAATTCGCGAAAGAATGCGGTAATCCTACTGCGAAAAAGCAGACAGTCCCCTGTCTGCTCCTCAAAATCTACAGTATATCGATATGCTCGCCGGCCAGCGCCTTGTTCATGCTTCTCACTGCGCAGAACTTTCCGCACATGGAGCAGGTATCGTCGTGCTCCGGTTTTCTGTCGGCACGGATAGCCCTGGCAGTTTCCGGATCGATGGCGCAGGCCCACTGGGCTTCCCAATCCAATTCCCGTCGGGCGTCCGCCATTCGGTCGTCGATCTCCCTCGCTCCCCGAACGCCTTTTGCGATATCCCCCGCGTGGGCGGCAATCTTGGAAGCGATGATCCCCTGTTTTACATCGTCTACATTGGGCAGCGCCAGATGTTCGGCCGGTGTCACATAGCAAAGAAAGGCCGCGCCTGAAGCCGCCGCAATGGCTCCGCCGATGGCCGAAGTAATGTGGTCGTATCCCGGCGCGATATCCGTTACGATCGGGCCCAGCACGTAAAACGGAGCGCCGCTGCAGATGGTCTGCTGCAGCTTCATGTTGGCCGCGATCTGATCCATCGGCATGTGACCGGGACCTTCCACCATAACCTGAACGTCTTTTTCCCAGGCCCGCTTCGTCAGCTCACCCAGCCGAACAAGCTCCTCGATCTGGCACACGTCCGAACCGTCGGCGAGACAGCCCGGTCTGCATGCGTCGCCCAGGGATATGGTTACATCATACTGGCGGCAGATATCCAATATCTCATCGAAGTATTCATAAAACGGGTTTTCCTCCCCAGTCATGGTCATCCATGCGAAGACCAGAGAACCTCCGCGAGAAACAATGTTCATCTTTCTCTTATGTTTTTTGATCTGTTCGATCGTCTTCCTGGTGATTCCGCAGTGCAGCGTCACAAAATCCACGCCGTCCTCTGCGTGAAGGCGGACTACGTCGATAAAATCTTTTGCCGTCAGCGTATCCAGATCCCGCTGATAGTGAATTACCGAATCGTAGACCGGAACCGTGCCGATCATAGCCGGACACTCGCTGGTCAATTTACGGCGAAACGGTATGGTATCTCCATGAGAGGAGAGATCCATGATGGCGTGGGCGCCCATATTCACCGCGGCCATCACCTTTTCCATCTCCACGTTCATATCCTTGCAGTCCCGGGAAACGCCCAGATTGACATTGATCTTGGTTCGCAGCATGGATCCCACGCCTTCAGGATCGATGCAGGTATGCTTCCTGTTGGCGCAGATGACCACTTTTCCCGACGCCACCAAAGGCATCAGTTCTTCGCAGGTCATACGTTCTTTTTCCGCTACCCGTTTCAGCTCCGGAGTGACGATTCCCTTTCGCGCCGCTTCCATCTGTGTTGCGTATTCTCTCATTTTTTCCTCCTCGTCTTTATCTGCTGACCTATCTGAAACCGCCGCTTCAGCTCTGCCCAGTTCGTCTGCCGACACTTCGCTTCTCCCAGTCTCCCGCCGGTACGGCGAATATCCGGCGCAGCGATTTAATCGGCGGCAAAACGAAAAAGCTGCGTATGTTCCCGCAGGTTCATACGCAGCTTCGCTCATCTTTATATTTCCCTACGTTGGCATTACCCAAATCAGGTTACAGGTCAGGACAGTATCAGTCCACTCTCAGCCTGCTTCTGCAAGCCCCCTTGTTCCGTTCTTTTTTTAGTTTATCATATCAGCCGCATTTTGAAAAGCCGCAATTTCTGCATATGACGCAGCCTCCCTCATGCTCTACCACGCTTCCGCACTCAGGGCAGGCGTGAATCTCACCGGCCGTAGCCGGGATAACCGGATTTTTCACCGGCTGAGGCGGCAGCTTCGCTGCTTCTTCTCTCTGCGCTTTTTCCTTCGGCTGCTCTTCGATCAGTTTGGACACCTTCATGATCACCTTTGCGATAGCGTCAGGGCAGGAAGTACAGCTCATCCCCTGCTGCCTGATGGTGGACGGGCATCGTATACCCTTCAGCTGGTCGTATACCTCGTTGATGGAAATACCGCTGCGCAGCGCCACCGAAACCAGTCTGGCCGTTGCCTCACTCTGGCTCGGACATCCTCCGGCCTTTCCAGTGCTGGTAAACACTTCGCAGATTCCGTTCTCATCGTAGTTGGTGGTGACATACAGGCTTCCGCAGCCGATCTTCATCTTCTCCGTGAATCCCCGTGTTACATCCGGGCGAGGACGCGGCTCGATGTGACCGAAGCCGACTTCTCCCACAGCTGTCGGCGCGGCTTCCGCCGCCTTTCCGCCTTCTCTGTTGACCTTTCCGATATTGAGGACCTGCTCTTCCCGGCTTCCGTCCCGATAGATGGTCACGCCTTTGCAGCCTTCTTTATAGGCCAGCAAATACACATCCCGAACTTCGTTTCTTGTCGCTTCTTTAGGGAAGTTGACCGTCTTGGATACGGCGTTGTCGGTGTATCTCTGGAAAGCCGCCTGCATCCGGATGTGATCGATCGGCTTTATATCGTGGGAGCAGACGAAAACTCTGCGCACCTCTGCAGGGATCTCTTCGCAGTGGGCTACGGTTCCCTCTCTGGCGATCTTCTTCAGCAGTTCGTCGTTGTACAGCCCCAATTCCTTCAGTTTGCGGGTCAGAATCGGGTTTACCTCTACCATCTCCGTACCATCCATGATGTTGCGGATAAAGGCATAGGCGAATACCGGCTCTACGCCGGATGAACATCCGCCGATGATGGAGAGTGTTCCTGTCGGCGCAATCGTCGTAACCGTAGCGTTGCGCATCGGAACGCCGTCCTTCATGGTGCTGACCGAAAACAGCGGGAAGGTTCCCCGTTTTTCCGCCAGCTTCGAGCTTGCGGCATGTCCTGTATTTTCGATGTAGCGCATCACTCTTTCCGCCAGTTCCACTGCTTCGTCCGAATTGTACGGAATATTCATGAGAAGGAGCGCATCGGCCCAGCCCATAACGCCCAGGCCGATCTTTCTCGAGGCTCTGGTTGTCTCTGCGATCTTGTCCAAAGGATAGTTGTTTGCATCTATAACATTATCGAGGAAGTGTACAGCTTTTTCTACAGTTTCACCCAAGAGACCGAAGTCGAATTCGTATCCGGTAAGCGTCTTTCTCAGCATTTTTACCAGATTTATGGAGCCCAGATTGCAGCTTTCGTAAGGAAGCAGCGGCTGTTCTCCGCACGGGTTGGTGCTTTCAATCTCGCCCTGAGTCGGAGTCACGTTATCCCGGTTCAGCCGGTCGAGGAAAATGATGCCCGGCTCACCGTTTTTCCAGGCGTGGTCTACGATAGTGTCGAAAACTTTCTCCGCACTGAGATGACCTACGGCCTGCTTGGTCTTCGGATCGATCAGATCATAATCGCTCTGATTCTCCACGGCTTCCATAAAAGCCTCGGTGATTCCGATACTGATGTTGAAGTTGGTGATTTCTTTATTGTCCGCCTTACAGTTGATGAACTCCAAGACGTCCGGATGATCCACCCGAAGCACGCCCATGTTGGCGCCTCTTCTGGTTCCGCCCTGTTTTACCGCTTCGGTTGCGGAGTTGAACACCTTCATGAAGCTGACCGGACCGCTGGCCACACCGCCCGTGGATCTTACCGCCGAGCCGCTCTGCCGCAGCCTGGAAAAGGAGAAGCCTGTCCCTCCGCCGGATTTGTGAATCAGCGCGGCGTTTTTCACCGAGTCGAAAATCCCTTCCATGCTGTCTTCTACCGGAAGTACAAAACATGCTGAAAGCTGTCCCAGTTTCCGTCCCGCGTTCATCAGAGTAGGCGAATTGGGAAGAAACCTGAGACCGGTCATCAAATCATAGAATTCATCGCTTAACTTCGCCGTATCTACGCTGTTGTCGTAGTTGGCGTCTACAGCGGCGATGGTATCGGAAACTCTGCGGAACATGCCTTCCACGGTTTCGATAACATTGCCGTCTTCGTCTTTGCCCAGGTACCGTTTCTCCAATACCTTGAGGGCATTTTTGCTGATATCTGCTATCGCCATCTCTTCCTCCTGTACAATATATTTTGTTGCAGGAACAATTATATCACTATATGTAGTGGATGGCAATGGCAAATACAACTTCAATTTCTCTTCCTTACCTTGTCGCCAATCTCCTGCGGAACACAAGTCCGCGGTACCATTTCTTTTTCTCGTATCTCAGACAGCGAAACAGTTCTCAAAAAAAAATGCCATAAAACGATGATTCTCACGTTTTATGGCGCTTCGCTTCTCCCTGATCAATAATCGTATACGCTCTGCATATTCTGTTTTATACTTTTTATCGTTCTGTCATCAGGATTTTTTCTCTATTTCACCGCGAAGTACTTTCTCGCAGGAGTCTTGTACAGTGCCGACGCGATCAGCCCCGCGATCACCATACCCACGACAAACTGGCCTATATTCCAAGGCAGACTTGCTAAAGGCGTCATCAAATTTCCGTACATAATCGACTCAACGACATAATAACCTGCGGCCATCTCCATTCCTGCCAGAATCATGCCGATAACTTCTGCCGCGGAGACTCCGGCGCCTTCACTCTTGCGCCGTCCCTTTTTCTCCATATGCTCCACAAAAGCGCCCATGATGAACGCCATGAGAAACTTGATGATCAGCGTCCACGGCGCATAAAACGCATATCCGCCGATGATATCACCCAAGGCCGATCCCAAACCGGCCGCTGCACTGCCGTATTTCTTTCCCAAAACCAACACGGAAAGAAAGATCATCGAATCGCCCAGATGCACATACCCTTGAGTAAAAGGAATTGGAATTTTGATAAACATGGTCGCTATCATAACCAGACACATCATCAGTCCGGTCATCACGATGGTATTAATTTTGTTGGAATTTATCGTATCCGGTGCTTTTCCCTTTTTACCTCTGTTTTTCATCGCTCTTCTCACCCGTTTCTGTTGACTTTTTTTGCTCTGGTATTATAATAGCATTAAATTGTTTATTGATAAATACGCAAATTTAATTATTTTTATATATACAGTTTGGAGGTAAACAAAAAATGCGCCCGATTTCACTGCAATTTACCCACAGCGGATCGACTCCTTTATATGTACAGTTATATCGCTACCTGAAAGAAGAAATTATGCAGGGGCACATGACAGCCGGTGAAAAGCTGCCGTCTCTGCGCCGTCTGTCCAGAGATCTCTCTATCAGCGTTACCACTTCCGAACTGGCTTACAATCAGCTCCTTGTGGAAGGCTATATCACCAGCAAACCACAGTCCGGCTACTACGTGGCAAATATCGCCGCGTCCTCCGCTCCCGGCGGCAGTGAGGAAAGGAAACCCTACGACTTTTCTTCTTACACTTTCACCGCCTACGAGTACAAATACGATCTGTCCAGCTTCGACTTCGGAAAATGGAAAAAATGCGTCTCAAAGGTACTGAACGAATATTCCCATATGCTGCTGTCCGAAAGCGATCCGCAGGGAGAACCTGCTCTCCGCTTTGAGATATCCAAATACGTCTACTCCTCCCGCGGCGTCATCGCCGACCCGAATCAGATCGTCATCGGCGCCGGTACGCAGCAGCTTACCTCTCATCTCTGCCGGATTCTCCGCAAGATGAATATCGGCCTGGTATCAACAGAAGATCCCGGCTATCTGCCCGTACAGAACATCTTTCGCGACCACGGCTTCAGTCTGACGAAAATCCCCGTAGCCGCGGACGGCATCGTCATCGAGAAACTTCCGGCCAATATTCCCTCGGCAGTTTACGTAAGTCCTTCCAATCAGTTTCCTACCGGCTCGGTCATGCCCATAGGAAAGAGATACCGTCTGCTCGAATGGGCAAGAGAAAATCGAAGCTTTGTCCTTGAGGATGACTACGACAGCGAACTGCGTTATTTCGGAAAGCCTGTCCCCGCCCTGCAGGGGCTGGATAAATCCTCGCGTGTGGTTTATCTGGGTTCCTTTTCCTCGACTCTTTTTCCGGCCATAAAGATCAGTTATATGGTATTGCCCGAAGAGATGATCCGGATTTTTAACGCCATAAAAAGCGACTATACGCAGACCTGTTCCAAGACGGAGCAGTTGACGCTGGCCCTGTTCATGGAAGACGGTCTGTATTATACCAACATACGAAAACTGCGAAATCTGTACGGTCAGAAACTGCAGGCCGCTTTGAACGCTTTTACAAAATACAGCAGCGGTTTCGCGCTGCCCATCAACACCAATTCGGGCATCAACATCATATTAAAAGTAAAAACCCACAAGACGCCGGAAGAGCTTTCGTTCTCTGCAAAAGCTCTGGGGCTCAACGTCCAGTCCGCAGCCAGTCTGACTGAACAGGATACCGCGGCTCTGATCTTTTACTACAATCAAATCCCTCTATGCGAGGTAGAAGAGAGCGTAAAGGCGATGCTGCAGAAGTGGCAGGAGTAGCTGTTCATCCTGCATCCTTTCCTTTTCGCATTTAGACCCAATCAAAAAGAGAAATCCTGTCTGCTTCCCTTTCGAATTCAATATGACACACGTTAACGCGGGCGCAGACAAAACTTCTCCTTTTGACCTTCTTGATCTTTGTCTATCTATATTTATTTCTGCATTCCAAATTTATTCTGCAGTTTTGCAAAACACCGAAAAAACGCCGGCAAAAAAGCAGCGAAGTGAAACCTGCTGCCGGCGCGATAAAAAATCCGTTCCCTCTACTCCTTTAAATAGACGTTTTCTACATGCTGAAACAGCTTCGCAACCTGACCTCCCCGATTGATGAATCTGGAGCCTGAAGTGTACAGACTGCCGTCCTTCTTCAGATAAATGCTTTCCTTCCGGTCATCTGTCCAGAGAGTCAGGATAAAATCATCCGTCTCCGGATCCAGATCGATTCCCGAATTGCTTCCCATATAGGCCAAATGGGCGTCCTTCAGATAACCGCACAGCGTCTCAATCTCTTCTCTTTCTTCAATAGAAAAGGAGCCTTCCCGATCATGCAGGTCGGTAAATTCAACGTTAAGCCTGCTGATTTCTTCCGGGTGACCGAGCGGAGAGCCGATCAAACTAAACGGAATATAGTTAATAAAGGCGCACAGCAACAGCGCAACTGCCCCTATACAGATACAGAAAAATTTGCGTTTTTTCCCCTTTTTCATCTTACCGTCCCTTCTCTGACCCACTCGGCAACGCACGGCATATTTTCAGCGATACCGGAAGTTCTTCACCTTGCTTCAACTTTTTCTGTTGCGTCAAAACCCCTTTCTGTTTTTATCTTACCGCCCTCCTGTCTGCCATGCAACCTCTTTGCTACAAGTGGTCGTTTTTTGCTATAAGTGGTCGCCTTATCGCGCTTCAGTACAACTTATGCGCCTCTGTCATTCAAAAAAAGCGCAGAAAATTTCTACGCCTTTCATTTCATAAAGATATATTCTGCTCCTGATTTATCGAAAAAGGAGCGCTGCGTTCCGGGTCTGACCGGGTTTCCGTCTCCACCGCTGCTGCTTCCTTTTTTACACAAATTCCTTCTGCAGGCATTCTAAAAGAAGAGCATCAGCATCAATATGGTGGTAACGGCAAATTCAGCGATAACCCCGATGGTAAGCCGCGTCAGCTTTTTACGATTTTTGAACAGCAAAAACAGAGAGACAACCATGCAGGCTTCTGCTGCGAGGATAGTGACTTTCAGCCACAGGTCCGATTCACCAAACTTTTCCGACAGAAACAAATAGAGAGCCAGAAGAACAAAACCTAATGTCTGCAGTATCTGCGCAGGCCCAAAATCCTGCAGTCTGTCCTTCGTGTTCCTTTCTTCGTTCAACGTTTTCGATTGTCTGTCCATTTTGATGCCTTCTTTCGACGGATCGTTAAAATCCACGGGATGATGACTTATGTAACTCAATCGTCGACAACAAATTTTATACCTTGTGATTTGAAAACAGCATTTCGTATCTATACCATACCGGCGACGTATTCCTGTTCTTCCTCTTACCGGAAGTAAAATTTCCGCAACAACGAAAGGGCCGATTCCCTCTTTAAAAGTACCTGGCAGCCTTGACGCAGTACTCCTGATATCTCTTCAGACACTCCGCCTTTTTCCGCCGGCTGACTTTCATTTTTAGCGCATCAACGCGTAAAATCACCTGATTCCCTTCAAATTTTTTGATAAATCCACAGTTTACCATGCAGGAGTCGCTGATCCTTAAAAAGCCGCAGCCCGCCAGCTCACCTTCCCAGGCCCGCATACTCTTGCGGATCAACGTCTTTTTTTCACCGCTGCGGAGCAGAACATAGGAATATTCTCTTTCCACGTTAATCATCACCATATCCCGACTGTCTGCCGCGCTGCCGTCCTCAAAGACCACAATCCGGCCGAGAGAGAGGATGTTCACAGCAGTATCCAGATATTCCGACAGCTGATTGTATTCCGCCGGTTTTACAAGAAAACCGATTACGTTACGGCCAAATGCCTGCAGCATACTTTCCTCGTGGCTGGTTACAAAGATAATCAGTGGCAGATCGCCCAAAGAGAGACGGTCCTTGATCTCTATTCCGCTGATTTTCGGCATCTCCACGTCAAGCAGCAAAATCTCCGGCAGATTTTCTTCGATAAAATCAGGATCCGTAGTGCCGCTGATCTCCGCATCGATGCCTCTGTCCTCTGCGTATTTTTTGCACAGAGTGAGCAGCTTTTCCACCTCCGCGGCCTGGTCGTCACAAATCAGAATTCGCATACCCTTTGTCCTCCTCTTTTTACTGAATAACACAGAAGCAAGCGAAGAAACAGTTCTCCTGCCCGCATGCTGACTGGCGACATCATCAACATGCCTGATACTTTCTATATTATATAAAACCAATCATTTTCTATATTTTATCATATTATTCTAACATCATCCATACACAGTCTGTCCATGTTAAAGGCTAAGGTTAAAAAAGGCAGCTGTTTCCCGTATACTTTCAAAAGGAGGTAATTTTTCCGTTGGGCGCAAAGACTCTGTCCGGAAAACCCTTTTTCCCACCTCTGTTCAAAAGGCCCCTTCTCTTTTATCCTCTACGGAGCTTCTGGGCGCATAAAAACCGCTGCTCAAAATGAGCAGCGGCTTCTGACGTCAAAAGACGACAATTACTCTTCCGTAAAGTTATCGGCTCCGCTGGTTTTGGTGATATTGCCGTCTCGATCGATGAACACCGCTTCCACTCCTTCTGTATTTTCAATAAACTCCGTTCCCGCCGAAACCCCCAGCATCAGACAAATGGTAGACATGGCGTCACAATCTCCGGACATTCCCGATTCTGCGATCAGCGTTACGCTGGCCACATCAGTATCTGCCGGATAGCCGGTATTCACATCGAGAATGTGATGATACAGCCGGCCGTCTTGTTCAAAACAACGCTCGTAGATTCCGGAGGTTACCACAGTAGCGTCTTTAACCGTTACCGCTCCCACGATCTCGCTTCGGTCGGAAAACGGTTTTTCAATGCCAATGCGAAAATCGTCGCCGTCCCGATCACCTATGGCCACAATATTCCCTCCAAAATTGACGATAGCGCTGGTAACGCCCTGTTCCTCCAGATACTCTCCGGCCCGGTCGGCAATGTATCCCTTTCCGATCCCTCCCAAATTGATTTCTCCGTCCGGATTTTCCATCGTTACTGTGCTGCCTTCAATCCGTATCTGTTTGTAATCGACGGAGGCGAGAGCGGACTGCGTCTCGTCCTCTGAAGGAATTCTTGGATTTTCAGTGTGAAAATCCCACAAGTCCGTGACCTTTCCGATGGTGATATCAAACTTTCCCTCTGAGAGATCGCCGTACTTTATCCCCATTTCGATCACGTCAACGGTGCGCAGATCACACTCCACAGGTTCTCCTCCTGCGTGATTGATGCGGTAGACATCCGTCCCCTCCTTTGTCGCGCTGAGAAGAGCCTCGTATTCGGCGCACAAAGAAAAGGCTCCGTCAATGGCCTTCTCCGCCCGCTCGCCGCTCATATTCTCCATGTCGTAAACTGTGATGGAGCAAACGGTATCCATATAATAGCTGGTTTTTTCCACCGGCTCGGACTTTTCCGAGCAGCCGGTCTGTGTTATAATCAGTGAAAAGGCCATGAAAACGGCCGCAAAACCGGAAATAATTTTTTTCATTATATACCTCATATACCCTGTTATAAACTCATGTCTCAAGGAGTTTTTCATGTTCAGCAAGATCAAAAAAGCCGACGTTATTCTACTGATCGTTCTGGTCCTACTGGGCGCAGGCCTGTCGCTTCTATCCGCGTCCGCAGGCTCCGCAGGACAGCAGGTAGAAGTCTCTGTAGACGGCCAGCCATACGGCACTTACAGCCTGTCCGAAGATCAGACCATTGAAATCAGCCATGACGGCCATACCAATAAGATTACCATAAAAGATGATACAGTGCAAATGACTTATTCCGACTGCAGAAACCAGATTTGCGTAAATGACGGCAGTATCAGCCAGACCAACCAGAGCATTGTATGCCTGCCCAACAGGGTAGTCATTGAAATTACGGGAAAAGAGGAGAAGTATGATGCCATCAGCAACTAACCGGTCCAAGCGTACCAACCGAACAAAGAGGCTGGCCATATCCGCCATGTTCGCTGCCCTCGCTCTGATCTTTTCCTATGTTGAAGCGATCATCCCTTTCAGTGTGGGAATTCCGGGCGTCAAACTGGGCATCGCCAATCTGGTGGTCATTATTGCCCTGTATGAAATGAATTTTCGATATGCCTTCACGATCAACATCATCCGCATACTGGTGGCCGGTCTCCTGTTCAACGGACTTTTCGGCGCCGTCTATTCACTATCCGGCGGAATCCTCAGCCTTGTGATCATGTGGATTTTGAAGAAAACCGACTGGTTCAGCATGATCGGCGTCAGCATGGCCGGAGGCGTGGCTCACAACATAGGACAGCTTCTGATAGCAGCTGCTGTCGTTTCCAATCTGCGGATGTTCCTTTACTTTCCAATTTTGATGTTTTCCGGTATCGTCAGCGGTATCGCCATCGGCGTGGTGGCCTGCGTCATCGACGAAAAGCTTCCAAAATATCTCTTTCAGTAAACTGGAATCGGGAGTTTTTCTTTATTCCCACATAGCTTACTGTTATGCCGTCAATTTCGCCGAATCGGAAAATTCAGGCAACATCTCAGGCAAACCCCGCCAGATTAGGCAATTACTGAAAGTCCGCCGCCATTAAACCAGACAAGTATGATAATTTATATAAAAATCCGGATTATATTTACTTTTCTTGAAATGCACAGACTCATATTCACCTTGTATCAATAGCAAAATAATGGTAAACTATAAATAGACATTTTATCAACTTTAATTACACACCTGTTTATATTGCCGTAAAAAAAAGTCTGCAAATAAAAAGTCAAGCAGAACTTAATGAACTTTGAAAATTTTATACAGGTTGAAAAAGAGTATCACAATAAGACCACCGCAATGCGCTGGTCTAAAGCAAAGTATGGGATTGAAATCAGCTTTCTTTGGATTCTTCCAGAGAAGCAAGGTATTCCCTTACCCGTCCGTAATAAATGCGGAGAAATTTATTGGCTCCGGCTGTCATATAGACATAATACGGTTTGCCTTCTGAGCGCTTTTTGTCCATGAAGGCATAGACCGGATCATCCATCGGAGAGCGTTTAATCAAGCCGTCCATGATCTGAAACAGAGTCTTTCGCAGGCTTGGAGAACCTTTCTTTGAAGTACGTACACTTTTCTGGTTGTGCTTGCCAGAATCGTTCTTACCGGGATCGACACCGGCAAAGGCGGTAAGCGCTTCTCTGTGAGTGAAACGGGTAACGTCTCCGATCTCAGCCATAAGCTGGGGGCCAAGGGATGGACCGACACCGTTTATTGCCATAACGACCGGATATTCCGGGAGCGTGGCGGCAGTCTGATCCATTTTAAGGCGGAGAGCCTCCACTGTCTGGGAAGCGGT
>CAJFTU010000021.1 GCA_904420065.1 uncultured Emergencia sp.
ATACGTACTGAAGAAGGAAGAAGGCGGAAGACATACGCCGTTCTTCAACGGATACAGACCGCAGTTCTATTTCAGAACCACAGACGTAACAGGCGATCTGAAGCTGCCGGAAGGAACAGAGATGTGCATGCCGGGAGATAACGTCGTAATGGAGATCGAACTGATTACGCCGATCGCAATCGAAGAAGGACTGAGATTCGCGATCAGAGAAGGCGGAAGAACAGTAGGATCCGGCGTAGTAACGGAGATCATCGAATAATCGGGAAAGCCGAGAGCTGAACGAAAGAATCAGAGCCGGCCCGCGGAAGCGGGTCGGCTCTTTTAATGGTGAGCTGAATTGCCGGCATAGATTGCTCACAGGCGTCTGCAGCCTGAAGACAGGTTTCGGAGCGTCTGCCTGCGAGTCTTTGAGAATACTCTGCGCCTTTGAAAAATCATGACAGAACCCCGATTTCGCCTGCTTAACGCGCGACCGGCAAGGCGGAGATTCGGACTGAAAACGGGAAGAATCCTTTCGCTTTATATCCGGGTTAAATAGATGTTATAAATGCGTAAAATAAGAAAGCAAGCGAAAAACAGGGTGAAATAGGATTTAATGCAGATGAATTGCAATAGTTGAGGGGACCGATAGGGCAATTTACTTGAAAACTCAAAGGAGACCAGTTGGCATAAAACTTGCTCATTTTATTAGTGCAAATATTTGAAAATTTGAAATGATATGACGAGGAACGAGGACAATGAAGAGAGACAAAGCCGAATTAGAAAATTACTTAAACGACCTGTTTCTGAAAAAGAAGCATCCGGGTGTGGCTGTTTCCGTGCGCGGTCCGGAAGGAGTCCTTTTTGAAAAAGGATTCGGATACAGGAACGCTGAAGGGGACAAGCCGGTAGATCCGGATACCGTATTTGGCATCGCCTCAATGAGTAAATCCATGACGGCTCTCGCCTGTGCCATTTTGCATGCGGAGAAAAAGCTGGATCTCGGCGATCCTATGGTGAAATACTTTCCAAACCTTCATATCCCGGGTGCTCCCGACGAATGTGTAACGCTGCGGACCATAGCCATGCACAGAGCGGGACTGCCGCCGCTGCCGCCGCTCGAGTGGTCCATTGCGATGAACAGCGTGGAAAGGGACTCGGAATGGTTTCGCCATATGCAGAAGACGGCGCCGAACAAGATGGATAAGATTGAACAGATCGTCGACTATATCACGAAAGGCGATTATCAGGTACTGGGTGCGCCTGGAGAGTATATGAGTTATTCCAACGACGGATATGCGCTGCTGTCCTATGTCGTCGACCAGGCGGCGGGAATATCTCTTGAAGAATTTCTCGACGAGAGAGTTTTCAAGCCTCTTGGAATGACCCGAACGGTACTGGATCTGGACGCCGGCGAAGCGAGGAAAATCGCCGGAGAAAATATGACAAGTCTGTTCGAGAGAGACGAAGAAACCGGCGAACTGATCTGTGACGACAACTGGTCCGTATTGCCGCCGTTCCGCGGATGTGCGTGCGTTAAATCCACGGCCAGCGATATGACCAGATACTATAAAATGCTCAGCGATAAAGGACGCTGGGAAGGAAAACAGGTTATTCCTGAAGAAGCGATAGAAGAGATGGTCGGCAGCAGATTCCCGCTGTCGGAAAAACCGTTCTACTGTCTGGGGCTGGAGAAGAGCCTGATGAGCGGAACGATCATGTGTGATCATTCCGGCGGCCTCCATGGCGTAAGCAGCAGAGGAGGATTCCTTGCAGGCGGATATTCGGCTGCGGTTCTCTGCAACGAAGGGGACGTGAGCATGGAGGAGTTCTTGTGGGCATGTTGGAATTTCATACTGGGACTGCCGCTGGAGACCAGACACAAGTGGGCTGTTCCGTCGGGAAAGACTTTCAGTATGGAAGAAGCGCTCTTCGGAGATTTCCTTGCAGAAGAGGGATTGCCGGCTCATTTGATCGTCCATAGTGAAGACGGAAAACTGAAGGGAGACTATTGCGGCCGTAAAGTCGATCTCCTTTACTGTAACGAAACAGTATTCAGAGCTGTGGCTTCTGACGATCCGAATACAGACGTCAGCATCTTTGAGTTCTATATCAGAGACGGAAAAGCCTGGGCTGTAAGATGCGGCAACAGAATGTATCAGAGAGTGGAATAGATCGCTTTCCGAAAATCTGCCGCCGTAGAAAAATAAAGAGAATATGCAGGGAATGCTTCCGGTTCCGGCGGCGTTCCGCGGCGTATCCATATATACAGCAGCATTTATATACAGAAGGGAGAAGATATTATCAGAAATTATGTCATTAAAAGAATCTTGCTGGGCATAGTCCTTGTTATCGCAGTATCCTTCCTGGTATTCAGTTTGATGTACATGATGCCGGGTGATCCGATCGACATGGTCGTTGACCGCAAAGTTTCTGAAGAAGTAAAACAAGAAATCGCCCATGAATTGGGCTACGATCAGCCGTTCTTTACCCAGTACTTCAATTGGGTAAACGACGTTCTTCACGGGGATTTTGGTACGTCTACCAGATACAAGAGCGATGTCTGGGATCTGATGGGCGACAGAATTCCTTACAGCTTAACACTGTGCGGATGGTCTCTGCTTCTTGAGACTGTCATTGCGCTTCCGCTCGGTCTGCTGTGCGCCATTAAAAAAGACGGATTTTTTGACCGTTTTACCGTAAACTTTTCGCTGCTGATGACTGCGGTACCGTCTTTTTGGCTGGGCGCGCTGTTCATTCTCTTCTTCGCGGTAGAGCTGGGGTGGCTGCCGATCAGCGGCTACAGCAGTCCGGAGAACTTTATCATGCCTGTTGCGGTTACGGTTCTGTCCACCATGGGGGGGACGCTGCGTATTACCAAGACAGAGGTTTTGGAAGTGCTCAATGAGAAATACGTAACGACAGCTTATGCGAAGGGACTTTCCAAAAAGACGGTAATGGTAAAACACGTTCTTCGCAACTCACTGATCCTGGTTACGACTCTGATCTTTATGTCCATACCTTGGTTGATTTCCGGCGCAGTCGTTATCGAAAAGATGTTCGGCCTTCCGGGCATGGGGAATCTGTTGCTGAATTCGATTATCGTACAGGATATGCCGGTTGTACAAGCCGTATTGCTGCTCATTGCCATACTCACTGTAATATGTAATTTGCTCAGTGACATCATCATGGGCATCCTCGATCCGAGAATCAGACTGTCTTTGAGCGGAGGTGACAACTAAGGTGAATAAAAAGTGGAAAGAAAAGCTCTATGAGTGTTGGAAAAATAAGAACTTTATGATCGGCTTCATTGTCCTGCTCAGTATCGTTCTGATAGCGATTTTCGCCGATCAGATAGCGCCTTATGACTATACGCAGCAAAACGTAGGCGGCAGATATGAACCGCCAAGCTCCAAGTTCTGGTTCGGAACCGACGAATTGGGCAGAGATGTATTCTCCAGAGTTGTACACGGCGCCAGCATAGCGCTGTGGATCGCTTTCCTCGGCGCGGTTATCCAGCTGACCATCGGCGTGCTGGTAGGTCTGGCCTGTGGATTCTTCGGCAAGTGGGTTGACAGGGTTCTTTCCTTCCTGACTGACCTGACCTGGTGCATACCGGGAACAATTTTGGCTTTGGCCGTAGTAACTCTGATCGGTAAAGGTCTGACCAATACGGTTATCGCCATATCCCTCGTTGCGTGGGCCAGCTATGCCCGTACAGTCAGAGCGAAGACGCTGTCACTGCGTAACATGGCTTTCGTCGAAACAGGAAAGGCTTTCGGAGAATCATCTTTTTCATTGATGGTTCGGTACATCCTTCCGAATATCGTACCGTCGCTGATCGTAATGGTATCTCTGAACCTGCCGTCAACCATTCTTTCGACAACTACGCTGTCCTTCCTGGGACTGGGTTCACAGCCACCGTCACCGGACTGGGGCCTGGCGATCTCAACGGGAATCAACAGCATTACCAGAGCGCCTTGGCTCAGTATTTTCCCTGGTTTGGCTCTGGTATACACAACCTTCGGCTTCAACCTTTTGGGTGAAGGTCTCAGAGACCTCCTCGACCCGCATATGAAATCACAGTAGAAAGGAGGAGCAAAGTATGAGCGAAGAATTATTGAGACTTGAAAATCTGTCTATAGATTACAAAGTAAAAGACGGTTACCTTTCTGCCGTAAAGGATGTCAATTTCACCATAAATAAAGGAGAAATCTTTGCCGTTGTCGGTGAGTCCGGATGCGGAAAATCCACCGTGGCTCACAGCATCATGAACCTCCTCCCGGGCGGAAACGAAGAGATCACCGGAAAGATCATCTTCAAAGGCAGGGATCTGCGTACCTGCACTCCTGCCGAGATGGAGCAGATTCGGGGAAAAGAGATCGGTATGATCTTCCAGAATCCGTTGGATTCACTGAACCCTGTGTATACAGTAGGCGGTCAGGTAGAAGAGGCGATCCTGTTGGACAAAGTCGATAAGCAGGAAGCCTGGAACCGGGTAATCAAACTGTTCAAAGATGTAAAGATGCCTGACGCAGAGGAGCGTGTCAACAGTTTTCCTCATGAGCTTTCCGGCGGTATGCGGCAGAGGGTCATGATCGCCATGATGCTGTCGAGAAACCCGGAACTGCTCATCGCCGACGAGCCGACGACGGCTCTGGATGTAACCATAGAGGCGCAGATTCTGGAAATCATCAAGGAACTGAAGGAAAAGTTCAACACGGCAATCATGCTGATCACCCATAATTTCGGCCTCGTTGCCGAAGTGGCCGACCGTATCGGCATCATGTATGCGGGAGAAATGGTAGAATCGGGAGATGTCTTCGAGATATTCGAAAATCCGACCCATCCTTATACGAGGCTGCTGATGCAGGCTCTGCCGAGAAATACCAAGAAAGAAGGACGGCTTCAGACCATTGACGGTTCCGTTCCGCGTATTACAGAAAAGAAATCTGGATGCAGGTTTGCCAACCGCTGTCCTTATGCGAAGGAAATATGCAAGACGGAAGACCCGGCGATTATTACTGTGGGAGAAAATCACATCTGTCGCTGTCATCTGGCCGGAAAGGAGGAAAAGTAAATGGAACAGGATGCAATGATCAAATTAGACGGCTTGAAGAAATACTTTTCCATAACAAAAGGCCTGATTAAGAGAAACGTAACCTATGTAAAAGCAGTGGACGATATTTCACTGACCATAAAAGAAGGAGAGATTGTCGGACTCGTAGGCGAGTCGGGAAGCGGAAAGACTACCCTGGCCAGAGTTATCCTCAGCCTGTCCAAAATGACGGGCGGAAGTGTCTATATTGACGGCATCGATCTGGCAAAGACTTCGAGAGCGGAAATGAAAAAGCTGAGAAGCGAAATCGCTGTAGTTTTCCAGGATCCGGCGTCAAACCTGAATCCGAGACAGACAGTAGAGAGTTCTATCATGCGTCCGATGATCATTCACGGCGTTCCTAAAGCTGAAGCAAAGAAAAAGGCTAAGGAAGTGCTGGCTATGGTTAAGATGGATGAACGGTATCTGGAGAGTTTTCCTCATCAGCTTTCCGGCGGTCAGCTGCAGAGAATCGCTATTGCCAGAGCTCTGGCTCTGGATCCGAAGGTAATGATCCTCGACGAGCCGACCAGCGCCCTGGACGTATCCGTTCAGGCGCAGATCCTCAATCTGCTGCTTGAGCTGCAGGATCAGCTCCATCTGACCTATCTGGTTATCACCCACGATCTGAATGTCATCAAGTACATCAGCGACAGGATTGCCGTTATGTACTTGGGCAAACTGGTGGAATTCGGTCCGACTAAGGAGATCACGGAGCACGCCAAACACCCGTACACGCGGGGACTTCTTGATGCGGCGCCGATACTGGATCCGAGACTTCGCGGACGTAAGAAGGAGATCATGAAGGGGGATCCGGGCAGTCTGATCAATATCGGCGACGGATGCCGGTTCTGCGATCGCTGCCGGTACGCTACGGAAGAGTGCAGGACAAAGATGCCGGAAAATACAATAGTAGCCGAAGATCACCAGGTGGCTTGTTTCCATCCGTTGGATTGAGATTGATTTAGGATTTAACTTCTCACGCAGCTGCTCTCAGTTGGCAGAACGCGCATGATTTGAAGGGAATGTAAACGATATGAGGCTGCAGAAATCTCATATCGCTATGCACAAAGAGAAAATAATAAGGACGATGATTATATTTCCCTATGAATATGTGCAATTAGCTAACTGAAGTTAAGCATATATGTAATTAAAGGAGGAACTTTAAGTGAAAAAGAAATTATTAGTAATTGGTCTGATTGTCGTATTGGCATTCGGTATGACTGCCTGCGGAGGCGGCGACGATGAGGATACGAGCGGTAAGACAAATCTGTCGATCATCGATTCCGAATGGTATGGTATCGACACCTATCAGCTGGACAGTACCGCCAGCTATCAGGCTTTGACTTCCAGCTCTCTTTTCCAGTGGAATCCGGAAACCAACGAGATGGAAGATAATGTATGCACCGACTGGAAAGTCAGCGAAGACGGAAAGACGGCAACTTTCAACGTTCCTGAGGGAATGTACTACTCCACAGGGGAACAGGTAGAGCCTGAAGATGTGGTTGCGTCCATAGAACACGGTCTGGACGTCAGCCCGTATAAAGACGGATACAGCAACATCGAATCTATGGATGTTGACGGCAGACAGGTAACTCTGCACCTGAGCGAGTTCCGTTCCGACATGCAGTACTATCTGTGCGCGGGATTTGTTATCGTTATCGATAAGGACGAACTGGACTCCATGTCCAACGAAGAACTGATGTGGGGATGCCATCCGTATGGCATGTTCTCCCTCGCTGAGGAAAACGGATACGTTTCCGGATCCGAAGTTAACCTGGTAAGAAACGACAAGTATAAGTGTGCTAATCCGCTGGTAGAAAATCAGGGTCCTTCCCACTTCGAAACCGTTAACGTCAGATTCAACGTAGAAGACTTTACTGCTATTGAAGAACTGAAGAGCGGTACTGTGGATATCCTCGGCGTTGTAACCAACGACGGAAAGATGGAACTGGAAGGTACTGACGGCATTACTATGGCGGATGCTACTTATCCGAACATCACTTATTTTGAAATGAATACTGATTCGGGAATCTTCTCCGATATTAACGTACGTAAAGCATTTGCCCTGTCCATTGACAGAGAAGCTCTTGCCGAGGGCTACGATAACCTGATCGCTCCGGCGTACTCCATGATCTACGATTCTGTACAGAACTTCTCGCAGGATGCGAAGGACTGGTTCCAGGAAAATCTGGCAAACGATCCGGATCAGGCGAAAGAGCTTCTTGACAAGGCGGGCTGGAAGGATACTGACGGCGATGGTATCCGTGAGAAAGACGGAGAGAAACTGTCTTTCACATGGTATGCTTGGACCGACTCCACTACTATTCCTGAAATGATGGCGGAGCAGGTTAAGGAAGTTGGTTTCGAAATGAACATCGAAGCTATCGACTGGAACTACGTATACGAGAACATCAACTCTGACGACTATGACGCCGGTATCGAATGGCTGTCCTGGGCTGAACCGATGCTGGTTCTCAACGGCTGCTACTACGACCAGAACGCTCCGGGCAATGACGACGAGTACTATGAAATGGTCGAAGACGCAGCTACGACTGTAGACAGCGACGAAAGAACCGAGAAGGTAGGCGAGATCCAGATGCGCATTTTTGAAAATGTCAACATGATTCCGATGTATGCTGAACTGGGATTCGTGGCTTACAATTCCGATCTGCAGGGCTTCAACGTTCTGGCTGATGGAACTACTCCGCTCAACGATTTAGCTTACTAATCTTAGTCTATTGAAATTCATCATGTTACAGCACAATGGCAGCTGATCGCGAGATCAGCTGCCTGTGCGGTTCTCCCTGCGGGACTGCCGTGCGCCGAAAAATTCGGCGCACGGCAGTCCCTTTTTGCGTGCGAAAAAGAATTTGGAAGATCATACAGGAGACAGGACAAATCTAAAATTTTCTTAACAAATATCGACAAATTATGCTATAGATAGTAAAATAACATAGTCTGGTCCATATCAAAGAAGACTGGTGATTTGGGAAAAAGAAAAAGGGGAACTTGTACACGATATGAGAAGCGAAAAACACAATCGTAAAGAACATAAGAACAAAGAAAAAAAGGAAAAGGGAATGGGAGGTTTTCATCTTTTTGCCAGAGTGTGGTCTGTGCTGTACCTTCTGATTGTCATCGGTTTTCTGGGGGTACTGATATACACCAATCTGCTCCGGTTAAAACTCCTTTGCATAGTGGCAGCTGCAGTACTGCTGATTTTGCTCCTGACCTTTCCTGCATTGTTTTTTAAGAAGTTTAAAAAGTCCAGAAGGATTATTGCGCTGATTCTGTCCGTAGCGGTGTCTGCCGCATGTGTCGGAGGGATTTTCTATATGACCGGCACGCTGGACTTCTTTTCAAAGATAACCAATGTGAAGACGTCAATAGAGAAGTACTATGCGGTAGTCAGAAAGGACAGCGGTTATGACAGCGGAGACAGTATCCGCGGAGAGACAGTGCACACCTATATGACCAACGATATCCACTATTCTGAAGCGAAAAACAAGCTTCAGGATGATTTGGCGGTGGAATATAAAATGGAAGAGAACTTGTCCGGCCTGGCTGACGGTCTTCTCAACTCATCCTATGACATCATATTCGTCAGTGAGGCGCACTATTCAACGATTACTGAAGAATACAGCGATTTTGAGACCCGAACTAAAATCATTTATACCGCGGAGATTGAAATTTCATCAGAAGATATAGCAAAAGAGGTCAATGTAACAGAGGAATCGTTCAACATTTACATAAGTGGTCTGGACACGGAGGGGAGTATAGACACCGTTTCCCGATCTGACGTTAATATGATCGTAACAGTGAACCCGAAGACTCATCAGGTTCTTTTGACGTCTCTGCCAAGAGATTCCTATATAGACCTGTCGGAAAAGAAAGGCGCCAAAGACAAACTTACTCATACCGGTCTTTACGGCATCGGAGAGACTGTAGCTGCAGCGGAGCGTCTTACCGGAATTGACATCAATTATTATGTCAAAGTCAACTATACTACAGTTAAAAATCTGGTTGACGCCATTGGAGGGATCGACGTCCATTCCGATTTCACGTTCACAACCCATGGGATGGGCGTGTATTATGCTTTTTACGAAGGTGAAAATCATTTGGATGGTTCCATGGCTCTTGCCTTTGCCAGGGAAAGAAAATCCTTCAGTGACGGCGATCTGCAGAGAAATAAAAATCAGCAGCAGGTACTTGAAGCTGTGCTCAAAAAAGCTACGACCAACACGACGATTCTGACCAGATATACTACTGTCCTCAATGCCGTGGAGAACAGTATTGAGACCAACATGTCACAAAAAGAAATTCAGGAGCTGATCAAAATGCAGTTAGACGGTATGCCGGGATGGGATATCGAAAAACAAAGCATAACGGGCATGCCGGGTTCCGCGCTGTGCTATTCCACCGGCGACTACTACGTATCGATCGTGGATCTGGATCAGGAGAGCGTCGTATCCTCCGTGGACCGAATCATCAGGGTGATGGACGGACAGTAGCGAGGGTAAAGGGAAGAACCATAGCTTGAAGACGAATAGTTATAAAAGAGCAAATATCCTGTATACATAATACTGAATTTTCAAAAAATTCTATTGACTTTATCGCTGTTTTGTAGTAAAGTTTTACACATATTTTTTTCATACAGAAAGGACAGTGATAGAGATGGAAATAAAAAATCAGTTGCTCAAGGATATTTATGATTTGGCGAGGAGCAGAGATCCGCACAAACCGGAATTTCATCAGGCACTAAAAGAGCTGTTGGTATCTCTGCATCCGGTTGTGGAAAAGCAGCCGCAGCTGTGCAGCAGGGGCGTTTTAGAACGTCTCATAGAACCGGAGCGTTTGATTCAGTTTCGCGTTGCCTGGAGAGACCGCAGCGGGGAGACGCGGGTGAATCGGGGATATCGGGTTCAGTTTAACTCGGCTATAGGACCGTATAAAGGCGGTCTGCGCTTTCATCCTTCGGTAAACTCTTCTGTCATCAAGTTTCTCGGATTTGAGCAGACGTTTAAAAACAGTTTGACGGGGCTGCCTTTAGGCGGAGCGAAAGGCGGAGCGGATTTTGATCCTCATGGCAAGAGCGATGATGAGATCATGTCGTTTTGTCAGAGCTATATGAGCGAGCTGTTCAGACATATCGGCGCCAGCACAGACGTTCCGGCCGGCGATATTGGCGTAGGCAATCGCGAAATCGGATATCTCTATGGACAGTACTGCCGATTGATGAATATTTCCGAAGGAGCGATGACCGGAAAGGGCATCTTTGCGGGAGGTTCTCTGCTCAGAACTGAGGCGACGGGGTACGGCCTGTGCTATTTTGCGGAAGAAATGCTGACGAGACTTCGCCAAACATCGCTTGAGGGGAAGAAAGTTGTCATATCCGGTTCCGGAAATGTGGCCATTTACGCAGTGGAAAAAGCGCAGGCTCTTGGAGCCAGGGTTATTGCCGTGTCCGATTCAGACGGCTATATCGCAGACGAAGAAGGAATCGATCTGCCGCTTCTCAAACAGATTAAAGAAGTAGAAAGACTGCGTATTAAAGAATATAAACAGCGGAAGCCGTCGGCCGTCTACGTCGAGGGAAGCGAAGGTATCTGGGATATTCCATGTGATGTGGCGATGCCATGTGCGACACAGAATGAAATATCGAAAGAGTCTGCCGAGAAGCTGATTCGAAACGGACTTATCGCACTGCTTGAAGGTTCCAACATGTCCTGTACCGCTGAAGCGGTGCAGCTGATCGGAGAAGAAGACGTTCTCTATGTTCCCGCCAAAGCGGCCAATGCGGGCGGCGTCGCAGTCAGTGGACTGGAAATGGCGCAGAATGCGGGCCGGGCTTCGTGGAGCTATGAAAAGGTGGACAGGATGCTGCAGGATATCATGTGCTCCATCTTTGACAAGTGTCTGTCGGCTTCCGAAGAGTACGGCGCCCGCGGAAATCTGCTCGTGGGAGCCAATATTGCCGGCTTTTTAAAGGTCGCCAAAGCGATGCAGTGGCAGGGAGTCGTGTAGAATATTCCCGCGGAGCGGGAAAACGACCGGGAAATTGCAAAAAAACTTGACATTGACAGGATGCTTTGGTACACTTAATAGGCAACTTTATGATTATCATTGACAGAGCTGGTTGATCCGGCTCTGAATTTTGAGTTTAAACGGAGGACAATCAAATGAGAGTAAAGGTTACGTTGGCATGTACAGAGTGCAAGCAGAGAAATTACAATACTATAAAGAACAAGAAAAACGATCCTGATCGTATTGAGCTGAAGAAATACTGCAAGTTCTGCAGAAAAGAGACTCTTCACAAAGAGACGAAATAAGGAGAGAGCAATATGGCGAACAAGGAACAAGCGAAAAAAGCTGCTGTAGCGAAAGCGAAAAAAGGCGGCGGCGCCAAGGAATATTTCAAAGGCGTCAAACTGGAGATGAGCAAAGTGGTCTGGCCGACCAAAAAAGAACTGGGCTCCTTCACTGCGGTAGTTATTGCGACATGCGCCGTTTTCGCGCTGGGATTCTGGTTGATCGATACGGGTGTTCTGGCGGCCCTTCGGGAAATTCTGGGCATCACGCTGAATTAATTTGAGAAGAAGGTACGGAAAATGTCTGATTTTGAAAGAAGTGAAAAGAGCAATGTAGCTTCTCCGCTGATTGGAGAAGGGATCAGAGGAGACGGACAGGCGAAGTGGTATGTAGTCCACACTTATTCGGGTCACGAGAACAAGGTAAAAGTGAATATCGAAAAGATGGTTGAAAACCGTGGAATGCAGGATTTAATTTTGGACATCATCGTGCCGACAGAAGACAGAGTAGAAATCAAAGACGGTCAGCGTAAGATCAAGACCAGGAAGATGTTTCCCGGCTATGTAATTATAAAGATGATTGTCACCAATGAGTCCTGGTATCTCGTGAGAAACACGCAGGGCGTGACGGGATTCGTAGGCCATGGCTCCGATCCGATACCCCTCACTGACGAAGAAGTCGCCAGAATGGGAATAGAAAAAGTTTATATCGATCTGGACGTCGAAGTCGGCGATACAGTGCGTGTGATCAGCGGTCCTTTCGAGAGCTTCATGGGAGAGGTTCTGGAAATCAACAAAGAGAAGCAGGTGCTGACCGTAAAGGTTTCGATGTTCGGCAGAGATACGCCTGTAGAATTGGAATTCGGACAGGTAGAAAAACTATAGCCTGGCTATAGAGAAAGGAGAAAGAAGAGATGGCAAAGAAGGTTGAAGGCTATATCAAACTCCAGATTGCTGCTGGCAATGCGACTCCGGCTCCTCCGGTAGGTCCTGCATTAGGTCAGAAGGGCGTCAACATCATGGACTTCTGTAAACAGTTCAACGCAAAGACACAGGATCAGGCGGGAATGATTATTCCTGTAGTGATCACCGTTTATGCGGACAGATCGTTTACATTCGTCTGCAAGACCCCGCCTGCAGCAGTACTTCTGAAGAAGGCGGCAGGCCTTGACGCAGCGTCGGGAGAACCGAACAAGAAAAAAGTTGCGACTCTGACTTATGCGCAGGCTGAAGAGATCGCAAAGACAAAGATGCCGGATCTGACGGCGGCAAACCTTGAAGCAGCTACAGACATGATCAAGGGAACTGCCAGAAGCATGGGCATCGTCATCGAAGACAAAGAACAGTAGAAGATGGGAGACTGACCCGCAGGAAACCTGGGGAAAGTCGATAGTACCACAAGGAGGTAATGTAAACAATGCCAAAGAGAGGTAAGAGCTACAAAGAGGCAGCTGCAAAATTTGACAAGTCTCAGCTGCACGAAGTAACTGAAGCGATGAAGCTGGCATGCGAGACTTCCAGAGCAAAGTTCGATGAAACCATCGAGGTTCACATCAAGCTGGGCGTAGACGGAAGACACGCTGATCAGCAGGTAAGAGGCGCTATCGTGCTTCCTAACGGAACCGGAAAAAGCGTAAAGGTTCTGGTATTCGCAAAGGGTCCGAAGGCTGAAGAAGCCGAAAAGGCCGGAGCGGATTACGTAGGAGCCGAAGAGATGGCGCAGAAAATCCAGAGCGAAAACTGGTTCGACTTCGACGTAGTCGTAGCTACGCCGGACATGATGGGTGTCGTAGGTCGTCTGGGTAAAATCCTGGGTCCAAAAGGCCTGATGCCTAACCCGAAATCGGGAACCGTTACCATGGATCTGGAAAAGGCGCTGGCTGAGATCAAAGCCGGTAAAGTTGAGTATCGTCTGGATAAGCAGAACATCATCCATACGCCGATCGGAAAGAGCTCCTTCGGTCCGGAAAAGCTGGAGGAAAACTTCAAGGCGCTTATGGACGCTATCGTAAGGGCGAAGCCGGCCACGGCCAAAGGACAGTATCTGAGAAGCGTTACCGTCGCAGCGACGATGGGTCCCGGCGTCAAGATAAATCCTGCGCTGATCGGTTAATCGGCGTTCACTCACAATTTAATTTTGAGATCTAACCGTAGACAGCGGGTGTCGAAAAGGCTTAATTTCCCGCCGAGGTACAATATATAGATATTGACCCTGTCTTACGGCAGGGTTTTTTACATTTATTGAGTACCACATTCGCGAACCGCCGTCAGGACGGTTCCAGAAAGGAGAGAGTATATGTCAGCAGATGCAAAACAGCAGAAACAGATCATCATCGACGAGATAAAGCAGAAGCTTGAAAACGCACAGTCGGCTGTGGTAATCGATTATATGGGCATTTCCGTAGCGGAAGCCGATAATATGAGAAAGAAGCTTCGCGAAGGAGGCGTCGATTACACCGTTTACAAGAACACGCTGATCAAGAGAGCCATTGAAGGAACGGATTACGCTCCGCTCGCAGAGGTTCTCGAAGGACCGACGGCTATCGCAATCAGCAGCGAAGACGCAACGGCTCCGGCAAGAATGCTCAACGAAATCATTAAAGCTTACAAGAAGATGGAATTCAAAGCAGGCGTTGTCGAAGGTACTTACTACGACAAGTCCGGTATCGAACAGATCGCAGATATTCCGTCCAGAGACGTGCTCATCGCCAAGTTTATGGGCAGCATTCAGTCACCGGTCAGCAAGTTCGTCAGAACCCTGCAGGCTATTGCCGATGACAAGGGTGAAGGCGCAGAAGCGTAAAGCTTTCTGCCGTTTCGCCGGCTGACAGAGCCGGCAGAAGAAACAGAGATAACTGAAAAATAAATTAGAAAAAGGAGAAAGAAAATGAATAAAGAGCAGATCATCGAAGCGATAAAAGCTATGTCCGTTTTAGAGTTAAACGAGTTAGTTAAAGCCTGCGAAGAAGAGTTCGGCGTATCCGCTGCAGCTCCTGTAGCTGTTGCAGGCGCAGTAGCAGGCGGCGCTGCTGAAGAAGAGCAGAGCGAATTCAACGTTGTACTTGCCGAAGTTGGCGGCGAGAAGATCAAGGTTATCAAGGCTGTAAGAGAGATCACCGGCCTGGGCCTGAAGGAAGCTAAGGAACTGGTTGACGGAGCTCCTTCCAACGTTAAGGAAGGCGTTGAAAAGGCTGAAGCTGAAGCAATCAAGGCTCAGCTCGAAGAAGTCGGCGCTAAGGTTGAACTGAAATAGTTCGATTTCATACGATGTGCGAAAAGGCTGTCCGTTCCGGGCGGCCTTTTTCTGTTTTCGTAAAGCAAAAGCGGGGTTTCCGGCAGGGATAGACATCCAAAATTTGGATATAATAAGGATGAGGAGTTGCGCCTCCGGCCGGAATTCTTACCAGAGAGGAGCGAAAGGAAACGTCCTCTTTGGGAAAACTTTTCACACAAATTTGGAAAAAACTTGACTATTTGACAGAAAGATGGTATCATAATAGACTGCCACGCAATGTAAACTGTTGAATTATAAGGAGTGATAAACATGCCAAAACCTATTAAAGTAGGTAAAAAAGAACGTATGACTTTCTCTAAAATCAATGAAGTCGGCAAAATGCCAAACCTCATTGAGATTCAGACTAAATCATATAACTGGTTTATTGAGGAAGGTCTGAGAGAAGTCTTCGAAGACATCTCCCCGATCAGAGATTATGCGGATAATCTGATTTTGGAATTTATCGATTATTCTCTGAACGATCCTCCTAAGTACGAACAGGAAGAGTGTAAGGAGAGAGATGTAACGTATGCAGCTCCGTTAAAAGTCAGAGTAAGACTTGTAAACAAAGAAACAGGCGAAGTAAAGGAACAGGAAGTGTTCATGGGCGATTTTCCTCTGATGACCGAAAAGGGAACGTTCATCTACAACGGCGCCGAACGAGTAATCGTTACTCAGTTGGTTCGTTCTCCTGGACCTTATTACAGCGTTGAAACAGATAAATCAGGCAACAAGCTGTATTCCACCCAGATCATCCCGAACCGGGGCGCATGGCTGGAATACGAGACAGACTCCAATGAGATTATTTCCGTCAGAGTGGACAGGACGAGAAAACAGCCTCTGACGACCCTTCTGCGAGCGTTAGGCATAGGATCAGACCGGGAAATCATCGAGATCTTCGGTGAAGACAACCGTCTCTTAAAGACTCTGGAAAAAGACACGACAAACGATTACGAAAGCGGTTTGAAGGAAATCTACAAGAAGCTGAGACCAGGTGAGCCTCCTACAGTGGAAAGCGCCAGATCTCTGCTTAATTCGCTGTTTTTTGATCCAAAACGCTACGACCTGGCTAAGGTGGGACGGTACAAGTACAACAAGAAGTTAGGTCTGTCAAACAGGCTGCCGGACGCCATCGCAGCAGAGGATGTCATCGATCCGAACACGGGAGAGATTCTGGCCGAAAAGGGCCAGAAGATCAGCCGCAGCCTGGCGAAAGAGATCGAAAACGCAGGCGTGGAATTTGTAATGGCATACGGGAAAGACGACGAGAGTCAGGTTACGAAAGTAATCGGCAATAAGTTCGTGGATCTGGATCGATATGTGAACTTTGATCTGACCGGCCTGAAGCTGCCGGACAAAGTGTTCTATCCCGTTTTATCGGAAATACTGCAAAGCTGCGGCGGTAACGAAGGCGACCTCAGAGAAATGCTGCTGGCCAGAAAGAACGATCTGTCGCCGAAGCACATTATCATAGAAGACATTATTGCATCTGTCAGCTACATTCTGAATCTGAACCACGGCATAGGAAACGTGGACGATATCGACCACCTGGGCAACAGAAGACTGAGAACCGTAGGCGAGCTGCTTCAGAATCAGTTCAGAATCGGTCTGGCCCGGATGGAGAGAGTCGTCAAGGAGAGGATGACCATCCAGGACATCGAGATGACTACGCCGCAGGCTCTGATGAATATCCGTCCGGTAACGGCAGCGATCAAGGAGTTCTTCGGAAGTTCCCAGCTGTCCCAGTTTATGGACCAGAACAATCCGCTGGCAGAGCTTACGCATAAGAGAAGGCTTTCCGCCCTTGGACCGGGCGGTCTGTCCAGAGAGAGAGCAGGCTTCGAAGTTCGAGACGTACATCAGTCCCACTACGGAAGGATGTGCCCGATCGAGACTCCGGAAGGTCCGAACATCGGACTGATCGGCTCCCTCACCACTTACGGAGTAGTTGACGAATACGGTTTCATTGAGACGCCGTATCGCGTAGTAGATAAAGAAACGGGCGTCGTTACCGACGAAATCCGCTATATCACCGCAGACGAGGAAGAGCTGCTGATCATCGCGCAGGCCAATGAGCCCCTCGATGAAGACGGCCATTTTGTCAACGCCAAGGTAGCTGCCAGAGGCGTAGGCGGTGAAATCGCCATGTTCCCGAGGGAAGTGGTGGATATGATGGACGTTTCGCCGAAGCAGGTAGTATCTGTAGCTACGGCCATGATTCCTTTCCTCGAAAACGACGACGCGAACCGAGCGCTGATGGGTTCCAACATGCAGCGTCAGGCGGTTCCTCTTCTGGTAACGGAAGCTCCTTACGTAGGAACAGGAATGGAATACAAAGCGGCCAGAGACTCCGGCGTTGTGATCCTGGCAAAGCACAGCGGAACCGTAGAGTTTGTCGACGCAGAGAGAATCAGCATAAGAAGAGACGACAACGGCGGCATCGACGAATACAAGCTTTTGAAATTTAAGCGTTCCAACCAGGGAACCTGTATAAACCAGAGACCGATCGTGCAGCACGGCGAGCGGGTTGAAGAAGGAGAAGTCATCGCCGACGGACCTTCCACCGACCTGGGCGAGATCGCTCTGGGCAAGAACCTGCTCATCGGCTTCATGACATGGGAAGGCTACAACTACGAGGACGCCATCATCCTCAACGAAAGACTTCTGATGGACGACGTCCTGACTTCGCTGCACATCGTGGAGTACGAAGCAGAGGCCAGAGATACCAAGCTGGGACCGGAAGAGATCACCAGAGATATTCCTAACGTAGGCGACGATGCCCTGAAGGATCTGGACGAGGAGGGAATCATCCGTATCGGCGCCGAGGTAGACTCTACCGATATTCTGGTAGGAAAGGTTACTCCGAAGGGCGAGAACGATCTGAGCGCCGAAGAGCGTCTGCTCCGCGCGATTTTCGGTGAAAAGGCCAGAGAGGTCAGAGACACCTCCCTGCGCGTGCCGCACGGCGAAACCGGTATCGTAGTAGACGTAAGAATATTTTCCCGTGAAAACGGCGACGAACTGCCGCCGGGTGTAAATAAACTGGTCAGATGCTATATCGCGACCAAGAGAAAGATCAACGTGGGCGACAAGATGGCCGGACGCCACGGAAACAAGGGTGTAATTTCGAGAATTCTGCCGGAAGAGGATATGCCGTTTATGGAAAACGGCGAGTCTCTGCAGGTCATGCTGAACCCACTGGGCGTACCTTCCCGTATGAATGTCGGACAGGTGCTGGAGGTTCATCTGGGACTTGCCGCCAAGCAGAAAGACTGGTACATCGCTACGCCGGTTTTCGACGGCGCTACGGAGAAAGACATTCGTGAGCTCCTCGTGGACTGCGGCTTCTCCGAAACCGGAAAACTGCGGCTCAGAGACGGCCGGACGGGAGAATGGTTCGACAATCCGGTAACGGTAGGTTACATGTATATGCTGAAGCTCCACCACCTCGTCGACGATAAGATCCACGCCAGAAGTACAGGACCGTATTCCCTCGTTACGCAGCAGCCTTTGGGCGGTAAAGCTCAGTTCGGCGGACAGCGTTTCGGAGAGATGGAGGTTTGGGCCCTCGAGGCCTATGGCGCGGCCTATACGCTGCAGGAAATCCTGACGGTCAAATCCGACGATATCGTGGGAAGAGTGCAGACCTACGAAGCCATTGTAAAGGGCGAAAATATTCCTGAACCGGGAATTCCGGAATCCTTCAAGGTTCTGATCAAAGAGATGCAGTCTCTGGCTCTGGACGTCAGAGTGCTCTCTGAGGACAACGAGGAAATTCAAATCAAAGAGGTTTCCGAGTACGACGATGTTTCCGGCATCGACGGAATCATGAACGTAGATACGGAGCTGGAGGAAAGTGAAGAAAAATTATTTGCAGAGGGCTTTACAGAAGATACCCCCGACGATGATACAGCAAGCACAAACTTTGCAGATGATGAACAGTTTTAAGAAAGGGGAGGAAATCTTTGACTGAGAATGTAAACAACAATTCGAGCAGCCTGGAGCTGAACAATTTCGAGTCGCTGCAGATCAAGCTGGCGTCTACAGAGAAGATTCTGGAGTGGTCCCACGGTGAGGTAACCAAGCCGGAGACCATCAACTACAGGACGCTGAAACCGGAAAAAGACGGTCTGTTCTGCGAGAGGATTTTCGGACCGATGAAAGACTGGGAGTGTCACTGCGGAAAGTATAAGCGGATCAGGTACAAGGGTATCGTGTGCGACCGCTGCGGCGTAGAGGTAACGAAATCCAAGGTAAGAAGAGAGAGAATGGGGCATATCAAGCTGGCCGCTCCCGTATCTCATATCTGGTACTTCAAGGGCATTCCGTCGAGGATGGGACTGATCCTGGATATTACCCCGAGAAATCTGGAAAAGGTGCTTTACTTCGCTGCATATATCGTAACCGATCCCGGCGACACCGATTTAGGATACAAAGAAATCCTCTCCGAACTGCAGTACAGAGAGGCTAAGGATAAATACGGCAACGGATTTAAAGCCGCCATGGGCGCGGAAGCGGTAAGAGAGCTTCTGACTCATATTGATCTCGACGAACTGTCCAAGGACCTGCGGGAGAAGCTGAAAGGCGCTTCCGGACAGAAGAAGGTCCGCATCGTCAGAAGACTGGAAGTCGTCGAGGCGCTGAGAATTTCCGGAAACAAACCGGAGTGGATGATCCTCGAGGTCATTCCGGTAATTCCGCCGGATCTGCGTCCGATGGTCCAGCTGGACGGCGGAAGATTCGCCACATCGGATTTGAACGATCTGTACAGAAGAGTAATCAACAGAAACAACCGACTCAACCGGCTTCTGGAGCTGGGAGCGCCGGATATCATCGTGAGAAACGAAAAGAGAATGCTGCAGGAAGCAGTAGACTCTCTCATCGACAACGGCAGAAGAGGACGGCCGGTTACCGGACCGGGATCCCGTCCGCTGAAGTCTCTTTCCGACATGCTGAAGGGTAAACAGGGAAGATTCAGACAGAACCTGCTGGGTAAGCGTGTCGACTATTCGGGACGTTCGGTAATCGTCGTCGGACCGGAACTGAAATTCTATCAGTGCGGACTGCCGAAGAAGATGGCTCTGGAACTGTTCAAGCCGTTCATCATGAAGGAACTGGTAGAGCAGGGATACGCTCACAACATCAAAAACGCCAAGCGTATGGTGGAAAAGATCAAGCCGGAAGTCTGGGATGTGCTGGAAGATGTAATCAAAGAGCATCCGGTTATGTTAAACCGCGCGCCGACGCTGCACCGTCTGGGTATCCAGGCGTTCGAGCCGGTGCTGGTAGAAGGTAAGGCCATCAAGCTTCATCCGTTGGTCTGCACTGCCTTCAACGCCGACTTCGACGGAGACCAGATGGCCGTTCACGTGCCTCTTTCCGTAGAGGCGCAGGCAGAGGCCCGCTTCCTGATGCTTTCGGTGAACAACATCCTGGCGCCGAAAGACGGATCTCCGATCACCACGCCGACGCAGGATATGATCCTTGGCGCTTACTATCTGACTTATCCGGGGACCTGCCGCAAGGTTGAAGTCGTCGACGGCAAGGAGAAGATCTCCTACGACAAAGACGAATTCAACGACGAAAAGGCAGCACAGGCCCACAGAGCCGCCGGATACGAGAGAGTGCCGGAGAAAGGCGACGGAAAAGTCTTTACGGATATCGACGAAATGCTGATGGCTTATCAGGACGAAGTGGTAAGCATTCATGCCAAAGTCAAAGTCAGGATGTTCAAGGACGAATCGGATCAGAGAGGCAAGTTGGTAGAATCCACAGTAGGAAGATTTATCTACAACCAGGAGATTCCGCAGGATCTGGGCTTTGTTGACAGAGAAAGCGATCCGTATTCTCTGGAAGTAGACTTCCTCTGCGACAAGAAAAAGCTGGGAGTGATCATCGACAAGTGTTACAAAGCCCACGGCAACACGGGAACCGTGATCATGCTGGACTACATCAAGGATATGGGATATCACTATTCCACTAAGGCCGCAGTTACGATCGGCGTCAGCGATATGAAGATTCCTGACAACAAGTGGGATATCATCGACGCTTCTCAGAAAGAAGTAGATAAATACGAAAAAGCGTACAGAATGGGTCTGATGTCCAATTCTGAACGATACGACAAGGTTATTGAGATCTGGAACAAGACCACAGACGACGTCGCCGACGCCCTGATGGAATCTCTTGAACCGCAGAATAACCTGAATATCATGGCTACCTCCGGAGCTCGAGGCAGCAAAAACCAGATCCGACAGGTCGGCGGTATGCGTGGTCTGATGGCTAACGCTACCGGACGTACAGTAGAAATTCCGATCAAGGCCAATTTCCGTGAAGGACTTTCCATTTTGGAATACTTTATCTCCTCCAACGGAGCGAGAAAAGGTCTGGCCGATACGGCTCTGCGTACGGCCGACTCCGGATACCTGACCAGAAGATTGGTCGACGTATCCCACAACGTCATCGTCAGAGAGTTCGACTGCGGCACCGATGAAGGTGTGGAAGTCAGAGCTTTCACCGACGGCAAGGAAGTCATCGAACCGCTGAATCAGCGTATCGCGGGAAGAACCGCTCTGGTCGATGTGGTAAATCCGCAGACCGGAGAGGTGATTGTCGAACAGGGCGAAGAGATCAGCGACGAGCAGGCTCTGGAAATCGTAGGATGTGGAATCGAATCGGTAGCGATTCGTTCGGTTATGACCTGCCACAGCAGAAGCGGTATCTGCGCTAAGTGCTACGGAAGAAACCTGGCAACGGGCGAAGAAGTAAATATCGGTGAATCTGTAGGAATCACCGCGGCCCAGTCCATCGGCGAACCGGGTACTCAGCTGACCATGAGAACTTTCCATACCGGTGGTGTAGCCGGTTCCGATATTACCCACGGTCTTCCGAGAGTCGAGGAGCTTTTCGAAGCCAGAAAGCCGAAGGGTCTTGCCGAGATCTGTGAAGCTAACGGTACGGTGGTTGACATTCAGCCAAGAAGCGATAACAAGACAGAAGTTATCGTCAGAGGCGACGACGGCGAGAACAAGGTGTATGTGGTACCTTACGGCGCTCGCCTGGCAGTGAAGAAGGACGATTATGTCCTGGCCGGAGGAAATATCACCAGCGGTCCGCTGAATCCGCACGACATCTTAAGACTTAACGGCGTCGAGGGCGTATATCAGTACCTCCTCAAAGAAGTACAGAGAGTGTACAAGAATCAGGGTGTTGATATCAACGATAAACACGTCGAAGTTATCGTCAGCCAGATGCTTTCCAAGTTCAAGATCGAAGATGCGGGAGACACCGGACTGCTTCCGGGAGGTCTTTACAGCAAGTTCGAGGTTCAGGAAGCCAATGATGAAGCAGCGGAGACCGGCGGAGAACCGGCAAAGGCAAAGCAGATGCTGCTGGGTATCACCAAAGCGTCTCTGGCCACCAACTCCTTCCTGTCTGCGGCATCCTTCCAGGAGACCACCAGAGTTCTGACCGATGCAGCGATCAAAGGCAAGAACGATAAGCTGATGGGACTGAAGGAAAACGTCATCATCGGAAAACTGATCCCGGCAGGTACCGGCATGAAGCGGTACAAGAACATCAAGCTGGATTACGGCGTTAACGAAGAGTTCATGAAGGAATACGCCAAGTACAACAGCTACAGCGAAGGCGACGGAGAAATCGATCCGGAAGATGCCGGCGAGGCACTGTTTGCGGCCGAAGAGACGGCGAATGCGGATCAGCTCCAGGATATCGCTGCGGCAGAGACCGAAATTCAGCGCGAAGAGCCGGAAATTACAGAGATATAACAATATTGACCTTGCGTCAGAAAATAAAATATGATAAACTAAACGTTGGTTTCAGGCAAAACTGACCCTAATAGAGGTTTTAGGGTCAGTTTAGCCGTGAAAATAATTTTAAAAGGAAAGGAGAAACTAATGCCTACGATTAACCAATTAGTACGTCAAGGCAGAACAAGTTCTGTTAAGAAGTCAACTGCTCCTGCTCTTGGTAAGGGTATGAACTCGCTCAAGAGAGTTGCAACCAACACAAATTCACCACAGAAGAGAGGCGTATGCACTTCTGTAAAGACAGTAACACCTAAGAAGCCGAATTCCGCTCTTAGAAAGGTTGCCAGAGTACGTCTGACTAACGGTATCGAAGTTACGGCTTATATCCCGGGCATCGGCCACAATCTGCAGGAGCACAGCGTTGTTCTGATCAGAGGCGGAAGAGTTAAGGATCTGCCGGGTGTAAGATACCATATCGTCAGAGGCACCCTTGATACTGCAGGCGTAAACGACAGAGGCCAGGCACGTTCCAAATACGGCGCTAAGAGACCTAAGAAAAAATAGTCTGTCGATAGTTTGCTTGAAGAAACAATCGGGAATAAAAGAGCCCTTAATATATATAATACCTTTATGCCGCAGAGCGGCAGGCCGCCGTATTGGACGCCTGTCAGATGCTGTGTCATAAGTTTGGATATGCCGGCATAGATTTGCCTGCCGGCCGCGCAGCCCTGCGCGGCAGAGTACAGTATTAAGAGCGCTCGCGGCGTCTGGAAAATGGCGTCGAGTACCCCGGAGCAAGACTGGGAAGCCCATTTAATTGCAGGACTCACCCAGAGTAATCCCGGCGAAGAGCCGGGGTGAAGAGAAATGTGCAATTACGAAATCAGTTAAAGCAATTGTGCAGATAATTTTGCCTGTGGCATTGCGAAAAGGTGAAAGCGGAGGATGCGCATGAAAGTGGGCAGCCGCGGCTGAACCGGCGGCAATGCAGCAGCGTGTAAAATTATCAAGCGAGGAGGGAAGAGAAGTGCCAAGAAAAGGTAATACACCAAAGAGAGAAGTGCTTCCTGATCCAGTATACGGCAGTGTTGTTGTAGCAAAGCTGATCAACAGCATCATGCTGGACGGCAAGAAAGGCGTAGCACAGAACATCGTCTACAGCGCTTTTGACAGAATCAAAGAGACTACAGGCGAAGAACCTTTGGAAGTTTTTGAGAAGGCGATGAACAATATCATGCCTGTTCTGGAAGTTAAAGCCAGAAGAATCGGTGGTGCCAACTATCAGGTGCCAATCGAAGTAAGACCGGAGAGAAGACAGACTCTGGGTCTGAGATGGCTGACACAGAATACCCGTAAGAGAGGCGAAAAGACCATGGCTGAGAGACTGGCCAAGGAACTGGTCGACGCATCCAACAACACGGGAGCATCAGTAAAGAAGAAAGAAGATACGCATAAGATGGCTGAAGCGAACAAGGCATTTGCTCACTTCAGATGGTAATTGGATTTCTTCTATTTCGTAAAACATTGGAGGAAATATAAGAATGGCTGGTAGAGAGTTTCCATTAGAGAAGACAAGAAATATTGGTATTATGGCGCATATCGACGCCGGTAAGACCACTACCACGGAACGTATCCTCTTCTACACCGGAAGAACCCATAAGCTGGGCGAAACCCACGAGGGCGCCGCAACGATGGACTGGATGGAACAGGAACAGGAACGTGGTATCACGATCACCTCTGCTGCTACCACCGCACAGTGGAAAGGCCATAGAATCAACATCATAGATACTCCGGGACACGTGGACTTTACCGTTGAGGTAGAAAGATCCCTGAGAGTTCTGGACGGAGCGGTTACCGTACTCTGCGCCAAAGGCGGCGTTGAGCCTCAGTCCGAAACGGTTTGGAGACAGGCTGAGAAATACGGCGTTCCCCGGATGATCTTCGTCAACAAGATGGACATTCTGGGAGCAAACTTCTTCCGTGTTGTTGATATGGTAAAGGACAGACTCAAGGCAAACGCCGTGCCTGTTCAGCTTCCTATCGGTGCGGAGGACAGCTTCGTCGGAATCATCGACCTGATCGAGATGAAAGCAGAGATTTACAAGGACGAACTGGGTAAAGAGTTCGACATCACCGACATTCCGGAAGACATGAAGGAAATGGCGGATGAATGGAGAGAAAAAATGATCGAATCCGTCGCAGAATGCGACGAGGAGCTGATGATGAAGTTCCTTGAGGGTGAAGAACTGACCACCAAGGAGATCAAAGACACCATCAGAAAACAGACCATCGCCTGCGAAATGGTACCGATGCTCTGCGGATCGGCATACAGAAACAAGGGTGTTCAGATGATGCTGGACGCCGTTATCGACTACATGCCGTCTCCTGTAGACATTCCGCCGATCAAGGGTGTAAATCCGGTAACCGGAGAAGAAGACGAGAGAAAGGCCAGCGACAGCGAACCGTTCTCCGCTCTGGCGTTTAAGATCATGGCTGACCCGTTTGTCGGAAAGCTGGCGTTCTTCAGAGTTTATTCCGGTACCCTGGATTCCGGCTCTTACGTTTACAACTCAACGAAGGGCAAGAAGGGCAGAATCGGACGAATCCTGCAGATGCACGCCAACAAGAGAGAAGAAATCAGCAAGGTCTACGCCGGCGATATCGCTGCGGCAGTAGGCCTGAAGGATACGACTACAGGTGATACTCTCTGTGACGAAAAGAACGAGATCATCCTGGAGTCCATGGAATTCCCTGATCCTGTAATCGAAATCGCTATCGAGCCGAAGACGAAAGCCGGTCAGGAAAAGATGGGTATCGCACTGGCCAAGCTGGCGGAAGAAGACCCGACCTTTAAGACTTATACCAACGAAGACACCGGACAGACGATCATCGCCGGTATGGGTGAGCTCCACCTGGAGATCATCGTCGACAGACTTCTCCGTGAGTTCAAGGTAGAAGCCAACGTGGGTAAGCCGCAGGTTTCCTACAAAGAGACGATCACCACTACTGCAGACGTGGATCACAAATACGCCAAGCAGTCCGGAGGTCACGGTCAGTACGGTCACGTCAAGATCAAGGTATATCCGAGAGAGCCGGGTTCCGGTTTCGAATTCGTCAACTCCATCGTCGGCGGTGCAATTCCGAAGGAATTCATTCCGAAGATCGAGGACGGTATCAAAGAAGCTATGGAAAACGGTCCTATCGCAGGATATCAGGTTGTCGACGTAGGCGTAGAGCTGTATGACGGTTCCTACCACGAAGTCGACTCCTCCGAAATGGCCTTCAAAGTTGCGGCTTCCATGGCATTCAGAGAAGCAGCCAAGAAGGCAAAACCTGTACTACTCGAGCCGATCTTCAAGGTAGAAGTTACGGTTCCGGAAGAGTACATGGGCGACGTTATCGGCGATATTTCTTCGAGAAGAGGAAGAATCGAAGGTTCCGACATGAACAACGGCGCTGTAGCAGTCAGAGGAATGGTACCTCTGTCCGAAATGTTCGGTTATGCCACAGACCTGCGTTCGAAGACTCAGGGCCGCGGCGTCTATGTAATGCAGTTCGACCACTTCGAGAAACTGCCGGACAACCTGGTTGAAAAGATCGGAAATAAATAAAAATTTGTATAAAGCCTAATTCAAATTCAGGAGGAATGAAAATGGCAAAGCAGAAATTTGAGAGAACAAAACCGCATATCAATATCGGAACAATCGGCCACGTAGACCACGGTAAGACGACGCTGACAGCGGCGATCACCAAGGTACTGCAC
>CAJFTU010000022.1 GCA_904420065.1 uncultured Emergencia sp.
CATTACGTGTTGCACGCGTGCCGCGAGGAATAAGGGCTATGCCCGACTGTGAAAAACCCCGTGTTTGACACGGGGATAGTTTTTTTCGTATGTCCGGATTTTTCAATTGAGATAAGGTGTTTCGGAGGATAAGCGTTCTCTGCCAAGACGAGTCTGTTCTGTCTCCCGGTTTATAGCATGGAAATATTCTCCGGTTGACGAAAGAACATATGTTCGTTATAATGATTTTAGAACGATAGACGACAACAGTCTGCCGGCGGTATTTGGCCGGTGCTTCAGATTGGAGAGAACGCAGCGTGTGAGAGAAGGGATGATTTTGATGAGACAGCAATCTATCTATTTATGTATTGATTTAAAGTCATTCTATGCTTCGGTGGAATGTGTAGAGAGAGGATTGGATCCGATGACGACGGATCTGGTGGTAGCCGACCCTGCTCGAACGGATAAAACCATATGCCTGGCCGTTTCTCCGTCTATGAAAGCCAAAGGCGTCAGGAACCGCTGCCGGGTTTTCGAAATACCACACGACATGGACTATATCATGGCTCCGCCGCGAATGCAGAAGTATATCGACTATTCAGCCGAAATTTATGCCGTTTATTTAAAATACGTATCCAAAGACGATATTCTCATCTACTCCATCGATGAAGTTTTTGTAGATTTAACCCACTATCTTTTGCTGTACGACGAGGATGCGCGGAAGGTTGCCGGGAAAATCATGACGGATATTTTGGAAACAACAGGTATACCGGCGGCCTGCGGTATCGGGACCAATCTGTATCTGGCTAAAGTTGCCATGGATATCACCGCAAAACATGTTGACGAGACCTCAGTCGGGTATAGAATCGGCCAACTGGATGAGAGGACCTATCGGGAGACGTTGTGGAACCATGAGCCTCTGACGGACTTTTGGCGCGTCGGTCCGGCGACGGCGTCGCGGCTTGCAAAGTATGGTATTTTCACTATGGGAGACATCGCTTTGGCAAGCCTTCAGCAGGAAGATCTTCTGTATCGTCTTTTCGGCGTGGATGCGGAATTGCTGATTGATCACGCCTGGGGCGAGGAGTCCTGCACAATGGAAGATATCAAAGCTTATAGACCGCAGAACAATTGCCTGTCATCCGGACAGGTTCTTCCTTCAGCTTATAATTGGGACAAAGCCAGGCTCATCGTTAAAGAGATGGCGGACGCGCTGATTTTGGAGCTGGTTGAGAAGGGGATGGCAGCCGTATCCTTTACGCTGCATGTCGGTTATGACAGATCGTCTGTTGGCCGGCTGTCCGAGGAATGTCGACTCGAAACCGACCGGTACGGCCGCGCCGTACCCAAACATGCTCACGGAACGGTTAAATTTTCCTTTCCTACAAATTCGCGGCAGACGATTATGGCGGAAGTAGAACATCTCTATGGCCGTATTACGGACCCGAGGCTTTCCGTTCGCAGGATAAATCTGACCGCTAATGATCTGCAGGAAGAGCGTTATGTACAGTGCAGCCTTTTCGCCGATCAGAAGGAGTTGAAAGAGGAAAAGGCAATGCAGTGCGCGCTTATCGATATAAAAAAGAAATTTGGGAAAAACGCTGTGCTGAAAGGAATGGATCTCGAAGAGGGCGCTACAGCGAGGGAAAGAAACCGTCAGATCGGCGGCCACAAAGCATAAGGAGGTCGTTATGGGAAAATATGACGCTTATATCGAGTGGGATCGTCCCGTTTCAAAGAAATACGGCAGGATGAGCAGACAGAACAGAGCGAAGCAGTTTGCGCCTTTTGCTGCGGTCAAGGGTCTTGATCAGGCCGTCAGAAACAAGGAGCAGGTATTCGTTTCGCGGCCTGTTCTCAGTGAAGAATGGAAAGAGGAGATCAACAGGAATCTCTCTGCGCTGAGAAAAGAAGATGGGGCCTTTGCCGTTTACTACAGCTGCGGGCAGTATCTGCAGCTGTCGGGAGTGGTGACCGGTATTGATCGGTTTCGGAGAATTATACGTATCGAGGATACAGAGATCGATTTTGACGATCTCCTCGGCTTAGACATCATAGATATGGACTCAGCCCGTTAATTCTTTCGCTCAGTGAAAATACGGCGAGGCAGGCAGAATTCAGATTAACTTGAAATTCAGTTCTGCAGCTTCGGCAAAATGGTGGGCTGCTGAATTTTCCGGACAGATAAGGGTGAAGTAGTTAAGTCTGTAGGCACGGGCATGTTCGTACATATAGCCGAAAGCGTATCTGCCTAACTCCGAAACTGAAGCAGGAACGTAAAGCTCGAGCAGATCCGGACAGGTAAAGATACCGAAATCGTCAATCCGAAGCAGTCCTTCCGGCAGAATCAGCTTTTTCAGATAGCGAAGATCCTGAAAAGCGTAAGAACCGATTTTGATTAGGGAAGGAGGAAGCTCAATCTCTCTGGGAACGGATTTAACGCCGGCTGGGATGATATCGCTGCCGATCTCGGTTACCGCACAGCCGTCGAGATAAGCGGGAATTACCATTTTAGACTCGGGTTTTTCAATTTTGGTAATCACAGCCGTTCCGTCTTCCTTTTTCTTATAGGAGAACAGGCTCGAATCCATTTGCTTGTCTTTTTCCATGGTATTTACTCCTTTAGTTGTTTACGGTCATGAGATCAAAGTGAGCGTTTTTCGAAGCCCAGTGAATTTCGGACAGATATCTGGAAGCTTCACTGCCCTTTCCCTCCTTTAAAAGGCGGAGAAGCTCTCGGTGTTCAGCGTTGGTGTCTTTTAAGATTTCGGCTGTTTTGCCCATGGGATCGTCAATATAAACTCGTTTTAAAAACTTATTTTTCAATCTTTCGATGTATTCGATCAGCGTGTCGTTGCCGCATTTATCGATGTAGATCTGATGAAAGGCCTTCTGTTGGGTCAGATACATACCGTAGTTTCTCACGTTGATAGCAAGCTCCATGCTGTCTATGTAGAACTCCATATCCGTAAATTCCTTGTCGGTAAGGCTCGGGCAGGCCAGTGCGGCGGATAAGCCATCCAGATGACCTATGATCGTATAGAGCTCCTGAGCTTCCTTCTCGGTCATATTCTTTACGACAAAGCCTTTTCTCGGCACGTTATCCAGTATTCCTTCAGAAGCTAGCTGAATCAATGCTTCCCTCACCGGGGTACGGCTGATTGACAGCTCTTTGCAAACGGCGTTTTCGTTGATTTTCTCCTCCGGTTGAAGTTTCCCTAAAAGAATTTGTTCGGCAATATAATCATAGACGTGGTCTTTAAGGGTTTTAAAACGATGCATCATTGGAATATCTCCTTTTCTCTACGGCAAAACTGACTATTATATACAATATTAACATATTTTTCTTTCAGTTAAAACAATATTTTGTATAAATTATTTTATATTTTTAGTAAAATCGTATTGACTTCTGCGTGATATATTGTATATAATATATTCAAAGCGATGAAATAATGAACAATCTTTTGAGAGGAGAATATCAGGATGAAGAAGTTTAACCATGTTATCGTAAGAAGACCGTGCAAAGCGATGGTAGAGGGGATCACGTCGGCTCCGGAGCTGGGAAAACCGGACTACGAGCTAGCGCTGAAGGAGCATGACGCATACATCGAAGCGCTGAAGCAGTGCGATGTAGACGTTACCGTACTGGAAGCCGACGAAAGATATCCG
>CAJFTU010000023.1 GCA_904420065.1 uncultured Emergencia sp.
GCATTACGTGTTGCACGCGTGCCGCGAGGAATAAGGGCTATGCCCGACTGTGAAAAACCCCGTGTTTGACACGGGGATAGTTTTTTATTTTGGAAATATCGCTTGCGATATTTCCGAAATAACAAGAAAGTCTACCGCTGAGAATCGAATCGGTGCAGCCGACTTTCTTACATGGGAAAATATGCTTGCAGATGCCGGGACTATACGGTCTTTGCTTCCGGCTGATTCGGGAGCAATTATCGCCCACATTCCACCAGACAAAAAGTCATAGATTCTGAAAAATAATTTGACATTGACTGCGCAATTCGTTACAATAAAAAGGGTGAGAGACAACGAAAACAGGGAGATTTTCATGGATAAGATTTTAAACGACTTCCTCCAGAAGGGGAAAAAGAATTTTGTCTTCATCGGCGAAGCGGGAAGCGGTAAGAGCGAGATCGCCATCAACTTTGCGGTCAATCTGGCGAGGATCGCAGACCGGCCTGTCCACTTTTTCGATATGGATCAGACGAAACCGCTTTTCCGTTCGAGAGATGTAAAAGAGAAAATAGAAGCCGAGAAGGTGATCGTACACTATGAGGATCAGTTTTTTGACGCGCCTACGGCTGTGGGCGGCGTAAGAGAGCGGCTCAGCGACGACGGATCCATTGTCATCGTCGACGTGGGCGGCGATCACACCGGGTCGCGGCTGATTGGAGCCTTTTCGGACTGTCTTAACCGGCCCAATACCCAGAACTTTTTCGTCATCAACGCCTATCGGCCGTGGTCCAAGGATTTGGTGTCCATCGACGGAACCATGGCGAGAGTTTTGGGCATGGCGCACATCGATCTGAAAAATGTATCGATTATGAGCAATCCCAATGTGGGATTGACGACGACGGCAGAAGAGGCCGCCGCCGGAAACGAGAAGGTCAGAGACATGATCGGCGAGTATTTTTCCGTGGATTATATTTGCGCTATGGAAGCGCTTTGTCCGGAAATCAGAGAAAAGACCGGACTGCCGCTGATCCCCCTCAAGCTGTATCTGACCTACGAGTGGAACGAGTAGGGATTTTCCTGCAAAATCGTCAACTACCCCTGACATCCTCAGGATACAGGGCTATTAAATAACCGGCCGGCAGATGAGGGAAGTTTCGCCGGTCAGATCATACCAACACTTAGGAGGTAATCAATAATGGCAAAAGGTAAAGTTGAAATCAGGGCAGAAAGCTGCAAAAGCTGCGGCTATTGCGTCAAGTACTGTCCTAAGAAGGTACTTGCTATCGGCGAGAAGGTCAATTCTAAGGGCTATCAGTATGTTGTCGCCGCAAATCCGGACGACTGCATCGGATGTGCTTCATGCGGCGTAATCTGTCCAGAGGCAGCGATCGAAGTTTATAGGTAATGGAGGTGCAGAAAATGGCAAGAGTATTTATGAAAGGCTGCGAGGCTATCGCAGAAGCAGCAACCAGAGCTGGCTGCAGGTTCTTTGCCGGCTATCCGATCACCCCGCAGAATGAGATCCCTGAGTATTTCGCAAGAAGGATGCCGGAAGTAGACGGCGTATTCGTACAGGGCGAAAGTGAAGTTGCGTCGGTAAACATGCTTTACGGCGCAGTACAGACGGGAACCCGGTCGATGAGTTCTTCGTCCAGTACGGGCATCAGCCTTTACAGTGAAGGTGTTTCTTATTGTAATGCGGCGCGTCTGCCGATCGTATATGTTAACGTAGGTAGAGGCGGCCCGGGAATCGGCGCGATTCAGCCTGCACAGCAGGATTATCTTCAGGCCACCAAGGCTTCCGGAAACGGCGGTTTCCAGATGATCGTTCTGGCGCCTTCTACCGTTCAGGAAGCAGTAGATATGACTTACGAAGCCTTCGATCTGGCGGAAAGAGACAGCAATCCGGTATTGGTTTTGACTGACGGTGTCCTGGGTACCATGATGGAACCTGTGGAACTTCCGGAGATGAAGTCTGATGAAGAGGTTGCCGCACTTAAAGAGGCGCGCAGAAGCGTTTCGGCTGTAGGCCATATACCTTCTGAACAGGTGAGAATCCTGCCGGGTGGAATCGGCGACGGTTGGGAAAAGACCAATATCGAGACGGCAAAGCTGTATAAGACCTGGGACAAAGATATCCGGGTAGAAGAATACATGACCGATGACGCAGAGATCATTCTGACGGCGTACGGAATTTCTGCGCGTATCTGTAAAGTTGCGGTGAAGAAGCTGAGAGAAGAAGGCGTAAAGGCGGGTATGATCAGACCGATCACCATCTGGCCGTTCCCTTACAAGTCCTACGAGAACCTCGACTTTAACAGAGTTAAAGGAATCTTAGACGTAGAAATGTCCATCCCTGCGCAGATGCGCTGGGATGTAGATCACGCAGTACACGGCAGATGTCCGATTAAAGAGTGTCTGCGCTCCGGCGGACAGATCATGACTTTGGCAAAGGTTATGGATGCAGCCCGTGAACTGGCAAAGGAGGTATTATAAATGGAAAAAGTTTATAAGAGGACCATTGGCATCAAACCTGATTTCGTGTCCGGATTCTGTCCGGGATGTATGCACGGAACAGTTCATAAGCTGATCGGAGAAGTTGTCGAGGAGCTGGGCATGCTGGATAAGTTGGTTCGCTGCGAAGGCGTGGGTTGCTGCGGCCTGGGTCAGCTCTACGTTACTCACGATCTGAATATTTCCGCCCACGGAAGAGCCTGCGCTGTTGCTACAGGTTTGAAGAGAACCAATCCGGATTCGCTGGTCTACACCTACCAGGGCGACGGCGATTTGGCGTCGATCGGTCTGGCTGAGACCATGTCTGCCGCCAACCGAGGCGAAAACATCACGGTTATCTTCATCAACAACGGTATTTACGGTATGACGGGCGGACAGATGGCTCCTACCACGCTGATCGGAATGAAATCGACCACTTCTCCAAAGGGAAGAGATCCGCAGGAACACGGATATCCTATGCACATGTGCGAAATCCTCAATCAGCTGACCGCTCCTTACTATCTGGAGAGAACGACCTGCGACACGCCGGCCAACGTTCGCAAGACTAAAGCGGCCATCAAGAAGGCGTTCCAGAATCAGATCGACGGAAAGGGATTTTCCATGGTAGAGATCGTCACCACATGTCCGACCAACTGGGGTATGGACCCGATGAAGGCGCTGGATTTCTTAAACGAAAAAATGCTGAAGGAATTCCCTCTGGGCGTTGTTCGCGATAAATCAAAGGAGGAATAGAACATGGAAAGAAATTTACTTGTTGCCGGATTCGGCGGACAGGGTGTCATGATGCTAGGAACTCTTTTGGCTCAGGCAACTTGCGAATCCACAGATAAGCACGTTACATATTTCCCTTCCTACGGCGCAGAGATGCGCGGAGGCACGGCCAACTGCTACGTCGTTATTTCTGACGACGAAATCGGAGCGCCGGTCATGGATGAGATGGAAGACATGATCATCATGAACGATCCGTCTCTGAATAAATTCATCGATAAACTGAAAGCCGGCGGTACCCTGTTCATCAACAGCTCCATCGTGAAGTCCGAAATCAGGAGAGACGACATTCACGTTGTAGAGGCTCCGGTTACCGAGATGTCTCTGGAAATGGGAAATCCTAAAGTACTGAACATCATCATGCTGGGCGTATACATCGGATACACCGAAGTTATTCCTCAGGAAGTTATCCTTGAAGCGATAAGAAAGAAACTGGGAAAGAAAAAGCCTGAACTTCTTCCGCTCAACGAGGAAGCTTTCAACAGAGGACTGGAGATCGGCAAAGCGGCCAGAAAATAGTCAAAAACTACATTATAATGGCGATAAAGCAAAGAGCTGCGGGAAAACTTCCGCAGCCCTTTTGCATCCGACAGTGTGCTGGCTGTTATTTATTGAAGATCTGCGTATCCAGACGAAGTCCCTTTACTGTTTTGGTTCGGTGGACGCGAAAATCGAAGTCTCTGACGATGGAGGCCATATTGATGACCGTCGTAATGGCAGGAGTCGGGACCTTCAGGTATTCTCCCATATCTTCCCAGAGACATAAACCGTTTACATCTTCGTTGAAATACCGGTGATCCGCGGTTTTCGGCGCCAGGATTCCGGCAAAGCCCGGGGCTGCAGAATAGCCGTGATCATAGGTCTCATCGGCCATATATCCTTGCGTCAGACCCAACTCAGGATCAGAGATTATTGCGACATTTACAGCAGCGCCGATAGCTATCCGTTCCCTGTCCACAGCCTTGATGATTCTGCCGACCCCTTTTGTGACGCCGTCCCGGTAAAATTCCCAGGTCTCTTCGTTTTCTACTCTGGCCAGATTGGAGAGCATAACAGCCGGATGGATGACCGGATTGGCATTTTGCAGTGAGGTTTTTACGATGCTGTCTGCAGATTCCATGTTTTCGAAAATAGAATGGAGGAGCGAGAATACCTGCTCTGTAGCAGACGACGGAAGTGCGGCGATGTAGTAGCCTCCTTTCAGACGGTTAGGGATGCGAACTTTAGCCGGTCCGGATATTCTGGCCGCATAAGGTAAAGTGGAGGTTTCTGCGACGATGATGGTATCGTCGGCTGCGTCATAGCCCAAGGCGTTTTTGAATTCCAAAGAACCGAAGCAGGACCCCGGGCAGATGACGTAAATCTGGCCTGGATGCACATACGGTCTGCAGGCGTCGGCGAAAGGAATTATCGCATTGCCGGGAGCAACAATAAAGATCAGCGCTGCGCCGTCGATGACTTTCTCCATATCGATTCCGGGATAAGCTTCAGTCAGCTTTTTGTTGATATACTCGTCTCTCCTGATCATCTGAGCGTGATCATTAACCTGACTTTCATATCGGGCGCTAAATACGATATTGAAGTTTTTGTCGACGATGACGATGTAATCCACAGAGCTGAGCATAAGGTCTGAACATTTGAGCATGGTGTACTCCTTCCCTTTTGGCGGCCGCACGATCACAGGGCGGTTTTAAAGCGATATGTTGAAGGTACCGGCCTGGTTGCATGGTTTCAGTTTTTTTCCCACCTGCAGCATGAGTCGGCAGGTTTCGTCGAGAGGAATGATGTGATCCATACCGGCAAGCGCCGCGTTGGCACAGGTGATCGCGGTGGGAACAGCCGTCATGTTGCGGACGATACACGGTACCTGCACATACCCGTTTACCGGATTGCAGATCATGCCCATCACGCTCTGGGCACCCAGAGATGCTGCCGCTTCGATAATTCTCGGCTCGCGGGTTTTCATCGACGCCAGAGCGGCAGACGCCATAGAAATTGCGATGCCTATTTCCGCTTGGCATCCCAGGGCGCCGGTATAGTGGGTGGGATAGAAGAACAGGCCGATCAGTCCGGCAGTCATAAGGCTTTGGATCTGCTTCTCTTTGGGAAATCCCAGTTCTTTGCCCGCATTGATGATTGCCGCGGGAATGATACCGGATGCGCCGCCTGTAGGCATGCAGACGATCTTTCCGTGGGCATTGCTGTGTTCCATGATACACAGGGCGTCGAGACAGCCATAGTCGGCGATGCCAAGGGGGAACAGGCGTCCCTCAGAAAGCGCCCGGGCATAGCGATCGGCTTTGGGAGAAGTTACGCCCCCGAAATCGGAGATTCGGGTGAGGCCAGTCTCAATTGCGCCGACGCTGATATCGTATAGTTTCTCTGCATAGGACAGCAAGGTGTCTTCACTCTCGCCGGTGAGCGCAGATTCGTATTCTATAGCAAGCCTCCAAAGCGATTTGCCGGAACGCTCAGCGGCAGAGAACATCTCCTCGGCGGTATAAAAGGGAAGACGGGCGTCGGACAGTACGCGAAAAGGGAAGACAGGGACAAGCTGAGAAGAGCGCCGTATTTTTTTACCCTCTTTCAGCTCGTCAATTTCTTTTTCGGAAAAAGGCCGGTTCTTACGGTGAACCTGTACCTCTCCGCTGGCAAAAAAGAGAACCAGCGCGTAGGTTTTACCGTCCAGCCTGACGGGGCAGCCATTGATCCGGGTAATTTCAATTTCTCCGCCGCCAAGAGAGACACCGGTTGCCGTTATGCTCTCCGTTTTCCCCGATAAGGTGATTTCGGCCAATTCTGAAGGAAACTCCGGAAGATCGCCGGTAAATCCGAAATCGGTAGAGAGACCTTCCTTTTTGGCGTCGGAAACGGCGTTAGAGAGGTTGTAGGTCAGAAAATCTTTGCCCAGCGCGCCTGCAATGAAGGCCAGATCGCTCTGCATACCGTAAAAGGTATCGAAATAGCCGCCTTTTTCAGCCATCCGTATTCGCAGTTCTTTCGGCTCCTCGTTCAGAAGCCTTCTGCAGACAGAGGCGATGCGATGAGGACCGCAGGTGTTTGAGCTGGAAGGACCCGGCGTGACCGGGGAAAGGACATCGTTGAAAATGCTGGGGAACTTTTTCATCATTGTTCATCTCCTGAATTTGTTTATATGATCAATTATAAACAGCTGTAGGGCGGGAATACAGGCAAAAAAACTGTCGCATATAGTGAAAAAAACAATTTGACATATGATTCTGCCAATGATAGAGTGAACTCGATTAAATCTATATATAGGAATTACGGAAAGAGGTGTTTGCGGATGGATATATTACTGGAATTTTCACAGATTAAATTTTTTTCGCTATACGGTCTGATAGCAGCAATCGTGATCCTGATTCCCAATTTTGCCTTTGCGAAGAAGGGTCAGAAGAACCGGCCGGATGATGTGGACAGCTGCGGCGCGGGAATCTGTTTTCTGGAGCTCCTGTCGAGAGCGGTTCTTACGATTGTGCTGATCTGCATTCGGATGCCGCTTTCTCATATCGGTTTCGGTCTTGCGGCCGCTGTCGCGCTGATCGTCTACTATTGTCTTTGGATCAATTTTTTTCGCAGTGGCTCCAATTATCCGGACATATATGTGAACCGCTTCCTGGGACTGCCGGTTCCTTTTGATGTATTCAGAAATGTTTATTTCATCTGTATTTCGCTTTGGCTGTCCAATTTCTACGCATTGATCGCCGCTGTGGTATATGCGTGCTGCAATCTGGCCAACGCTGTTAAAGCGATGAAAGATTTGAGCAGCAGAAAGCTGTCGTAAGGAGGACTTGAAATGGATAGAAAACCGAAAATCGCTATTTTGAGATGGGAGCAGGGATTGGTTCCCGAAGGGCTGATGCAGCTGGAGACGATGCCGGGCAACAGCACCAATCCGGAAACTTTTCCGTTCCCGGTTAAACTGGTCGAAGTGCCCGGTGCAGGTGTGGAGACCGTGATCACCAATCCGAGCAAAGCACTGCTGAAAGACATGATCGAAATTTCCAAAAAACTGGCCGAAGAAGAAGGAATAAGGGCGATCACTACAAGCTGCGGGTTTAACGCGGTGTTCCAACGGGAAATGGCCGATGCTCTGAGTATTCCCGTGCTGACCTCATCTCTGCTGCAGGTACCTTTTGTTCAGAATCTGATCGGCTTGGACAGGACGGTCGCTGTCATTACCGCTAACAAGGGATCGTTGACCAGAGTTCACTTAGAGGCGTGCGGAATCACGGAAGACATGCACACTGAAGTATTCGGCCTGGAAGGCTGCAAGGAGTGGAGCAAGATTTTCGATTGCCCGGATGAGAGATTCGATATGAAAGCTGTGGAAAAGGAAATTGTGGGTACAGCAGAAGCTGCGGTAAAGAGCAATCCAGCCATTGGAGCCATTGTGCTGGAGTGTACCGATCTTCCTCCTTTTGCCCAGAAGATCAGCGAAGCGGTAAATCTGCCGGTCTTTGACTTTGTTTCCATGATCGGATACGCGGCTATTGCCCTTGGCGAAGTGAATATGTATTGATGCAGACAGCTGAAAACTAAAAAAGAGTCCGGCCGCAGCGGATAAACCGCCAGGCTCTGGACTCTTTTCCTCTTGCGCGCAAAACCGCCGGAAAGCAGGCCTCTGCGCGGATCGGCAGAGCCGATATTCCGGTAGTTTCTTTATATGACATACACCGGCTTATCGCGCCGGTTCTCCACCCGACCGATGATTTCACAGACCGGAATCGATTCCCTGAGACGTTTGACCAGCTCTAACCCGTCTTCTTCCGGCAGCGCGACGAGCAGTCCTCCGGAAGTCTGCGGATCGAAGAGCACGTCGCTCACCGAGAGTGGGACGCTTTCTGCGATGTCGATACTGCAGCCGGTCCAGGCTCGGTTGTTGTAAGCTCCTTTTGGAACGATACCCATTTCGGCCATCTCAAGGGTCTGCGGAAGAAGGGGAACGCTGCTGCTGTCGATGATCAGTGACTTCTCGCTTCCGTCAGCCATTTCGTAGGCGTGGCCAAGGAGGCCGAATCCGGTAATGTCCGTGCAGCTGCTGATGTGAAGATCCTTCATCGCTGCAGCTGCGTATTTGTTCAGCTCTATCATAGAGCTGGAAAGCGCTTTTTCTGTGGAAGGCAGAAGCAGGCCGGCTTTTATTGCCGTATTGAGAATGCCGGTTCCCAGCGCTTTGGTCAGAATCAGGATATCCCCTTCCTGTGCAGTGCTGTTCTTCAGGATTTTATCCGGCTGAACAAAACCGCTGACACACAGGCCGTATTTTGGTTCGGCGTCCTTGATGGTGTGGCCTCCGCAGATTACGGCTTCAGCTTCTTTGACCTTTTCGTATCCGCCTCGCAGAATTTCGCCGGTGATCTGTCTATCCAGATCCTCGGGGATGCACAGGATATTCATGGCCAGTTTGGGCGTTCCGCCCATAGCATAGACGTCGCTGAGAGAATTCGCTGCGGCGATCTGGCCGTAGGCGAAGGGATCGTCGACTACAGGGGGGAATATATCTACGGTCTGAATCAGTGCCGTGGTTTCATTAATGCGGTAAACTGCGGCATCGTCGCTGGTATCGAAACCGACCAGCAGGTCGGGATCATCAAACTTTGGTAATTGACGCAGAACCTGCGCCAGAGCATCGGGCTCAACTTTTGCCGCTCAGCCGCCGCTTTGGGTCATGTCTGTTAAACGTATTTCTGACATAAAATCAGCCTCCCTTCTCTCAGAGATTATACCCGTTTTTATTCGGATAGACAATACCTTCTGCGTATGGATATGCCCAATGACGGGGAGAAGAAAAGGGTGAACCGCTTTCTTGGGTCTGCCGAAGAGAGAGGTTCTATTTACACTTTTTTCCGCGGTTCGCCATTTGAGAAAGACGGTAAAATCCGACGGAATATTACGATTGACAAGTTTTTGTCGAACATATACAATGTTAAGTATGAATTTATTGATTATAACGAACAATCCGAGGGTGAATATTGAATTCTGCGATGTGGAGCAAGTCCAATTCCACGAGAATGCCAGTCAGGAGGAGATTTTGCGTATCGCCAGAGACTGTATTCACCTTGGGGCCAGGCTGGTCGCACATCCGATGGCCGGCAGAATCAAGCCCCACGAAACACCGTATAAGTCCGTGCTTCTTGAGGAACGGAGAGGGGAAACGGATGTGAACAGCGTGATTATTATTGAAGATAGCATCGCTGCGACACGAAAACTTTTGGAACATACTTCGATGCAGAAATATGACGATGAGCTGCTCCCAGATCTGCAGCTTATCGATCTGCTGCTTTTGAAGAGCGGTCTGGATGAAGTTAGGAGATAACTAAGTGCCAACAAAAGAAGAGATGATGTTTAAGAACGCCAATTCTATTATGGTGGTCAACAAGGACTTTGAGATCGTGTACAATTCGCGCTTCGATACCAAGATGGGCAACAGCCCTTATGACAAGGGATACAAGAACCTCTTCGAGATGTACCCGTCTTTGGGAAAAAACAACAGTTCCATTGTCAAGACCATGTCCACAGGCGAGATGATTTTTCGGGATGCGCAGGAATTTGCCGACACGAAGGGAAGGGTATATGTAACGCAGAACCTGACTGTTCCGTTGTTCCGCGAGGGAAAAATCGTAGGCGTTGTGGAGCTTACCAAGGATCTGACCACGGCGGGACACGTGGAGGAAAAGAAAGAATATCTGAAGAGCCTGTCACGGGAAGGAGGATTCCGCCCGAATCGGGAGAACAACGAAAAGATTACCTTTGACGATATACTGACTTTAAACGAGGATCTGCTCAATACCATCGAGCAGGCCAAGGTCTTTGCGCTGAGTCCTAATCCTACACTGATCTACGGTGAGACGGGAACAGGCAAGGAGCTTTTTGCTCAGGCCATGATCAATTATGCGGCGGGGCCGAAGCAGAAGATCATCATACAAAACTGCGCCGCCGTACCGGAGAATCTGATCGAATCGATCCTCTTTGGAACGACGAAGGGTTCGTATACCGGCGCCGAGAATAAAAAGGGACTCTTTGAAGAGGCCGACGGCGGAATTTTCTTTCTGGATGAACTCAACGCTCTGCCTTATCACGTACAGGGCAAGCTGCTGCGCGTCGTACAGGAAGGGACCTTCAGACCGATTGGCGCAAGCAAAGAGAAAAAAGTGGATGTAAAGATTATCGCTGCTATGAACGTAGATCCGATTGCGGCGATAGAAAAGAATATACTTCGAAAAGACCTGTTCTACCGCCTTTCCGGCAACATGCTCTATCTGCTTCCTCTGAGAGAGCGAAAAGACGACATCGAATATCTGATCGACAAATATATAGATTATTTCAATGGAGTTTACGATAAACACGTAACCGGAATATCCGAAAAGCTCAGAGAGTTCTTCCTGACCTACGACTGGGAAGGAAACGTCCGGGAGCTGAAGCATGTCATCGAATCCATGGTTAGCATGTCCAGAGAAGAAGTGCTCCAGTTCAGCCAGATTCCGATCTATCTTCACAGCAAGCTGAAAGATGTAAAGGGATTCGAAGGGGAAAAGAGAAAGCTGGAGAAGGACGAGGATGATAACATCGTTGTGGATTTTGGCAATGAGGATTACGATTTGCGCAGAGCGGTGGAACAGGTGGAGAGAAGCCTGATTCTGAAGATTCTGGACAAGACCAGAGGAAACAAAACGAAAGCTGGCGAGCTTCTTGGAATCCCGAGGCAAACTCTGAAATATAAAATGGATAAGCTGGGCATAAGCGATAAAGAATAACTGCAGCATTGTCAATAAATTGGCAAGAAACTGACAGAAAATTGTCGTTGAATGAGCGCTGAAGATGCAGTCAGACAATACGCATCGAATGCGTATTGATTTTTCAAGGTGTAAATCCATAAACGAAACGAAATAATTTGGCATGGAATTTGCAATGTATATTTTCAGCTTTTAGCACAGAATTAAACACGGAGTACCGTGTCTCGTCGGTGCCATAAGGCGCTCAACGTGTATGATGATTTCAATCGAATTTTTTAGAAAGGAAAAGCGCTTATGAATTTGGAACTGAGAAAAGTTGCCATCAAAGACATTCAGATTGACGGTGAATGCAAAATTGAAGATGGCTGTCTGCATGTTGATCCAAAGAAACTGGAAGAACTGGTTTTGGAAGACAGCAGAGTAAAGAGTGTTTCATTTGACGTTGCCAGACCGGGCGAGTCGGTGAGGATTGTTCCGGTAAAGGACGTAATCGAGCCGAGAGCAAAGCTGGAAGGCGGCGAAATCTTTCCGGGGACATTCAGAGAGGACATGGAGGAAGGCGGAAACGGGATCACCTATGCCCTGTCCGGCTGTGCGGTAACCACAACCGGTCCGATCGTAGGTTTCCAGGAAGGCGTTATCGATATGATGGGACCGGGAGCAGAATACACGATCTACTCTCAGTTGAACCATCTGGTTATGATTATCGAAAAACAGGATTTTGTCGACCAGCATGACCACGAGACCGTAGTCAGACTGGCCGGGCTGAAAGTGGCCCGTTATCTGGGGACTTTGGCCTTTGAATATGAAAACTATGAGTCCGAGCAGTACGAGTGGAAATCTATAGGTGAAAAGTACATGGAATATCCGGATCTCCCGAAAGTTGTTTATGTGTACAACTGTATGGCGCAGGGTCTGCTTCACGATACCTATTTCTACGGCAGAGATCTGAAAGCTCTGGTGCCTACAATGGTTACGCCGCTGGAGGTTATGGATGGGGCGATCGTTTCCGGAAACTGCGTATCTCCGGGTTCTAAGACGACCACTTATATGCACCAGAACAACGCGGTTATCGAGGAATTGTTCAAAATCCACGGCAAAGAGATCAACTTTATGGGCATCGTTATCAATCCGCTGATGACTACGCTGAAGGAAAAGTTCAGAGACAGAATGCTCACGGTAAGACAGGTAAAAATGCTGGGAGCCGAAGGCGCAATCATTTCACAGGAGGGCTTCGGAAATCCGACCACCGACCTGATGATCGTGTGCCAGGAGTTGGAAAACAACGGAATTAAGACCGTTGTCATTACCAACGAGGACGCCGGCGTGGACGGCATGAGCGAATCCCTTCCGGACAGTGTTCAGGAAGCTAATGCGATTGTATCCACGGGAAATTCCAACGCTACAGTGATGCTGCCGGCGATGGACAAGACCATAGGCAACCTGAAAGAAGTTGAACGGGTCTGCGGAGGAAACGTAACTTCGATTCAGGAAGACGGACGTCTGCTTCTGGAGATTCACGGCATCATGGGAAGTCACAATCTGCAGGGCAATACCAAATTGGGCGCCGTCACAATTTAAAGAAAGGAGTCCCACATGAAGAAAATTTTATTTTACACCAACCAGTTCTTCGGACAGATTGGTGGAGAAGAATTTGCTTATACGGAACCGTTTGTCGAAGAGGGGGCGCGCGGAAACGCCAACGCTTTCGCACCGAAAATCAAAGACGGCGAAATCGTGGCTACTATCGTTTGCGGCGACAACTACTTCGTTGAAAACATGGACGTATGCAAAGAGTTTGTAAAGAAACAGGTTGAAGCATACAAGCCGGATATCCTGATCGCGGGACCTGCTTTCAATGCGGGAAGATTCGGTATCGCGTGCTGTGAAGTGTGCAAGTTTGTACAGAGTACTTACGGTATCCCGTCCATCACCGGTCTCTATTGGGAAAATCCGGGTGTAGAAATGTACAAGGCAGACTGCTATATCATGGAAGTCGGCAAATCCGCGGCTACAATCCGCAAGGCCGTGCCTCTGATCACCGGTTTTGTCAACAAACTGATCGCCGGAGAGAAATTGGGTACGCCTAAGCAGGAGCACTACTATCCGAAGGGACAGCGCGTAAACGTTTTCCATGAAAAGAACGGCGCGGAAAGAGCTGTAGATATGTTGGTGAAGAAGCTGAAAGGCGAACCGTACGAAACGGAACTGGAAATTTCCGTCTACGAAAAAGTTACGCCGGCTGCACCTCTTAAAGATCTGTCCAGTGCAAAGATCGCTCTTTGCACAACCGGCGGCATCGTTCCGATGGGAAATCCGGATCACATGTTTGCCGCTACAGCCAAGTTCTGGAAGAAGTACGATCTTGCCGGCCTGGATGAACTGCCGGCAGGAAAATTTGAATCCGTTCACGCTGGATACGACCCTGTTTACGCTAACGAGGATCCAAACAGAGTCGCTCCGTATAATACACTGAAAGAGTTGGAAAAAGAAGGTGTCATCGGCGAAGTATATCCGTATCTGCTGACGACTACGGGAAATTCCACCTCTGTTGCTGATGCGACAAAATTTGGTCAGGAAATGGCGCAGGATCTGCTCTCCGCAGGCGTCCAGGGCGTTATCCTGACAAGCACCTGAGGGACCTGTACACGTTGCGGTGCAACAATAGTTAAACAAATTGAAAAAGCAGGCATTCCTGCAGCCCACATCTGTACAGTAACGCCTATTTCAAAGACGGTAGGCGCTGCGAGAATCTCAGGCGCACAGGCTATTCCTTATCCTACCGGCGACCCGCAGCTGCCGAGAGAAAAGGAGCTAAGAAGACGCAGAGAAATTGTCATGAATGCGTTAGAACTGTTATTAAAATAACACAGTAGATGCAAGGATGCGAGTGAGGGGCTTTTTCGAGCCCCTCTGCGCGCCTTCTCAGCGATGATTTTCTCTTTAAATCAGTATGCGCATCCGGTAAAGAAAAGCTGGAAACGCGCCTGGAAATAGTGTAAAATATAACAGATATCTACTTGGGAGTAGATGGGTGCTGGTGTGCCCTCTGGTCTTCAAAACCAGTGCGAGGGGTTAGTAGCCTCTTGGGTGGGTTCGATTCCCACATACTCCCGCCATTAGATTTGCTTGTCTGTGGCGGCCGGCTTTTGTCGGCCGCTATATTGTTAATGAAGAGATTTACAGGAGAGAAAAGATGAACAGCGAGCTGCTTCGAAAGCTTCCTAAAATCGATGAGCTTTTAAATGAAGAGAAAATAATGCGGGCTTCCGAAGGGTTGCCTCGTTCGCAGGTCAAAGATGCTTTGCGCAAGGTAATTGATGAGAAGAGGAAACTGCTGCTGAACGATCATGCAGACGAAGAAGAGGTAGCATATGGCCGCATTGTTGAAGAAGCCGTCATAGCGGTAACTGCCTGTGGAAGAAAAAGTCTGAGAAGGGTGATCAACGGAACCGGCGTGGTGCTTCATACAAATCTGGGGAGAGCCCGTCTGAGCAGAGCGGCCATAGAGGCGGTCTGCGAAGCGGCCGGTAACTATTCTACGCTCGAATATGATCCGGCAGCCGGTTGCCGCGGATCACGCCATGACCACGTAGAATCCGTTATCACCAGGATTACCGGCGCAGAAGCGGCTATGGTGGTCAATAACAATGCGGCGGCGACCATGCTTTGCCTCGCGGCGCTGGGTAAGGGCAGGGAAATTATCATTTCACGCGGAGAGCTGGTGGAAATCGGAGGTTCTTTCCGCATACCGGAGATTATGGAAGAAAGCGGCGCTTTCCTCCGGGAGGTGGGCACGACCAACAAGACGAAATACAGTGATTACGAAGAAAATATCGGTGAAAATACCGGGGCGTTGCTGAAAGTGCATACCAGTAACTATAAGATTATCGGATTTACCGAGGAGGTTTCTCTGCAGGAACTCAAACAGCTGGCGCAAGCGCACCATTTGCCGCTGATCTACGATATGGGAAGCGGCCTTTTGATCGGACTCGAGGAGGTGGGCATTAGCGGGCCTACCGTCAGAGAGGGACTGACCGCCGGAGCAGATGTGATTCTATTTAGCGGAGACAAGCTGCTTGGAGGACCTCAGGGTGGTGTAATCGCCGGTAAGAAGACGTATATTGAAAAGATGAAACGCCATCCTCTGGCCCGGGTGCTTCGGGTGGATAAGATGACACTGGCCGCTATGGAAGCTACCTTCCGGGCATACTACGATGAGGAGAGAGCCATGCGGGAGATTCCTGTGTTGTCTATGCTGACCAAGAGCGGCGGCCTGCTCGAACAGGAGGCCCGGGAGCTGAAAAGAAAAATTGAGGAGAAAAACCTGGGCTTTGATTTGCGGGTAGAGCCCTCTGTCGGAAAGGTAGGAGGCGGGTCCGCGCCGGCGGCAGTTCTTGAAGGATACGCAGTATCTCTGTCTCACGGCAAAATACCGGTTCAGATCATAGAAGCGGCTCTTCGGGAAGGGGAACTTCCTGTCATCGTCAGAGTCAGCCATGACAGGATACTCATCGATCCGAGGACGATGACCGAAAGAGAGCAGCAGGAAACAGCAGATAAACTGGAAGAAATAGTGAAAGAGAAACAGAGATGAAAAACATTATTGTAGGAACGGCGGGCCATGTGGATCACGGAAAGACCTGCCTGATCAAGGCGCTGACTGGTACCGATACGGATCGGCTTAAAGAGGAAAAAAAGCGGGGAATAACCATAGAAAACGGCTTTGCGGATATGCAGTGCGGCGATTATAACATCAGCGTTATCGATGTACCGGGTCACGAAAAATTTATTAAGAATATGCTTGCGGGCATAGGCGGCATAGACCTCGTGCTGCTGGTGGTCGGACTGGACGAAGGCGTGATGCCGCAGACAGCAGAGCACCTTCAGATTTTGGATATGCTGAACATTCACAGAGGAATTATCGTCTTTACCAAGAGGGACCTGGTGGATGACGAGGAGTGGGTGGAACTGGTCAAGGATGACGCCATGTCTCTTGTAGAAGGAACCTTCCTTGAAGGAGCGCCATCCATAGAAGTTTCTGCTTTTGAGGGAACCCACATAGAGGAACTGAAACAGCTGATCGTGGAGAATATTGATGACGCCACGCTGCGTGATGACTCTCCGGAACTGTTTCGCCTGCCCATCGACAGAGTGTTTACTATAGGAGGCTTTGGTACGGTTATCACGGGAACACTGATTGAGGGTTCTGTCAACGCAGGCGATGAGATTGAAGTCTGCCCCGGAGGAATCCCGACCAGAGCCAGAAACGTACAGGTTCACAATGAAACTGTGGAAACGGCTTTCGCCGGCCAGCGGACAGCGATAAATCTGACCGGTTTGAAAAAAGAGGAGGTACAGAGGGGGCAGGTTCTGGCGAGAAAGGGTTCTTTAGAACCTTCCATGATGCTGGACGTCCGCCTTGAGCTTTTCAGCGATATCGACCGGCAGGTGCGAAACGGCAGCCGAGTCCATCTTTACTGCGGCTCTTCGGAAGTTCTGGGAAAGGTAATTTTATTGGACCGGGAAGCTGCGGAGCAGGGCGATACGTGTTATGCGCAGATCCGGTTGGAAGAAATGATCGCAGTGAAGAGAGACGACCGCTTTATCATCAGGTTTTACTCTCCGGTTATCACCATCGGCGGAGGAAAAGTGCTGGATGCCTGTCCTCGAAAGCACAAGCGTTATGATGAGGAAGTTCTTTCGGCACTGAAGATCAAGGATGAAGGCACAACAGAGGATATCATCCTGCTGACGGTAAAGGAAAACAGCGGACGATTGATGACAAAAGCCATGCTGGCCTCAAAGATGCGGCTGCCGACGAAACGGATAGAGGAGCTGCTGCAGCCGCTCTTGGACAGCGGAGAACTTCAGATCGTGAAGAAAGAGTTCATCATGCACCGGGAATACCTGAAAGACGCCTGTAATATCGGAAAGGAAATTCTATCTTCCTATCATTGGACAAATGCCCTTTCACCGGGTATGGCCAGGGAAGAGTTCCGGTCCAGACTGGCGAAAGAGCTGCGTCTCGACGACGGAAAAGTTGTAGATGACATCATTCGAATCATGGAGGAAGATGGGGTTATCCGATGCGGTGAAAAGACTGCTGCCCTTCGGGATTTTCAGATTCGCTATACGCCGGAGACAGAGGCGCTCAGAACACGGATCTACAGGCTTTACCAGAGCAGAAGATTCGAATTCCCGTCGGTAGATGAGGTTCTTGACGGCGAGACGGATAAGGTTAACGCCGGCCACGTTATTGAAGCTCTCTCCGAGGAAGGGAAGCTGATTCGTTTGGATTACCGCTACTATATGGAAAAGGAAGCCTTCGAATGGGCGTTGGGCGAATTGAAAAAGACTGTCGGAGAGAAAGGTCAGATCACTCTGGCGGAGTTCAGAGACATCATCGGCACATCCCGAAAGTACGCAATGGAGATACTGGAATATCTCGACCGACAGAAGATAACCAAAAAGATCGATGACGCCAGAGTTTTATTATAAGAGGTTGAGCTATGGAATTTAAGCAGATAGAAGCATTTGTCAATGTAGTAAAGTACAAGAGTTTTTCCCGGGCCGCCGATGCGTCCTTTATTACCCAGCCGACGGTCAGTACCCACATCAGTTCGCTGGAAAAGGAGTTGGGTGTAACACTGGTGGAAAGACTGGGTAAAGAATCCCGGCCGACAAAACAGGGCAGAGAGTTCTATAAATATGCTCTCAATCTGATTAACACCCGGGAAAAGGCGATCATGGCCGTGGGGGGATCCGGTCAAAGGCTTTCCGGAGTCGTGGAACTGCAGGCTTCCAGTGTTCCGGGCCTGTACATCGTGCCCCGGCTTATGGCGGAATTCAGAAAAGAGCATCCGGAGATCCGTTTTTATCTGGAGCAGTCTGACAGCAAGACGGTTTGGAACAATATGCTGGAAAACAAGGGAGAGCTTGGGTTTACCGGTGATTTTCGAAGTAACAATCTGGGCTATGAGATACTGTGCAGAGATTCTTCTGTTTTGATCACGCCGAAAAACGAAAAGTTTCTTGCGCTGAGAGAAAAGGGGGAGTTTATTGCCGGAGCGGATTTTCTCGACGAAGAGTTTGTCTGGAGAGAGGAAGGATCGGCTACGAGAAATACGGTGGAAGAAAAATTGTACAGAAGACGGGGAGCGAAGCTGAACGTGGTAGCCACCGTAAACAGCCTGGAAGCGATAAAGCAGTGTGTTGCCGGAGGACTGGGCGTATCCGTCGTGTCCCGAATCGTAGCGGAGGCGGATACAAACCGGGCCGATTATCTGACCTTCCGGTTTTCGGATCTGGATTTGGAAAGAGAGTTTTATCTGGTATACAACAGAGGCATTACCCTGTCTCCCATCGCAGCCAAGTTTAAGAATTTCGCCGTTTCATATTTTGCGAATCAAGGAGAGCAGTCATGCTGAACATAGGCAATCTGATCATCGAAAGTCTGGACTACATCTTTATCGTGGATAAAGACTATAATATCATCTATAATTCGCGTTACGATCAGCATTTTAACGGCAGATCCAGTGAGCATTCCTCATCGGATATGTTGAATAAGAGTTTCTTTGAGGTTTATCCGGAAATGGACAGGGGGAACAGCAACGTTATTCGCTGTATGGAAACGCAGAGTGTAATTGTAAATAAAAAGCAGCGGTATCAGGATTACCTGGGCCGCAGGTACTTTACCAACAATGTAGCTATTCCGCTGAGGAGCAAGGGGAAGCTGATCGCCGTGGTCGAACTTGCCGTAGATGTTGAGGGAGACGACAGCCATGGTGAAGACGGCGACAAAAAGTTTGATGAATTTATTCTTCGGCTGAAAAAAGAAGCTGATCTGATCACCTTTGATACGATTCTTACAAGGAACGATCAGATGAAAGCCTGCATAGAAAAAGCAAAGTTTCTGTCCCGGCTGCCTAACCCCACACTTCTCTGCGGAGAGACGGGAACGGGGAAGGAACTGTTTGCACAGGCCATGATCACCTACAGCGGAGTGCCGAGAAAGAAGGTGGTTATCCAGAACTGCGCCACTGTGCCGGAAAACCTGATGGAAACCATCCTTTTTGGTACGGTCAAAGGCGCTTACACCGACGCGGAGAATAAAGCGGGATTATTTCTGCAGGCCGACGGCGGAATATTGTTTTTAGACGAGTTGAATTCCATACCTTATCACGTGCAGTCGAAACTGCTCCGAGTTCTGCAGGACGGAACGTTCCGCCCTCTGGGCAGCAGTGGGGACCGGCATGTCGACGTAAAAATTATAGGCGCGATGAATATTGATCCTATCGAGGCCATCGAGAAAAAAATTATCCGAAGCGATCTCTTCTACAGATTCTCCAGCGGGCTGATCAGCCTGCCGCCTCTTCGGGAGAGGAAAGAGGACGTCGAACTCTATATCCAATACTATACCGAATATTTCAGTCAGACTTACAACAAACGAATTACCGGTGTTGACAGCGAGGTGCGCAGGCTTTTTCTGAGCTATTCCTGGGAGGGCAACGTCCGGGAATTGCGGAATACCATCGAATCGATGATTGCTTCTGCTTCGGAGCAGGATCTTCTCACAAAGGAACTGATTCCCGAGTACATGATGCGACGTATGGAGCAGCATGGGACGAAAAAAAGGCAGGCTGCGGAAACGGACATCGAAGAGCTGCGGCCTACAGCCAGAGAGAATAAAATTCCCTATCATGCAATCATGGAAGACACTGAACGGGGGCTGATCGAAAAAGCGCTGGCCATGGCCGAGGGAAACAAGTCCCGAGCCAGTGAAATTCTGGGTATTCCGCGGAAGACGCTCAACTACAGAATAGAGAAGCTGAAACTGTAAGCGGGAGGCGGGATCGATGGCATACACGTTGAAGAAGTTCGAAAATCCTTGAAGTTCATGTTCTTTTCTGAAAACCTTTTCACAGTCTGATAAAAATAATCAGGGAAAAGATATTCCTGACAGTTTTCTATATCGTTGAAGAAAATATGCCAAAAAATTGTCAAATACGATGGATATTTGACGGCGAATTTTCGCCGCGAAAAGCGAAATTTTCTGATAAAATATGCAGGCGAACAATTACACGTTGAATTTTCAACCTGTCCGCAGACGCAAAAATATGGCACGATATTTGCTATATATTCTGGCGTAAGAAAAACACCTGAAAAATTCGTAAGAAAGGAAGGAATTCATCTATGGACAATTATGGTATTTTATCATTAGCTCCTGCGGCGATTGCCCTGATTCTGGCATTCGTCACCAGAGACGCCCTGCTTTCCATACTGATCGGTGTCCTTGTGGGTATCGTTATCGATGGTCAGAATATTGTCACAGGGTTTACCGGACTGATTCAGGAAGCGTTGGGCAACGCCGACTTCATCTGGGTACTGGGTATTGAGGTATTCATCGGCATCATGGTTGCCTTTTTCCAGAAATCCGGGGCGATCAGAGCCTTTGCGGACTGGATCGGCAAGTATAATCTGAAGGCAAAAGGTGCGACATTCCTGTCGTTTGCTCTTGGAATCTTCATCTTCTTCTCTGACTACTTTTCACCTCTGTATGTCGGCAACGTTATGCGTCCGATCACCGACAAGGCGAGAGTATCCAGAGAAATGCTGGCCTACATCTGTGACTCTACCTCTGCGCCGATCTGCTGTCTGATTCCATTCACTTCGTGGGGAATCTACGTAGCCGGTCTTCTTGTAGGCATTGGAGCGATCACTGACGCCAATATTTCTCAGTCTGTTGTTATTCATTCTGCTCCGTTTAACTTCTACTGCATTTTCGCATTAGTTCTCTGCGGTCTGTTGTCTGCAGGCGTTATTCCGCACTTTGGACCGATGAAGAAAGCGCAGAAGAGAGCTATGGATGAGGGCAAGGTTATCGCTGACGGAGCGAATCCGCTGCTGAGCAAAGAACTTGACAATATCATGCCGAAGGAAGGCATCAAGCCGAATCTTCTGGTCAACTTCCTGATGCCGGCTGTCATCATCATCGGCATCACCGTAGGTACATATGTTATCACCGGTTCCGCGCTGACTCTCGAAGCCTTCGTTGTAGCGGTGGCATATCAGTTTGTAACTCTGCTTGTACAGAAGATGGCAAATCTGAAAGAGATCATGGACACGGCAATCGAAGGTATCAAGAGCGTAATGAGCGCTATTCTGATTCTGGCTATGGCATACTGCATCAACCATATCAGCGGAGTTCTGGGCACTGCGGATTATGTAATCAGCGTAACAGAAAGTTGGATGACTCCGGTTACACTGCTCGTTGTAACATTCCTGATCTGTGCGTTTATCTCATTCTTTACCGGAACCTCCTGGGGCGTGTTCGCCATCATGATTCCTATCGCCATTCCTTTGGCGTTCAACGTATCCGGCGGAGAACTGAACACTGTCGTTTACGCTGCAGTAGGTGCTGTAATGGGCGGAGGTACCTTCGGGGATCACTGCTCGCCTCTTTCCGATACGACGATACTGTCGTCGCTGGCCTCCGGATCTGACCATGTAGACCACGTAAAGACGCAGATGCCTTATGCGATTACTGCAGCTGTGATCGCCTGCATCGGTTTCCTGATCGTCGGACTGACACTGTAAGTCAATTACCGCGTTTTCTGCGGAATCTATAAAATAAAAAAGCTTGGCTTTGAGGAGGAAAAATGAAAATAGGAGTTGCTAAAGAGATCAAAGCGTATGAGTATCGTGTAGCGGCCGTCCCTACGGCGGTTACAGAACTGACCAGAAGAGGTCATGAGGTTTTCGTCGAGCACGATGCCGGAAAGGGCAGTGGATATACGGACGAAGATTACGAGAAGGCCGGCGCCAAGATCTGTATGAAAGCTGAAGATGTATGGAACAATTCGGATCTGATTTATAAGGTTAAGGAAATTTTTCCGGAAGAGTATAAGTATCTCCGAGATGATCTGATCGTATTTACTTATATCCATTCCAATGCTCACCGTGATCAGACTGAAGCGTTGATGAAAAGCGGCTGCACCAGCATCGCTTATGAAGATATATCTGACGATAAAGGGGAATGGCCTCTGCTGAGCCCGATGAGTGAGTTGGCCGGTAAAGGCGGCTTCCTCGCAGCTCTGAATTTCGCCCAGACCATTCACGGTGGAAGTGGCAAACTCCTGGCTAACGTGTGTGGAGTAGAGACGCCGACGATCACCATTATCGGCTGCGGGCATTCCGGAATGGGTGCCTGCGAGTTGGCGGCAAGCTTTGGAAACAGAGTGAATATGCTGGATATCAACTACGACGCGATGCTGAAGGCAAGGGAGATCATGCCGAACAACGTAACGTTCATGTTCTCCAACAGGGATAATCTGCTGAAGTGCCTGAAAGAGTCAGATGTCATCATTAACTGCATTCTCTGGCCGAAGACCAGAAAGGATCATCTGATCTACAGAGAGGATCTGAAGCTGATGAAACCGGGCGCTATGATCATCGACGTAGCCTGCGATGACGAGGGAGCCGTAGAAACCTGCAGATCCACCAATCATCAGGATCCAGTATACTACGAGGAAGGTGTAATGCACTATTGTGTAGACAACATTCCTTCTGCTTTTGCGCAGACTGCTTCCGTTACGCTTTCCAATGCCACTCTGCCGTTTGCCATGGCTATAGCAAACAAAGGAGTTAAGCAGGCGCTGAAGGATGATAAGCACCTCAGAAGAGGACTTACCACCTACGACGGAAAACTGACACTTCTGGAAACCGCGGAAAAACTGGATATTCCTTTCACTTCCCCTGACGATATTGTGAAGGAATTCTAAGACAACTGTTAACGAATAAATCAAAACTGCCGGCAAGCATAGGTTCTGCCGGCAGTTTTGTGTAGAGAAACCGTTTTTTATGAGCGGAAGTAACAGAACAATGCGAATAAGCTGCAGGCGTTCAGCAGTTTTTACGCAGGCGTATTCTCCTCTTTTTCTGTCTTCTTTGCAGGGATCTGCGCGATGACGATTGCGGCGATGATGAATAAAACGCCGATGAACTCTTTCACGGTAAAGGTTTCGCCGAGCACCAAAACTCCGCCCAGGGCGCCGAATACGGATTCCAGGCTCATCAGCAGCGCAGCAACGGTAGGATCCGTGTACTTCTGCGCCGTGACCTGCAGTGCATAGCACACGCCGATGCCGAGAACTCCGGCAAATAGAATGCTGGGAAGGCAGTTTTCGATCTGGGAGAGGGAAGGCTCCTCGAAAATCAGGGAAAAGAACAGACAGAAAACTGAGGCCAGAAAAAATTCCAGGCAGGACAGATGCATACCGTTGAACCGGTGAACATATTTGGCGATCAGTTGAATATGCAGTGCGAAGCATAGAGTGCTGGCCAGGATGATCAAATCTCCCGGATTTATGGTCAGAGACTCGCTGAGACACAGGTTGTAGAGGCCGATCACGGCGAGAAGAATGCCTAACCAGATAAAGCGGCTGCTTTTGACTTTGAAGAAGATCATACCCAGTACGGGTACGAAAATGATGTAGATGGCGTTTAAAAACCCGGCCTTACTGGCGTTAGTATAGATCAGGCCGAACTGAACCATTACAGAGCCGCTGACGTTGATGAACCCACAGAAAGCAGATGTTCTGATCAGAGAGAGCAGTTCTTTTCTGCTGTATCGTGTTTCTTTTTCTGCAGGACTTTTCTCCCTGAAGAAAAGAATAATGGGAATAAGGGTCAGTGAGCCGAGAATAGAGCGGCAGGCCATGAAGAGAAACGGCCCGATCTCTGTGGCGGCTGTCTTCTGAAAGATGAAGTTGCTGCCCCATATGGCTGCGGCGAGAATGAGCATGATATTGGAAAGGATTTTCATTTTTCTGTTATCGTGCATTTGGACCTCCTGATTGAAAAGACTTCTGTAATTATACCATAATGAAATGCAAATTTGATGCCAACACATAAAAAGGGAAAGCTCATAAGAGAATTTTTCCTTTGCCAAAAAACTTGCACGGGAACCGACGAAAAATTGTCGCATTAAAAATGAATGCAGACGACTAAAAGAGGAAAGGGAAAAGAAATATTGTAATTCCAACCTTTCTGTGGTATAAATAAAAGTGATAAAGTGCTATGATATGGCACAAATTTTGCAATAAAATATAGTGTGGGTGTAAAAGCACATGACTATATTATTATTGGAAGAAAGGAGAAGGTTCAATGGCAATTCTGAAAGACAAGAAAGCCATCGTAATCGGTGACAGAGACGGTATTCCGGGACAGGCTATCGATGCATGCGCAGAATCGGCCGGAGCTGAAGTAGTATTTTCTTCTACCGAATGCTTTGTCTGAACGGCCGCCGGAGCCATGGATCTGGAGAATCAGAGAAGAGTCAAAGAGTTCACTGAACAGTACGGCGCAGAAAATATCGTTGTTCTGCTGGGTGCGGCAGAAGGCGAGGCTGCAGGCCTTGCTGCGGAGACAGTAACTCTGGGCGACCCTACTTTTGCAGGTCCTTTGGCAGGAGTTTCGTTGAAACTCTCAGTATACCATATCTGCGAACCGGAGGTTAAAGCCGAAATTGATCCGGCTGTCTACGATGAGCAGATCAGCATGATGGAAATGGTTCTCGACGTCGACGATATCTGCAGTGAGATGAATGCGATCAGAGAGCAGCTTTAATCATGCAGGAAGGAGACGGGCGCCGTCCCTTTCCCAAAGCAGTAGTCAAAATGTTTTCCGCCGGCTTGTCCGGCGGAAAATCATAAAAAGAAAAGGAGATGCGACGCTATGGAAATCTATGACGTAATTATCATCGGCGCCGGTCCGGCAGGACTTGCGGCCGGACTATATGCAGGAAGAGCCAGACTGAATACCTTAATTATTGAGAAGGAAAAATCCGGAGGTCAGATTGTCATCACCGATGAGATCGAAAACTATCCGGGTTGTTTAGATGAAGAGACGGGTCCATCCTTAATCGCGAGGATGGTAAAACAAACAGAAAAATTCGGTGTCGCCCATACGCTGGATACGATTACCGATATGGAACTTGAAGGCGACGTGAAAGTTTTGAAAGGACTTCACGATGAGTATAGAGCGAAGAGTGTGATTATTGCCGCCGGCGCAAGACCTGTGCCGATCGGATGCAAAGGAGAGAAGGAGCTTACCGGCAAGGGAGTTTCATACTGCGCAACCTGCGATGCGGCTTTCTTTGAGGACTTTGAAGTATACGTAGTAGGCGGCGGCGATTCGGCAGTAGAAGAAGCCCTCTATCTGACCAAGTTTGCCAGAAAGGTTACGATCATTCACCGCAGGGACGAGCTTCGCGCAGCGAAATCTATTCAGGAAAAGGCATTTGCCAACGATAAAATCGACTTTATGTGGAACTCCGTCGTCGAGGAGATCAAAGGCGACGGTATCGTAGAGTCCATGGTTGTTAAAGATACCAAAACCGGCGAGTTGAAGGAGATCCAGGCCGACGAAGAGGACGGTACTTTCGGTATCTTTGTATTCATCGGTTACAGACCGAACTCCGGCGTATTTGAAGGAAAGGTAGAGATGAACGAAAGAGGTTATATCCTGACTAACGCCGATATGGAAACCAATGTACCGGGGGTTTTTGCCGCAGGCGATATCCGTGAAAAGAGCCTGAGACAGGTGGTAACCGCCGCGGCTGACGGTGCTGTTGCCGCAGTACAGGCCGGAAAATATATAGAAGAGCACGAGTAAGAAAAATCTGTTGACAAAGCTGTGCTCCGGCGATGAGCGAGAAGGGAGATGAAGCTGTGCTTTCGGAAGAAATGCGTAGGTTTCTCGAGGAAAAGGGAGCTGCCCTCGTAGGGTTTGCCGATATGAGCGGAGTGCCTGGATGTAACTTTCCGCGGGCGGTATCGGTGGTTCTGCCGATACCGAAGGATATCGCGGCCGAACTGAAAGTGGGACCAACCGCTGCGTATCGAGAGGTGTACAAGGATTTGAACAAGCGGCTGGACCGGATTGTCACTGAGGGAGGACTTTTCCTTCGGGAGCGTGGTTACCGGGCTCAGGCACAGACTCTGGATTTTGTCGAGAAAGATCTGGACTATGATGATCACAGCAATTCGCTGTGTACGGAAATTCCGCATAAGACGGCGGCTGCCCGGGCCGGACTGGGATGGATAGGGAAGAGTTGTCTTCTGGTAACCAGGGAATTCGGATCTGCAGTGCGCATATCAACAATTCTGACTGACGCGCCGCTGGAATGCGGTCAGCCGATTACCCGATCCCGGTGCGGCAGCTGTGATGACTGTTGCAGAGCGTGTCCCGGCGGCGCTTTAAGCGGGAAGCTCTGGGAAGAGGGAGTTGGCCGGGAAGAGATAATGGATATCTGGGCCTGCAGTGAAGCCATGGCCAGGGTATGCAGAGAAAGAGGCGTTGAAGGAGCGATCTGCGGCAAATGCTTTGCGGTTTGCCCTTATACAGAAAGATATGTTGGCGGTTGATCCGCCTGATGAAATAACAGATAAAGAATATTTTCAAGGAGGAATATAAAGATGTTAGAAGTAAACAAGACCAATTTTGAGGATGAAGTATTAAAGGCCGAAGGTTACGTACTGGTTGACTTTTTTGGAGACGGCTGCGTGCCTTGCCAGGCGCTGATGCCGCACGTTCACGATATGAGTGAAACTTATGGAGACAAGATTAAATTTACCAGTCTGAACACCACTAAGGCCAGAAGACTGGCGATTAGCCAGAAGGTTATGGGTCTTCCGGTAATTGCCATTTACAAGGACGGCGAAAAAGTAGAAGAATTGGTAAAGGATGACGCTACAAAAGAAGCCGTAGAAGAGATGGTAAAGAAATACTATGCTATGGCATAGAGAGAAGGAGCCGCAAAACGATGAGTAATTACGCAGTGATTAAAGGAGCCAGCTATATTTTGGCAGCGGCTCCCGATATGGTTTTACATAATGGAACGACGCAGACTACAGAGATGATCGTCAATCCAGAATCAGAATACCTGAAGGAACTTCCGGAGCATCTTAGAAGCTATGAGGATGTGCTCAGCTATATCCCGAACCAGGTATATATCGGCAACATGACCAGCAGAGAGTTGGGCGAGACGGAATTCCCGTGGTACGATAAAAAGGCGGCGGAGCCGAAGAGACAGGGCAGGTTCGGTGAAATCATGCCCCAGGATGAATTCTTAGGTTTGATGCAGATCTGCGACGTATTCGATCTTGTCAAACTGGAACCTGCTTTTGCGCAGAGCGTTAAGGAAAAGCTCACTGCCCACGGCATGCTGAAGGCGGAGCAGATCTCCGTTTTGGATAAAAATGCAGACGGAATTGAGGAAATAGAAAGACTGATCAGCGAAGAGCATGCAGAAGGTTTGTATCACGAAGGGAAATTGGTAGGAGCAGTAAAGCGGGCCCACGATGTGGATGTAAATTTAAGCGCTCACACCATGCTGGAGAATATTGTAACAAAAGCATCCAGCGTGCTGGCCATCCTTCATCTGCTCAGAGTCACCGGTATTGCTCCGGGAGAAGTGGATTATGTTATCGACTGCTGCGAAGAGGCGTGCGGCGATATGAACCAGAGAGGCGGCGGCAACTTCGCTAAGGCGGCGGCAGAGGTGGCCGGTCTTACCGGCGCGACTGGTTCTGATGTCAGAGGATTCTGCGCCGGACCTTCTCACGCGCTTCTTGATGCGGCATCCCTGGTTAAAGCCGGAACGTTTAAAAACGTAGTCGTCACTGCCGGAGGCTGTACGGCCAAATTGGGAATGAACGGTAAAGACCACGTGAAGAAAGGCCTTCCTGTCTTAGAAGACTGCATCGGCGGTTTCGCTGTGCTGATAAGCGAGAACGACGGCGTAAATCCGGTGATCCGTACCGATATCGTAGGCAGACACGCCGTTGGAACCGGCTCATCTCCGCAGGCGGTCATCAGTTCTCTGGTTACCGATCCTTTGGAAAAGGCCGGGCTGAAGATTACAGATGTAGATAAGTATGCGCCGGAACTGCAGAACCCGGATATCACGAAACCGGCAGGAGCGGGAGACGTACCGGAGGCCAACTACAAGATGATCGCCGCCCTGGGCGTAAAGCGGGGCGATATCCAGAGAGCGGATTTGGCCAACTTTGTAAAAGCGCATGGAATGACCGGCTGGGCGCCGACTCAGGGTCACATTCCTTCCGGCGTGCCTTACGTTGGATTCTGCAGAGAAGAAATTTTGGCGGGTGAAACTCAGCGCGCCATGATCATCGGCAAAGGAAGTCTGTTCCTCGGCAGGATGACTAATCTTTTTGACGGTATTTCCTTTATCATTGAGAAGAATGCCGGTAAGGAAGAAGAGGGCGGCGTATCGGAAGAGCAGATAAAGAGCCTGATCGGAGAAGCTATGCGTGACTTTGCCGCTTCTCTGCTGAAACAGTAATTGGAAAGCGGGAAGGAAGAGTAGTATGTCAGAAAAGCAAATCAAGAAAATGATTGCCGATACCTTTCTGGATATAGCCGACGCCTTGGAGACCGGCTCTTTCGGAAGAAAACCGGTCATCGGCATAGCCGTTGCAGGAACAGAGCTGGGTATGGAGAACATCTATGAAGGCGCATGCCTTGCGGAAAAACGGGGGTATAAGACTGTAGTCATAGACGGAGAAGACGCTCACAAGGAGATGGAAAAGATGCTGGAGGCAGGCGAAATTGATGGAGCCGTAACCATGCACTATCCGTTTCCGATTGGAGTGTCTACTGTAGGAAGAGTTGTCACCCCGGGCCGGGGCAGGGAGATGTTTCTCGCAACCACCACAGGAACCTCATCTACCGACCGGGTAGAAGGCATGGTGAAGAATGCAGTTTATGGTATTATCGCGGCGAAAGCGTCGGGAATTGAGGAGCCAACAGTGGGCATTGCCAATATCGACGGCGCCCGTCAGACGGAAAAAGCGCTGATGAAGCTGGCTGAAAACGGATATCCGATTAAGTTTGGCTCCTCGTCAAGAGCCGACGGCGGTGTGGTGATGAGAGGAAACGACCTGCTTGAGGCTTCCGCTGACGTCATGGTTACCGATCCGCTGACCGGAAATCTGCTGATGAAAATCTTCTCGGCCTATACGACAGGCGGCAGCTACGAGTCTTTAGGTTATGGATACGGTCCGGGAATAGGCGAGGGTTTTGACAAGGTGATCATGATTATCTCCAGAGCGTCAGGAGCTCCCGTTATCGCCGGCGCAGTAGAATATGCGTCTCAGCTTATAGAGGCAAACGTACTGAATATAGCTGAAAAAGAATTTGAAGCGGCTAACAGCGCGGGATTATCGGAAATTCTGGAATCTCTGAAAGGAGATAAAAAGAGTTCTGCTCCGGCAGAAGAGGTCAAGATGCCGGAAAAAGAAGTGGTAACCTATGAAATTCACGGAATTGAGGTTATCGACCTGGATGATGCGGCTGCGTCTTTATGGGCAAAAGGTATTTATGCAGAGACAGGAATGGGCTGCACGGGACCTGTAATTCTGGTCAGTGAAGCCAATGGAGATACTGCAAGGAAGATTCTCGAGGAAGCCGACTATATCAGTTAGGCGAGGGTTCGAATCGGGCAGGATAAGAAGGCCAAGGGAAAGACTTTTAAAAGAGTCTTCTCCCTTGGCTTTTAGTATATATACATAGGAAGAAAAAATGAACGCTTCGGTATTCCGTCCTTTCGGGTGGTTTTCATTCCCATAAGCAGCGGAAGCAGCGGCTTTTTTCGAGGAATTGAATTGGGGGTCTTTCATTGGGAATATTTTGTGGTAAAATGAGAAAGCAAAGGATATTTCAGGAGGAAGAACGTGGAGGAAAAGAGAGAAAAAAGCGTCGTCAGCATACTCGTAGCATTCAGCCTTCCGCTGATTTTGAGTGGTGTGCTGCAGCAGCTGTATAACTGGGCGGACGCCTTTATCGTGGGAAATGTAGAAGGAGAACTGGCACTTGCGGCTATCGGAGCCACGGGAACGATCATCAATTTTTACATCACTGTCCTGGTCGGCTTTACTACGGGACTATCTATCCTCTTTGCCCATAAATTCGGAAGTGGAGAACGAGAGATCATAAAGAAAATCCTATCCACATTTCTGGTGCTTGTCGGTTGTGTTTTTCTGCTTGCGACCGTATTGGGAGAAGTCTTTTCTCTCCCCATGCTTAGGCTCTTGCATACGCCGCAGGATATATTCCGGCTTGCTGCGGATTATCTGCAGATTGTCCTTATAGGCGTACCTTTTTTGACGATTTACAACGTATATTTTTCCGCGCTGCGAGCGGTGGGAGACAGTAAAGCTCCGTTCTGGGCGATTTTGATTTCTGCGCTGACCAACATCGGGTTGGATATTCTCTTCGTCGCAATTTTTCGGTGGAGCGTAGCCGGGGCGGCCGCCGCTACGGTGCTTTCGCAGGCGGCCATGGCGGTGTTTATCGTTTTGTATGCGGTGAAAAAGCACGAATTGATGCGGTTTAAAGTAGGCAGGGAAATGTTTGACTGCAAGATGCTGCGAGCCGGACTGCACATGGGAATACCGCCTACGGTTCAATCCAGCGTAGGGGCTTTCGGCAATTTAATACTGCAGAACTTTATGAACGGCTTCGGCACGCTGACTGTCGCCGCAATTACTACGGCTTATCGGGTGGACACCATCATATTGCTGCCGATCATCAATTTGGGCTCTGCTATTTCCACGATGACGGCTCAGGCCAGCGGAGCAGGTGACAGGAACCGGATCAGGGAGTTTTTGAAAGCCGGATCCGCGTTGATGATAGGGGTTGCGCTGCTGCTGACAGCGATTATCATCCCGGCCGGAGGTCATCTGATCTCCATGTTCGGCGTTGAATCAGAGGCCGTACAGATCGGAAGCGGATTTTTTCGCAGAATCGCCTGTTTTTATGTAATTTACGGCTTGGCTATGGTGCTTCGGGGCGGTTTGGAAGGTATAGGGGATGTAACCTTTTCCAGTCTGGTCGGGGTTGTAGCACTTGGGGCCAGGATTATCATGTCCTATACACTGGTTGCGCTTTGGGACAACATGGTCATCGCTTATGCGGAAGGGCTTTCCTGGGTTCTCTTGTTTTTTCTGTACCTATTTCGCTTTCTTGTCAAAAGGAGAGATCTGGGCATGGTATCAGAAAACAAGGCGGGGAGCGCGGGAGATCACTGGACTGTTTAGTGATTTTCGGATTGCAGGAGCCGAATCGTTTAGGGTGACGGAAAGTGATTCTAAAGAAAAAGACATTTTTCGGCAAATAAATACAAAATAGTGTTGACAGAAGGATAACCCTGTGATATCATAAACAAGTTGTCACGCAAAACCTGAAAAGCTTAAAAAATACTTCAAAAAAGTATTTGACAAAGTTGGAAAAACGTGATAATATAAATAAGCTGTCGCAAAGACAGCAAGAACCAAGAAAAATCCATAGTGTAGAAATGAAGTCAAACAACCAGAGATGGGAAGGAACAAGAACCAGAGCGGAGGCTCTGGA
>CAJFTU010000024.1 GCA_904420065.1 uncultured Emergencia sp.
ATTCCTCCCTCTTTAAATTTGTTTTTAAGATTATAGTTATACGCGTTTTTGCGCAAAACTGGTAAAACAAAGTATAGTTCACGGTGAAAAGAAAGTAAGAAATATATTTTTATATGATAATAGTATAAAAAATAGGTATATAATGGATAAAAATGAGTCGCTTGCCTTGAGATTAAGGCAAGCGGCAGAATAGAAGCAAGTGAAATTACAAAAGAAGGCCGATTGCATAAATTATGCATACGACCTTCTTTTGCTTGCTGTGTGAGTTTAATATAAGCGTTAGATTGTGAGACAGGAATAGTCTGTTCAATCTCGAAGCTATTATACAAAAATGGGGGTCAGAAAAAAAGTGAATTTCAGGAAATAAAACATTTTGTTTGTTTTTAACGACAAAAGCCGTTTGACCGGTATAATTTACGCTGTTTTATGAGTTCTCCATATCCATAATTAAAATAGAAAAACATTGATTTTATCAGCCCCTGAGGCAAATGGAAGACGTTTACCGGAATTTTTGATAACTTAGGTTTATAGGATCCAATTAGATGGATGACAATTTCATCATTTTATGATAAGATGAGTACAAGAAAATTTTACCAGAAAGGATTTGTGCGTTATGAAAAAATTTTTGGCGTTAGTATTATCTCTCGCGATGGTAATCTGCACAGTGCCGGCAACGGTTTTTGCCGCTGATTCTGCAGAGACGGAATCTCCGGCAGCTTCTGCGATTACCGGCGTAGATACTATTGAAGATCAGGAATGGACCGGAGAAGAAATTACCATTTCCGCAGATAAACTGATCGTCAGATCCGATGATAAGGTTCTGAAACTGGATGAAGACTACACGGTTTCATATGAGAACAACATCAATGTCGGAACAGCTACAGTTGTAATTACGGGAAAGGGAAGTTATTCCGGCACAGTCAGAGCCGAATTCAGAATCGTAAAGCATTTTACCTCCGCTGACAGACCGACGATCGATATCCCGACACAGATTGTCAGCACAGAGGAACCGGGGAAATCCACCCTGGAGAATGCAAGCGTAACCTGGAATAATACTGTTCTTAAAGAGGGGACAGACTATGATATTACAGGAGTAGACAACAGCAAAGCTGGTACCCAGACTGCAAAGGTAACCTTTAAGGGCTTGTATTATGGTGAGTTTGATGTAAACTACAATGTAGTTAACAAGGATTTTTCAAAGGCTTCCTTATACCTGAATGATCTCAGCGCAGTCTACACCTTCGACGGAAAGGCTAAAACACCTTCTGTAACGATCAGGGACGGAGAGACCGAACTTCAGGAAGGCGTTGACTACACGGTCACTTATGAAAACAATGTAAACGCAGGCACTGCGACGATTAAAGTTATCGGTGCCGGCTCCTATGCAGGAGAACTGACAAAGGACTTTACGATTAACAAGGCAAGACTGTCGGCCTGCACAATAATCTTTGATCCGGATGCCTATACCGCAACGGGTCAGCCGATTACGCCGACTTATACAGTAAAATTAGGAGATTATACCGTTACTGCCGACGAGTATACTGCGGTTTACACCAACAATGTAAACATCGGTGAAGCAACGGCAGCGCTGACTGCGACCGGAAAGAACTTTACCGGTACGCTGAGCGGTAAGTTCACTATTGCCGGCAAGAGTGTTGCTGATCTGGACTGCACATTGTCAGAGACGGAATACAACTATGACGGAACGGAAAAAACTCCGTCCGTAGTAGTAAAAGACGGAACTGTGACGCTGACCGCAGGAAAAGATTATACCGTAACTTATGAAGACAACAGGTATGCAGGAACCGCAAAAGTGATTATTACCGGAATGGGACAGTATGCCGGAACAAAGACGGTAACCTTCACCATTAAAGGAAAAGCGAATACGGTTACAACTCCGTATACTTATTATTACAGAAATCCAGGCGCCGCAGCGTTCACTCCGAATGTCAAGACGACTGGTGATGGAACTGGTTTTACCTTTACTTCCGATAACGAAAACGTAGCTACTGTCGACGCAACAGGTAAGATTTCTATCGTAGGCAATATCGGTAAAGCAAGAATTACGATCCAGACTGTGGGAACAAAAGAATACGAACCGGCAAGCAAAGTTATTACTGTTACTGTCAGAGCAAAGACACCGGTATTTTCGCTTTCCAGCCCGGTAAAGAAGCAGGTTAAGGTGCTTGTTACGAAAGTTGAAGGCGCAACGAACTATGAGATCAGCTACGGTCGTATGGGTAAATACTATAAGAAGACCATAAAGCATATCGAAAGTGAGTTCCCGAAGACTTATACCTATATCAAGAACCGTACTTCCGGAAAAAATTATTTCATCAAAGTGCGGGCTATAACGAAGCTGGACGATGGAACGACGATTTACGGTAAATGGTCCATTGTAAAGAAAATCAAATCAAAATAAAATCATTGAAAAACCGCTGTAAGGCGGTTTTTTCTTGTAATAGAAAAGAATTTGTCTGCAAGCATGGCGCTGAAATCAAAAATGAGAAACCGCTTGTTCTTCACAGAATCCACATTTGCGCGAGACAGAGTTTTCAAGTTATAATAATAAAATATGAAAAGAAAACAGCAGACAGGAGAACGATATGAGAAAAAAGAAGTTATTGACGATTTTACTTTGTATAGTGGTTATTTTTGGATATGCAGCCTGTGGCAGTGACAATGCCGATGACGGTAACAGCGGGGCAGACAGTCAGGTTGCTTCCGATGACAGCTCGCAGGAAAGCGAAGCAACTGAAGACGGAGGTTCTTCAGATGGCAGCAGCGCTTCAAGCAGCAGTTCCTCTTCTCAAAATGAGAACAGGGAATACGGTGATCTGATGAAAGCGCTGAAGAAAACCGATTTATATGCAGGCGAACTGACTACCGGATTTGTCGGGGATACGATGAGCAACGAGTTTTTCGACTGGACGGTGAATTCTGTAAAAACAATGAAAAAGCTGGAAGGAAAATCGGCAGGTTCCGGAAAGAAATTTATCGTGGCGAATATTACCGTAACCAATACCACGGATTACGATTATTCCATTATGAATGCAGATTTCATCGGATACATGGAAGCTTCTGAAGACGGACATTTGGATACGGAATGGAGTTTCTACGACGGAATGTATCCTGACGAAGCTACGTTGAAGTCAGGCAAGAGCAGAACCGGCGATCTGGTATTTATCGTCGACGAAGACGTTGATGAAATCGTCATCGACTATATCGAATTTGCAGGGGATGGCTCTATGGGAAATACGAACTGGGTAGACGTATTTCTGTAGCGGAGCAGAGAGTTTTGGGTGATTGGATTTTCATTAAAACATGGAAATAACACCTTGAAAAAGATAAAAAAATGATATAAAATGAATAAAATATAGGACGGCATCGCGCAATGTAAAGCCGTCCGTTTTTATAACGTTTCATATTAAGTAATTTGTGATTTTAGATTATTTTAGGAGAGGAGAAAACGTTTATGGCCCACTATTTTGACGAACCATCGAGGACTTTCAGCGAATTTCTGCTTGTACCAGGCTATTCCTCAAAGGAATGCAGAGTAGAAAACGTAAGTCTGAAGACCCCTATTGTTAAATTTAAAAAAGGCGAAGAACCTTCGCTTTCTGCAAATATTCCACTGGTTTCCGCAGTGATGCAGGCCGTATCGGATGATAAAATGGCCGTAGCGCTGGCAAGAGAGGGTGGAATTTCTTTTATCTATTGTTCCCAGCCTATTGAGAAACAGGCAGAAATGATAAAACGCGCAAAAGCGTATAAAGCCGGATTTGTAAAGAGCGATACGAATCTGCGTCCGGATCAGACCCTTGCAGACGTGCTCGAGCTGAAAGCGAGAACGGGCCATTCCACAATCGCGATTACCGAAGACGGCACGGCAGAGGGAAAAATGGTGGGACTGGTTACCAGCAGAGATTACCGTATCAGCCGGATGTCCACGGATACGAAGATCAGTGATTTTATGACGCCTTTCGAAAAACTCATCTACGCAAAAGACGGCTGTACGCTCAGTGAAGCCAACGATATTTTATGGGACAATAAGCTTAACGCTCTGCCGGTAATCGATGAGAATCAGAGACTGACTTATTTCGTTTTCCGCAAGGACTATGATACGCATAAATCCAATCCTAATGAACTGTTAGACGCCCACAAGCGGTATGTCGTCGGCGCAGGTGTAAACACGCGGGACTATGAGGAGCGCATTCCGGCGCTGGTAGATGCGGGAGTGGATATTTTGTGCATCGATTCCTCAGAGGGTTATTCCGAATGGCAGTTAGAGACCATAAAGTGGGTCAGAGAAAAGTACGGCGATACGGTGAAAATCGGAGCCGGAAATGTAGTCGATAAAGACGGCTTTAACTTCCTTGCCGATGCGGGAGCAGACTTTGTCAAGATCGGTATCGGCGGCGGTTCCATCTGTATCACAAGAGAGCAGAAGGGTATAGGCAGAGGACAGGCTTCTGCTGTAATTGAAGTGGCAAAGGCCAGGGACGAGTATTTCAAGAAAACCGGAGTTTACGTGCCGATTTGTTCTGACGGCGGTATCGTTTACGACTATCACATGACCCTTGCCTTAGCTATGGGCGCGGACTTTATCATGTTGGGAAGATATTTCGCCAGATTTGACGAATCCCCGACCAGCAAACTGAACATAAACGGAAACTATGTAAAGGAATACTGGGGAGAAGGTTCTAACAGGGCGCGCAACTGGCAGAGATACGATCTGGGCGGAGATCCTCGGATGAAATTTGAAGAGGGCGTGGATTCCTACGTGCCTTACGCAGGATCGCTTCATGACAATGTGACTCTTTCACTGAATAAGGTGAAATCCACCATGTGCAACTGCGGTGTGCTGACTATTCCGGATCTGCAGAAAGACGCTAAGCTGACGTTGGTATCGGCTACGTCAATTGTAGAAGGCGGAGCCCACGACGTAATCCTTCGCGATTCCAGCCAGAACGCGATAAGATAGAGAAGTCTCAGATGCGATAATTAAAGGAGAAAAGTATGGACAAAGAAATGATCATCGTTCTGGACTTCGGAGGACAGTACAATCAGCTGATCGCACGAAGAGTGCGGGAATGCAATGTTTACTGCGAAGTTCAGCCTTATACGATTTCCATTGAGGAATTGAAGAAAAAAAATCCGAAGGGAATCATTCTGACCGGCGGTCCTAACAGTGTTTACGGACCGAAGGGTTTGTTCCCTGACCAGCAGCTTTGGGAAATGGGCATTCCTATTCTGGGAATTTGTTACGGCGCCCAGTTGATTACCTATGTGCTGGGCGGAAAAGTTTCACCGGCTCCTTCCAACGAATACGGAAAGACGGAGATCCTGGTCGATTCCAAAGAGTGCCTGTTCAAAGGCATGGAGGATACCGAGATCATGTGGATGAGCCACAGCGATCACATCGAGATCATGCCGGAAGGCTTTCATGTGACGGCTCACACGACGGTATGCCCGGTAGCTGCCATGGAAAATCCGGAGAAGAAGATGTACGGCACTCAGTTCCATCCGGAGGTTATGCACTCCGTAAAGGGAAAAGAACTTCTTGCTAATTTCGTTTACGGCGCTTGCGGCTGCAAGGGCGATTGGAAGATGGATTCCTTTGTGGAAACTACCGTTGACGAGATTAGACGCAAAGTCGGCGACGGAAAAGTTCTGTGCGCATTGTCCGGCGGGGTCGACTCTTCGGTTGCCGCAGTACTGCTTTCCAAGGCCGTAGGAAAACAGCTGACCTGCGTGTTTGTCAATCACGGTCTGCTGCGTAAAAACGAGAGTGAAGAGGTCGAAGCGGTTTTCGGACCGGAAGGCCCTTATGATTTGAATTTCATTAAAGTCGATGCGCGTCAGCGTTTCTATGATAAGCTGGCGGGAATAACCGATCCGGAGGCAAAGAGAAAGACCATCGGTGAGGAGTTTATCCGTGTATTTGAAGAAGAGGCGAAGAAGATCGGCGCCGTTGATTTCCTCGTTCAGGGAACGATTTATCCTGACGTGATCGAAAGCGGTCTGGGCGAGTCCAGGGTGATTAAATCTCATCACAATGTGGGAGGACTTCCGGACTATGTGGACTTTAAGGAAATTATCGAGCCGCTGCGCATGTTGTTTAAGGATGAGGTCCGCAAGGTTGGGCTCGAACTGGGAATTCCGGAGTATCTGGTATTCCGTCAGCCGTTCCCGGGACCGGGCCTGGGTATTCGTATCATCGGCGAAGTGACGCCGGAAAAGGTGAAGATCGTTCAGGAGGCGGACTTCATCTTCCGCGAGGAGATCGCGAAGGCCGGATTGGATAAGGAGATCAACCAGTATTTTGCGGCACTGACCAATATGCGTTCTGTGGGCGTCATGGGCGATTTCCGTACCTACGATTATGCCGTAGCTCTGCGTGCGGTGACGACCAGTGATTTCATGACGGCTGAAGCGGCAAAAATTCCGTGGGACGTTTTGGAAAAGGCCGTTTCCCGAATCGGCAACGAAGTGGATCACGTGAACAGAGTATTTTACGATTGCACGGGGAAACCGCCGGGAACGATAGAGTTTGAATAAAGTGGAACACCGTAAAAGCCAGTATTTATGCGGGTTTGCGGCGTTCAGGGAAGTCTTTTGATAACAATTTGATAACAGCCATACAAGAGCGATTATTCTTGTAATCCAGCGGTTTATGGGTTACAGAATGATTGACAGATGGCTTGTACGACGAAAGAAATCCATATAAAATCCCTTAACTTCAGGTACCACCTGCAGTTAGGGGATTTTTGCCGTTATAAGTCGATGAAATTAGAAGTTATAGATATCCTCGCCGTCCTGCTTCTTCAATCAATTTGGGCTGGATTAGCGGATATGTCCATTCTGACGGGAGTTCGTCAA
>CAJFTU010000025.1 GCA_904420065.1 uncultured Emergencia sp.
GCATTACGTGTTGCACGCGTGCCGCGAGGAATAAGGGCTATGCCCGACTGTGAAAAACCCCGTGTTTGACACGGGGATAGTTTTTTAATGAAAACGAAGGACATAAATAGGAAAACATTTGAAATTTGAAACACAGGGGTATAATATATATATTAATGCTTCCGTCAAGGGGCGGCGGCAGCCGACATTTTTAGAGGTGACATAAAAAGGGAGATGAGAATTTTGTTAGGGAAAGTAGAAGAGAAGATGGAAGAAAGGGCCATGGTACAGTTCATGAGCAGGTTCACCGATCATCCGTTCCTGTTAAAATTCAGGGAAAACGAATACCGGATCGGGGAAGGGGAACCTGCTTTTACTGTGCATCTGAAAGAGCCGATTCCTGTGGCTGATCTGATGAACAGCACGTCTATTGCCCTCGGAGAGGCGTATATGGACGGAAAGCTGAACGTGGAAGGCGATCTCTATGAGGCGTTGGACAATTTCCTGGGTCAGATGGGGAAATTCTCCACGGATCAGACTGCGCTGAAGAAACTGATATACACTTCGGTTTCCAAGAAAAACCAGGAAAAAGAAGTGACCAGTCACTACGATATCGGAAACGATTTTTACAGCCTGTGGCTGGATGAGACGATGAGCTATTCCTGCGGGTATTTCCGAAACCCCGACGACTCTCTGTATCAGGCCCAGGTAAACAAAGTGGATTATATCCTTGAAAAGCTGTATCTGAAAGAAGGCATGAGCCTCCTCGATATCGGCTGTGGCTGGGGATTTTTGCTGATTGAGGCGGCAAGAAAATATAAGATAAAGGGAACCGGAATCACCCTGAGCCACGAGCAGTACGATGAGTTTAAACGGAGAATCGAAGCGGAAGGACTGCAGGACAGTCTCACGGTAGAACTGATGGATTACCGGGATCTGCCGAAGTACGGAAAGAAGTTCGACCGGGTTGTCAGCGTCGGCATGGTAGAACACGTGGGACGGGAAAATTACCAGCTGTTTATCGACTGCGTCAGAGACGTGCTCAAGGACGGCGGCGTATTCCTGCTCCATTTTATCAGCGCTCTCAAGGAAAATCCGGGAGATGCGTGGATAAAAAAATACATTTTTCCGGGCGGCGTAGTGCCGAGCCTGCGGGAGATGATCAGCGCCATGGGGGACGATAACTTCCACGTTCTCGATGTGGAGAACCTGCGTCTGCACTACAACAAGACGCTTCTCTGCTGGGAAGAGAATTACAAAGAGCACATCGATCAGGTTCGGGAGATGTTTGACGAGCGCTTTGTAAGGATGTGGGATCTCTATCTTTCCGCCTGCGCGGCTACGTTCCACAACGGAATCATCGATCTGCACCAGATTTTGGTAACAAAAGGGATAAACAACGAACTGCCTATGGTGCGTTGGTACTAAACGAAGCCCGACATTGTTGAGGAGAGGTTAGATTATGGATTACTTTTTCAGTCATATTATTTATATCGTTATTGCCGCTGTGGTCATTGCGGCGATCGGACTGGCGGCAGTGCTGCTGAGCGCCAAGAATGAAGCAGAGCGGGATTCGGAAGCCGAAACCTGCGATTTCGCCTGCGGAAGCTGTCCGAGCGTCTCCATGTGCCACAAGAAAGAGAAAAACGATGTATTATAATGCCGGGCAGTGGATGCTCTTTTTCTACATTTATTGCTTTTTGGGCTGGCTCTGGGAGTCGACGTACGTCTCTGTTCGGAGGCGAGAATGGGTAAATCGCGGTTTTATGCACGGTCCGTTTTTGCCCATATACGGAAGCGGAGCCATAGTGATTCTGTTTACTACGCTGGCATTTCGGGAAAATCTGTGGATGATCTACCTTTTGGGAATGATCAGCGCTACGATTTTGGAATATTTTACCGGAGCTGCCATGGAGAAGCTGTTTCACGTAAGATATTGGGACTATACCGGTCATCGATTCAACCTGAAAGGAAGGGTATGCCTTTCCGTGTCCCTGGGTTGGGGGCTGTTTTCTGTACTGCTGGTTAAATTCATCCATCCGGCCGTTGAGAACCTGGTGATCGCTGTTCCGCCCACGATTGCAGATATCGCTGCGCTGTCTCTGACAGCCATCACTGCCGCAGATGCGGCTGTGTCCTTCAACGAGGCTATGGATCTTAAGGTAATGCTTACCAGACTGGCGGAGAGCAACGACGAACTTCGAAGACTGCAGAAGCGTATCGATTTTGCTGCGGCATTGGCTGAGGACGACATCCGTCGTTTCAGAGAAAAGCAGTATGAGAAAAAGAGAAAGTTCAAAGAGACCGTGGCGGAAAATCTGCAGGAGGCCCGTCTGCGCAGTTTTGCCCGCTTAGATGAAATATCGGCACGGGCAGAAGATTACTTTGCCAATGTGGAGAAAAATACAGAGGCTCTGAAGGAGCTGAAAGAACGCATTGCGGCGCAGAGAAGGAAGATCGACGAGAGGTCGGATCGGGAATATACCCGCTTATCCCGCATCCTGCACAGAAATCCGGGCGCTGTCTCCAAACTGCACAAGGAGGAACTTGACCAACTGCGGAAGCTGCTGAAAAAGTAGATGCAGAGGGGTCGTTTCTGAAAGAAAAAAAGAAAGCCGAACACCGAGTCCGAAGAGACGAAGTGTGCCGGCTTTTTGTGTATACAAAAAAGTACATGTAAAGCTGGCGGTCACCCCTTGACTTCATACTTTAATATGTTATCATAGTAAAGTATGAAAGGAAAAGGGGAATGCCCCAAAGGATAGTAACAGAAAATGAAGATCAACAAAAATACGATGAAAAGTGACGAGAAGGCCACCTTTGAACTTCGGGGGCTTTATGAGAAATACGGTTATTCCCGGTTTAAAACCGGCAAGTTTGAAGAATACGAGCTGTACGTGCGGAATAAGGACTTTATCGCTGCCGACAGCATCATAACGTTCAGTGATACCAACGGCAAGCTCATGGCGCTGAAGCCGGATCTGACCCTCTCCATTGTAAAGAACTACCGCTATATCCCGGGATATGTGGAAAAGGTTTACTACAGCGAGAATATCTACCGCGCATCGAAAACCACCCATGCGTACCGGGAGATCCTGCAGACCGGCTTGGAATGCATGGGGGATATAGATATATATAATCTCTGTGAGGTTACCGCCCTTGCGGCAAGGAGCTTATCTGCGATCAGCAGCGATTACCTGTTGGAAATCTCTCACATGGGGCTGATCGAAGCCATGCTTTCCTCTGTGGAGAACAGTGCAAAAGAGCAGATTGTGAAGCGCATCAGCGAGAAAAATCTGCACGAACTGCACAGCCTGTGCAGAGAATATGGGGTCGATGAGGAGACGGACCGGAATCTGGAGATCCTGGTTTCTACATACGGAAACTATCGCAAAGTTATCGACCGGCTAAAAAAGCTGAATCTGAACAGGGAAGCCGCTCAGGCTCTGAAGGAGATTGAGTGCATCTGCAGCGCCCTGTCGGCAAACCGGCTGGCAAGAAACATCAATGTGGATTTTTCCATTGTCAACGATATGTCCTATTACAGTGGGATCCTGTACAAAGGCTTTGTCAGAGGGATTCCTTCCAGCGTACTGTCCGGAGGCCAGTACGACAGGCTGATGGAACGGATGGACAGAAAAGCCGGCGCGATCGGATTCGCCGTGTACCTCGATGCCCTTGATCGCCTTGACGCCGACGAAAATCCCTTTGATTACGATGTGATTCTGCTCTACGATGAAGATACCGATGCTGCAGACGTGCTGCGTATCGCCAGATCCATCCGGGACGGCGGAGAAAAAGTGCTGACAGAGAGAACGGTTCCGTCAAAACTGACCTGCAGAAAACTGATGAAAATAGAGAACGGAGAGGTGTCGACTGTTGAATACAATGGTTAATGTTGCCCTGCCCAAAGGCAGGCTGGGAAAAAAGGTATACGATATGTTTGAAAGGGCAGGCTATCCCTGCCCTTCCATTAAAGAGGACAATCGGAAGCTGATCTTTGAGAACGAGCAGGCGGGAGTGCGGTACTTCTGGGTAAAGCCGTCGGATGTGACCATCTATGTCGAGCGGGGAGCCGCTGATATCGGTGTCGCCGGAAAGGACATCCTCCTCGAGTATTCGCCCGACGTCTACGAACTTCTGGACCTCCGCCTGGGAAAGTGCAGGATGGCCGTTGCGGCGAAGAAGGATTTTCGTGAAAATACGGGACGGACTCTTCGGGTAGCCACAAAATTTCCCAATATCGCCCGGAATTTTTATGAACGGGAGAGCCGGGACATAGATATCATAAAACTCAACGGATCCATTGAAATCGCACCGATTCTTGGACTTTCCGACGTGATCGTGGATATTGTGGAGACGGGGAAAACCCTGAAGGAAAACGAGCTTGAAGTGATCGATACCATAGTGCCAATCAGCGCCAGGCTGATTGCAAACAAGGCAAACTTCAAGTTTAAAACAGAGGCCGTGGAGAAAATCAGAAACCGTTTGGCTGAGCAGTTGGAGGTGGAAAAGTGAGCAAGTTTTTAAACGAACGTTACAGAAAACTGGAGAGTTATGTTCCCGGCGAGCAGCCCAAGGACAGGGTGTTTGTCAAGCTGAATACCAACGAGTCTCCCTATCCGCCGGGACCGGCAGTGATTGCGGCGGTAAACAGCAGGGAGATGGAGGATCTTCGACTGTATCCCGATCCGGAGTGCGGCCTTCTGAAAGACAAAATTGCGGAACTGACGGGGATGAAGCGGGCCAACATCTTTGTGGCCAACGGTTCCGACGACATCCTCAATTTTGCGTTCATGGCCTTTGCGGGAGGGAGAACCGAGGTCATGTTTCCGGAAATTTCCTACGGTTTTTATCCCGTCTTTGCCAGGCTCCACGGACTGCGCTATAGGGAGGTTCCGTTGAAAGATGATTTTTCCGTTGATCCTGCGGACTATGTGTGCCAGAATAAAATGATCGTTATCGCCAATCCCAACGCGCCTACGGGGAAGGCGCTGAGCCTTTACCAGGTCGAGCAAATCGTCCGGACCAACAGGGAAAACGTGGTCGTCGTCGACGAGGCCTACGTGGACTTTGGCGCAGAGAGCAGCGCGGAGCTGGTGCACAAGTACGAAAATCTTCTGATTGTGCAGACCTTTTCTAAATCGAGGAGTATGGCCGGCGCCAGACTGGGGTTTGCCATAGGCGGAGAGGGGATCATCAGCGATCTGGAAAAACTGAAATTTTCAACCAATCCGTACAATATTAACCGGCTTACCATGGCTGCCGGAATCGCGGCGATCGAGGAGAACGGATATTACGAAGAGAATTGCCGCAAAATCGTAGAAACGAGAGAGTATACGGCGGACGAACTGAGAAAGATGGGCTTTAACGTGATCCCGTCCCAGGCCAATTTCCTCTTTGTAAAAAACGACCGGATAGACGGAGGCAGGCTGCAGAGCAGGCTCAGAGAAAAGGGGTATTTGATCAGACACTTCGATACGGAAAAACTCAGACAGTACAATAGGATTACCATAGGAACGAGGCAGGATATGGAAGGTTTTATCGCTGCCATAAGTGAAATAATGGAGGAAGAATTGCAATGAGAGAGAGCAAAATAACGCGGAAGACGGCGGAAACCGATATCGAACTGACCCTTGGCCTTGACGGAACCGGTGAGAGCCGGATTGAAACGGGCTGCGGTTTTCTGAACCACATGCTCACTTTGTTTTCCCGACACGGACGTTTTGACCTTGCGCTTCACTGCAGCGGAGACGTGGAGGTGGATTACCATCATACGGCGGAGGATATCGGAATCGTGCTGGGAACCGCTTTTTCCGAGGCTCTCGGCGACATGAGGGGGATAAACCGGTACGGAGATATCCTGCTGCCCATGGATGAAACGCTGATGCTCTGCGCTGTGGACATTTCTGGAAGAGACTGGCTGGGTTTTGCCGTAGAAATGCCGCAGGCTAAAGTAGGCGATTTCGATACGGAGCTGGTAAAGGAGTTTTTCCTCGGGTTTGTCCGCAAAGCAGGCGTAACGCTGCACTTCAGACAGCTTGCGGGAGAAAACACCCATCATATTATCGAAGCCATATTCAAAGCTTTCGGGAGAGTCATGGCACGGGCCTGCGCTATCGACGACCGGTACCGTGATGAGATTCCGTCGACGAAAGGAGTGCTGAAATGATTGCAATTATCGATTACGGCGTAGGCAATATATTTTCCCTGTACAGCTCCTTCGGCTATATCGGCGCGGAAGCGGTTCTGACCGACGACAGAGAAGTCATTCGCCGGGCAGACAGAGTAGTGCTTCCCGGCGTGGGAGCTTTCGGCGATGCGGCAGAGAAACTGAGGCGAAGCGGCCTTGACCGGGAAGTCCTTTCCTGCGCGGAATCGGGAAAGCCGCTTCTTGGAATATGCCTGGGGATGCAGCTCCTGTTTGAGAAGAGCTTCGAATACGGAGAACACCAGGGACTTGGCCTGATCAAAGGAAAGGTGGTCTCCATGGAGCCGGAAGTTCCCAAAGGATACAAGGTACCGCATATCGGTTGGAACAGCCTGTATTTTCCGGAGAATAAGCAGAAGAGTCCGCTGTTTCGCTATATCGACGAGGGAGATTTTGTCTATTTTGTCCACACCTTCTACGGAACGGAGTGCAGCGAATCGGTCATCGCCGGGACAGAATACGGAATACCGCTGACTGCGGCCGTTTCCTCCGGCAATGTATACGGCGTTCAGTTCCATCCGGAAAAGAGCGGACAGGTCGGCATGAACATATTGAAAGCGTTTTGTGAAATAGAATAGAGGAAGGAATGGACAGATGAAAATATTTCCTGCAATTGATCTGCGCGGCGGAAAAGTGGTTCGCCTGCTCAAGGGCGATTACGACAAGATGACCGTATACGGAGAGGATCCGGCGGCAGTTGCCGCAGAATTTGAGGAACAGGGCGCGGAGTTTCTCCACGCGGTGGATTTGGATGGAGCAAAAGACGGAGATACGCCGGCTTTCGACACCGTCAGAGAAATCGTGTCCCGCAGCGGTCTGAAGGTGGAGATCGGCGGAGGAATCCGGGATGAAGAAACCATATGCCGGTATCTGGACGCGGGCGTTTTTCGCGTGATCTTAGGAACCGCAGCGGTAGAAAGACCGGCGTTTACCGCCGAGATGATCCGCAAGTACGGGGAAAAAATAGCCGTGGGCGTGGATCTTTCCGAGGGTATGGCCGCCATACGCGGTTGGAAAGAGGTTTCCGAAGTTTCTGCCGACGAGATATTTACCAGACTCTGCACAGACGGCGTCAGCTGCGTCATCTGTACGGATATCGACAAGGATGGCGCCATGAAAGGAACCAATCGTGCTCTTTATCGCAGCCTTTCCGCCCGATATTCTACCAATATCGTCGCTTCCGGCGGCGTGTCGACCCTGAACGATGTGAAGGCGCTGGCGGAAACCGGCATATATGGAGCAATCATCGGAAAAGCCCTCTATACGGGGGATATCGATCTGCGCCGCGCAATAGAAATCGGAAAGGAGGCAGAAGCGTGATTACAAAGCGAATCATTCCCTGCCTTGACGTAAAAGACGGCAGAGTGGTCAAAGGCGTAAACTTCAAGGGTCTGTCCGATGTATCTTCTCCGGTGGAGCTGGGGAAATACTACAGTGAAAACGGAGCAGACGAGCTGGTGTTTTATGATATCACTGCGTCTGCGGAGGACAGAGGTCTGTTTACCGATATTCTGCGTCAGGTCGCATCGACGATTTTCATCCCGCTGACCGTGGGAGGCGGAATCAATACGATCGAAGATTTTGACAGAGTACTCAAGTGCGGAGCCGACAAGGTTTCGGTCAATTCCGGAGCTATACGGAATCCAGGTCTGATCGCCGAGGCGGCAAAGCGATACGGTAATCAGTGCGTGGTGCTGTCCGTAGACGTGAAGCGGGTGAACGGACAGTTTCGGGTATTCGCTAAAGGCGGCAGGGAGGATACCGGTCTTGAGGCTCTGGAGTGGATCAAAAGAGGCGAAGCCGACGGAGCCGGTGAAATCGTGGTAAACAGCATCGATACCGACGGTGTAAAAGGAGGATTCGACCTGGAAATGCTAAAAGCAGTCAACGACGCGGTATCCGTACCTGTAATCGCCTCCGGCGGAGCAGGAAGCATAGAGGACTTTATCCGTCTTTTCCGTGAGATTCCCGATATCGACGCAGGACTTGCCGCTTCGATTTTTCACTTCGGAGAGGTATCCATTGAAGAACTGAAAAAGGAGCTGTCTGCCGCAGGCGTTCACGTGCGGCTTTAGATGAGGAGGCGTTTATGGTAAAGATTGACGAATTGAAATTCGATGAAAAAGGACTGATTCCGGCGATTGTAGTGGACGCCGAATCGAAAAAGGTGCTGACCCTGGCTTATATGAACAGAGAAAGCCTTGAGATCAGTATGAAAGAGGGAACGACCTGTTTCTGGTCCAGATCGAGGAAAGAACTTTGGCGAAAAGGAGAAACCAGCGGAAACCGGCAGCATATCGTGAACATCGTCGCCGACTGCGACAGAGACGCGCTTGTGGTCACCGTAGAGAAAGACGGGCCTGCCTGTCATCTTGGAACGGACTCCTGTTTCGAATACCCGGTGATGGGCCGGCTGCCTTCGGACTTTTCGGTCAAAAATCTGTACCGGATGCTAAAAGGAAGAAAAGAAGAGCTTCCAGAAGGATCCTATACCACGTATCTGTTTGAGAAGGGACTGGATAAAATCCTGAAAAAGGTGGGCGAAGAGGCCACGGAAGTGATCATTGCCGGAAAAGCAGAGGATAAGGCGGAAACCGTTTACGAGATTGCCGATCTGATGTATCATGTAATGGTGATGATGGTTCAGCTGGGCATCAGCGTGGATGATGTGATGGAGGAACTGGAGTCGCGCCATATTATCGATCACAAAGTGAAACAGGAGAAGATGACCAGATGATTTTGCTAAATCCAGGCGGAAAGGCCAATTTTCATACCCATACCTGTTACTGCGACGGGAAAGACCGTCCGGAAGAGCTGGTGAAAAAAGCCATTGAATTGGGATTTACCGCTCTCGGTTTTTCCGGACACGAATACACTGAATTCGATCCGGATTTCTGCATGAGTTTGGAGGATACGGAGAAGTACAGGGCGGAAATCAGCCGGCTGAAAGAAAAGTACAGAGACAGCCTCCGGATTTATCTGGGAACGGAACGGGATTACTTCGGAGAAGGAAGCGACTTTCCTTACGACTATGTCATAGGTTCTCTCCATTATGTGGAGAAAGACGGCGTCTATCTGTCCGTGGACAACACCGAAGAGATCATGGCGGAAAATGTGGAAAAGTACTTTTCCGGCGATTACCGGGCCTATGTGGAACGCTACTACGAGATCGAAGCCTGCGTGGCCGAAAAGACAAAGGCTGACATCGTCGGACATTTCGATCTGATCGCCAAATTCAACGAAGGCGGAAAATATTTTGACGAAGACGCCCGGTGGTACAAAAAAGCAGCCCTCGAGGCGCTGGCTAAAGCGGCGGAGAAAAAGCCGGTCTTTGAGATCAATACCGGGGCGATGGCGCGGGGATATCGAAGCCGGCCTTATCCTGCGCCGTTTATTCTCGAGGAAATAGAGCGGCTTGACTGTCCGGTGATCCTGTCCAGTGACTGCCACGACAGGGAGTATCTCGATTACGGCTTTCGGTCCGTTATGGAAAAACTGAATAAATAGAGACGATTGTGCAGATAATAGTTCCATCTCAGATTGCTTGCTGAGAGTACCTTCGATGAAAAATTTCTGAATGGGAAGAAGGAGGAACGATATGAGAAGATTTGTTTCGGCAGCTTTGGTCTGCGTTTTGACTCTGGCCGTGATCCTGACTGCGGCGGGATGCGGCGAAAAGGGAGAAGGAGCCGGAGATAAAACGGTGGTCACGGTGGTCGTTGCGGACGGATTTGGAGACCGGTCCTTTTACGATTCGGCGAAAGAGGGACTGGATCGCCTAAGCCGCGACTGCGCAGTGGAACCCAAGACGATCGAGTGTCAGGGCGAAAACTTCGAGCAGCAGATCAGAAACGCGGCAGATCAGTCTCAGATCGTCGTTCCCGTAGGTTATCAGTTTGACATGGTGGCACAGGTGGCGAAGGACTACCCGGATGTGAAATTTATATGGTGCGATAACGAGAGCGCGGAAAAACCGGAGAACCTCCTCTGTATCACCTACGCCCAGAACGAGGGCGCTTTTCTGGCCGGCTATATCGCTGCAAAGACCAGCAAGTCCGGTGTAGTAGGAGCCGTGGGCGGCGAAGACAATCCGACGATTAACGATTTTCTGGTCGGATATAAACAAGGGGTTGAATATGCGGGAGAAGACGTGCAGACGATTACCAATTACACCAATTCCTACACCGCGCCGGATAAGGGAAAAGAGTGTGCTGCAGCGCTGAACAACAAAGGCGCCGATATCATCTTTGCCGTGGCGGGAAACGCCGGGTCGGGGGTCTTTGAGGCAGCCGCGGAAAATTCCTTCTACGCCATCGGTGTCGATACGGATCAGAAGTATATCGATCCGGAGCGGATTATCTGTTCAATTGTTAAAAATGTAGGCGATTCTATCTACGATGTGATCAGAGATTTCGTCGAGAACGGAACCTGGGAAGGCGGACGAACCTGGAATGCCGGTATGTCGACAGGATATATCGATATCGGATACGGGCAGGAGGACGATCCCCAGCAGGTGAGCGATCAGGTAAAGAAGGAGGTAGAAGCGCTTAAACAGGATATCATCGACGGAAAAATTCAGGTGGAAACCACGAGATCGTGATCTTGAAATCCGGCGCGGCGCTTTTGCGCCGCGCCATTTGTGTTTTAGCAAGCGGAGGTTTGTCTGCCGCGGAAGGTTAGGAGAGAGAATTTGAGGGAAAAAAGGGGAGAACAGAGAGCGCAGTCGCAAAAGGATACTGCAGTGAGGTTTGAACACGTATCCATGCAGTTCCCCGGGGTTCTGGCCAACGATGACGTTTCCTTTGAGGTCAGAAAAGGGGAAGTGTTCGCGTTGATCGGAGAAAACGGAGCGGGCAAGAGCACGCTGATGAACATCCTGTACGGGATCTGCGCGCCCACTGGCGGCAGCGTATACGTTAAGGGCGAAAAGCTGGAAAAGTACAGCCCAGGCGAAGCCATGAAGAGGGGAGTCGGGATGGTGCATCAGCATTTCATGTTGGTGCCCTCTTTTTCGGCAGCGCAGAACGTCGTGATCGGAAAAGAACCGCGAAAAAAGAGGATCTTTTACGATCTTAAGGAAGCGGAGCGGATTACGGCGGAATTGTCCGCACTGTACGGCTTGCGCGTAGATCCGCGGGCAAGAGTTCAGGAGATCGGCGTCGGTATTCAGCAGCGCGTGGAAATTTTGAAGACCCTGTATCGCGGAGCGGATATTTTGATCCTCGATGAGCCGACGGCAGTTCTGACTCCTCGGGAAACAGAGGAACTTTTTGCGGTTATCAAGAAGATGACCAGAGAAAAGGGAATGACCGTGATACTGATCACCCATAAACTCTACGAAGTCATGGCCGTTTCCGATCGGACAGGTGTGATGCGTCAGGGAAAGCTGATCGGTATCAGGGAGACGAAGGCGGTAAACGAGAGACTGCTGTCTGCCATGATGACAGGCAGAGAAGTATTTCTCGGGGCTGTGGAAAAGAGTAAAAAAACAGGCGAGGTGAAGCTGAAGGCGGAGAGCCTGCGCGCAGCGGACAACCGGGGAATCACGGCGGTCAACGACGTTTCCTTTCAGGTACGCGGGGGTGAAATTCTGGGTATCGCTGCCGTTGAAGGCAACGGACAGAGTGAACTGATCGAAGCGATAACGGGCCTTAGAGCAATTGAAGGGGGAACGGTCAGGATAAACGGAGAAGTGATCGACGGCAAAACGCCGGGACAGATTCGAGAGGCCGGGTTGGCGCACATCCCGGAGGATCGCCTTGCCACCGGACTTTCCGGCTCTTCTTCTGTGGCCGATAACCTGATTGCCGGAAAAGAACGGCAGCCGGAGTTCTCCGGCATAGGGCTGCACATCAGACGGGATTCCGTTAACCGCTACGCGGAAGAGCTCTTTGCTCGGTTCGATATGCGGGGAGCCGGCATAGATGCCAAAGCCGGTTCCCTTTCCGGCGGAAACATGCAGAAGGTGGTTCTGGCCAGAGAATTTTCTTTTGACGCGTCGGTTCTGATCATTTCCCAACCCACAAGAGGAGTGGATATCGGCGCTGTTTCTTTCATTCACGAGCAGATTCTCAGGAAAAGAGGGGAAGGATGCGCCATCTTGCTGTCCAGCGCCGATCTTGAAGAGCTCCTCAGGCTCAGTGACAGAATTATCACCCTGTACGAGGGCAGGATAACCGGTGAATTCAGGGCAGATGATACGGATAAGGGGGAGATCGGCTATTACATGACAGGAACCGGAGGGAAAAAGAGAAAGGGGGATCGCTTTGAAAACAAAAGGGGATAAAAGAGTCTATCTGTTGTCTTTGCTGGCGAGTATCGGACTGTCGCTGCTCATCGGGGGACTGCTGATGGCAGTGTCGGGACACAATCCGTTCACCGGCTATGAAGCCATGCTGAAAGGCGTATTTGGAAACGAAAGAGTATTGGGAAATACAGCAGCAAAAGCCATGCAGCTTTGTCTCACCGGTCTTGCCATGACGGTTGCGGCAAAGGTGGGAATGTTCAACGTAGGCGGTGAAGGTCAGCTTTATCTGGGCGCCATGGCTGCGGCGGTGACGGGAATTTTTCTAACCGGCGCGGCGAAACCGGCTGCCGTTCTGCTTTCCGCGGCGGCGGCTGCAGCGGCCGGCGGCGTCTGTGCGCTGGCGCCGGCGTGGCTGAGAGTCCGGCTGGGGATCAGCGAAGTGATTACCACCATAATGCTCAATTCCGCGGTCATCTATTTCTGCAAATGGCTGGTCAACGGGCCGGTGCGGACTGACGAACCGGGCGTGCTGTCCGGATCGCCTAATGTCTACGCCTACCAGTTTGCCAAACTGATTCGGGCTTCTAATCTGACTACCGCTTTTTTGTACGGCGCAGCCATCGCCGTTCTGGTCTGGTACGTTTTAGAGAAAACGACAGTGGGACTGGAACTGCGGCTGACAGGAGAAAACCAGCGGTTTGCTTTTTTTATCGGATTGCCGAAAGACAGGCTCATGATCTGGTCGATGGTGATTTCCGGCGCTATATGCGGCCTTGTCGGCATGTTCGAAGTATACGGTGTGCACGGCAGGTATGTGGAGAACATAAGCAGCGGCTTTTATTTTGACGGTATGCTGTTGGCAATGATCATGAACTACAGTCCGGCCGGGGTCATTTTGGCCAGCTTTTTTTTCGCTGTTCTGAAGACCGGAGCTCCGGCCATGGAGCTTGCAACCGGTGTTTCTGCAGAGATAAGCCAGATCATTTTCTCTGTGATTATCTTTCTGATGGCGGCGCAGAGTGGTATGGCAGGCGGACTGCAGCGCAGACACGGCAATCGAATCAGGGAAAAGACGGCAGGAAAGGAGATTGATGATGGAACAATTCATGCAGATTTTTAATGTGGGACTTTTACAGAACACCCTTCGCGCGGCTACGCCGGTTATCCTGGCGGCTATGGGCGGCCTTCTCACTGAGCAGGCCGGCGTGATGAATATCGGTATGGATGGGATGATTCTGGTCGGCTGCTTTGCCGCGGCAGCGTTCAGCTTTTTCCTTTCCTCTGCAGGCGCCGGTGTTCTGGCGGCTGTCGCAGCTGGGGCGTTGATCGGCCTGTTTTTCGCCGTACTCGTAGTCCGGTTTAAGAGCGACGAGTTTATCATCGGTATGGCTCTGAACACGTTTGCGGCGGGACTCACCGTATTTCTCCTTCGCTCCGTATTCGGCGTGAAGGGAACCTTCGCAGATCCGGGAATCGCAGCGCTTCCCAGGCTGCATGTCGAATTTCTCGATGGAATCCCGGTAATCGGGCCTGTGCTGAACGATCATTCTCTGTTTGTCTATATCGCGTGGCTGATTGTGGTTCTGGTCTGGGTTTTCCTGTACAGAACGCCTTTGGGCTTTTGGCTGCGGGCTGCCGGAGAGCGCCCCGAGGCCCTCAGGACGGCCGGAAAGAGTCCGGAGAAGATGAAGTTTTTTGCCAGTGTTCTCTGCGGCATATTGTGCGGTCTTGCAGGGGCGCATCTGTCTCTCGGCTATCTCACCATGTTTTCGGAGGGGATGAGCGACAGCAGAGGATTTATCGCTTTTGCCTGCGTGATTTTCGGCATGGCTAATCCGTCGAAAGTCTTTCTGTCGGCACTGCTCTTCGGTTTTCTTGACGCCGTGGGACTGAGACTTCAATATGCCGGAATTCCGGCCAATCTGACGGCGATGACGCCTTATCTGGCTACGGTGCTGATGCTGATCTGTGTGGCCATATTGGGGCGGGCCAGGACACGGAAGGAAACAGAGAAAACGACAGCACCAAAGTCAGAATAATGCATAAGACAACGAATGTGTGTTTTTTATGTGAAATATCGATTTATCGTTTGAAAACCCTTAAAAGCCGTGATAGAATGAGAGAGTCTGGTAACGGATAAAAAGTATTAAAAGATTAGAGGATGGAGTAACATGAAGAAAAGATTTTATTCAATAGGTCTGATTTCCGCGCTTTGTCTGGCTTCGCTGCTGTGTTTTACCGGTTGCAGCGAGAGCACGCCCTACAGCGATTATGACCTTTCAGAATATGTAAAAGTCGGGGATTATAAGGGGTTGGAATACGATAAGATTTCTGTATCTGTAACCGACGAAGAGATTCAGGAAGAAATCCAGTCCAGATGTGAAGATAATGCGACGACAAAGACGGTGAAAAAAGGAACCGTAAAAGACGGGGATACCATCAATGTTTCTTTTGAAGGCCGCATAGACGGAGAGACTTTCGAAGGCGGCAGCAGCGACAGCTATGATATCACTATCGGTACGACTTCCATGATCGACGGATTTACCGAAGGTCTGATCGGTAAAAAAGTCGGCTCGACGGTTACGTTGGATCTGACTTTTCCGGAAGACTATTCCAATGAAGAAGTCGCTGGAAAAGACGTTACCTTTGAGGTAAACATCAAGAGCAAGCAGGTTGAAGAGGTTCCGGAATACAATCTGGACTTCGTAAAGGAATACAGCGATTACGATACTCTTGAGGAATACGAGCAGTCGGTAAAGGAAGATCTGAAAGCAGAGAAGACGGAGACCGAAGAGTCCAATGTAAAGAGCACGCTGTGGGCGAAGATCGTAGAGAATTCAGAGGTCAAGAAGTATCCGGAAGAAAAGGATGAGCTGATCGAGACGACAATGCAGTCCTTTAAGGACGCGGCAGCCGACAGCGATATCGAGTGGGAAGATTACCTGGAGCAGATCGGCTATACAGAAGATGAGCTGGAAGAGACGGTGACCGAATACGCAGAGACCAAAGTCTTCCAGGAAATGATCGTGTATTACATTGCCGAACAGGAAGGTATAGAAGTGACCGACGACGAGTACGAAGAATACATGAGCAATATGCTGACCGAATCGGGACTGGATGAAGATACCTTTAAGAGCACCTACAACATGACGATCGAAGAATACTGCGAACAGCAGGGACTGCGGTCAATCATGCTGCTCAGCAAGGTGATGGATAAAGTGCTGGAGTACGGAAAAGCCGTATAAACAGCGGGAAAGCACAGAGCGAAGGAAAAGAGAAAGAAGAATGTCTTGCAGAGAGCCGCATTCCGTAAACGCGGCTTGAGCGGATCGTATATACGGCGGGGAAATGTCCCCCGCCTTTTCTTTTTGCGGCGGACAGGTTTAACCGTCATATCGGGCTGCCGCGGGTAAACGGATGAATAAACGCTTCGGGTATATAATCGCACTATGCGTCTGCGTGCATAAGCGGTTTTCTGCGGAAAGCACGGCTGCAGACGGTCAGGCGCAGCGGTCGGCAGAGGATAAGGGCCGACCGATTCTGGTATTATATTTACGGAGGATGGTTCTATGAAAGACGAAAAACGTTTGAATCAGCTGACCAGCGAAAAAACCGAGTTTAAACGGGAAATCGGGGTTTTCGGAGGAGTCAGCATCATCGGCGGAATCATGATCGGTTCCGGTATCTTCTATCTGGGCTCCTATGTTTTGCAGAGAACGGGCATGGACAGCGGCCTTTCCCTAATCTGCTGGATAATTGCAGGCGTAATTTCCCTCTTTGGCGGGTTGTGCTATGCGGAGCTTGGGACCGCGATGCCTAAGGCGGGCGGACGACTGGTGTATCTCAATGAAGCTTATCACCCGGTTGTCGGATTCATGGCGGGATTTACCGACTGGCTGATCGGCGGTCCGGGATCTGTAGCGGCGGTAGCTATCGCGCTGATGACGGTGTTTCAGCCTATTTTCGACATGAGCGATTTTGGCGTTAAGATGGCTGCTATCGTTTTGATTGTCGCGGCAACCCTGTACAATCTGGTCGGCGTTAAAGTCGCCTCTATCATACAGAGTCTGTCGATGGTGGCCAAACTGATTCCTGTCGGCATTATCATGCTGGCGGCCCTGTTTGTCGGACGGGTCAGTCCGGACTTTTCCTTTGCTTCAGCCAACGAATATGCAGCGGATAACGATACCAGCATTTTCAGCATGATCGCCATAGCTGTAGTCGCCGCTCTCTGGGCATATGAAGGATGGACAAACCTGAATACGGTAGCCGAGGAGATCAAAAATCCGAAGAGAAATCTTCCTCTCGCACTGATCATCGGTATCGGCGGAGTTACGGTAATATACTTTCTGTTTAACTTTGCCATCATGAAGGTATTGCCTCACGAGGAAATCACTGCTATGATAAACAGCGGGGACCTTTATCTGGGTACTGCGGTAGCAGAGAAAGTTCTGGGCGGAGCAGGAGCGGCAGTGGTATCTGCGGGAATGGTTCTTGCCATGTTCGGTTCGATGAACGGCATGATACTGGCTCAGCCGAGGATGTATTATGCTATGGCCGAGGAGGGCCACTTCTTTAAATGCTTCGCTAAGCTTCATCCAAAATACAAAGTGCCTACAGTGCCGATCATCGTGCAGGGCGTGCTTGCCGTAGCTCTGGTTTTGATGAGGAATCTGGACCAGTTGACCAACATGGTCGTGGTAACGGGAATGGTATTCAATGTTCTGGTCGTTCTGGCCGTACCGATCCTGCGCAGAAAGTATCCGAACATTGAAAGACCATACAAGGTTTGGTTCTATCCGGTATCGGTTATCATCACGGCGCTGATCTTCGCAGCCCTGGTAGTGAATTCCGCACTGGAAGATCCGATCGTAGGATTGACCGGTTTCGGCGTGCCTGCTGCAGGCGCTGTGGTTTACTATATCTTTGATGTGAAAAACAGGAAAGAAGAGAAATAGAGAAATGAAAACGATTCTTTGTCATGCTAAGGTTTATGTGGAGAAGGGCTGCTATGCCCAGGCTGTTCTCGTGGAAGACGGTCTGATTGCAAAGGTGGGAACAGATGAGGAGATCATGAGCTGCAAGGAAGACGGCATGCAGGTGATCGACTGCGGAGGCAGGACGCTGATCCCGGGCCTGAACGATTCCCATCTTCACTTTATGCAGTTTGGGGAGACGCTGAATCAGGCGCAGATCGACGGAGTATCTTCTATCGACGAGATGATCAGGATATGCAGAGAATTCGCCGAAAAGCATCCGGAAAGGGTTCGTGACGGACTCCATGCCATCGGCTGGAATCAGGATCTGTTCATCGACGACAAACGGATTCCCGACCGCCACGATTTGGACAAGATCAGTACGGAATTTCCGATCGTATTAGAGCGGGTATGCGGTCACATTGTTTCAACGAACACCAAGCTGATCGAAATGCTGGGGATAGACGGAGACTCGCCGCAGTTCCCGGATGGAGATTTTCTGATCGGGGAGGACGGATATCCCAACGGAATATTCACGGCAAACGCCTGCAATATCGCCAAGGCGATAATTCCTGATTTTACGCTGCAGGAGAGACGGGAAATTCTTCTTGATACCATGAAGTATGCCGTTTCGCATGGTTTGACCAGTGTACAGAGTAATGACGTGGGAACCACGTTTATGGACGGGCCCGCTGCGTTTAAGCTGTTCCACGATATTTACGACAAAGGAGAAGCCCTGATACGGTACCGTCATCAGGTCTGCTTCAACGACCTGGAAGCCTTTTCCGAGTATCTGGAAAAGGGAGAGTTTGCTCAGGGAAAATACGAACCGGATTCCTGGCTGACTCTGGGACCTCTGAAGCTTTTTAAAGACGGAAGTCTGGGGGCACGGACGGCTCTGATGAAAGACGGCTATGTGGGAGACAGAGGAAACCACGGTCTGGAATGGATTAAACCGGATGAAATGGAAAAGTACTGCCAGTTGGCGAAAAAGCACAACTTGCAGGTGGTGACCCACGTAATCGGCGATGCGGCCATAGAGAGAACCGTAGATTGTTACGAGCACGCTTTTATTGACGGAGAGAACAAACTTCGCCACGCGTTGGTGCACTGCCAGATCACCGATGAAAAGCTGCTGGACAGAATCGCAGAAAAAGGAATTCTCGTCTTTGCGCAGCCGATTTTCCTGGACTACGATATGAGCATAGTCGAAGAGCTCTGCGGAAAGGAGCTGGCATCGACTTCTTACGCTTTCGGCACTCTTCAGCGCAAGGGCGCTCACGTGTCCTACGGCACCGATTGCCCGGTAGAGGACTGCAATCCGTTTCCCAACATCTATATGGCTGTAACAAGAAAGAATCGGAACGGAAAACCGGACGGAGGTTTTTATCCGTCTGAATGCGTCGATGTGGAAACCGCCATAGACGCTTATACCATAGAAAGCGCCTACGGCGAATTTATGGAAGATCGAAAAGGCAGGATCAAGGAAGGGTACTACGCTGATCTGGTGCTTCTGGATCGGGATATCTTTACTGTTGATCCGATGGAGATCAAGGATATCCTTCCGGTGATGACGATGGTGGGCGGCAAGATCGTTTACCAGAGTGAAACCGAAAGATAGATACGATGATGCGGACTGCCGCCCGGCTGATTTGGAGAGAATCCCGGTGCGCGGCAGTCTTTGCGTATAACCGGATAAAGATTCTCTGCATTTTGAGGTAAGGATATGAAAGAAGAATGGGTTATAAAAAACGGAAAACTGCTGACCATGGACGGCGGACGGCGTGCGGATTGGATAGCGGTCAGCGGCGGGAAGATCAAAGATTTGGGAACAGGCGACGGGTACAGAGCGTATCTTTCTCCATCGACGGCAGTCATCGATGCAGGCGGATGTACGGTTCTTCCCGGCTTCATCGACAATCATTTCCATCTGGTGATAACGGCATTAGGCGTTCAGTGGGTCAGCCTTGAAGGCGTGCGGAATTTTCGCGGCATCGGAAAGAGACTAAAAGCCGCGCAGGCTAAAAATCCGGGAAGACCACTGATCGCGGCAAAACTGGAGTGGGAAAATTTAGAAGAGCGGAGGATGCCGGATCGAACCGTCTTGGACAGGTATTGCAAGAACACGCCCGCAGCGGTTTACTCTGCGGACTATCACCTTTTGTCTTTGAACACCTGCGGCATGCTTTTCTTTAAGATTCCCTTTACGCTGGAAGGGATCGGTCTGGACTGCGGCGGGATACCGACCGGCATTTTTACCGGACGGGCCGGAGCGAAGCTGGATACCAACATCCTCGCCTCTTTTACTGAAGAGGATCTGAGCAGAGCGGTAGAACAGATCATGCCGGAACTCTTCCGATTGGGTCTGACCACTGTGGCAGCCATGGAAGGGGGAAAGATGAACATGGATTTCCGTCGGGATCGCGACGCGGATTTCCTCTATCGGCACGGCGATCGGTATCCGATGACCATGGAATTGTTCTATCCGACGACAGATATTGAGATGGTCACCGAAATGGGACTGCGCCGGATAGGCGGAGCCCTTTACATCGACGGAACGATCGGAGCCAGGTCCGCAGCGCTGTCCGAGGAATATGCAGATTTGCCCGGAGCCCGAGGCTTTCTGTGCATAGATCCCGAAGCCCTGAAGGCCTTTACCGCGGAGTGCTGCAGGAGGAATCTTCAGGTTTCCTTCGATGCCATAGGCGACAAGGCCATAGACGCCGCCCTTGATGCTTTTGCGTATGCAGAGAAAGTTTGCGGGATCAGAGATTTGCGCTGCAGGATTGAGCACGCGGAGATGATTACCAAGAAGCAGATGGAGAGAGCCAAAGATTTGTCGATTGTACTCTGCGTCCAACCGGCCTATGAAGGACGATGGGGCGGCGCGGGCAGACTTTATGAACAGAGGCTGGGCAGCCGGTACAAAACAACAAATCCTCTGCGGGAGCTTTTCGACCGGGATATTGTCGTCTGCGGAGGATCCGACAGCGACGTTACCGATCCTAATCCGTTGACGGGGATACACTGGGCGGTGAACCATCCTGTCGAAGAGCACCGCATAACGCTGGAGGAAGCTCTGAAGATGTACACCTGCAACGGAGCTTTTGCCCTGTTTAAAGAGAAGGAAATCGGAACACTGACTCCGGGGAAAAACGCAGATCTGGTCATTTTGGATCGAGATCTGGAGAGTACCGAAGCGGAAAAAATAAAAGATACAAATGTGGTTTTAACCATGAAAGACGGGGAAATACTCTACGGACGGGGAGAATATGCTGAAATTTAATTTTTTGGGGAAAGTCAGAATAGAAAACGAAGAAGAGGATCTGACAGGGAAGCTGAGCAGCAAGAGTGTAGCGCTGCTGGCTCTGCTTTTGATGAAAGAGGGAAAGACCTGCGGACGCCGCCAGCTTATGAGCTATCTGTGGCCGGACAGCACGGAGAGCGCCGCAAAATACAATCTTCGCTATAATCTCTGGCAGTTGAAGAAGATCCTCAATTCGGAAAAAAGTGAAGAAACCTTTCTCATCGTAACGAAAGAGGAATGTCGAATCAACGAGAACTTTCCTTATCAGTGTGATCTGCAGCAGATCGGAGAGACGGATATAGAGGCCGTCGACGATGTGGCAAGGTTAGAAAAACTGGCCGGTCTTTTCCGCGGAGATTTCTTTGAAGATTGGTACTTTGCCGGATGCGCCGAATTGGATGAGATGATTATCCTTCAGCGATACAACCTGGAGAATCGCAAGCTTCGTTTGTTCCGAAAGCTTGCCCGCCTTTACTTTGACAGCGGAAGGTCGGAAAAGTGTCTGAAAGCTCTTGACGTCTGTGACGAGTTGGATCCTTATGACGAAAGGCATGCGAGGATTCGGCTGGAGCTGTTGATGGAGGAGAAAAAATATATCGAAGCCGATCGATATTATCACAGATTCTGCCGAAGACTGGTCAGAGATATCGGTGCAGAGCCTTCACAGGAGTTAAAGAACCTAATCGGCGGGGAGCGCGATGGGGAAGAAGGGGACAGCGGATTTTTTTCCGTCGAGGCGGCAGGAATAGCCGGCGTGGAGTTCTACTATCTGTCAGAAGTTCTCGGAGGACTTATGCAGATACCGGGATTCAGGTTGAAAGATTATCTTTCAGAAAGTCAGATCGCCGATCTCTCCTCGGTTCAGCCGCTGCTTGGAAGACCGGATTTTCCTTCCCATCCAAGCAGAATCGCCGCAGGGTTTATTTCGCTGATCTGCCGGATCTGCGGAAGCGGAAAGAGGCTGGAGCTCGGGTTGAAAGAAGGCACGGCCATCGATCGCGTTTCACAGGAAATTCTGCAGATAGCGGAAGAGGAATGCGGAAATAAGTTGGCGCTGCGGCAGGTCAATGTATCGGAGCGCTGAAGAAAAATGTTGCACAATGCAGAATTATGTGATACACTCGTTCCGTCAGTTTTCTGTTTCAGACCGTTCGTTTCGGTTTGAAGCAGAAAATTTTCTCTGGAGAGCACCGAAAGGTCGCCGAAGGTTTAAGCGCGGGGAAGTGAGCAGTCCTCAGCGTGATATCTCAGGCAAAGAGGACAGAGGGTATCATTAATACTGCTTATGTCATCTCTCTGGAGCCGAATTGTTTAATTCGGCTTTTACTTTTGCTCAAAACAAGCTCATTTTTCTCTCGTCAGGGGAAAAAGCAGAAAAGAGGAGATGGAACAATGAACTTTACAGAAATTCTAAAAGAAATCGACGGATTTGTCTGGGGCGTGCCGCTGATCGTATTGATCCTCGGAACCGGTATACTGCTGACTTGCCGTCTGAAACTTCTTCAGATGCGAAAACTGGGCAAAGCTTTTCGCTTTATGGTCAGCAACGAGGACGAGGCTGAAGGTGAAGTGACCAGTTTCGGCGCCTTTTGTACGGCTATGGCGGCGACCATCGGTACGGGCAATATCGTGGGTGTTGCGACGGCTGTAACTGCAGGTGGACCGGGCGCTTTGTTCTGGATGATTGTAGCCGCCTTTTTCGGTATGGCGACCAAATATTCAGAGGGCGTGCTGGCGATAAAGTATCGGACTGTAGACGAGGAAGGCCACGCTCTCGGAGGACCGTTTTACTACATAGAGCGGGGAATGGGCCCGAAATGGAAATGGCTGGCTAAGCTGTTTGCCGTGTTCGGCATGGGAGCCGGACTTTTGGGCATCGGAACCATTACTCAGGTGAACGGCATTGCTACGGCAGTGCAGAACTTTGCCGATCCGGAAAGGGAGCATCTGGTCACCCTCTTTGGGAACGAGTATTCTATATCCATCGTGATTACCGCTGTCGTCGTGGCGGGCGCTACGGCACTGGTGGTTATCGGTGGAATAAAGCGAATAGCCAGTGTGACGACGATCATCGTGCCGTTTATGGCAGTCGCCTATGTTCTGATCTGCCTGACGATTTTGATCTATAACATCAAGGCTTTTCCGGCTGCTATCGTTGAAGTTGTACAGTCGGCTTTCGGTCTACGGGCTGTTGCCGGAGGGGCTCTTGGAGCCATGATGGCGGCTATGCAGAACGGTGTTGCCAGAGGTATTTTTTCCAATGAAGCCGGACTGGGGAGCGCGCCGATTGCAGCGGCGGCGGCCAAGACCCATACATCGGTAAGACAGGGACTGATCTCCATGACAGGAACCTTTATCGATACGATCGTCATCTGTACCATGACGGGAACCACCCTGGTCATTACCGGAGCTGCGGATCTCGGCCTTGAAGGAGCGGAATGTACGGCCTATGCCTTTGGTCAGGGATTGCCGTGGAGTCCGAAGGTGGGCGCTTTTGTACTGATGATGTGCCTGATCTTTTTTGCTTTTACTACGATTCTCGGCTGGGACTACTATTCGGAGCGGTGCCTCGAATACCTAACAGGGAAAAAGAAAGGCGTTTTGATGACATACAAATGGCTGTATATCATCGCTGTACTGATCGGGTCCTTTCTCACTGTGGAAGCGGTTTGGACGATTGCGGATATCTTTAACGGTCTGATGGCAATTCCTAACCTGATCGCACTGGTTACCCTGAGCGGCGTTGTGGTAAAGGAAACGAAAGACTTTTTTAACAGGGAAGCCCATCTTGAGCTGCGCAGCTGATGGAGCGTTCCCGACATCGGCGCTCTGCTCTGCAGAGCGTCATTTTTGTATAAGCGAAAATGAAGAGGAGAGAATCCCCACCCTCCTTTTTCAGCATTTTGAACAGCATATTCATATTTTTCGTACGGAATGAATATATATGATCTGTAGCGGAAAGCGGATTCCGCAGAGGAGGGATAAAGATGCTGAGTACGGACAAACTGAAAAACAAAGAGGTAATCAATATTCACGACGGAAGGAGCCTGGGATTTATCTACGATATCGAGGTAAACCTGGAGGATGGGACGATCGACGGAATCGTTATTCCCGCGGAAAAGGGGATCTTTCGTTTTTTTGGCAGCCGCGAGGATGATTTTGTCATAAAGTGGGACAGGATCAGAACCATAGGCGACGATGTGGTTCTTGTGGATTTGGATACTTATTGATTTAGTCGGAGCGCTTTTCCGCAAATCTTCCTGCAGTGAGTACTTTTTCTCTGGAAAACCGTTTTGAGATGTAGTAGAATATTTTATCAGAGCAAAAGGAGGAAGGTCCAATGAGATGCCCATATTGTGAAAATCCCGATACCAAAGTTATCGATTCCCGTCCTACAGAAGAGGGACATGCTATCAGGAGAAGGCGTGGATGTGAAAAGTGCGGAAAGCGGTTTACCACCTATGAGAAAGTAGAAGAATCGATCATCATGATTATAAAAAAGGATGGAAGGCGGGAGGCCTTTGACCGGAATAAGATCATGAACGGCATCATTAAGGCATGCGAAAAGAGGCCGGTGCCCGTGGCAGAGATCGAACGGGTGGTCAGCGAGATTGAGCGTGGACTGAACAATCTGATGGAAAAGGAAGTGGAGAGCGCCTTCATCGGAGAACTGGTTATGGAGCAGCTGAAGAATCTGGATGAAGTGGCTTATGTTCGCTTTGCGTCGGTTTACCGCCAGTTTACGGACGTCAATACATTCATTAAGGAAATAGAAAAACTGATCGGCAACAAATAGGAGATGAAAGAGATATGATGAGAATTGCAGTGGACGGACCCAGCGGAGCGGGGAAGAGCACCGTGGCCAGACGCATTGCGGACAGGCTGGGAATCGACTATATCGACACGGGCGCTATGTACCGCGCAGTCGGGTACAAGCTGTTGAAGGAAGGGGTCTCCCTTGAAAATACAGAGGCGGTGCAGGAATTGCTGGATCGTACGGAGATAGACTTTTCCAACGGGAAGATTTTTCTTGACGGAGAGGATGTCAGCGGTCTGATCCGTACCCAGGAGATAGCCGGGCAGGCTTCGGCCTGCTCTGCCATAGGCATCGTCAGAACCAAGCTGGTGGATCTGCAGAGAAAGATGGGCAGGGAAAAGAGCGTGATCATGGATGGAAGAGACATTGGAACCAACGTTTTTCCGGATGCGGAATATAAGTTCTTCATTACCGCTTCTGCAGAGGAGAGAGCGCGGAGGCGCTGCGAGGAATTGAAAGCCGGCGGACAGGAAGCCGAACCGGAGCAGATTCTCGCCGCGATACGGAAACGGGATCACGACGATTCCACTCGGGCAATTAATCCGCTGAGAAAGGCAGACGATGCCGTGGAAATCGATACGACGCATATGAGTATCGATGAGGTAACAGATTATATTTGCAGGGAGATGAACAGATAATGGCAACAGTCAGACCGTTTAAAGCGATACGGCCGGCAAAGGATAAAGCGGCCCGGGTTACAGCCCTTCCGTACGATGTAATGAACAGGACGGAAGCGGCAGAAATGGCAAAGGGAAATCCCGACAGCTTTCTGCATATCAGCAGATCAGAAATCGACCTTCCGGAGACAGAGGATGTCTACTGTGAGGCGGTCTATAGAAAAGCGAAAGCGAATATCAAAAAAAATCTTGATTCGGGCGTGTTCGTGGAAGAAAGCAGGCCTTCATTGTATATCTACAGACAGGAGATGGATGGACGGAGTCAGACCGGGATCGTCGGCTGTGTCAGCATCGACGAATACAGAGACAACACCATAAAGAAACACGAGCTGACCCGAATCGAAAAGGAAGAGGACAGGATACGCCATTTTGACGTCTGCGGAATGGATACCGAGCCGGTCTTTCTAACCTATAGAGACGATAAAAAAATCAGGAAGATCGTAGAGGAATACACCGTAAAAAATGAACCGGAATACGATTTTACCGGTGAGGACGGAACGGCCCACGTCCTCTATGTGATTGAGGATGAGTGCGTTGTCGAACAGCTGTGCGACTTGTTTGCCAGCGTTCCTTCGATGTATATCGCCGACGGTCACCATCGGAGCGCTTCGGCCTGTGCGGTGGGAGAAAAGCGGCGCAGAGAACACCCGGGATATACTGGTGACGAGGAGTTCAATTTCTTCATGGCGGTAATTTTTCCTGACACCGATCTGCGAATTTTTGACTACAACCGGGTGGTCAGCGATCTGGCGGGCATGACGGCAGAGGAATTCCTAAGCAGAATACGTGAAAAGGGATTTGAAGTGAAAAAAAACGGGGAAAAGGCAGAAAAACCGGAAAAGCCGCATCAATTTGCCATGTATCTTGAAGGAAGCTGGTACCGGCTTATCGCACCGGACAGTCTGATACCGGATGATGTAATCGGATCCTTGGATGTTTCCGTGCTGCAGGACAATATTCTTGGACCTCTCCTTGGCATAGAGGATCCGCGTACGGATAAGCGAATCGATTTTGTCGGCGGCATACGGGGTCTCGGGGAATTGAAGCGCAGAGCGGAAAGTGATATGAAAGTCGCGTTTGCCGTGTACCCGGTCACTGTAGAGCAGCTGATGGAGATTGCGGATCAGGGAAGGATCATGCCTCCTAAGTCGACCTGGTTTGAGCCAAAACTGGGCAGCGGCCTGTTCATGCACAGAATTTAATCTTATGTATAGGCGAGAGCTCTTGAGGTAAAACTACCTTAAGAGCTTTTTTGCCGGAGGATATAAAAACATATGACAAAGCGAATTAAGGTACTGACAGGCATCATCATGCTGCTTTTGATCGTTCTGCTGTGCAGACTCTATTATATTCAGATCGTGTGTCACGAAGAACTGGAACGGGGTGCGCGGGGGCAGCAGATTATCCAGATACAGCGGCAGAGTGACAGAGGAACGATTTATGACCGGAATATGGTTAAACTGACCGATTCCTGCTCGGATTATTACTATCTGCTGAAGAGGGAAAATTGCACTGTAGCTCTGGAGAAGCTGATGAAGCGGATAGAAGGTGAAACGGCAGGAACTAAAGGAGAGAAATATGTCGTCTACCGGTCCGCCGTATTCAACAAGGAAGTTAACGATATTCTGGTCAGCCAATACGGCGCATATGCGTTTTGCTCGGGCAGCCGGTATGCCGACGAGCAGACGGCTGTTCACCTGATCGGCTACCTGAATAATTCCGACGGTACGGGCGTTGCCGGGTTGGAGAAGATGTTCGAGTCCAGGCTCGACGTATCTTCTTCAATACTTTCCATGACGGGAAACGGTCTCGGCGATCCGGTCAGGGGCATAGGCATATCGAGAACCAGCGATGTGCAGAAGCTGGACCCGTCGGCTCTGGTAACCACTGTAGATGCAGGACTGCAGGCACAGGTGGAAAAAATCCTGCGTGAAGAGCAGGTATCCGGCGCCGCGGTAGTGCTTCAGGCAAAAACGGGTCAGGTATTGGCGATGGCCAGCACGCCGGTGTTCAATCCCAACGACGTGGACAGCTATCTGGGATCGGACGGCGGGGAACTGATCAACAAAGCGGTTCAGGGACAATATCCTCCAGGGTCGGTGTTTAAGATTGCCGTAGCTGCGGCGGCGCTGGAAAGCGGCATCGTCAGTCCGGAAGATACGTTTATCTGCGACGGCAGCACAACGGTTAACAGTGTGGAACTGATCTGCGAGGAAAAACCTGAAGGGCATGGAGAATTGAATCTGGAGGAAGCGCTGGCTCAGTCCTGCAATTGTTATTTTGCGCAGATGGGTGCTAAAATCGGTTCGGAGACCATCATCGAAATGGCGGAGCGAATGGGTCTGGGCTCTGCTGCAATCGAAGGGTTTCCCGATGAAGCAGAGGGAAATTTTCCAAGCAGGAGTGAGAGGCTGTACAGTGGTCTTTCCAACCTGTCTATCGGGCAAGGCAGTCTCCTGGTCACTCCCGTGCAGATCGCGAGAATGACCAACGTGATCGCCAATGGAGGAATTGATCGTCAGGTCTCCGTGGTGATGAGCAGGGAAAACGAGGAGAGTGAAGGGAGTCGGGTGATGACAGCGGCCACGGCAGGGCAGGTGGGGAACATGATGGAGAAAGTCATGACAGAGGGTACGGCTTCCTCCAGCAGACTCCATGTACAGGCGGCCGGAAAAACCGGATCGGCGGAGACTGTCGACGGCGGAGAAGAGACGGTGCACGGTTGGTTTACCGGTTATTTTCCGGCGGACGATCCGGAATATACGGTAGCCGTTATAGCGGAAAACGGAAAGACAGGGAGCAGCTCCGCGCTCCCCGTCTTTGAAGAAATCGTAAATTATCTCTACTGACTCAGTTGATCTTTCAGCTTACTCAACGCCTTTTTTTCTATCCTGGAGACATATGAACGGCTGATCCCCATGATCGATGCGATTTCCCTCTGGGTTTTCGGCGTTTGCCCTTCGAGACCGTACCGCAAAAGGATGATCTGTTTTTCTCTTTGGGTCAACGCCTGATCGATGGCCCGGTAGAGCGCCTGTATTTGAAACTTGAGATTCAGATTATCGATGATTTCATCGGGATCAGTTCCCAGAATATCGTTCAGGCTGATTTCGTTTCCGTCTTTGTCTGTTCCGATAGGAAGACTGATAGAGACTTCCTGCTTGTTCTTTTTCGACGTTCTTATGCTCATCAGGATTTCGTTTTCAATACATCGGGCGGCGTAAGTGGCCAGTCGGGCTGCCTTTTTACTGGTATAGGTGTTTATGGCTTTTATCAGCCCTATGGTTCCGATGGAGATGAGATCCTCCGCAGATGTATTGGGACCGGTGTATTTTCTGGCGATATGGGCTACCAGACGAAGGTTTCTTTCGATCAAAATATCCCGTGCGCAGGGGTCGCCGGCTTCCATCAGCTCTACGTACATTTTTTCTTCGTTTTCGGACAGTGGCAGTGGAAAGGAACTGCTCATATATGTAACCCCCTCTTCGAATTAAACTATATGCGAAAAGAGGGGGCAAAGTGCCTGGCTTATAAAAAATACGCCTGGACTTTTATTGCGAAAGCAGCAGGAATCCCGGTATTTCCCATGGGCAGATGCTGTCCCTATCCAACGGGATACTCGCTGCTTCGCCTCAGGTTACGTTCTTTGCGCTGCCTATTTCAGTTTAAAGGACATGCAGTCTGTGCACTGGCACTGGGTAGGATTGGCCTCGTGAGTACCTACGGTAATGGTATCGAGGGAGCAGTGGGTGCCGTCGCACGCGATGTGTTCGCACTGAACCACTGTGCAGTTGATGTTCGGATTGCATTTTTTGTTCATAATAATAACCTCCTGTGTTTTGATTCGATAAATATTTTGCCCCGTCGACGGAAAAATATTAAAGCCTTTTGCTTGTAAGAAAAGACAAATAATGATATAATTTAACGTGATATTTTGCGATTAATTAAAAAATTCGAGTGTCTGGCAGGATTTTTACCGTGCGCGGCAGCGGTTTCATACCGGGGCGGCGCAAATCTGTAGTGGAGGCGCGAAAAATGCGGATAAAATCATTGCCGGAGAGCGAGCGGCCTGTAGAGAAAACCTTTCGCAGGGGAATCGACAGACTTTCAAACGCGGAACTGATCGCTCTGATCATCCATACGGGGACAAAAGACAAGTCAGCCATCAGGCTGTCCGAGGAGGTACTGGGCGCCTTCCCTGAGGGAATCGGAGCCCTCGGCAGCTGTATGCCGGAGGATCTTCTGCGTATAGAAGGAATAGGCAGAGTGAAAGCCTGTTCCATATTGGCGTCCGTTGAATTGGGAAAGAGGATTTCCTCCTTCCGCGCTGACGAAAAAATTTCGATAAAAAATGCACAGGATATTGCCGGAATTTTTATGGAACAGCTGAGGTACGCCAAAAAAGAGCATTTTAAAAGTGTATTGGTTAACGCAAAAGGGGAAATTATTTCTATTGATGATGTTTCTGTCGGCGAACTTTCCAGTACGGTGGTTCATCCGAGAGAAGTTTTTCACATGGCTGTAAGAAAGAGCGCAGCGGCTGTAATCTTTGTTCACAACCATCCGAGCGGGGATCCCGATCCCAGCAGAGAAGACATCCTGACGACCAAAAGACTGGTTCAGGGCGGAGAACTTCTGGGCATCGGCGTCCTGGACCACATCATCATCGGAGACGGAAAGTTTTCGAGTATGCGGGAAATGGGTCTGATCGACTAAGGTTTATGAAATTTTGGAGGTAATACGATGTTTAAATTTTTTTCAGCAAGGGACATGGGTATCGATTTGGGAACCGCAAATACGTTGATCTATATTAAGGACAGCGGGATTGTCCTCAACGAACCGTCAGTCATTGCTATGGATAACAGAAGGGGGACGACACTGGCGGTAGGTTCCGAAGCGAAAGATATGATTGGCAAAGCTCCTGCCACGATTACCGTAGTCAGACCACTTCAGGATGGCGTTATTTCCGATTTTGACAGAACAGCAGATATGCTCAGAGCTTTTATCGAAAAAGCGGTGTCCAGCAATAAAGTAAAAAATTTCCGCGTTGTAGTCGGTGTTCCGAGCGGTGTTACGGAAGTTGAGAAGAGAGCCGTAGAAGAAGTGGTCAGACAGATGGGCGCATCGGAAGTGTATATTCTCGAGGAGCCTATGGCTGCCGCGATTGGCGCAGGACTGGATGTGGACAGTTCCACCGCATGCATGATTGCCGATATCGGCGGAGGAACCACAGATATCGCTATCATTGCATTGGGCGGTATTGTGGCCAGCTCATCCATTCGGCATGCGGGAGATAAATTTAACGATGCGATCATTCAGTATATGCGGAAGAGACACGCGCTGCTCATCGGGGAGAAGACTGCCGAATACCTTAAAATTCAGGTTGGAGCGGCATGTCTGGATATCGATGAAAACGGCGATGAAATCATAGAATCCGTCCAGGCCAGCGGCAGAGATATCATTTCCGGTCTGCCGAAGACGCTGGAAGTGACCAACAGAGATATCATGATGGCTCTGCAGGAGTCGGTTGATATCATTGTCGACGGTGTGAAAGCCACCATCGAAAAGGCACCTCCGGAAATTGCGGCAGATATCGCTTCCAACGGCCTGGTTCTTTCCGGCGGCGGCGGACTGATTCACAATCTGGATCAGATGATCGAAAAGCGGACAGGCATGAAGGCCACCATCGCAGAGAACGCATTCGAAGCGGTGGCTCTGGGCACGGGAATGAGTCTGAACGATATAGAGAAACTGAAAGTTTACGCCACGAGCGTAAAGCGAAGATAAGGAAAATCAGGGTATGAGATGGATTAAGAAACACAAATTAATAAGTTTCCTGCTGACTGTGATCGTTGTGAGCCTGATCGTTCTTGTCGTATCTGTCAGCATGGGAAGCGGGGGAAATGCGGTAACCAATTTCTTCGGCAGCATATACGCCGCCGTAGAAAGACCTCTCAGCAAAGTGTCCGGCGGTATTTCGGACAATATCTCCGGGATCTTTTCTTATAAGGATATACAGGAGGAAAATCAACAGCTGAAAGAAGAAAACGAGAAGCTGAAGCAGCAGATCACCAGCCTTACGCTGTCGGCCAACGAGCTTCAGGAACTGGAAGAACTGTCAAAGGTTCTCAATTACAACGGAATCAGCGGTACGGATGATATCGTGTCGGCAGATGTGATCTCCATGGATGGAACCAATTGGATGAATATCTTCACCATCAATGCAGGCAGCGAAAACGGCATCAAAGAGGGCGACGTAGTGATCTGCGGAGACGGACTGGTGGGGAGGATCAGCAGTGTAGGCCGGAACTGGGCTAAGGTAATTTCCATTATCGACGAATCCAGCAAGATCAGCTTCAAGGTTTCGGGGAATCTGAAACTGATCGGCATCGTTGAGAGCTCGTCGGACGGAGAACTTTCCGGCTTTATGCTGGACGACCAGGCGAAGGTATCGGAAGGAGATAAGATTATCACATCGGGTATGGGTACTTATCCGGCCGGCATAACCATAGGCAAGATCACAAAGGTAAAGTACGACAGCAACGCGCAGCTGCAGAGGGTTGACATTAAATCTTCTGTCGATTTTATGTCGCTGCAGAAGGTTTCGGTGATCCTATGAAGTACTGGCAGGGATTTTTATTGTATCTGACTGCGTTCATCCTGCAGCCGATGCTCTACAATCTGATACCGGCGCTGGGAGGAAATCTGAATCTTCTCCTCTGCCTGACCGTGGTTGTGACATTTATGTATGACGATACGCTTATGGGGATTCTGTATGGTTTTCTCTTCGGATTGGCCTGGGATGCCTATTATGGGATGTACGTGGGACCGGGGACGTTAGCCCTGACCGCGTCGGGAATAGCCGTGTTATTTCTGAAAGGTTTTGTTAACAAGGAGAATGTGCTCAACGGCATAGTGGGGACTCCTCTGTTCACCTGGTTTTACGCATCTGTATACTGGGTAATCTATTATTTTCTTGACAGTCCGTACAGCTATCTTTACGCGATGAAATCGCTGCCTCTCCAGCTTCTCTTTAACGGGATTGCCGGAGCGGCGCTGTATTTCATATTGTTAAAAAGGGTTATTAAACACAGGAGAGACAGGTATTTTAAATGAATAAAAAAACAAAGCTGTTTAATTCGAGATATCAGCAGATCGTAGGTGTCATCATTGCTCTGATGGTTATTCTCGGTATACGCCTGTTTGTCGTAACGGTGCTTCAAAACGACCGATGGACGGCGGAAGCCTCAGATCAGAATACCAAGACGATAACCACTTCTGCGCCAAGGGGGAATATCTACGACCGCAACGGCGAGGCGCTTGCTGTAAGCCGGCAGGTGTTTACTGCCAATTTTAACGCCAGCTCCCTTACCACGGAGGAGATAAACAATTCTTCCCTGGAGCTGATTAATACGTTGATCAAAAATGATGATGAATACACGGACAATTTTCCGATAAAGATCACTTCTTCAGGCAGCTTCTATTACACATACAAGCAGCAGATCAGGAAATGGCTGTCGAATCAGGGCTTTGATGAGAATCTGACGGCAGAAGAGGCGTTTACCCGCCTGCGAAACAAATACAATATTGACGAGAATCTGGATCGGTATGAGGCCATGGAAGTCCTTCAGAGTCAGTACAATCTGGATCCTCCGATCTCCGTTAAGACCATGGTTTACACTTACGATCAGGAATTGGAAACCTTCCTTGGAAAATTCGGTTTTACTGAAAAGGAAATTGAAGAAGGAGTATCGGCAAAAGAGTGTTTTCAGACACTCAGGGAAAACTATGAGATAGATAAGACACTGAGCGACAAAGAAGCAAGAAAGATCTTTATCGTCAGAAATGAAATTGCAACCAACGGTTTTACCCGATATATTTCCATCAAGATCGCAACGGACATCTGCGACGAAACCATCGCCTATTTGGAGGAAGCCAATATTCCGGGCGTGGAAGTATCTTCAGAGACAGAACGGTACTATCCTAACGGGGATACGGCCTGCCATATCCTGGGCTACATGGGCGCCATCTCCGAAAGCGAGGCCGAGTACTATGTAGACGAGAAAGGATATACTTCCAGCGATCTGGTGGGAAAAGACGGAATAGAAGCGGCTCTTGAGGAAGAGCTGCACGGCACGCCGGGAACCAAGAAGATCAGAGTCAACAGTTCCGGCGAATATGTAGAAACCATAAGTGAAACAGAGGCGGAGAAGGGATCCGATGTCTATCTGACCATTGATCTGGATTTGCAGAAAACGGCAGAGAGCGCGTTGGAAGAGGCTATCAATGATTCGGAAAACAGTCAGAGCGGAGCGGTAGTCGCTTTCGATGTAGAGACCGGGGACGTGTTGGCCTTGGCCAGCTTCCCGACGTATAATCCGAATATCTTTGCCAACGGTATTTCCACGAAGGCATGGGAATCCGTACAAGCGGAGAATCCGAGAGATCCTCTGTCTCCTGCGCCGCTGTACAACAATGCGACCAGGCTGGCGGTAGCTCCGGGATCCACCTTTAAGCCGATCACCGCTTTGGCCGCGTTGGAAAGTGGACTGGATCCGAATCTGTATATCAACGACAGAGGCGTAATCGAATACGGTGATCGTCAGTTCGCCTGCTCGGCTTGGAACAGCTATGGCGGAACCCACGGCAGTGAAAATATGGAATGGGGTATCGGTAATTCGTGCAACTACTACTTCTACTGTATCGCTACAGGGCAAAACTGGGGAACAGGCGCGTCTTTGGGTTATGATATCAGTGTAAACGATCTCCTGAAGACGGCCAAGGAATTCGGCCTGGGTGAAGAGACAGGAATAGAAATCGGAGAGTCTACGGGAATCCGCCCTTCTGCGGAATATAAGCTGCAGTCCTACGAGGCATCGGTGAGAAATTATATCTACAGCAATGCGCACGATTTCTTCCCGGAAGAGGTGGCTGACGATTTTGACCGCCTGAAGGAAAACATGTACACGATTTCCGGCTGGACGAAGGATAATCCGGATTACGACGAGCTGATTGATCTGATTAGAGAGAATACGGACGTCAAGGAGAGCCAGGTGGAGACCGTGGCGGCAAGGGTGAAGTACGACTACTTTATCCAGGCCCAGTGGACGACGGGAGATCAATTCAATATTTCCATCGGACAGGGTGACAACGCTTATACGCCGCTGCAGATGGCCAGCTATGTGGCTACCCTGGGCAATAACGGAGTGAAAAATCAGGTGAGTCTGGTTTCCGGCATCGAAGGTAAAGGGACGACGGTAAAAGAAGATGCCGTGGATCTGAACCTGAAGGACGGTACGATGGAAGAGGTCATCAAGGGTATGCGAAGAGTGTGTACCAGCGGTACTCTGGCCGGCGTATTCGGCAATTTCCCAATAGAGGTTGCCGGAAAGACGGGAACGGCGGAGAATCAGGGTATTAAGCAGCCTGAAGATGAAGTTTCCTACGTCAGATCTCATCTCAGCTCCTTTAACTCCTCCGCAGGTACTTCGGTCACCTGGTCAGAGGTAAAGAAGACGATGGAGCAGATGATGGAAGAAGAGCCGGAACGCTACTCCTCGGAAGACGAGACTGTAGACGAAGCGCTGATGAAAGCCAGCGACTATGAGATTACCCAGAGTATGATCGACAGCTATAAGGATGGATACGATTACTATTCGTGGACGATCGCTCTGGCTCCTGCCGATGACCCGCAGATTGCCGTAGCGGTACTGTTGGTTGAAGGCGGTTTCTCTTCCAATGCAGCTCCGGTAGCCAAGGAGATCATTGCCGACTACCTGAACGTGTACGACGAGGAAGAAGTGGACATCAACAAGACAGACATGGATGGAACGAATAAAGTGCAGTAATTCGATAATATTTTTCAGCGAGCAGCTGTAATTAAGGAAGGATAACGATGGGCAAGGTTTATTTAATTGCATCAGGTAAAGGCGGCACGGGGAAGTCCATGTTCGCGGCCAATTTCGGCGCGATCCTGGCGAAGAAGGGATACAGCACGGTCATACTGGATCTGGATCTCGGACTGCGGAATCTTGATCTGTACTTTGGCCTTGAAAACAACGTAGTTTACGATGTATATGACGTGTTGACTGGAGTGTGCAGGATCAAACAGGCGCTGATCAGGGATAAGCGCTTTGAAAATCTTTTTTTGATGGCGGCTCCGCCGAACAGAGATGACGGTTCGCTGACGCCCCTCCATATGCAGGTTCTGTGCGAGAAGCTGAAGAACACGTACGATTATGTGATTGTCGACGCGCCGTCGGGAATTGACGACGGACTGGTTCTCGCTTCTGCGGGAGCCGACAGCTGCATCATCGTCACCACTCCGGAATATTCGGCTTTGCGGGATGCGGATGTACTGGACCGGGAACTGACGGAACTGGGCATCGAGGAACGATTTGTAGTTCTCAACAAAGTGGTGGCAGAGATGATGACGTCGGGATATGCGCCGAGACTGCGTGAGATCACTTCCATGCTCAGACCTCCTCTTGCAGGAGTGATTCAGTTCGATGAAAATATACAGATATCGACCAATCTGGGGGTTCCCATCGTTCTGAAAGACGGAACCTATATCCAGGAAAATTTTGAACGAATTGCAGCACGGATAATCGAATAGGTTTTCTGTATTGATAAGGAGTGATGCAAGATCATCGATGAGAGATGATCTTGCGTCGCTCCTTTTGCGTGGAAAAGCGAGAAGTTTGTTTTTACGGGCTTTGGCGCAAGAGAGAAAGTGCTTCTACATTTTCTACTATATTTTCTATAGATTTTTCTATAAAAGAAGGGAATCGAGTGATAAATTCTATATTAGATAAAATCATATATAGGATTTGAGCGAAATTGTTTTTATGCAGATAAGGGAATTTATCCGAAGCAACAGCTTTGCCCGCTGAGAAGGATCCCCTTTGAAATATATTTTTACTCTTACAAAAAGCGCTGCGCCTTTTCAGGCTGCAGCGTTTTTGTCCGCTTAGCGGCGGGTTTGTTAAAAATTGATGGACTTGCTGCGGATACCTACATCCAGCGCAAACCCCAGAGCGATCATATTGGAGAGAATGGAGGAACCGCCGTAGCTGAGGAACGGCAGAGTGATACCGGTGACCGGCATCAGGCCCATGGTCATGGCGATGTTCTCGAAGATCTGGAAGGTGAACATACCGATGATCCCGACGACGATAAGGGCGCCGTAAAAGTCCAGGGCGTTTTTTACAATACCGGCCATGCGAACAAGCATGATGGTAAACAGTCCGATTACCGACAGGCCTCCTACCATGCCCAACTCTTCTCCGATGACGGAGAAGATGAAATCGGAAGTCTGTACCGGGATAAAGTCCAGTTCCTTTTGGGTTCCGTTGAACAGGCCTTTTCCGAATATACCGCCGGAACCGATGGCGACTTTTGACTGCCAGACTTGATAGTTCCCGGACAGATCCAGATTTTCGGGATGGAGAAAGGCTTCGATTCTCTCTTTCTGATAGTCAGCCATGAAGACGTAGGCCACCGGAACGGCGGCTACAACCAGCGCGAAAAACTTTGCGAATACCTTCAGGTTGATTCCTGCAAAGAAAATCATGACCACCCAGATGGCACAGAAAACCAGGGCACTGCCGAAGTCTTCCTTCAAAACGATGATGATGATCGGCGCGGCGACGATGCCGGCTTTGATCAGCCCTTTGAAGTTGTACAGGTCGTCTCTGTGCTCATTTAGATATCCTGCCATAATCAGGATAAAAAGGATCTTGACGATTTCCGAAGGCTGTACGGTGGTAAAACCTAAACTGATCCAGGATCTGGCGCCGAACTGCTCCACTCCCAGGCCGGGAACGTAGACCAGCAGAAGCAGTACCAGAGAGAGAATGTACAGATACTTTTCCAAGCCGGAAAAGAGTGTGTAATTAAACGATAGAATAATGAAGACCGCCACGATGCCCAATATGTATGCGGCGATCTGAACGATGACATCTCGTCCGAAAAAACCGGAGTCGATCTGCGTGCTTCCGATCATCAGCACGCTCAGGACCGCAAGCAGAACGACTACCGCGACAATTACCTTGTCGATATTCTTAATCAAGTTAAAAAAATAGTTCATAGTTTTCCCCTCTTGTTCTTGACATTGTGTCGATGTCAACATTATAATATATGTTGTGCGAATATATCAAGATTTAATTATGTAATGCCAGTTTTTTTGAAAATTGCCTTGAAAATATAACGGAGCAGAAGATACCTGACCTTTTTTCCCGTGGGGGAACCGGTCAGGATTTCTGTGCATGTTTATGACAACTTAATAAGAAAAGGAGGTGCTTTAATGTCTCCAATCATATGGATTATTATCTGTATAGTTGTACTGGTCATCGGACTGTTGATCGGATATATATTGCGAAAGAATATCGGCGAGAAGACTATCGGAAGCGCAGAACAGAAAGCGAAGAACCTGATCCTCGACGCCGAGAAAAAATCCGAGACGATTAAGAAAGAGATCACATTAGAAGCAAAAGAAGAAGCGCACCGCATGAGAAACGATGTGGAGCGTGAGGTAAGAGAAAGAAGAGCGGAGATACAGCGTTCTGAGAGAAGATTGATCCAGAAGGAAGAGTCAGTCGACAGAAAACTGGAGAATATCGAAAAAAGAGAAGAAAGCATTACAAAACATGAAAACCAGATTCAGGAAAAGAAAAAGGAACTGGATAATTTCGTAGCAAAGCAAGTTGAAGAACTGGAGAAGATTTCCGGCCTTACGGCGGATGAAGCTAAAGCTCTGTTGTTGGAGGAAATCGAAAAGGATGTAAGGCACGACGCCTCTTTGATGATCAAGGACATCGAATCCAAGGCAAAAGAGGAAGCGGACAAGAGGGCAAAGGAGATTATTACCGGCGCTATTCAGCGCTGTGCGGCTGATCACGTTGCCGAAAGCACGGTATCGGTTGTGGCTCTGCCAAACGATGAGATGAAGGGCAGGATCATCGGCCGTGAAGGAAGAAACATTCGGGCTATCGAAACGCTGACCGGCGTGGATCTGATCATTGACGATACACCGGAAGCGGTAATCGTTTCCGGATTCGATCCGGTCAGAAGAGAAATTGCCAGAATTGCGCTGGAAAAGCTCATCGTGGATGGAAGAATTCATCCGACGCGAATCGAAGAGATGGTCGAGAAGGCGGAAAAAGAAGTGAATTCCATCATCAAAGAAGAAGGCGAACAGGCCACCTTCGAAGTGGGCATTCACAATCTTCATCCGGAGCTGGTAAAACTTCTCGGCAGGCTGAAGTACAGAACTTCCTACGGTCAGAATGTTTTGAAACACTCCATTGAGGTTGCTCACCTTTCGGGTCTTATGGCAGGAGAACTGGGGCTAGACGTCAAGCTGGCCAAGCGGGCCGGTTTGCTCCACGACATAGGAAAGGCGCTGGATCACGAGTACGAAGGTACCCATGTGGATATCGGTATTCAGGTGCTGAAGAAGTATAAGGAATCCGAAGCGGTGATCAACGGAATGGCAGCTCATCACGGAGATTACGAGCCGAAGAGCATGGAGGCCGTGTTGATTACGGCGGCAGACGCGCTTTCCGCGGCGAGACCGGGAGCGAGAAGAGAAACTCTCGACGCTTATATCAAGAGACTGGAGAATCTGGAGGAAATTGCCAATACTACACCTGGAGTAGACAAGTCCTTTGCAATCCAGGCGGGCAGAGAGATACGCATCATCGCCAAACCGGAAGAGATGAACGACGACGATATCGTTTTGTTGGCCAGAGAGGTCTCGAAGAAGATTGAATCTGAACTGGAATATCCCGGACAGATTAAAGTTAACGTGGTCAGAGAGACCAGAGCCATTGATTATGCGAAATAATATGCGGGGCTGTTGCAAAATGCGGCAGCCCTCTTTATGATTAAGGTATGGGACAAATTGGATCCGCAATATAATGTTTGTAACCTATACAGCCACAGATTACAAAGGTGAGGAGGTAAAATGGAAAAAATTGAAACGCGTAATACATCTTACTACAAAAGATTGTTGATTCTTGCTGGACCGATCATTGTACAGCAGCTGATATCTGTGGGACTTAATCTGGTGGACAACATCATGGTTGGTCGGCTCGGCGCGCTGGAACTGGCGGCAGTGGGATCCGCCAATCAGGTATTTTCGATCTATTCGATGATTCTGTTCGGACTGTTCAGTGGAGCGGCGGTGCCGTTGGCCCAGTATTACGGAGCCAGAGATTTTAAAAGCATAAAGAAGATTCTCGGTATGGATATTGTCATCGGGTTATCCCTGGCGCTCTTTACCTTTCTCATCGTCCAGCTCTTTGCTCCGCAGATCATCGGTCTGTTTGCCGACGATGAGCAGGTGATCGGATACGGCGTGCAGTACATACGGATTGTCGCCGTAACTTACCTCTTTGTAGGCGTCAGTTTTGCCATTTCCTTCAATTCGCGGTCGGTGCAGATCCTGAAAGTTCCTACGATCGTAAATGCCTGCAGTATCCTGACCAACACTATTTTGAACTATGCGCTGATCTACGGCAACTTCGGCCTGCCGGCGCTGGGAGTCCGGGGAGCAGCCATCGCTACTCTCATTGCCCGGTTTATCGAATTAACGGCTTTGGTAACTTATCTCGCCGTGGATAAAAAACACCCTTTCCACGGGCATCTGAAAGAGTTCACCGGATTTACCGGAGCATTGCTGAAAAAGGTTATGCGAACGGCGATGCCGGTAGTGCTCAGCGAAGGCGGTTGGTCTCTGGGCGTATCGCTGGTGTTCGCCGCATACGGAAAGATCAGCGCGGAGGCCCTTGCCGTTATGCAGGTCAGCAACGTGATCTGTTCCCTCTGCCAGTGCGCTTCTTTTGCTATCGGCAACGCTTCTGCCGCGCTGACCGGAGAGACTCTTGGTCAAAGAGAGCCGGAGCTGGCTTACGAGAACACGAAGAAGTACATGAAGATTCAGTGGCTTCTCAATGGGATTATGACTGTGATGATTCTGCTCTTACGCCGGCCTATTGCGGCAATATACAACTTTGATCCGGAGACAACGGAAATGCTGATGCTTTCTCTGGGCGTATTCGCCTTTACCCTGATCCCCCGTATGGTGGCTTATGCGGTTCAGTGTGGCATTCTTCGCGCCGGAGGGGATACGCTGTTCTGCATGGTGGTGGAGCTGACCTGCAATCTGGGTATAGAGGTAATTCTCGCTTACGTCAGCGTGCTGGTATTCCAGTTTCCTCTTCATCTGTGCATTGCCGTGGCTTCCATAGGCAATCTGATCAAGGCCATCGTAGAATACAGACGATATGTAAGCAAAAAATGGATTAATATTGTTATATAAGGTGAGAGTATGTTTGTGTATTTAGATAACAGCGCGACGACGAGACAGTATGACCGCGTTACCGCGTATATGAAAGAATCGATGGATGATTTTTATGGCAATCCGTCATCCCTTCACTCTTTTGGACTGGATTCCGAGAAAAAAGTCCGTCAGGCACGAAAAAACATAGCCGAGTCCCTCGGCTGCGGTGAGGAAGAAATCGTATTCACGTCGGGAGGTACAGAGAGCGATAATACGGCTATCTTTGGCGCTGCGCGCAGCAAAAAGAGAAACGGAAAGAAGATCATCACCTCAAAAGTGGAGCATCCGGCCGTTTTGGAGGCGTGTAAGGCACTGGAAAACGAGGGATATACGGTGGAATATATTGGGGTTGATTCTCAGTGCAGACTGGACATGGACCAGCTGCAGGCGGCCGTAGACGACGAGACCATATTGATTTCGATCATGACCGTCAACAACGAAACGGGTACCGTTATGCCTGTCGATCAAATTGCTCAGCTGAAGAAAAACGCGCTTTTCCATACGGACAGCGTACAGGCTTACGGCAAGATGAAACTGAAAGCAGGAGCCGCAGATCTGATGTCTCTGAGTGCTCACAAAATTCACGGACCGAAGGGCATGGGCGCGCTGTATGTGCGAAAAGGAGTCCGGATTCCCGCGTATCTCGTTGGAGGAGGACAGGAGAGGCACATGCGCTCAGGAACGGAAAATGTGCCGGGCATATTGGGCTTTGGTCTTGCGGCACGGATCGCTTCCGAGAACCTGGAGAGCCGCTTAGACGCCATGGCGGAGGCAAAGAACTATCTGCTTGCCGGCCTGCAGGATCAGATCGAGGATCTGCGAATCAATACGCCTGCGGACAGCGTTCCTTCGGTTTTGAACGTATCTTTCCTCGGTACCCGCGGCGAGGTGCTCCTCCACACGCTCGAACAGGACGGAATATTCGTATCAACCGGTTCGGCGTGCTCTTCCAATAAAAAGGGAAGAAGTCACGTGCTTGCCGCTATGGGACTTTCCGACAAGGAGATCGAAGGCGCGGTCAGATTCAGCTTCAGCGAGTTTAATACGGTGAAAGAGATGGACTACGTCCTGGAGAAGACGAAAAATGCAGTAACCCGGTTTAGAAAACTGGGCTCATTTCGATAATGCTATGTGGGATGGTGAAAAAATGAACGAACAGAATATTTTTATTGTCAGATGCGGAGAGGTGGCTCTGAAGGGGATGAACAAACCGTATTTTGAACGCATGCTGGCAGAACGGATAAGAAAAAATCTCAGCGAATTCGAAGGAACCGAAGTTCAGCGACACGAGGGACTGATCTATGTCAGAGCGGACAAGAAGTTCGAAAAAGAAAAGCTCATCCGGCAGATTTCCCGGGTGTTCGGAGTAGCTTCCATCAGCCCGGCGGTAGAGGCGGAGAGCGATCTGGACGCCATCGGCGAGGAAGCCGTGAAGTATATGAAAGAGCTGATTGAGACTAAAGGGATAAAGACCTTCAAGGTCGAGGCCAAACGGGCGGACAAGAACTTTCCGGTCAAATCGCCGGATATTGCCCGAATTATCGGCGCTAAGGTGCTGATCGGCTGCAAGGTGCTAAAGGTAGACGTTCACAATCCGGATGTCCACCTCTTTGTAGATTTGCGCCACGACAAGTCTTACATCTATCAGCAGAAGATTGCCGGTTTTGGCGGCCTTCCCCTTGGAACCAACGGTAAGGGTATGGTTCTGCTTTCCGGCGGAATCGACAGTCCTGTGGCAGCCTGGATGATGGCCAAGCGGGGAATGCTCATCGAGGCCGTCCACTTCCATTCTTATCCTTACACCAGCCAGAGAGCGCAGGAAAAGGTGGAGGAGCTGGCTCGAATTGTGGCCTCCTACTGCGGAAACTTCAAGATGCACGTGATCAATCTGCTGCCTGTTCAGGAGCAAATCGTCCAGCATTGTCCGGAGGAGGAGACGACCATATTGGTCAGAAGATTTATGATGCGCATTGCGGAGAAAATCGCCGAGAAGAACAAGGCTATGATGCTGATTACCGGGGAAAATCTGGGACAGGTTGCCAGCCAGACCGCGGAGGCTCTGGTGGTTACCGACGCCAGCGTAAGCATGCCCGTCATGCGTCCGCTTATCGCTATGGATAAAGTGGATATCATGGAAAAGGCGGAGGAAATCGGCACCTTTGAGACATCGATCCTGCCTTATGAGGACTGCTGTACGGTTTTCCTGCCCAAGCATCCGACGACAAAGCCGAAGCTTGAGCGAATCGAAGCGTCGGAGAGCCGCCTCGATGTAGAGGGACTGGTTTCAGCGGCTGTAGATTCGGAAGAAATCGTGTTCATTCGACAAAATTAGAATAAAACCCCCTTTTTCTCTTAAAGACAAGCCTTCAAAGGCGGATTATAATAGAGAGGAAAGGGGGTTTTTCTATGGATACGACATTTTACCTGAAGGGAAATACGCTGATCGCCTGCCTGTCAGGGGAGATAGACCATCACATAGCGGAGAAGATCAGAAACGATATAGATGATGAGATAAGGCTGTATGGAACGAAAAATCTGATCCTTGACTTTTCGAAAGTGACATTTATGGACAGCTCCGGAGTAGGCGTGGTCCTTGGTCGATATAAGAAGTTGAAGGAGATCGGAGGGAAGGTAACCGTCAGGAACGCTGGCCGACTGGTAAAGCAGATTCTGGAACTGTCGGGCGTCTTCTCGCTGATGGATTACGAAGAAACGGAGGGTGACAATGGAAAATAATCTGGTAACCTTGGAATTTGAAGCGCTGCCGCAGAATCAGAGTTTCGCCAGGTCTGTAGTCAGCGCATACTGCGCGGCATCCGATCCCACTGTGGAAGAACTGACGGAGATAAAAACCGCTGTTTCCGAGGCGGTGAGCAATGCGATCATACACGGCTACGAGCGAAAGGGAAAGGGGAAAATCCGAATGGAGCTTTCTTTCATCGACAGAGACAAGATATCCGTAAAGGTTATTGATTACGGAAAGGGAATCGCCGACGTTTCCAAGGCGATGGAGCCTCTGTTTTCTACCGGAGAGAATCAGGAAATGTCGGGAATGGGCTTTACGGTGATGGAGAGCTTTACGGACAAGGTACTTGTAGAGTCGGAGATAGGAAAGGGAACAGCGGTGACTCTGATTAAATGTCTGGATACATACTATGGCGTATAAATACACACCCGTTCCCAAGGAAGACACTTACGATCTCATCCGCCGCGCGCAGGACGGCGATGAAGAGGCGAAGACGCTGATCATCGAGCAGAACACCGGACTGGTTAAAAAAATCGCTCTGAAGTTTGCCTCTGCAGATCAGGAGACTGACGATCTGATTCAGCTTGGATACATGGGTCTACTGAAGGCGGTATACAAATTTGATCCGGAGTACGATGTGATGTTTTCAACCTATGCTGTTCCCATGATCATAGGCGAGATCAAGAGATTTTTTCGGGACAATGGAAAGATCAAAGCAAGCAGGAGTCTGAAGACGGAAATATATACACTCAAGCGGATACAGGAGCAACTGTCCAAGGAAAACGGACGGCAGCCCAGACTCAGTGAAATCGCAGAAGCCATGGGCATATCCGCCGAGCATGCGGTGGAGATTATGGAGGCGTCTTCGGCGCTGTCCAATATCGCCAGTCTGGACAGTCAGGTGGTAGAAGAGGAATATGATTCTTACTATACCCAGGGGTCCCCGGAGAGCAGTCTGGACAGCATCGTGATCAAAGAGGAAATCGCCTGCCTGAAGGCGAGGGAAAGACAGGTCATCGTGCTGCGGTATTACCGGGATATGACCCAGCAGGAGATCGCCAGAATTATGGGTATTTCACAGGTGCAGGTATCCCGGATCGAGAAGAAGGCCCTAAACGAAATAAGAAAGAAAATGGCGGAATAGTGAGTTGATTTCAACTCACTTATTTTCTTCGACATTTTATAACACGGAAATGCAAAAATGGACTTGCAAAAGCAAATTAAAAGTGGTTTACTATATATGTATGCTGTTATTTTTCTAACAAACAGAAGCGTACGTTTATACGGTTAAAATCATCCTTCTGCGGGAGGACCGTTATTATAATTTAAGGAGGCATTTACATGAACTTTCAACTGACGAAGGAACAGGAATTCGTAAGAAAAATGGTAAGAGAATTTGCCACGAACGAAGTTGAACCGTTGGCTGCAGACATTGACCAGGAACACAGATTCCCGACGGAAACTGTGGAGAAGATGGCCAAGTACGGAATGCTGGGCGTTCCGTTCCCGACAGAATACGGTGGAGCAGGCGGAGATCACATCTCCTATGCGATCACAGTAGAGGAGCTGTCCAGAGTCTGTGCTTCAACAGGCGTTATCTGTTCTGCGCACACTTCCCTGTGCTGCTGGCCGATCTTCAACTGGGGAAATGAAGAACAGAAAAAGAAATATCTGCCAGATCTGTTATCCGGCAAAAAGCTGGGCGCTTTCGGTCTGACCGAGCCTAACGCAGGTACCGACGCATCCGGACAGCAGACAAGAGCTGAGCTGGTTGGCGATAAGTGGATCCTGAACGGAGCCAAGGTATTCATCACCAACGGTGGATATGCAGACGTTTTCGTTGTTATGGCGATGACTGATAAGTCCAAAGGAAATCACGGAATCAGCGCGTTTATCGTAGAAAAGGGCGATCCGGGATTCTCCATCGGTAAGACTGAAGACAAGATGGGTATCTGTGCATCCTCCACTACAGAACTGATCTTCCAGAACTGCGAAATCCCTGAGGACAGACTCCTCGGTCAGGTTGGCGAAGGCTTCAAAGTTGCTATGTCCACACTGGACGGCGGCCGTATCGGTATCGCTTCCCAGGCTCTGGGTATTGCGCAGGGTGCTTTCGACGTTACTGTTGAATACATGCAGGCAAGAAAGCAGTTCGGCAAGAAGCTGTCCCAGATGCAGGCTCTGCAGTTCTCCATGGCTGATCTGAAGACCAAGATCGAAGCCGCAAGACTGCTGGTTTACAGAGCTGCTGACATGAAGGATAAGCACATGAACTACGGTGAAGCTGCAGCTATGGCTAAGCTGTTCGCAGCAGAAACCGCTATGGAAGTTACCACCAAGTGCGTACAGTACCACGGCGGATACGGCTACACCAAGGATTATCCGGTTGAAAGAATGATGAGAGACGCTAAGATTACAGAGATCTACGAAGGTACATCCGAAGTTCAGAGAATGGTAATCGCCGGCAAAACTTTCAAAAAATAAGATATAGGAGGAAACAGAAATGGCATTTAAGATTATCGTATGCGCAAAGCAGGTACCAGATACTAACGTTATCAAAATCAACCCTAAAACTGGTACTTTGATCAGAGACGGCGTTCCAAGCATCCTGAACCACGATGACGCGAACGCTCTTGAAGAAGCTTTAAAAATTAAAGACAAATATGACGATGTAACGGTTACCGTTATATCCATGGGACCTCCTCAGGCACAGGATCTGCTGTTCGAGTGTATAGCAATGGGCGCTGACGAAGGTATTCTGATCTCCGACAGAGCAGTGGGCGGTTCCGATACATGGGCTACCTCCAATACACTGGAAGCTGCTATTAAAAAATGGGAAAAAGATAACGGCCCTGCAGATCTGATCTTTGCCGGTCGTCAGGCTATCGACGGAGATACCGCCCAGGTTGGTCCGCAGATCGCTGAAAAGCTCGACCTGCCTCAGGTTACATACGTAGAGGAATTCGAAATCGACGATGATCTGAAGAACATCACCGTTAAGAGACAGCTTGAAGACGGTTATGAGCTGATCGGTATCAAGACTCCTTGCATGCTGACCGCAATCAAAGAACTGAATGAGCCAAGATACATGAACATGTCCGGTATCTTCGGAGAGAAGGATATCAAAGTATGGAACGCAAAGGACATCGAGGTTGATCTGAACAAGGTTGGTCTGGAAGCATCTCCGACAAACGTATTCAGATCCTTTACCCCGGCTCCAAAAGCTCCTGGCCAGATCGTTAAGGGAGATACTGAAAATGAACTGGCTAAGAATCTTCTGATTCAGTTAAAAGGTAAGCACATCATCTAATAGAGGGAGGAATAAAAATGGCAATTAAGATTTTAAGTGATAAATGTAAAGGATGCACCCTTTGCGTAAAGGCTTGTCCGTTTGACGCTCTGAAGATGGTTGACAGAAAAGCCGTTGTCGATGAGGGCAAGTGCACCAACTGTAATGCCTGCGTTTCCAAATGTAATTTTGGCGCTATCGAAGCTGCTCCGGAAGCTGAAAAGGTTGACCTTTCCGCTTACAAGCACATTTGGGTATTCGCGGAGCAGAGACAGGGCAAGATTCAGAACGTTGCTCTGGAGCTGCTGGGCGAAGGTAAGAAGCTGGCTAAGGACATCAGCGATGATACACAGATCTGCGCGGTATTGATCGGTAACAACATTGATCATCTGGCTCAGGAATGTTTCGAATACGGCGCTGAAAAAGTATACATGGTTCAGGATCCGCTCCTTGAGAACTACACTACCGACGCTTACACCAAGGTAATGAAACAGCTCATCGACGAGTACAAGCCGGAAATCGTTCTGTACGGCGCTACTCACATCGGTCGTGACTTCGCTCCTCGTATCGCAGCAAGATGCAATACTGGTCTGACTGCTGACTGTACACACCTGGATGTAAAGGTTTCCAAGTACATCGAATTTGCAAAAGCTAACACGACTCTTGATACTTCTTCACTGGACCCTAACGATCCTTCCACCGGTATCAAGCAGACTCGTCCGGCTTTCGGCGGTAACCTGATGGCTACTATCATCTGTCCGAAGACCAGACCGCAGATGTCCACAGTAAGACCTGGCGTAATGCAGAAACAGGAAAGACAGGTTGGAGCGACTGGCGAAATCGTTAACGTTAAGCCGGAAATCAGCAAGGACGATATCAGAATCGAAATCAAGGATATCGTTAAATCCATGAAGGAAATGGTATCCCTGACTGACGCTAAGATCATCTGCTCCGGCGGACGTGGTCTGGGCGATGCTTCCGGTTTCGAACTGATCCAGAAGTTTGCTGACAAAGTCGGCGGTGTTGTTGGTTCTTCCCGTGCGGCAGTTGACGCTGGCTGGATCGACCACTCCCACCAGGTAGGACAGACCGGTACTACCGTAAAACCGGAAATCTACTTTGCCTGCGGTATCTCCGGCGCAATTCAGCACCTGGCAGGTATGCAGACTTCCAACTGCATCGTTGCGATCAACAAGGATCCTGATGCACCGATCATGGAAGTAGCTGACTACGCTATCGTAGGAGACCTGTACAAGGTAATTCCGGAAATCATTGCTGAGTGGGACAACGCTGAAGAGCTTTACGACGCTTCTACAAAATAAGAATTGAAAGAGGATAGATAATCCTCTTTGTTGAAAACGCAGTCCGGCGGATTTATCTGCCGGACTGCGTTTTTACAGATATACGTAAAAACGCCGCCCGCAGGCGACGTTTTTTGTATAAGCGAAAACCCCGTGTTAGACACGGGGTTCAAAAGACGCTATGCGTTTGCTCAATAATCTTCAAAGAGTTAAAC
>CAJFTU010000026.1 GCA_904420065.1 uncultured Emergencia sp.
GATAAATACCTATAACCACCTTCACCTTTAAGATAAGCTTCTACTACAGATTTCTTAAATTTAAAACTATATTTTGCCATGAAAAACCGGCCTCCCATCTGTTAGATATTCAGGTCTAACTTTTGGGGGTCGGTTCATTTGTACAAGGGAATTTTATGGGTAGACGAATTCCTATGTGGCAGGTATTGCTCTGTGTAATCTTTGCACTGGGCATGGTATGCTACTCCGTTTTCTTAACCGATTATGGCGACGCGCATATGCCGATGATTTTGGCTGCAGCGTTTACTTCAGCTATAGCAGCTCTTAACGGTTGGAAATGGAGCGTAATGGAAAAAGGCATGCTGGCAGGTATCAATCGTGCTATGCAGGCCAACCTGATTTTGTTGACAGTAGGTACGCTGGTATCTACGTGGAAAGCAGCGGGTATCATTCCTTCAATGATTTATTATGGATTGGAGATTTTGAGTCCGTCCATCTTCCTGGTAACCGCGGCGCTGCTGTGTTCCATCGTATCCCTGGCTATCGGTTCATCCTACACCGTTGCCGGTACCATCGGCGTTGCGATGATCGGTATCGCTATCGGTCTGGGTGTTAATCCGGCCATGGCAGCCGGCGCAGTAGTATCCGGAGCTTATTTCGGCGACAAAATGTCTCCGATGTCCGACACCACAAATCTGGCTCCTGCCGTGTCCGGTTCCAACATCTTCGATCACATCCGTCATATGGTGTGGACGGTTACGCCGTCGTATATCATTTTCATCGTGGCCATGTTCATTCTGGGCATGGGACATGACAGTGGAAGCGCTGAAATGGAAATGGCGGATATTCTGCAGACGGAAATTCAGAAAGAATTTGTTATCAGTCCGCTTCTCATGCTTCCGGTACTGTTCCTGCTCTTGGCCATTATCGTTAAGATTCCGGCTCTTCCGGCAATCTTCTGCGGTGTGCTGATGGGTATGTTCTGCATGGGCGTAGTACAGGGAATTAATTTCAATGATTTCTTCTCCATCATGCACTACGGTTATGAGGCGCAGAGCACTGTTCCTCTCTCTAACGATTACACTGTAGCAGACGTAGTTGGCGGCGGCGGATTTGACGGAATGCTGTGGACTGTGTCCATCGTACTGTGCTCGATGAGCTTTGCCGGTGTGTTAGAAGCTACCGGCATGTTGGGTCAGCTGACGGAAGCGATTGTCAGGTTTGCTAAGGGTACAGGCAGACTGGTTCTGTGTGTAATCCTGACCTGCATCGGTGTGAACCTGCTCACTGCAGACCAGTATCTGGCTATCATTCTGCCGGGCAGAATGTACAAGAATGTATTCGAGGACAGAAAGTTAAAGCCGAAAAACCTGTCCAGATGTCTGGAAGACAGCGCTACGCTGACTTCGCCGCTGATTCCTTGGAACGTATGCGGTACGACGATGACCGGCTTCTTAGGAGTTAAGACTATCGAATATGCTCCGTATGCTGTACTTAACTACGTTAACCCGATCGTATCCATTATCTATGGCTTCACCGGTTTCACCATGGAAAAGATGACCGACGAAGAGTACGAGAAGGTAATGGAAGAAAGAAGACGGGAAGAAGAAGAGAGAATGAAAGATTTGGAAGAAGCTTAAACTCTTCTGCGCCTGTTTTAAAAATCAAGAACTAGAAAGGAAAAGCTGCCTCTTGCGGTAAAGCGGGAGGCAGCTTTTCAATTGGCTTAAAAAGGCCGTATAACTGCGGCCATGAGAACGGCCTGATTTTTTGTTTCAGCAGCGGCGCCTACCACAGGTAGACGATAAAGGAAAGGACCGCCAGCGCCGCGATGATATAGCAGGCGGCTCTGCAGGCAGCGCGTTTCTCGTACTTACGGTTATAGAGCAGGACCGCGGCGGTAAAGATCAGCGCGATGACAGAAAGAATTACAAACGAGTGCGGATCGAGAACCATGCCGAAGCTTTTCCAACGATCGAAACAGAATGTTAAGTATATGGCCGTATAGATAAAGTAGCAGAGCTGAAACGGATTCAGCTTTACTCTTTCTTCATCTTCTCTGTTCTGCTCTTCTCTGTATCTGTTGTATTTCATATTTAATCCTCCCGTTTTGTTATCTCTTATCTGAGTTATGGACTCCTTGATGCGCGGATTATTCCGTTTCAGCCGCTTTTCCCTTCGCTGCCCGATAGGCCTTAGGCGTCAGCCCTTTGGACTTCTTGAACACTTTGGTAAAATAGCTCTGATCGTCAAATCCGGTGGACAGCGAAACGTCGATAATGCTCAGATTGGTGTGTTCGAGCAGCTGGCAGGCGTGTTCGATCTTCAGGGAATTCAGATAGTCGGTGAAGGTAACGCCCATTTCCTGCTTAAACAGCGTGGAAAAATAGGAAGAGTTGACGTGCAGGTTTGTCTCGATGTCCTTCAGAGAGAGCTTTTCCTTGTAGTTCTTGTTGATGTACTGCAGTGCCTTTGTTACAATCTGTGAACGTCCTCTGTAAATTGAAGAAAGGGTATTTTTCGTCACCGTTTCAATGATATTTTCTGAGACTGTCAGCAGTTCGTTGAAAGATTCCGCTTCGCTGATTCGGTTGATGATGTCCAGATCTGTGTCGATGATCTGATTCAGGTTGCTGTCACTTTCGCTGGCCATGCGGATGATAATGGCGAAGAACCAGAGCGTCTTTGCCTTGATGCCCTCAAGATCGCCGGCTTCCAATATAGAAAAGGTATTCAGCAGCTTTGCGATATTTTTTCTGGCCATGGAGACCTGCCCGTTGCTGACGTTGTCGATGAGCACGTTTTCAAGATCGTAGGGATACTCGACGGAAACGTGTTCCTTTTTATATCGCTGTATATCGATGTTTACCTTGTTCTGCTCGTCGTACTGGTTGCGCAGCGTACTGTAGTCGTTGCTGCCGGAAACCGATGTGATGATGCAGTTGTAAAACAGAAGGGCGATCTGGGAAATTTCCGTCGGCTGATAGTTCTTCATTTTTCCGATGAACATCTTGGCCACTGAAGCAGATGTTTCATCAAGATCATTGAGATTGGAAAAGCTCTTTGTCGTGCTGGATCGGAGTTCCCCCATAATGATGGGACCTGCGATGAAGTATCCCATGATGGACTCGTCGATGATCAGTGATATGGCAATGTGCGCCAACCCCGCTTTACAGAGGAAGATATAGGGTTCTCCAAGCCGGGAGGCGAACTGGCCGGCAGAGGCCAGGTTCTTTCTGCAGGCGCTGTCTTTCGCCTTGTAGACGGAGAAGATGTTGCAGATTTTATCGTCTTTTTTAAATTCCTTTACGATCTTATCGCTGTCGTTGAAATAAGTAACGGAGATTCCGGTAATATTGGAAAAGGCTTCGATAGAGCTGTTCAGATATTCTGATAGCGTATCTGCCTTCGGTGTATCCATTGTTGGTATTACAAAATTTTTCATTACAGCGCTCCCTTTTGGAAAGTAGTATAGAAATTGTACAATTTTTTGTAAAAATCTTCACTTGAATTATAGCATCTCTAAACGAAAAATACAACCAGGGACATGAGTGCGGATTGGTTAAATGACGGCCACCTGTCCCGGATACTCTTTTCGGCAGTAAAGCGGAAAATGATGGAATACAGCAGTATTTTCCCTGTTTTATAAGCGTGGGCGGTATATAGGCGGGGCAGGGATTGGGGGCTCGTAAATCAATTGTAAATATTTTAGGTAACAAAAATTCTCCTAAAAATTCTAAAAAGTTCTATATACCGTAAAGACAGGAAAACGGTAGAATAAATGATAGAAAAGCGTAGTCTTTATGGAAAACAGTTTATAATTTTTTGGAGGTACTTAATCATGAGTAAAGAAGCAATCATGGAAGCTGCAAAACAGTCAATTGTTGAAGCTGACGAAGATATGGCCATGGAAGCCCTGGCAAATGCCGAAGCAGAAGGCGTAGACCTGGTTGAACTTTTGAGCAACGGATACAGCGCTGGAATGAAAGAACTGGGCGACCTGTTCGGTATGGGAGAAATCTTCCTTCCTGAACTGATTTTCGCGACAGAAGTTATGAAAGCTGTCAGCGCTGAGATCGAGGGCAAGATGGATATGTCCGAAGTAAAGCACAACGGTACTCTGGTAATCGGTACAGTTGAAGGTGACGTACACGATATCGGAAAAGGAATCGTAGCTTCTCTCGTTAAGACAAACGGTGTTGAAGTATTCGACCTGGGAAGAGAAGTTCCAGCTCAGAACTTCGTAGACGCAGCTATCGAACACAACGCAGAATTCGTAGGAAGCTCTGCTCTGCTGACTACTACGATGACTGTACAGAAAGACATCGAAGAAGCACTGAAGGAAGCCGGCATCAGAGATAAGGTTAAGACCATGGTAGGCGGCGCTCCTGTAACCAATCGTTGGGCAGAAAAGATCGGTGCTGACGCTTACTGCGAAGACGCGTCCGATACAGTTAACTTCATTCTGAAGTGGATCGACGAATTATAATCGAAAGCAAAAATCCACATACGACAATAATATAATATAGAACGACTCCATCGGATATGATGAAGCCTTATAATGGAGGTAATATTAAGTAATGGGTAAGTTTACACATGAAACAGATATTACGGGCTACAATATTCTGTCCAATGAAGATTTAGACGCCCTCCACGAAGCGACCCTGCAGCTGATGGAAGACTACGGCCTTCAGATGCACGGCAAGGAAGCTCTGGACATTCTGGCAGGAGCCGGATGCGAGGTGGACTACGAAAACGACAGGGTAAAGTTCCCGAGAAATCTGGTTAATGACGCAATTGAAAAGTGTCCGCCAGAGTTCACTCTCTGCGGAAGAGATCCGAAAAACGACACTGTTGTCGGCGGAAAGAAAGTTGCGTACAAGAATTTTGGTACAGGCGTATTCATCTTTGATCCGTATACCGGTGAACTGAGAGAATCGACCAAAGAAGACCTGGGTAACGTAGCGAGATTTATCGACGCGATTCCGGAAATCAACGTATTCTCCATCGCGGTAACTGCCGGCGATGTTAATCAGAAGGTAAGATCTCTGCACGAAGCAGAAGTTGTGTTCAATAACTTGACCAAGAACTTCGCTCACGACCTCGAAGGCGTGAAGAATACGCAGAGATTCATCGATATGGCTGCGATCATTCAGGGCGGTTACGATAAGCTGAGAGAAAGACCGATTGTGGCAATGGGCGCCTGCCCGAACTCGCCTCTCGAGATCAACGAGAACGAGACCAGCATCATCATCCTCAGCGCAAGACACGGACTGCCTATTGATATCCTGTCCATGGGTCTTTGCGGAGCTACCACTCCGGCTACGCTGGCCGGTACGTTGGTATGCACCAACGCGGAAATTCTGGGCGGTATCGTGCTGGCACAGATCATCAATCCGGGAAATCCGATTCTGTACGGATCGTCCACGACCATCATGGACATGAAGACGGCTCAGTCTCCGGTCGGCGCACCAGAGCACGCTATGTGTTCGGCAGCTGTAGGTCAGTTGGGACACTATTACGGAATTCCTACCAACGTAGGCGGCACGTAGGCGGACAGCAAGTGCTTCGATGTCCAGCTCGGACACGAAAAGACGATGACCAACATGCTTCCTGCTCTGACCGGCAGCAATGTCATCTACGGTATGGGTATGATGGAAATGGGTATGACCATGAGCTACGAGCAGCTGCTCTGTGACGCGGAAATCGTGAGGATGACGAGGAGGATTCTTCAGGGTATTCCGGTTAACGACGATACAATTGCTCTCGACGTAATTAAAGCAGTAGGACCTGCCAACAATTACCTGGCTCAGAAGCATACGAGAAAATACATGAGACAGGAACTGTCTACGACTCAGTTTATCGATCGTACCCAGAGAGAAACCTGGGAAAAGAAGGGCGCGAAGACGATGACCGAAGCTACAAGAGCGAAGGCCATCGATATCCTGGAAAATTACGAGGTTACCCCGCTTCCTGACGATGTGAAGAAGAGGATTCACGACATCGTAGTGGAAGGCGAAGAGGAAGCCGAAGAATTGGCCAGGTTCGAAGCCAAAAAGAAATAGTCAAAGTTTTTTTCACGGATTTTCGGCTGTTGTCTGAAAATCCGTGAAATGTAAAAAGTAAATGTATATTATAGTGAAAGGATAGTGAGTATGAGCGATCAGAAAAAATTCTTCACTCGTATGGGCGATGGTTCCATTGTACATATGACTGAAGAAGAAATCAGAGCCGACATTAAAGCCGGTATGGATGATGCGGTTCTGAGAGGAAAAATTGATCCGCTGACTGACGAGGAAATCGAGCATCTTTACGAAATCGTAACGATGCCGGGAGGAATCGTCGGCGTTGCTCCTGGCATGGAAATCGTTACTTCCAACGATTCCGGCTCTGATAAGATCAGCACCAAGTGCGGAATCTCTACTTCGAGAGATACCAACTCCCTGATCCACGAAAGAGTGCTGGGCGCGGATTCTGTAGACATCGGTTACAGTGATTACAACTACAAAACAGTAAAAGGCGTGGCCAAGAGAGAGGCTACTGTTCTGAAACAGGCCCTGACAAAGGCGACTATGCCTCTGTTCTACGGCGCGATGCCTAACCTGGGTTTCTATACCAAACCTGACGGTCCTGTGGACAACTGGGCAGTTCTCCTTCCTGAAGGAAAGATCAAGGAAGCTATGGCTGCGCAGGAGGAAGCGGTTGATCATGCGGTAAGAGACATCGTTTACGTTGCAGAGCAGATGAACGATGTGGGAGCGGACGGCTTCATGTTGGATACTTCCGGAGCTGCCGGAGACGCTGACTTCCTGGTATCCCTGAAAGCCTGCGAAATCATCAGAGAGAAATTCCCTGATATGCCGGTAGAAATCGGTATGGCCGGTGAATTCGTACTGGGTATGCACGGTAAACTGAAGTACAACGGAACCAGACTTGCCGGACTGTATCCGCATAAGCAGGTAAAACTGGTAGAAGAAGCCGGCGCGAGCATTTTCGGCGCTGTTGTAAACACCAACTGCAATAAGTCGTTCCCTTGGAATATCGCCAGAGTCTGCACTTTCGTAAAGGCCTGCACAGCTGTAGCAAACATCCCTGTACATGCCAATGCGGGAATGGGCGTATGCGGTATCCCAATGTGTGAAAACCTGCCTGCCGACGTAGTATCCAGAGCAGATAAAGCTCTGATCGAGATCGGTAAGGTAGACGGATTGTAGATAGGCGTAGGCGATCCTTTAGGTGCGGAAGCTACACACGCTCTTGCAGCAAGTATGGGCGGCATGCGTACAGCCGGAGATCTGGTTATGCGTCTGCAGCTAGCGAAGAAGATGAAAATCAACGAAGCGAAGGCATACGTTGCAGAGAAGCTTGGCGTATCTTTAGAAGAATTATGCGACGTTGTTACGATGTCCGACAAGAGAGAAGAACTTGGTCTTGGTCTGGCTCACGTAGAACCGTGTGCAGAAGCCAATGCCGGAATGGAAGCGAAATTCCGCATCCAGGAAGTTCTGGATATCAAGATCAACTCCGTAGAACGGTTCAAAGAAAGAGCCGGACTGAAATAAACTGTAAATATTAAAATTAAATGTAGAATAGGTTTGCAAGGAGTAGGCCTATTCTACATATTAAAACAAAATTTACAGAATATTAAGAATTATTATGGGCGTTAAATAAAAAATCTTGAATAGAGAAGACAGAAACGAGGGAGTGGGTTTCCTTTCGGATCTGTATTCTGCCTGCTTTCCTAACACAGCCGGCTGATCTGTTCCCGGATGCGGCCCGGTGAAAAACAGAGCGGAGTACAAATGGTAAAAAATTAAATCATTTAATTTTGGACAGTTGCTCTGGTCATAAGTTAAATAATATGATAAAATAATAGCAATGAATATTTTTTACCGTAATAGTCAGCGAAATGAGGGAGGCGCAGTTTGGATAAGCAGGAACTTTTCAGAAAAGCGAAAGATGCAATCGTGGAGGCTGATGAGGAAAAAGCGCTTCGCGTCATTGCACAGGCAAGAGAAGCGGATATCGATCTTCTCGATTTACTGCTGTCCGGATTTGGAGCCGGCAACGATGAGATCGGAGACCGGTTTGACAAAGGCGTGCTTTCGCTGCCGGAACTGATCTACGCCGCGGAAGTGATGAAAAGCGCTACAGGCGCCATACTGGAATATCTCAACAGAGACGGAGAGGAGTCTTCCGTCAGAGAAAAAAAAGGAACGGTAATTTTAGCTGCGGTGGCCGGAGACGTTCACGATATCGGCAAAAGTATTGTGGCTTCTACCCTCAGAACGGCCGGATTTGACGTGATCGATCTGGGATGCGAGGTTCCGGTAGAGGTTATCCTTGAAGAAGCGAAGAAACACAATGCGGATATTATTGGAACCAGCGCCCTTTTGACTTCCACCATGTCGGAGCAGAAAAAGCTGGAGAAGCTCCTTCAGGAGCGTGGAGAACGGGATAATTTTATCACTATGGTGGGCGGCGCGCCGTGTACGCCCAGATGGGCAAAGCGTATCGGCGCCGACGGATACAGTGAAGATGCGATCGAGGCAGTTAAGGTCGCTTTGGAACTGATCGAAAAAAAGAATAAGAGTAAAAAGAATAATACGGAGGAGTAAAAGAAATGGGCAAAGAACTTATATTTCAGACTTTGAGACATGAGCAGACTAACGAGATCCCATGGGTGCCGTTTGCAGGCGTACATGTAGGGAAACTGAAAGGATATACGGCTGAAGAGGTACTCAGAGATGAGGATAAACTGGTAGAGTGCCTGCTTGAGGCTAACAAATTATATACTCCTGACGGAATGCCGATCATCTTTGACCTTCAGGTTGAAGCAGAGATCTTGGGCTGCGATCTGATGTGGGCTGAGAACAACCCTCCATCGGTAAAGAGCCATCCGCTCTCCGGAGAGAAGTCCATTCCTTGCAATTGCAAAATTCCTACACCGGAATCAGGAAGACTTCCGATGATCCTTTCCGCAATGAGGAGAGTTAAAGCCGAAATCGGTGACGAAACAGCGCTTTACGGACTGATCTGCGGACCGTTTACTCTGGCTTCTCATCTGAGAGGAACGGATATCTTCATGGATATGGTATCGGATTCCGCATATGTAAAAGAACTGGTAAATTACTGCTCACAGGTGGCTATCGCCATGTCGCAGATGTATATAGACGCGGGAATGGATGTTATCGCCGTTGTAGACCCGCTGGTATCGCAGGTATCGCCGAAGCACATCGAAAAGATGCTTTCTGAAGGCTTCAAGGCTGTATTTGACTTCATTCGCTCCAAGGGCGTATTCTCTTCCTTCTTCGTATGCGGAAATGCGACGAAGCAGATCGAAGTAATGTGCAAGATGGGGCCGGACAGTGTTTCTGTAGACGAAAACGTAAACCTGGCAGGAGCTAAAGAGACTACAGACAAGTACAACATCACCATCGGCGGAAACATTCCTCTGACTACGACGATGCTTCACGGAACGCAGGAAGACAACATGAAGGGCGTAATCGACCTGATCGATTCCGTAGATCATCATAATCTGATCGTAAGCCCTGGCTGCGATATGCCGTATGACACGCCGATCGAAAATACCATCGCCTGCGCTCAGGCTGTTAAACATCCGGACAGCACCAGAGAGCTGATCAAGAACTATGAAGTCGTTATCGACGATTCCGATGTTGAGATTCCGGATTACGAAAACCTCGACAAGGTTCTGATCGAATGCTTCCTGCTGGATCCTGAACAGTGCGCGGCATGCACCTATATGCTGGCTTCTGTAGAGGACAACTGGGACGATTTGAAGGATATGGCTGATTACAGAGTATATAAATATTTCATCAAGGAAGACATTGCCAGAACAAGAAAAATGGGAATTGCCAACCTTCCGACCATGTGCATCAACGGAGAGCAGAAGTTCATCTCCATCATTCCTTCAAAGGAAGAGCTGATCGAAGCGGTCAAGGAAGCTCAGGCTAAGATGAAGAAATAACATAGAGCAGATTTATTCGGTAAGGTGGTAGGCCGGCAGCGGTCTATCACCTTATTGTCTGTAAGAGGTTGGAATGATTAACGAAAAAATACGCATTGACGAGACAACGGCATATCCGCTGGCTGAAAAGCGGTTTATACAAACCTGCGGTTTCAATCTGGAAAAAGAAAAGCATCAGCGGATGATGAAGATGGGACGAAAGGTGAGAGAAGACGGCCTTGACGGTATCGATATACGGGCACTGGTTTCTTTTTTCGGACCGGAAGTGTTCGATGACGGAAAGATAAGCGTTAACGGCCAGGAGATCGCCTGCAATTATTTTGAACAGATACCGGCAGAAAGTGTCGAGGGAATTTATTTTTATATGCTTTCTGCCGGAGAGTGCTATTTTTCCAGCGAAGAGAATATCATGGATTTTTTATACGCGGATATCTGGGGAACCAACTATGTAGATGCCGGTATTGAAGTATTGACAAGAGATCACATCCGAAAGGATATGGAGGAGCGCTTCTCGGGCAGGGAGGCTTACCTGTCGGAGGAGTTTGGTCCGGGGTATTTTGGCATGCCGGTTATCGAAACGAAGAAGTTCTTTAAGATATTGGATGGCAGCCTGATCGACGTGCGGGTTAAGGAGAGCGGCCTGATGATTCCACAGAAGACCTGCGCGGGTCTTTACATTGTACTGAACCGGTCGGACATCAAAGCGGAACCGGAGTGCATGAGATGCCGGGGAAACAAGCAGGGCTGCCAGTTCTGCGCAGTGCGTGCAAAGAAAAGAGAGGTGAACGGATGAAGATTACTTTTTTACCACAGAACATAACTTGTGAAGCGGAAGCCGGCGATACTATTTTGCAGGCGGCAGTGAAAGCCGGCGTAAATATAGACGGGAACTGTGCGGGTAAGGGAACCTGCGGAAAGTGCAAGGTAAAAATCGTCGAGGGCGATTTGAGTGAGTGTGTCGATCATCATCACCGCCTGAGCCAGAACGAAGAGGAAGCAGGATACCGGTTGGCCTGCTGCCACAAAGTTTCGGACGGAATGGTGGTGGAAATGCCGGAAGCGGAGACCACCGCATCGCGGAAGAAAAAGATGGTTATTCTTCCTGAGAATTTTGAGCCCGGAGAAACAGTGGAAAAACACTGCATCACGGTAGAAAAAGCTTCACTGGCCAATCAGAACAGCGATGAGGTAAGAGTGGAACAGGCTCTCGGTTGGGAAGATCTCAGATTTTCCTACAGCGCGCTGGAAAGGCTTCCTCAGGCCCTCTCCGAGGGAGAGGAGGTTACTGTGACCCTGCGCGACGGAGAAGTCATCGACGTTGAACCGGGAAACACGGAAGACGAAAATTACGGAATTGCGGTCGATATCGGAACGACAACAGTTGTCGTGATGCTCTGGAATCTGAGGAAGGGCAGCATGGAAGAAATTTCGGCGGTGACTAATCCGCAGGGAGCTTATGGCGCCGACGTTATTTCCAGAATCACCTTTGTCATGGAACAGGCGGGTAATCTTTCCGTCATCCACAAGGCGGTTATCGACTGCATCAACAGGGCCATCGAAGAGTTTGCAGAGACGCTGCATATTCGTCCGCAAAATATCTATCGGTTTGCCGTAGTAGGAAACACGACGATGAGCCACATCTTCCTGCAGATCAATCCATCCGCTCTGGCCGTAGCTCCCTTCGCTCCGGTTTTCACCAGAGGAAAGACAGTTTTAGCTGCTGAACTGGGTCTTCACGCTAATGAAGCGGCGGAAGTGTACACTGCGGCCAATATTGCCGGACATGTCGGTTCGGATATTACGGCGGGCGTGATCACCACGGATCTGATGGACTGTGACAAGGGCCACCTGTTCATCGATATAGGGACCAACGGAGAAATCGTCCTGACAGGAAACGGCAGAGCTGTGGCCTGCTCTACAGCGGCGGGGCCTGCTTTTGAGGGCAGTTCCATCACGCAGGGTATGCGGGCGGCCAGAGGAGCCATAGAGAAAGTAGATATCAGAGAGGATTCTGTGGACATCTCGGTTATCGGAGACTGCGAACCTGTCGGAATCTGCGGCTCCGGCATTATAGACGCTGTGGGCGAACTGATCCGGACGGGCATCGTAGACAAGTCGGGAAGACTTCTGGACAGAAAAAAACTGGAGAAAAAGGGGATTTCCGAGGGAATCCTCAAACACATCAGAGAGGACGGAAAGTCCTGTGATTTCGTGCTGTACTTCAGCGAAGACGGCAAGAATGACGTAGTGATTACGCAGAAAGACGTCAGAGAGGTTCAGCTGGCTAAAGCGGCTATTTCGGCGGGAATCACCATCATGATGAAGGAGATCGGCGTAACGCTGGATACGCTGGAGAAAGTCAGCATCGCCGGCGCTTTCGGCAACTATATCCGCAACGCCAGTGCAATCAATATCGGCCTTCTTCCTGCTGTGAACGAGGAGAAGATCGTTTCGCTGGGTAATTCGGCGGGAATCGGCGCGTCGATGATTCTGCTTTCCGAAAGGTGCAGAGAAGAGTCCGAGATTGTAGCCGAAAGGATTCAGCATATTGAACTGGCCGGAAGGAGCGACTTCCAGGATCAGTACATGATGGCAATGATGTTTTAATATCGGATATCACAGGGAAAGGACGTGAATGCGGATATGCAGGATTTAAGGAGAATGGATTTCAGCAAGGAAGAACTGGTAAAGATCATCCGCTCGGATGATCCGGAGCTGCTTTCGGAGCTCTTTCGTACTGCCAGAGATATACGCAAAGAGGTGCAGGGAAACAAGATCTTTGCTTACGGGTTTGTTTATTTTACCACGTACTGCAGGAACAACTGCAATTTTTGCTACTACAGAAAATCCAACGGTATTGAACGATATAGAAAGAAGGCAGACGAAATCCTCGAAATTTCCAAGTCACTGATCGATTCCGGCGTAAATCTGATCGATCTGACGATGGGAGAGGATCCTGCATATCATGAGGAAGGCTTCGACACGTTGGCGCAGATCGTCCGGACAATTAAAGAGGAGTACGACACGCCGGTCATGGTATCGCCGGGAGTAGTAGACAAGGAAATCATCGATAAACTGGCTGATGCCGGAGCCGACTTCTACGCCCTGTATCAGGAAACCCACAACCGCCGGCTCTTTTCTCAGCTCAGAGTCGGTCAGGATTACGACGAGAGGATGAACGCCAAGCTTTACGCTAAAGAAAAGGGGATGTTCATCGAGGAAGGGCTCCTGGCCGGCGTAGGTGAAAGCGAAGAGGATATTGCCGATTCCCTTTTGATCATGGGTGAGATCGGCGCCCGTCAAGTCAGGGTAATGAGCTTTATTCCACAGGAGGGAAGCCCTATGGAAAGCTGCAGAACGCCGGATAGGATGGAAGAACTGAAGATTATTGCGCTGATGCGTCATCTCTATCCGACGGCGCTGATTCCAGCCTCCCTTGATGTGGACGGAATTAAGGGGCTGAAAGACAGGATCAACGCAGGAGCCAATCTGATCACCTCTATTATACCTCCGAAGTCGGGATTTATGGGTGTGGCGCAGAATACCATGGATGTAGACGAGGGAGGAAGAACGGTAAAAGAGGCGGCGGCCATTCTCGATGAGATGGGACTGCGCATTGCCGAAAAGGATGAGTACCGAGATTTTCTCAGAGAGGTGAAGTGAGATGAAAGTTGCAGTTATCGGCGGAAAGCTGCAGGGGACGGAAGCGGTTTGTCTGTCTGCTGCGGCGGGATTTGAGAGTATCCTTATCGATGCCGATCCCAAGGCGGTCGCATCGAAAATTGCCGACAGATTCGTCTGCGGGGATATCGTCGCCGGCGATCCGCAGGTGATTGAAGCGATGAAGGAAGCGGATTTTGTCCTTCCTGCCAACGAAAACGACAGTGTCCTCGCGGCTGCAGAGGAGATCTGCAGGCGGGAGGGATTGACGCTTGCTTTTGATATGGATGCTTATCAGATTACCAAATCCAAGATTCGCTCGGACAAGTTGTTTCACGATAACGGCATACCGGCTCCGGCTTACTATCCTGCGGGAAAACCGCCTTATATCATTAAACCGTCCGAGGAGAGCGGATCGGCAGGTGTTCGCTGTGCGGAAACCGCCAAGGAGGTGGAGGAGTTTCTGGCCTCCCGCAAAGACCGGGATAAGTGGATCGTTCAGGAGTATCTGACCGGACCTTCTTACTCCATCGAGGTCATTGGATTTCCGGGGAATTACAGAACTTATTCGATTACTCAGATTCACATGGATGACGTCTACGATTGCTGCCGGGTTACCGTGCCGTGTCCTCTTCCGCCTGAAACAAAAGAAGAATTTGCCCGAATCGGTCGGAGGCTGGCGGAACTGGTCGATCTGCGGGGAATCATGGATGTGGAAGTTATTGACTGCGGCGGCCGTCTGAAGGTTTTGGAGATCGACGCCAGACTACCCAGTCAGACGCCTCTTGCCGTGCTCTGCTCTTCAGGGATGAACTTTCTTGCCGAACTGGCCGACGTTTTTACAGAGGGAGACTTTCAGAAGGAACAGCAGGACGAAGGAAAATTCTGCGCTTATGAGCACTATCGGCGGCAAAACGGTATTCTGATGCAGGAGGGGGAGCATATGATGACTGAGGCGCGCCCACTTGAAATTTGCCGGGATTTTGCGGGGAGCAAGGTGGCCGTATGCGATTATGAAGAGGGACGTGATTCCTTTCGTGGAATCTTTATCAATTGGGCTGATTCGGAAGAAGATCTGCAGCGGATACGGAAAGAATTGAAAGAGAGCCTAAAATTGTTACCATAAAAGAGAAAAATATTAGTAGTCTGCCAATACTGGTCATGTTACAATGTCAATGGAGGGAAGTTATGGAGAAGTTTACAGTAACACAGCTTGAACGGCTGAATGAACTGAACGGGGATCCGAATACTGCAGAGATGGAGTTCGCGGATTCGGTCGAACGCGATCAGGCTTTTCGCAAGCTGGAGAAAGAGCTGGTTCGCCGCAGCCGTGGAGCGATCAGAGATCTTCTCTCCGACAGACACATGACGAAAAGCGCAGAAGTGGGACAGATGTTGGAACAGTGGCTGATGGATCAGGGTTACACCAAGGTCATGACGCCTACCATCATCACGAAGGAGATGCTGGCCAAGATGACCATCGATGAGTTTCACCACCTGTCGGAACAGGTCTTCTGGCTGGATAAGAAACGGTGTCTGCGGCCGATGCTGGCGCCGAACCTGTACGTGGTGATGCGCGAGCTGAAGCGGATTACCGGTGAGCCGGTGAAGATTTACGAGATCGGTTCCTGTTTCCGGAAAGAATCCCAGGGAGCGCAGCACATGAACGAGTTCACCATGCTCAACTGTGTGGAATTGGCAGCGGTGAAGGACGGAGAACAGGTAGACGAGCTGAAGCGCCTGGCTCGGGAGGCCATGAAGGCTCTCGGCGTTCCGGAGGATTCCTATGAGCTGGTCGTGGAGGAGTCCACGGTATATGGAAGCACGGTGGATATCGAGATCAACGGCATAGAAGTCGCTTCCGGTTCATATGGTCCGCATTTTCTCGACAGTCAGTGGGGCGTGTTCGATACCTGGGTAGGCATAGGCTTTGGTATAGAGAGATTGACTATGGCTCTGTCGGAGAGCAGGACGATCAAGCGCTATGGCCGGAGCATTACTTTTATCGACGGACAGCCTCTGAATATATAGGAGTGATTTTATGACCAGACTGAAGACCGAATGGGTCGATTACATGATTGACGGCATGGAAGAATACAACAGCGCACTGCGGCAAAAGATCGGAACGGATCTCTGCGGTTTGGCTGCCGCCGTCTTTCAGTTGGATCGGGAATCCCTGCTCCACATGGGAAGGGAACAGAAGACTGCCGTCGTTCCCGTAACCCAGGGTGAGGGGATTATCGGCAGTTTCAGCGACGCTGTTGCGGCGATCATCCGCTCCATGGGATTTTCGGCAGAAGTTACATCACGCCGTGATGTGGACGGACTGTACGAGGGATTCCAGCGCGACTGTTCGATTTTCTTTCTGGCTGACGACGCTCGATATATCGGAATGAATGCTGCTGCCGGCAGAGTGTCGGACAACAACTGGGCGACAGCGGCGGGATTCATTCAGGCTCTCGATTTTCTCATGGAAAAGCATGGAAAGGATATGCGCAGAGAACTTATTCTGCAGATAGGATACGGTATCGTAGGCAGAGAATCGGCGAAGATTCTTTCCGGAAAAGATATCGACTTTGTCCTTTTCGATAAAGATAAAGATAAGCTGGCCGACGCCGGCTGTGAGATCATCAGCAGAGACGAGATCAGAAATTTTAAATACATATTGGATTTTACCAACGAAGGGGGCTGGCTCAGAAGAGAAGATCTGGCCGACGATGTCCTCTACGTCAGTCCGGGCGTGCCGTATTCCATGGATGAAGAAGCGGCCCGGTATCACGAGAGCCGGGCTGTACACGATAATCTGGAGATCGGTACGGCGGTTATGTTGGCGCAGTGCCTGATTTAACGACGCAGGACTGTAAGAGACGGCTGCAAAGTTTTCTGATGCGCCGGACTGCAGTCCAAATGATTTTGACATGGGGTGCGGATCGTATGGATCACATAGACTCTAAATCTATGCAGCCGGGTGAGACTCCCGGGCACCTCGCCATTTTTTTATAACGAAAGGAATTGGATTTCATGATTCAGATCGTACTTCTCAGCGGTTTTCTGGGAGCGGGAAAGACAACGTTGATGCAGCGTCTGCTGGATACATACAAGGATCACAAGATCGGCGTAATCATCAATGAGTTTGGAGAAATAAACATCGACGCCAAGCTGGTCAGCCGAGAGGGGATCGACATTGCAGAACTGTCCAACGGATCTATTTTTTGCGCCTGCATAAAGGATAAGTTCGTCGACGGTCTCATCGCTATGTCAAAGACGGACATAGAGTATCTGTTCATCGAGGCTTCCGGTCTTGCCGACCCGTCCAACATGGGGGATATCGTAGCGGGGATCCGTAAAGAAACCGACGATAACCTGATGATAAGAGGCGCTATATGTATCGCCGACGGTCTCAGCTTCCTCGAACTGGTAGAAATGCTTCCGGCCCTCGAGCGTCAGGTAAAACACGCTAATGCAGTCATCGTTAACAAAATGGATCTGATCGATGAGGAGACGTTCAAGGAAATTTCGGAAAAAATTGCGGAAATCAATCCGGCAGTGAAGATATATGCGGCGACTCACTGCGATGTGGATATAAAGAGCATTGTGGAACATTTTTCGCCGAATACGGCAAGCAGCGAAGAGACGACCAACACTTATGAAACCCGTCCGACCACATTTATTGTCAGATGCGACGAGCCGATTGAAAAGGAAAAGCTGATCGAGTTCATCCGTTCGATTTCGGACAGCAGCTATCGGATAAAGGGATTTGCCAGAACCGATGAGGGTACTGTGGAGGTAAGCGGCGTAGTGAACAATCTGATCGTGACGCCGTGGGATGGAGATGAGGAGACAGAGATTGTCGTCATTTCTTCCGTAGGTATACGCATGATGAGCCTGATTACGGAAAATTCCAAGAGAATTGCAGAAGGAAGGTTCTACGTCTGATATGAGCGACAGCAAGAAGAGATATTATCGGAAAAATGTGGAACTCTTTGTTCTGCTCAACAAGATGAAGCTGTGGCCGGCGCGCAGCGGCGTGCTTCACGGCATTAAATCCATTGAGTCCTTCGGCAAGTATGCGGTGATCACCACACACTGCGGAAAGACGCTGCGGATCTACAATTCGCGTAATTCCAGAGCTGCAAGGTGGCTTCGGAATAAGTGGGCGGTAAGACCCTGCAAGCAGTGCCGGGTACCAGAGTGGAAACTGGAAAAATATTCGAAGACTTTCTTTGATTCCCACTACGGAAGCGATTTGATTCACAAGTAAGGAGAGGGAGCATGTATATCGATATGGACTGCCCCTGCCAGGGGAAAAATCTGGACAAACTGCTTCAGCCGCTGATTTTGTGTATTCTCTCACAGGGCGGCGATATGCACGGTTTTGCCATTTTAAAGGAGATTGGGAAAATTCCCCGCTTTGAGGATAAGGTTCCCGATGCTACCGGTGTTTACCGCTATCTGAAGAAGATGGAAAACTCCGGTCTTCTGACGTCGAAGTGGGAAATCGACGAGACGGATGACAGCGGCAAGCCGAAGAGAGTCTTCAGCATCACGGCTCAGGGGAAGGGGTGCCTGGCAAACTGGTCCCTGGCATTGGCGGATTATGAGAAATATATCCACAAATTGATTGAAATGATCAACAAATCCGTATAAAATAGTAATACAGCATAAAAACGGGTGCGGTTTTCGGTATCCGTTTTTGTTATACGGTAAATTCCTCTGCTTTTTGCGAATTTTCGTCTGAAAGGAGAAAAACTATGGCTTACATTGTCTTATACTGGGGAGCGATGGCTCTCGGCTATTTTACCGGCAGCCGACAGCGTCATAACAGCGGGAAATTCAGATTTCTCAGTGCACTGATGCTGGTCTGCATCGCCCTTTTGGTTTTCCTGATGGGAATACGGATGGGATCTAATGAAGAGGTTATTCAAAATCTGGGTAATATCGGTGTTCAGGCTCTGATTATAACCGTTGTGCTGATGACCGTCACGGTTCTTGGAGTAACGTTGACGAGAAAGATTCTTGGTATGGACAAATTCGGTCTGCTGCCAAAGGAGAGAGATATGCACACCGCTTCGGTTGATTCTGCGGAGGAAGAGAAGGAGGAAACAAAAACTTCGCATACCATGACCTGGGTGATCGTTATCTTCGTCGTTATCGGCCTTCTTGCAGGATATTTCTTTGTCAGAGTTAACGTAGACGATCTGGACCATTTCAATGAGATTATCGGCGGAATCATGACTGCCGGTATTACCCTTTTGCTGGGTGCTGTGGGATTGGATATGGGACTGAGCGGCACAGTGGCCAGACATCTGAAGACTATCGGTTTCAGGGTCGTCGCTTTTCCCATTGCGGTGATCGTTTCCACGGTGGCAGCCGGAGTGGTGCTCGGTCTCTGCTTTGAAAGCCTGACGGTGAGGGAGTCGCTGGCGATCTGTTTTGGATTCGGTTGGTATACCTTTGCGCCGGTGACGATCACCAATGCGGGGCACGTCATTGCCGGCGCCGTTTCCTTTATGCACAACGTGTTTCGGGAACTGTCGGGAATCATCCTCATACCGGTTTTAGCCAGAAAGATAGGTTTTATTGAGGTAACCTCGCTGCCGGGTGTCGCAGCTATGGACATCTGTATACCGATTGTGGAAAAGGTGACGAGGGCGGATATTATCGTGTATTCTTTTGCTGTGGGAATGGTGGAGGGTCTTCTCGTACCTCTGCTGGTTCCGGTCTTTATCGGCGCATAGCGCAAACGGGAAAAAGTATACAGCTAAAACAGAAAAGAGGTATTTATACATATGAAAAAATTTACGGGCAGCAGCGGATACGTGGCGACTAAGGAATTGATGAACGCGGTCAACGTATCCATCGCGCTGAAAAAACCCCTGCTGATCAAAGGAGAGCCGGGAACCGGCAAGACTATGCTGGCAGAAGCCATTGCCGAGGCTATGGATATGAGACTGATCGTATGGGGAATAAAATCGACGACGAAAGCCCAGGAGGGTCTGTATGTTTACGATACGGTGCAGCGTCTGTACGACAGCCAGTTCGGCGAAGGCGATGTTTCCGATATAAAACAGTACATCCGATTGGGAAAGCTGGGCGAGGCGTTCACCTCGGAGGAGCAGGTGGTGCTCCTGATCGATGAAATCGACAAGGCGGATCTGGAGTTTCCCAACGATCTGCTCTGGGAACTGGATCGGATGGAATTCTACATCAACGAAACAAAGGAGACCGTCAAGACCCGGCACCGCCCTATCGTAATCATCACTTCCAATGCGGAAAAGGAGCTGCCTGACGCTTTTCTGCGCCGCTGTATCTTCCACTATATCGAATTTCCGGACAGAGCCAAGATGGAAGAGATCATCCGCGTCCACTTCGGCGACGTGGACAAAAAGCTGGTCCGGGCGGCCATGGACGCGTTTTACGCCATACGGGATATGCGGCAGATTCAGAAGAAACCCAGCACGTCGGAGCTGCTGGACTGGATACAGGCGCTCAGTCTGGGCGGCGCAGATGTAAAGGAAATCACTTCAAAGATACCTTATATCGGCGTGCTGCTGAAAAAGAATCAGGATATCGATGCCGTAAGGGATAAGAGACATGTTTATTGATTTCTTCTATCTGCTCCGCAGCAGAGGGGTGAATATTTCTCTCGACGAATGGCTGTGTCTGATCGATGCGCTGAACAAGGGGCTGGCCATGAATTCTCTGATGGAATTTTATTATCTGTGCAGGAACGTGCTGGTGAAGTCCGAAACGGATTACGATAAGTTCGATATGGCTTTCGCCGAATTCTTTCAGGGGATCCAATCGGAGGACGATATTCCGGAAGAACTCTGGAATTGGCTGAATGAGGGCGAGCTGGAACGGGATATTGACGACATGCCTGCATGGGCAAAGGAACACGACTTTGATCAGCTGATGGAGATGTTTCGGGAACGTCTGGCCGAGCAGACGGAAAAGCACGACGGCGGAAACTACTGGATCGGTACCGGAGGTACTTCGCCTATGGGACACGGCGGATACAATCCGGCGGGAATCAGAGTCGGCGGGTACGGAAGGCACAGATCTGCGGTTAAAGTGGCGGGCGAAAGAAATTTTAAGGATTTTCGTCAGGATACGGCTCTGGATATCCGCCAGTTTCAAATGGCTTTCCGAAAGCTGCGACAGTTTTCTACCCGTGTGGATGGAGAAAAGACGGAACTGGATGTCGAGGGAACCATAGACGCTACCTGTAACAATGGCGGCCTTTTAAAACTGGTTTATGAGAAACCGAGAAAAAACACGGTAAAATTACTGCTGCTCATCGATTCCGACGGGTCTATGGCGCCTTACAGCAGGCTTTGCAATCAGCTTTTTCAGGCGGTGCATCAGTCCAACCACCTGAAGGATCTGCGGACCTACTATTTTCACAACTGCGTGTACGACTATCTCTTTACCGGACCGTCGTGCAGGCGGGGAGATTGGATAGAGACGGATTGGGTTTTCGGAAATCTGGACAGCGAGTACAAGGTTATCTTTGTGGGAGATGCGGCGATGTCCCCCTACGAGCTGATGGCGGTGGGCGGAAATCAGGACTGGTACGTGTACAATGAAGAGCCGGGCATTGTGTGGCTGCAAAAATTCAAACAGCGGTACAAAAAATGTATCTGGCTGAATCCCATAAAGGAAGGACGATGGGACTGGACTTACGGATCAAAGACGATTAATATGGTTCGAGAGGTTTTCCCCATGTTTGAACTGACTCTGGACGGTCTCGACAAGGGAATAGGGAAACTTCTTACTCGGTAGATTTTAATAGCGGCAACTTTAAAATATGGCAAAGGAGCAGCCGGAAAGCAGGTGATCATTCATCTGCTTTCCGGCTGCTCCTGATTTTTATGTCCGAGAATAGAAAAAATCCGGCCAAGCTCTGTCTTCAGAGGACATTGACCGGATTTTTCTCTACAACTTTATATGGGTGGTCTATGCGGGTAAAATCAAAACCGCATATTGATGATTTACAATGTATTCGAACGAGGACCATTCCCTGTGTTTTTCCGCTGGGGCGGATCAGTTGAAATAACGGAAGACGCCTTTGACGCGGCCGAGAATTTTGACATCCTGGACGATGATCGGACTCATGGCATCGTTTTCCGGTTGGAGCCGAATATGACCGTCCTCGCGATAGAAGGTCTTGACCGTAGCTTCGCTTTCAAATCCATCGATCATGGCGACGACAATTTCGCCGTTGTGGGCAGTGTTCTGCTGCTGAACCAGGATCAGATCGCCATCCATGATGCCGACGTTGATCATACTCTCACCGCGGACGCGCAGCATGAAGTTGGTGCCAGCGGCGTAGCGGGCGGGAACCGGAAAAGTATCCTCTACGTTCTGCTCGGCAAGGATAGGCGTTCCGGCAGCTACCCGTCCGACGACGGGAATGTCCACGATATCCTCTCGATCTTCCGGGGCGAATACGTCTCTTTCCTCTTCTTCGAATTCGACGATCATCAGAGCCCGGGGTTTGGAAGGATCTTTCTTCAGATAGCCCAGCTTGACCAGGTTGGCGATGTCCTTGTGCGCTGTGGAGGTGGACTTGATGCCTAAAGCGGAACATATTTCCCGAACTGTGGGAGGATAACCCTTCAGTCGGATTTCTTCTTTCATGAATGTGAGTATACGCTGTTCTCTTTCTTTCAGGTTGTTCATCGGATCCTCCCTTTTGCAGACTGCAAATTTTTTCTTATTATATCACGGGACGAACAAAAAGTAAACACTTGTTCCGGGGAGGAAACGGATAAACGCTGAATTCTTCCTGTTGTAGGGCTTTTTACAGAAGTTCTTTCAGGAGTGACCGGATCAGAAAAAGCGGAAGATGGTTTTCGCAGAGGCTGTTGTTCTCGTTTGCAGGACAGGCAAGCGAAGTTTAATGTATACATTATGTAATAAATTGATTTTTTTGAAATTTTTGCATTTAATTTTGCCGTTAAAATTGACGCTCACAGTTTTATAAAGTATAATAAATATAACATCTGAAACTCGTTGAAAACCGGCAAATAGACCGAAGACTGAGATGATAGGTTCGCAATGGAGTCTTTGGAGTGCGGCCGGATTTTTTTGATACGGAAATCATAAGCTGCACGCATTTGAACCGACCCCCAAAAGTTAGACCTGAATATCTAACAGATGGGAGGCCGGTTTTTTCATGGCAAAATATAGTTTTAAATTTAAGA
>CAJFTU010000027.1 GCA_904420065.1 uncultured Emergencia sp.
GGTCATTTCTCACAACAAGACCCTGGCGGCACAGCTTCACGGCGAGTTCAAGGAGTTCTTCCCCGAGAACGCAGTGGAATATTTTGTTTCCTACTACGATTACTACCAGCCGGAGGCCTATGTTCCGTCCACCGACACATATATAGAGAAAGATTCCCAGATTAACGACGAAATCGAGAAACTGCGGCATTCGGCGACGGCTGCGCTGGCAGAACGCAAAGACGTAATTATCGTTGCCAGCGTCTCCTGCATATACGGACTGGGAAGTCCTCTCGATTACGAGAATCAGGTGATTTCACTGCGTCCGGGAATGGAAAAACCGAGAAATGATATATTGAGAAAGCTGGTGGAGATCCAGTACACCCGAAACGACATGGCTTTTGAGCGCGGGAATTTCCGCGTCAGAGGCGATATCATCGATATATTTCCGGCCGGTTCCGATAAAGCCGTCCGCGTCGAACTGTTCGGCGACGAAGTGGAATCCATAAAAGAAATGAATCCGCTGACTGGAGAAATCCTGGGACTGAGAAACCACGTCGCTATATATCCGGCGTCTCACTATGTAACCTCAAAAGAGAATATGGAGCGGGCGCTGGTGACCATCGAACAGGAGCTGGAAGAACGGGTGCAGTGGTTTAAAGACCGTGGAAAACTGCTGGAGGCGCAGCGGATCGAGCAGCGAACCCGCTATGATATGGAAATGCTCAGAGAAATCGGTACGTGTAAAGGCATCGAAAACTATTCGCGCCACATCAACGGACTTGCGCCGGGAACCCGTCCGTATACGCTGATCGACTATTTCCCGGAGGATTTTCTGCTTTTGATCGACGAGTCTCATGTTATGCTGCCGCAGCTTCGGGCCATGTACGCCGGGGACAGATCGAGAAAGTCGTCTCTGGTCGAATACGGTTTCAGACTGCCTTCTGCGCTTGACAACCGTCCGTTGAAATTTGAAGAGTTTCAGAAGCTGGTCAATCAGGTGGTATATGTCAGCGCTACACCGGCAGAATATGAGAGAGAAATGGCCGACGGTATTTCCGCAGAACAGATCATACGGCCGACCGGACTTCTTGATCCTCCGATCGAGGTGAGGAAGACAGAGGGCCAGATCGACGATCTGATCGGAGAACTGAAAAAAACAGCCGAAAAAGGCGAGCGGGCTTTCGTTACCACTTTGACCAAAAAGATGGCGGAAAGTCTGACCGATTATCTGACCGGAGCGGGTATTCGCGTCAGATACCTTCATTCCGAGGTGGATACCCTCGAAAGGCTGGAGATCATCCGGGATCTGCGGCTGGGCGAATTCGATGTCCTCGTGGGAATCAACCTGCTCAGAGAAGGCCTGGATATCCCTGAAGTTTCGCTGGTAGCGATTCTCGATGCCGATAAGGAAGGATTTCTGCGTACCGAGACATCATTGATTCAGACTATAGGCCGGGCTGCCAGAAATGTGGACGGCAAAGTGGTCATGTATGCCGACGGCATCAGCAAGGCTATGCAGGCGGCTATCGACGAGACCATGCGAAGAAGGACCATTCAGAACCGGTATAACGAGGAGCACGGCATTACGCCGAAGAGCGTGCAGAAGTCGGTGCGGGAGGTTATCGAAGCGACCAAGCCGGCAGAGGAAGAAAAGTACAAAGGAAAGAAACCGTTAGAGATGACGCACAAGGAGCTGAAAGAGTTCGTAAAAGAACTGGAGAAAGAGATGAAACAGGCTGCGGCAGATTTGCAGTTTGAGCGTGCGGCTCAGCTCCGTGACCAGATATTTGAATACAAAGTCAGACTGTAAGAATAGAAGAAGGAGAGTACATGGCAAACGAAATTTATATAAAAGGGGCAAACGAGAATAATCTGAAGCACATTGACGTCAGAATTCCCCGGGATAAGCTGGTAGTTCTCACCGGCCTTTCCGGATCAGGGAAATCCTCGCTGGCCTTTGATACGATCTATGCAGAGGGACAGCGCCGCTATGTAGAAAGCCTGTCCTCTTATGCGAGACAGTTTTTGGGACAGATGGATAAGCCGGATGTGGAGCTGATCGAAGGTCTGTCGCCGGCAATTTCCATCGACCAGAAGACCACCAGCAAAAATCCCCGGTCCACAGTAGGTACGGTGACGGAGATTCACGATTATCTGCGGCTTTTGTACGCCCGAATCGGGCAGCCGCACTGCCCTGTCTGCGGAAAGCCGATCACCAGTCAGACGGTGGATCAGATGGTGGACACGATCATGGAATTTCCTGAAGGAACGAAGATCATGATCATGGCCCCGGTAGTTCGGCAGAGAAAAGGCGAACACGAGAAGATTTTGGACAGAATTCGGAGAGAAGGCTTTACCCGTGTCAGAATCGACGGGGAGATCCGGCTGATCAACGAAGAAGAGATAAAACTGGATAAGAAGTTTAAGCATACGATAGAAATCGTTATCGACCGCATCATCATCAAACCTGGGCAGGAAAGCCGAATTTCCGAGGCGGCTGAGCTGGCCATGCATCAGGGAGACGGTCTGGTGGTGGTTCAGTTCATCGACAACGACTTCAATATGGAAAAGACCTTTTCCACCAAACTGGCCTGTCCGGAGCACGGTGTGAGCATCGAGGAGCTGGAACCGCGGATGTTTTCCTTTAACAGCCCTTTTGGCGCCTGCCCGTCCTGCAACGGACTGGGATTTTCCCAGAAAATCGATCCGGAATTGATCATTAAAACCGACAAGAGCGTCATTGACGGCGCATTGGGAACGATCTTCGCCTCCATGGAATTTTCCGGCGTTTACCGGCAGGTGATCGACGCGCTTGCCCGCGAGCACGGTGTCGATCTGACCGTGCCGTACAAGGATCTTCCGGAGAAGTTCAAGAAAGAACTGCTCTACGGTACGGGGAACCGCCATTTGAAATACACCTATACCAGCAGGAGCAGCGGAGCGGTTTCTCATCGGGATCATCCATTTGAGGGTGTGATCAACAATGTCGAGCGGCGTTACAGAGAAACTCACTCTGAGTTCATGAAAGAAAAGATGCAGAAATACATGACCGTGCGTCCGTGCCCGGACTGTAAGGGAAAGCGGTTAAAGCCGGAAGTGCTGGCGGTAACGGTGGGCGGAAAGAATATCGCGGAACTTTCCGATATGTCTATTCGGGATGCCTATGATTTTATCGACAGTCTGCAGCTTACGGAAAAGGAAGAAATCATCGGCAGACAGATCATTAAGGAAATCAAAGAGCGGCTTCTATTCTTGATTAACGTGGGACTGGATTATCTGACACTCTCTCGTTCGTCGGGAACCCTTTCCGGAGGAGAATCTCAGCGAATCCGTCTGGCGACCCAGATCGGTTCCAGTCTGATGGGGGTTTTGTATATCCTCGACGAACCCAGCATAGGCCTTCACCAGAAGGACAATGAAAAGCTGCTGGCCACGCTGAGACAGCTGACAGACCTGGGAAACACCCTCCTCGTTGTGGAACACGATGAGGATACGATGTATGCGGCGGATCATATTATCGATATCGGACCGGGCGCGGGAATTTACGGCGGAGAGCTGGTAGCTCAGGGAACCGTGGAGGACATCGAAGCGTCGCCGCGCTCGATCACCGGGCAGTATCTGTCCGGAAAGAAACGGATCGAAGTGCCGAAGACGCGCCGTGAGGGCAACGGAAAGTGGATTACGATTAAGGGCGCTGCGGAAAACAATCTGAAGCACATCGACGTGGGTATTCCCCTCGGTAAGTTCGTCTGTGTCACCGGGGTATCCGGTTCGGGCAAGAGCAGCCTGATCAATGAGATTCTTTACAAAGGGGCGGCTAAAATTATCAACCGGACTAAAGAGGAAACCGGTAAGTTCGATGAAATACTGGGACTGGAGAATATCGACAAGATCATCGATATCGACCAGTCGCCTATAGGAAGAACGCCGCGATCAAATCCGGCGACGTATACGGGAATGTTTACCCATATACGGGATCTGTTCGCATCTCTGCCCGAATCGAAGATACGGGGATTCGAAAAGGGCAGATTCAGCTTCAACGTAAAGGGAGGAAGATGTGAAGCCTGCAGCGGAGACGGCATCATCAAGATTGAGATGCACTTTCTCCCGGATGTTTACGTTCCCTGTGAAGTTTGCAAGGGAAAGCGGTATAACAGGGAAACTCTGGAGGTAAAGTATAAGGGGAAAAACATCTTTGACGTGTTGGATATGAGCGTGGCCGAGGCGCTGGAGTTCTTCAAAAATCTGCCGAGTATCAAGCGTCAGCTGGATACGTTGAACGAGGTAGGACTGGACTATATCAAACTGGGTCAGCCTTCGACTCAGCTTTCCGGAGGAGAAGCGCAGAGGGTAAAGCTGGCGACCGAACTCTCCAAACGGAGTACGGGAAAGACTCTGTATATTCTCGACGAACCGACCACCGGTCTGCACTTTGCCGATGTGGACAAGCTGCTTTCCGTTTTGGATAAGCTGACTGACGCGGGAAATACCGTAGTGGTCATAGAACACAATCTGGATGTGATCAAGAGAGCGGATTACGTGATCGATCTGGGACCGGACGGAGGCGACCGGGGCGGTACCATTATCGCCACAGGAACACCGGAAGAAATCGCCGCCTGCGAAAATTCCTACACAGGTCAGTTCTTGAAGAAAATGCTGAAATAGTATATAATACGTAGTTATAACATTCCGACCTGCGAACGAAGAGAGCAGCGAGACGGAATTTATGGTTAATGGTCTTGTCCCGATAGACGGAGTCTATCGTTGGAAAGACCTTATGCAAGGGTTTCCCGGCTTGAGCCGGAGAGAAACCTACTGCAGAGAATGCCCAAATCTGTGATTTGGCAGCATTCTGTCGTATAACATTTTACATTCCGACAAATACAGCGGAGAAAAATCGGCTGACGGACAAGGCCTCCGCGCAGAGACAAAAGGAGATAATCCCATGATCAAAAATGAAAACCTGACGATGCTCACCGATTTCTATGAAATCACCATGGCCAACGGCTATTTCCAGTCAGGTGCGTTAAAAGAAGATATCGCTTATTTTGACCTGTTTTTCAGAAAAGTTCCCGACGGCGGCGGTTACGCCATTATGGCGGGACTGGAGCAGGTTATCGACTATTTGAACAATTTGAAGTTTACCGATGAGGATATCGATTTCCTCAGAGAGAAAGGGATTTTCTGCGAGAAATTCCTCGATTATCTTCGTGATTTCGAGTTTATCTGCGACGTATGGGCCGTACCGGAGGGGACGCCGATTTTTCCTCACGAGCCGATCATTACCGTCAGAGGGCCGGTCATTCAGGCCCAGTTTATAGAAACCATGCTTCTGCTGATTATCAATCATCAGAGCCTGATTGCGACAAAGGCCAGCCGGATTGTCCGCGCCGCAAAGGGAAGAGCGGTTATGGAGTTCGGAACTCGCAGAGCCCACGGAACAGCAGCGGCTGTTTTTGGGGCCAGAGCCGCTTATATCGGCGGATGTGCGGGAACAGCCTGTGCCATAGCAGACAGAGACTATGGGATCACAGCCCTCGGGACGATGGCCCACAGCTGGGTTCAGATGTTTCCCAGCGAATACGAGGCGTTTAAGAAATACGCCGAGATTTATCCGGAAAACTGCGTCCTGTTGGTAGATACCTACAACGTAATCAAATCCGGCGTTCCGGCAGCGATCAAAGTTTTCAAGGAGATGAAACCGAAGAAGATGGGCATAAGAATCGACAGCGGCGATATTGCCTATTTGACAAAAAAAGCCCGTCAGATGTTGGATGAGGTGGGACTTTCTGACTGCGCCATCACCGTGTCCAATTCTCTCGACGAGTATATTATCCGGGACGTTATCCTCGAAGGCGCGCAGATTAATTCCTTCGGCGTAGGCGAGCGACTGATTACAGCTAAGTCTGAGCCTGTGTTCGGCGGTGTGTATAAGCTTTCCGCCCTGGAAAAAGACGGGAAAATCATTCCTAAGATTAAGATATCCGAAAATGTGGAAAAGATCACTAATCCGGGCTTTAAAACCCTGTACAGACTCTTTGACAGAAACAACGGCAAAGCGCTGGCTGACGTTATAACCGTAGACGGAGAAGTGATTCCTGAAGTGGATGGTTACGAGATCTTCGATCCGAATGCAATCTGGAAGAAAAAACAGCTGTATCATTTTTATGCGGAAAATATTCGCAAGCAGATATTCTCCCGCGGAAAGTGCGTATATACATGTCCGGATATTGAAGAGATCAGGAACTATTGCAGAGAACAGATGGAAACTCTCTGGGATGAAACGCTGCGTTTTGAAAATCCGCAGACCTACTATGTGGATTTGTCGCAGAATTTATGGGAGATGAAAAACAGATTGATTGAAGAACACACGATCAGATGATCCGGACAGATGATTTGGAAAAAGTTTAGCTTTTGTTTTGCTGTATCTGGCGAATGAGCAAGATAATGACAAAAGGTCAGCGGGTTTTATCTGGCTTTTAACTGGGTTTCATAGTAAAATGAACAGATCAGGATCATTGAAAGGACTACAGCGGTATGAAGCACATCATTGTATTTTCCTATATTTTCACCCTTCTTCTTGGCGTATCCGCCCTGACCATACAGTGGCTTGCGGGTAAGGGAGAAAAGGTGAAATCACTTGGCGTTATGCGGTCTTTTATCGTAATGCTGCTGATCTTGAATATATATGATTTCTTTATCTATTACTGCGATAATATCATCAACCAGCCCAGCGGAAACATCCTGCTGAGTATTGGAGACTGCCTGATTGCCATTCTGGTATTTCTGTGGCTGAAGGTTCAGGTGAATTTGTGTGGAGACGAAAAGTGTCAATGGGCGGTAAGAGCGGGAAAGATTTTCCTCGTCGTCTATCTGACGGTTTGGCTGGTTGCGGTGATATTTTTCCTCGAGGTAAAGTGGATCAGGCTGATTATTGACGTTCCGCTGATCTGCCTGCTTCTGTCGGGCAGCCTCAGCTGTATAATTAACGGCGTGAAAAGCGATGAACCGAGGGAAATAACCGCATACAAAATTGTGATCACCTTCTTTATGATTGTCAATTACATGAGCTATTTCATCAGTGAATCGGGCGTGATCCGGGAGATCAATGAGCACATCATGGATCTGACGATTTTCTACTGGTTGGTTATCAACGCTGCTAATATTGTCATGCTGTATAAGAACAGTTTTTATCAGTCCTATCTGGCTGAGCCGACTGGATCGGTCAACCTGGACGATGCGCTGGCGGCGGTAAAGGAACGGTGCGAGCTGACAAAACGGGAGGTTGAGATCCTCAGGGAAATCTACAGCGGCAAGACGAATACCCAGATTGCAGAGACCCTGTTCATCTCCGAGAGTACGGTGAAAGCGCACATCTACAATATCTTTCGCAAGATGAAGGTGAAGAGCAGGGTAGAGGCGGCCTGCGTCGTCAGAGAGGAGCAGGGAAAATAGGATTTGAAAACGAGTTTGTTGTCTGACAGATTCGTTTTTTTTATGAGTAAAGCCACGCGTTGAACGCGTGGCTGAATGCTGTCTGCTGAAAAATTTTATTTCGTTCCCGAGGCGTTCAGCATGTCTCTGATCTTGTGCTGAACCATCCGTGTAATCGCGTCTCTTCCCGGACCCAGATATTTTCTCGGATCAAATTCTCCCGGATTTTCGGCCAGAACCCGGCGGATTTCCGCGGTCATGGCCAGGCGAAGGTCCGTATCGATGTTGACCTTGCAGATGCCGTATTTAACCGCTTCGCGGATCATCTCTTCCGGAACGCCCTGAGCTCCCGGAATTTCACCGCCGTACTGGTTGCACCTGTCTACGAACTCCTTCAGTACTGAAGATGCGCCGTGAAGAACCAGCGGCGTATCCGGGATCAGCTCATGTATTTTCTTCAGTCTCTCGAAGTCCAGATACGGTTCGCCTTTGAACTTATAAGCTCCGTGGCTGGTACCGATGGCGATGGCCAGGGAATCCACTCCGGTTCTTTCCACGAATTCAGCGGCTTCGTCCGGATCGGTAAAGGTAGCGGAACGGGCATCCACTTTGATGTTGTCTTCTACGCCGGCCAGCTTGCCAAGCTCGGCTTCTACCACTACGCCGTGATCGTGGGCGTAATCTACGACTTCTTTAGTCAGTCGGATATTCTCTTCAAAAGGATGCTTGGATCCGTCGATCATGACGGAAGTAAAGCCGTCGTCGACACATTTTTTACATATATCGAAATCTTCTCCGTGGTCCAGATGCAGCGCCACGTCCACGCCGGTATCGGCGATAGCGGCTTCGACCAGCTTGATCAGATAAACTGGCTTGGCATATTTCCTGGCTCCTGCTGAAACCTGAAGGATCAGGGGCGCCTGTTCAATCTGAGCGGCTTCTACGATACCCTGAATGATTTCCATGTTATTAACATTAAAGGCGCCGATGGCGTAATCGCTGTTTATTGCCTTTGCAAACATTTCTTTTGTAGTAATTAGAGCCATGATGTACCTCCTGTGAATTTCATACTCACAATTATTATACACTAAAGAGGCAGCTTTTCAACGATTTCCATCATTTTTTTCATATCAGGCAGGGAGGATGCGGCTCCGGACTGAGCAAATCCGTTTATCTTATCGATGGTGTTCAGCATAGTCCTCGCATTGTCCAGAAAGGACTCCAGTTCAAGGGTATTGATTACCGGCGGATGAAAGCCCGAGCGTTTTTTTATCAGCAGAAAGATGAGGATGATCGGGATTGGATTGTTTGGCATATGTACCTCCATAATCGGATGAATTTGGCTCTGTTCTCTCCCATTTCCCTGGCGGCAGCCGAAAAAGAAAGAGTCGTATAACATATTATGAAATACTGGCCGAATCGGTGCATATAGTATAGGGAAAAGGAGTGATGATATGGAATTAGACGATAAGACGATCATGGAGCTGGCCAGTCAGCTGGGAATCTCTGCAAATAAAAAGACAGCGGCGGCGACGGTAAAATCCTATGAGAAGAAGAGCGACGCCGAGCTCATAGCGGAGATCATGAAGCTGAAAGAGAAGCTCAACGAGAGCAATGTGCCTTATGAAAAGCAGATCGCGGCGGTTCAGAGCCTGATGCCGATGATGAACAGAGAACAAAAAGCCCGATTATCCAAGATAATCGAGCTTTTGAAGTAAATTACACGGTATAGACTCTGCCCGGCAGTTCGGCGACGGAAAGATTTCGATGAAATTCTCCTCTGCCGTTGGGCCGATGCCGGATTATTCTGTGACTTGTTTTGCGATGTCTGTCTGGGTGCTGCCCTGTTCGAAGGTGAAGGTCGTAGCCTTGATCTCTTCAGGTACGTATCCGGCAGCTTCGCAGACCTTGGTATACTCATCGTAGGATTCGAACAGACCTGCGTCGATCAGACTCTGAACCGCCGCCGTAGCCGATCCGCCTTCGATGGTTACAGTCACGTCCCTGGTCAGGGCGCCGTCGGACCAAAGGCCGGAAGACGAGTTGCCAGACTCGCCGGATACAGCGGATTCTTCTGTCGTATCCGTAGTGTTTGTCTGCTCGGCCAGCGTTTCCGGATAAGCCATGATGACATCCATACGCCATATGATCAAAAGGGCCGCCAGAATCAGGATTACCAGGGCGATCAGAATATCGTTTTTATCGTAAATAAAATCTTTTAATCCTTTCATAATTTCCCCCTTTTCTTTTCGCGTATATATATAATCTATCACACTTTTGTCCAAAGGACAAATAAATTTTGCTTTGCGTCTGACGATGATGTATAATAAAGGTTATGATCAGTATAGAAATTGGGCAAAATGAACAGAACCAGCGGCTGGACAAGTTCCTCAGGAAATACCTGGAAAATGCGCCGCTGAGCTATATTTACAAGGCCATTCGCAAGGACGTGAAGGTAAACGGCAAGAGAAGCCGAGAGGATCGGATTCTGCAGGAGGGCGATACGGTATCGCTGTATATTGCCGATACGGATTTAGAGGCTTTTCGAAGAAAGCGCTCCGTGGGAAAGGCGAAAAAGCAGTTTCGAATCGCTTACGAGGATGAAAATGTTCTCGCTGTGGAGAAACCCTTCGGCGTGCTGACCCACGGAGACAAAACGGAGAAGAAAAACCACCTGACCAATCAGGTCATCGATTATCTGATCGAGAAGGGCGAATTCAATCCGCGGCTGTCCAGGACCTTTACTCCTGCTCCGGTAAATCGTCTGGACCGCAATACGACAGGCCTGGTTCTGTTCGGCAAGAACAATCCGGCGCTGCAGGCGCTCAACGAGATGATCCGGGAAAAGGATGAGATAAGCAAACTCTATCTCACCATTGTCAGCGGCCGACTCAGAGAAGAGCTGCATCTTCAGGATAAGATGATCAAAGACAAAGAGCAGAACAAGATTGTCGTGCTTTCACAGACAGAGCAAGGAAAGAGCATGGAGACTGTTGTCCGTCCGCTCCGCTGTTCTCAGCGCTATACTTTAGTCGAAGTACAGATTATTACGGGCAGAACTCACCAGATCAGAGCTCACCTGGCAAAAGCGGGATATCCGGTGATCGGTGACGTCAAGTACGGCGATCCTCGGGTCAATCGGTTCGTGCAGAAACGGTACGGTCTGCATACTCAGCTTCTTCACGCGTACAAGCTGGTTTTCGGTCAGTGCAGCGGGATTCTCGCAGATCTGAGCGGAAAAACGATTACAGCCGATTTGCCGGAAGACTTTAATAGAATAAAAAGCGACATATTTGAACAACATTAATAAACAGGGGGAAGCAAGGATTATGAAAGAGTGGATCAAGGATATTCTCATAGCGATCGTCATCGCTATAGTCGTCGTACAGTTTATCAAGCCCACGATCGTTAAGGAAAGCTCCATGGAGCCGAATTTTTATGAAAACGATTATCTCTTTGTCAGCAAGCAGTCGTATACGTTCGGCGAACCGAAGCGGGGCGACGTGGTCGTATTCCACTCCTCGCTGGTGCAGGAAAACGGTGACGAAAAACTGCTGATCAAGAGAATTGTCGGACTTCCGGGCGAAACCATCGATATTTCCGACGGGAAGGTGTACATAAACGGAGAAGAACTGAAAGAAGATTACACAAAAGAAGGCTATACTTCGGGAGAGATCTCCGGGTTGGTAGTGCCGGAGGGCGAGGTCTTCTGCATGGGTGATAATCGGCGAGTCAGCATAGACAGCCGTTCTGACGATGTGGGATGCATCGATATAGACGATATTGTAGGGAAAGTGGTATTCAGGCTCTATCCGTTCAGCGAGATAGGGATGATAAAGAATCCTTTTTCTTCATAAAGCAATAAAACAGGGGGATGGATAAGATGAGAGAAAATGTAAGAGAGTGGATAAAAGCGGTTCTGACGGCTGTAGTCGTAGCGGTCATCGCAATACAGTTTGTGGTGCCGACGACGGTTTATGGCGTATCCATGGAGCCGACCTTTGAAAACAACGATTATCTTCTGATCAGTAAGCAGGCGTACAGCTACGGACGCAGTCCGCAGCGGGGGGATGTAATCGTGTTCTCTTCTCATTTGAAAGACGAGAATGGGGAAAGCAAAAAACTGATCAAGCGGGTCATCGCGGTTCCCGGAGAGACCGTGGCGGTAGAGAACGGGAAAGTATACATAAATGGTGAGGAACTGGACGAGGAGTACACAAAAGACGGAACGACCAACGGAACGGTGTATCCCGTTGAGGTGCCCGAAGGCTGCGTGTTTTGCCTTGGAGACAACAGGCTGCACAGTACGGACAGCCGTTTTCTCGAAGTGGGATTTGTCGACGAGGAGGATATCGTAGGCAAGGTCATATTCAGGATCTACCCATTTAACAGAATAGGAATCCCGGGCTGAGAAAAATCCTTGCCGGGGGAATACGGGGGGATCGCTTCAGATGAAAAAATGTATTGCTTTTTTACTTGCCGCTGCGCTCGGTATAGGGGCGGGGCTGTTTGCGGCTGCCGCATTTCGAATCGATAAGGTGACGGATAACTCCATGCTGCCGGCCTACGGGGAAGGCGACAGGATTCTCACAAGCAGTTTTGCCTTTCGCAGCGAAGACCCGAGGCGGGGAGATGTGATCCTGTTTCCCAATCGGATCTATTCTGACAGCGGCGAGGGAGCGCTGATGATGAAGCGAGTCATAGCCATACCCGGAGATAAGGTAATGATCACGGACGGCGCGGTCTATCTAAACAATCGGCAGATAGAGGAGGACTACGTTTTTACAGAGGGAATCAGCGGCGAGATGGCGGAGATCGAAATTCCCAAAGGTCGGGTTTTCGTTCTCGGTGACAACAGGGCCGGAAGTACAGACAGCCGCAGCGAGACTGTGGGACTGGTAAAGATCGACGAGATACTGGGAAAGGTGATATATAAATGGTAAAGAGAGAGAAGAAGATAGTGGCTAACAACAAGAAGGCGCGCCACGATTATTTCATAGAGGAAGTCTACGAGGCCGGAATCGTTCTGACCGGGACGGAGATAAAGTCGGTCAGAGGCGGAAAGGTCAGCATAAAGGAGAGCTATGCGAAGATAGAGAACGGCGAGATGATCATCTACGGGATGAACATCAGCCCTTATGAGCACGGAAACCGGTTCAATACCGATCCGCTGCGTCCCCGCAAGCTCCTGTTACATAAGCGGGAGATTCGCAAGCTGATCGGCTATACGACGCTTAAGGGGCTCACCATTGTTCCTCTGTCGATGTATATCAACGAGGAGGGCAGGGCCAAGCTGGAGATCGCCGTAGCCCGCGGAAAGAAAAACTATGACAAGCGGGATGATATGGCGAAAAAGGATGCAAGCAGAAAGATCGATCAGGCCATGAAGCAGAGATGGTAGATTCTTTTGATCACCCAGGTGAGTTCAAATCTGGGCAAAATGGTTTAAATGGTTGACAAACGGGTAAAAATGAATATAATAATAAAGATATTAAGGGGATGTAAAGGTTTCGACGGGGGTAGTGAAGCCGGATAAGCGAGTCGTAGTCGCCAAGTCTACGTTAAAAGTGGCCGTTTAAATATAAACGCTAAAAAGAACAATAATTTCGCACCAATGGCAATGGCTGCTTAATCAGCCTTCGCTGTGCGTGTCAGCTCTGGTTTACCTGTAGGCCGGAAATCTGGCATCGACTATACAGGAAAACCTTGCGAGAGTTCTCGGTATCGTAAGGGAACAACGAGATAGCACCTTTGGCAGCTTGCTGACGGGCGATCAGAGGGGCGAAATTTAAAACATCAGCTGCACTCGGAGAAAGTCCCGTGGAATTGCTTTCGGACGCGAGTTCGACTCTCGCCATCTCCACCATCAATGTAGAAACGGCTATTTTTAGCCGTTTCTTTTCTATTTTTGGGTGTTTGCTAATATTTTGCTAACGATTTTAAATAGTTAAGACTTAGTGCATTTTACTAAACGGATCTGAAGAGAAGAGGAACACTCATGTTCTTCTGAGTGGTGCCGTTTTATACTTGATTAGATCAAGTTTTTTTCTTCGTTGTCTGTTTTGCTTTTAATTTTTCAATTGTAGGTTTACAATACATGTGTTACAAGTGAATAAATAAAAAGCGAGGATAGACTCACTTTGTGTTATATTTGAATCAGCATAAA
>CAJFTU010000028.1 GCA_904420065.1 uncultured Emergencia sp.
TTCAGAGGGTGAACTCGTGCGCGATTCAGTTGTTGCAAAATTTGCAACAACTGCCGCTGACGGGAAAACCTATCAGGTTGAATATTATAATCTGGATGTGATTATCTCGGTCGGTTATCGTGTAAAGTCCAAACGTGGCACACAGTTTCGTATCTGGGCAACCGGGATTTTGAAAGAGTATATGCGAAAAGGGTTTGCCTTGGATGACGAGCGCTTGAAAAATCTGGGCGGCGGCGGATACTTCAAGGAACTGTTGGAACGCATCAGAGACATTCGTGCGTCGGAAAAAGTGTTTTACCGACAAGTTTTGGAAATTTACGCCACCAGCATCGACTATGATCCCCACGCGGAGATTTCTGTCCAGTTTTTCAGGAAAGTCCAGAATAAGATTCACTATGCCATTCATGGTCAAACAGCGGCTGAGGTCATTTACACGAGAGCAGATGCAGAAAAGGAATTTATGGGACTTACCACATTTGCCGGAAAACATCCCACACTGAAAGAAGCGGTGGTTGCGGAGAACTACCTGAACGAAAAGGAACTTCGTGCAATGGGTCAGCTTGTTTCCGGGTATCTGGATTTTGCGGAGCGTCAGGCGTAACGGGAACAGGTTATGACCATGAAAGACTGTGCGGAACACCTAGATCGTATTCTTACGATGAGCGGTGAGCAGCTATTGCAAGGAAATGGAAGCGTGAGCCATAAACAAGTCGTGGATAAAGTGACTACCGAATACAAGAAATACAAGGCCAGAACGCTTAGTGAAGTGGAGAAAGACTATTTGGATTCCATTAAGATGTTGGAACAGAAGACGGAGAAAAAATAAGAGGCTGTAAATGCCTATGGAGAGCAGGCAGATGAAAAAAGAAAAAATCAAAGTTTACACTTATACCAGAGTTTCTACGCTATACAGGTAGACGGCTACCCGCTGGATGCGCAGAAGGCCAAAATGAAGGCATACGCCGGCTACAATGATTATGAGATCGTAGGTGAATATGAGGACGCAGGAAAGCCCGGCAAATCCATTGAAGGAAAACATGGAATTAAGTTTGGACTCAGATGAACACATCGAGACAATAGTACTGCTCCAAAGAAAAACCTTGTAGAAATCCTTAGATTTAGGCACTTTTCCCGCTATGTGGTGTCTGCCGCAGAGGGTGATGAATCCTACAATAAACGTATCGAGGATCATGCGACCGTTTTGGTGGTCATCGATATGAAGTGTAGAGAAAACAGGAACTGAACAGCAAGGTCTGCCTAAAGGTCACATCTTCCTTTACATCACCTGTAAACGGGAATATAATTATACATTATCGATACGATTACCGAATGGAGGGATTGACATGAGAAAAAATTTCGGCGCAAAGCCGTACACCTATCCGCAGCCGGTTCTGATTATTGCCACTTATGGGGAAGACGGAACGCCGGACGCTATGAATGCCGCATGGGGAGGTATCAGCGATAATACGCAGATTTCCATGTGTCTCAGCGCAGGGCACATGACGGTGAAAAATATTCTTGCCCGCAAAGCCTTTACCGTGAGCATGGCAGATGCGGCGCACGTTGTAGAATGCGACTATGTAGGCGTAGAGTCGGCCAACGATGTGCCTGACAAGTTTGAAAAAGCAGGGTTTCACGCGGTAAAGTCGGAGTTTGTAGACGCGCCGTTGATCGAAGAACTTCCGATGGCTTTGGACTGCAGATTGGTCAGCTTTGACGAGGAGACCGGAAGACTGGTCGGAGAGATCGTCAACGTCAATGCAGATGAGCGAATCCTGGACGAGCAGGGAAATATCGATCCGGCAAAGCTGGAACCGATCACTTTCGATCCGGTAAATAGTGCATATCTGAAACTTGGAGAAAAAGTAGGAAACGCGTTTAAAGACGGACTTGCGCTGAAATAACTTAAAAAACATGGGAACGGCAGACGGTCTTCCCATGTTTTTATTGTAAAACGCATACCATCGGGAGAGAGGAAGAGATGAAAAATATTTTGGTTGTTTTAGGCGGCGGAAGGAGAGGCGGAAACACGGAGCAGCTGGCAGACGCGTTTATCCGCGGCGCAGAAGATGCGGGGCACCGGGTAGAAAAGATTTCGCTGACGAAGACGGAAATTAAAGGCTGTCTCGGATGCAACGCCTGTCGGTACGGAAAACCGTGTGTTCAGAAGGATGGCTTCAACGAGATGGTTCCGAAAATAAAGGCGGCTGACCTGGTTGTTTTTGCTTCGCCGCTGTATTTTTGGACTATTTCGGCCAGGCTGAAGGCCTTTATCGAAAGATTTTACTGTATCGCCGAGGAAGATCCCGCGCCGCCGCTGGGACGCTACGAACGGTATCCGGTAAAGGACGCCGCGCTGTTGATGACGTCTGCGGACAATTTTTTCTGGACTTTTGAGCAGGCCGAATCCTATTACCGATTCGCGGTTATCCATTATATCGGTTTTCGCGACAAAGGGGTTCTGTTGGCAGGCGGATGCGGAGATACCAACGGAAAACCGAGGATCGACCAGACGGACTATCTGGACAGAGCTTACGGTTTTGGTAAAAATATTTACTAAAAATAAAAAAAGTGCCAGTAGTTAGCCTTTCATAACAACTGAAAGGCTATTTTTTTGTGGAAAAGTCATAAATGCACTAAAAATCCACAATATTTATACCAAAAAAAATTTAAATAAAAAGAGAAAAAATAAAACAATATATAGAGAAATTATATTTCGTATTGCGCATTTTACAGAAAAATGTTAAAATTACAACAGAGAAACGAGAGGGGAGCAACAGTCAGATTTTATACAGATGCAAAAGTGTAACCCGAATTGAAAAGCATTTATTCCTGTTATCTTTCTGCGATACTCTGCTCTGCTTCAGATTTCTCTGAGAATTTGACAGAAAGGAGAAATATTACTTATGAAGAACGTCAAATGGAAAATTACGTGGATCATGTCCATGGCGATGCTGCTTATAGTCAGCTGTCCGGCTTTGGCCTTTGCAGCAGACGAAGAAGAATACGTGCCTGAGCTGTACGGAACGATTTGGTCGTTGGTACCGCCGGTGGTAGCCATCGTTCTGGCGCTGATTACGAAAGAAGTGTACAGTTCCCTGTTCATCGGTATTGTAATCGGCGGGCTGTTCTATTCCGGCTTTTCTTTTGAAGGAACGTTTAATCACGTTCTGTCCGGAGGAATAATCAGCGTGCTTTCCGACAGCTACAACGTAGGTATTCTGGTATTCCTCGTTGTCTTGGGAGCCATGGTATGCATGATGAACAAGGCGGGAGGCTCGGCTGCTTTCGGCCGCTGGGCAAAGACCCACATCAAGTCGCGTATCGGAGCGCAGCTCTGTACGATTCTGCTGGGTTGTCTGATCTTCATTGACGACTATTTCAACTGCCTGACTGTGGGCAGCGTAATGCGGCCGATTACCGACGAACACAATGTATCCCGTGCGAAACTGGCTTATCTGATCGACGCTACGGCGGCGCCGGTGTGCATCATTGCTCCAATTTCGTCCTGGGCGGCGGCGGTAACCGGTTTTGTAGAAGGTGAGGACGGATTTGCTCTGTTTATTCGTGCGATTCCGTACAACTACTATGCGCTGCTGACCATCGCCATGATGATCGTCATCACTATAGCGAAGATCGACTACGGTCCGATGAGAAAACACGAAGACAACGCCATTCTTTACAATGACCTTTATACCACTCCAGATCGTCCGTACGCAGACGCAGAAAAAGAAATCGTGGAAAACGACAGGGCAAAAGTAATGGATATGGTATTGCCTGTAGTTATTCTAATCGCTTTCTGTATCGTCGGCATCATGTACTCCGGCGGATTCTTCTCGGGAACCGGATTCATCGAATCCTTCTCCGGAAGTGATGCGTCCGTTGGTCTTTCCGTTGCCAGCGTCTTTGCCCTGATCTTTGCGGTAATCTACTACATGGGCAGAAGAGTGCTTACCTTCAGAGAATGTATGGACAGCGTACCGGAAGGCTTCAAAGCAATGGTTCCGGCTATCCTGATTCTGACCTTCGCATGGTCGCTGAAAGCGATGACCGACAGTCTGGGGGCTGCTCCTTATGTCGCAGGTGTAATTCAAAGCAGCGCCGAGAGTCTGATGAATTTCCTGCCGGCGATCATCTTCCTGATCGGCTGCGGACTTTCCTTCGCTACAGGAACTTCGTGGGGCACCTTCGGCGTACTGATTCCTATCGTTGTTGCCGCATTTGAGGGCAGCGACGAGACGATGATGATCATCTCGATCTCAGCCTGCATGGCCGGCGCCGTCTGCGGCGACCACTGCTCGCCGATTTCCGATACCACTATCATGGCATCGGCAGGAGCTCAGTGCAACCATATCAACCACGTCAACACTCAGCTGCCTTACGCGATTACAGTTGCGGTGGTATCCTTCTTCTGCTATATCATCGCAGGTTTCCTCAAGAGTGTGCTCGCTCTTCCGATTGCGATTCTGCTGATGATCGGTACGCTGCTCGTCATCAGACAGATTACCGGAAAGGAACAGGATGTGAAAGGTGAAGCAGCATAAAGACGGCAGTTTCGAAGTATCCGGCTGTGATGCTGCCGACAGGCACAGATGCTGCAGAATAAAGAAAAAGAACAATTCAAAGGGTTATAACTGTCAGAACCCCCGGAAGAGGCAAACCGTTTCTTCCGGGGGTTCTGGCGTTTGCTGAACGGGCGACTGCTCAAAACCGACGTGTGAAAATTTTTACTGAAATTTCGATCGGTCTGTTCCGGCTTTCATAGGCGATAAATTTGTGTTACAATAAAAAAAGTTTCTGCACAGTAAATGATAAATCGACACGTTAAGGAGATAAAATACAGATGAAATTATCACAATTGGAAAAAGGAGAAGCGGCCAGAATTATTTCCGTGGGCGGAGAAGGCTCTCTGCGCCAGCACTTTCTGGACATGGGTCTCATACCGGGAAAGACCATCCGGTTTATCAAAGAAGCGCCTATGGGCGACCCTGTAGAATACAGGATATGGGGATACGAATTGACACTCCGAAAGGAAGACGGAGAGAAGATCGAAATAGAAAAGATCAACGACGAAACGGAAGAAAAGGGACAGCTTTTAAAGAAAAAGCGCATCGACCATCCGGGCCTGGGTGAAATGGGAAAGTATCACGTCAAGCAGACGGGAGCGGTTCTGGGAGACGATGAACTGCTGACCTTCGGCCTGGCCGGCAACCAGAACTGCGGCAAAACCACGCTGTTCAACCAGCTGACGGGATCAAACCAGCATGTGGGCAATTTTCCCGGCGTTACAGTGGACAGAAAGGACGGTCAGATCAGAAAGCTGACCAATACGCAGGTCACCGATTTACCGGGAATATATTCGATGTCCCCGTATACCAGCGAAGAGATCGTATCGAGAAAATTCTTTCTTGAGGATAAACCAAGAGGTATAATCAATATTGTCGACGCTACCAACATTGAGCGAAATCTCTATCTGACACTGCAGCTGATTGAACTGGATATTCCTATGGTCCTGGCTCTGAACATGATGGACGAAGTCAGAGAAAACGGCGGAACCATTCACATCAACGAACTGGAGGAAGCCCTAGGTATACCGGTTATTCCGATCTCCGCCGCGAGAAACGAGGGTATCGATGAGCTGATCGATCACGCTGTTCACGTGGCGAAGTATCAGGAACGTCCCGGAAGGCTGGATTTCTGCGATGCCGAAGGAGAGGATCACGGCGCTGTTCACCGGTGCCTCCACTCTATCATGCACCTGATTGAGGATCACGCGGCAGAAAACGGAATTCCCGTTCGCTTTGCCGCCAGCAAATTGGTCGAAGGGGACGAGCTGATCCTCAGCCAGTTGAAGCTGGATCAGAACGAAAAGGAGATGCTCGATCATATCACTCTCCAGATGGAGAAAGAGAGTGGAATGGATAAAAATGCGGCTCTGGCCAATATGAGATTTTCCTTTATCGATAAAGTCTGCCGTATGGCGGTAGTCAGGCCAAAAGAGAGCAAAGAACACATGCGCAGCCAAAAAATAGACAAGATACTCACGGGAAAATTTACGGCGCTTCCCAGCTTCGCTGTGATTATGGCCCTGATCTTCTATCTGACTTTCGGTGTAATCGGCGCATGGCTGTCGGATCTGATGGAAACGGGAATCGGCTGGCTTACCGATGTTGTAGATACCGCGCTGACGCAGAGCGATGTAAATTCGGTCGTACATTCACTGATTATTGACGGCGTATTCGCCGGTGTGGGAAGTGTGCTCAGCTTTTTGCCTACGATTGTGACGTTGTTCTTCTTCCTGTCTTTCCTCGAAGACAGCGGATATATGGCTCGCGTTGCTTTTGTCATGGACAAGCTGCTCCGCCGTCTGGGATTGTCGGGACGCAGTTTCGTTCCCATGATCATCGGATTCGGCTGTACGGTTCCTGCGATTATGGCGACCAGAACCCTGCCTTCCGAGCGGGACCGGAAGATGACCATATTGCTTACGCCGTTTATGAGCTGCTCGGCTAAGCTGCCGATATATGCCTTGCTGACGGCGGCCTTTTTCCCGAAACACGGGGCGTTGGTCATGACGCTGATGTATTTCATCGGCATACTGACCGCTGTGATTTTCGCGCTGATTCTCGACAAAACCAAATTTAAAGGACAGCCTGTGCCTTTTGTCATGGAGCTGCCTAACTATAGATTTCCGGGACTGAAAAGCGTAGGCCGCCTGATCTGGGATAAGGCCAGGGACTTTATCTCCAGAGCGTTCACCATCATCTTTGTGGCAACCATTATCATCTGGTTCCTGCAGACTTTTGACACGCGGCTGAACGTGGTGACCGACTCTCACGACAGCATGCTGGCGCTCATAGGCGGATTCATTGCGCCGATTTTCGCCCCTCTGGGATTTGGAGACTGGAGAGTATCCACTGCGCTGATTACCGGTTTTACGGCAAAGGAAAGTGTAGTGAGCACCATGACCGTGCTGCTGGGCGGAGACACGGATCTTCTGAGTACGTTGTTTACGCCGTTTACCGCTTTTGTATTCCTCGTATTTACTCTGCTCTATACGCCGTGTGTAGCGGCGATTTCCGCAGTAAAGCGAGAACTGGGCGGAAAGTCGGCCCTTGGCGTTGTCTGTTTGCAGTGCCTGATCGCCTGGGCTGCGGCTTTTATCGTACATACCGTCGGTACGCTGATCGGATTTTAAGCCGAGGCGGTACCAATGGCGCGTTAGCGTTACAGAGAAATGTTTTAAATAGCCATATTGACAAGGAATAAGGGGGAATTTCAGATGCCTTCAACTTATGCGCACCGCATTTTCGGCGACCTGGTAAGTCGGCGGCTTTCTGCCGGCACCGGTGAAATTGCAGCGAAGAACAGAGAACTTTTTTCCATCGGTCTGCATGGACCGGATATTCTGTTCTATCACCGGCCGCTGCGTTACAGCCGGATTAATCAATTGGGCAGAAATATGCACAAAGAGAAAGGACGCCGCTTTTTTACCGATGCACGCGAAATGATCAGGGAGAGTGAGGATCCTGACGCCGCTCTGGCGTACATTTTAGGATTTATCTGCCACTTTACACTGGACAGTCTGTGTCATCCTTTCGTCAACGACTGGGAGAGGAAAAGCGGAGTGCCGCATGTGGAAATCGAAACCGAATTTGATAAAATGCTGATGCGGGAAGAGGGAAAGGATCCGTGGACGTTTGATACGGCCGGCCACCTCTGCCCAGGCGAAAAGAACAGCCGTATAATCGGCGAGCTTTTGGGAATTTCCCCCAAAGATGCGGATATCGCGGTAAAGGATATGAAGAAGTATTGCCATTTTTTCACCACAGAGAACACTGCGGTCAGGGGAATTGTCTTTTTCTTTCTGAAAGTCAGCGGACTTTCTCACGGCATACGGGGAATGTTTCTCAATAAAAAGGATAATCCCGGATGCAGTGAAAGCAGCGAAGCCCTGAGGGAAAAGCTGTATTCGTCTGTGGAAACGGCGGTAAAGCTGTTGGAAAATTATGTAGGATTTTATTGGGGAGAAGAGACTCTGCAGGAGGAATTTGAGCGAACTTACGGCTAAGTCGGTCTGTCGAAGAAGGGCTGAGAGAGGTGAGGAAAAGCTAGTGCAGCACGTTATCGTTACATCGTACGATCCCCGCTGGAAAGTGATGTTTGAAGAGGAAGCGGAAGAAATAAAACGAATATTGGGAAGTGAACTGGTCGCCGTCTGCCATATTGGAAGCACAGCTGTAGAAGGACTGGCGGCCAAGCCGGTTATCGATATCATGCCCGTAGTCAGATCTGTTCAGCGCACGGATAATTTTAACGTACAGTTCGAAGCTCTGGGATATGAGTGCATGGGTGAATTCGGCATTCCGGGCAGACGGTATTACCGCAAAGGCGGAGATGAACGCACGCATCAGATCCATATCTTTGAGGAAGCTAACCGACACGATATTATCAGACATCTGGCTGTTCGTGATTATCTGCGTTCTCACAGACAGGATGCGGAGTTATATGGACAGCTGAAGCGCAGATTGGCACAGCGTTTCCCTTACGATATTGAGAGTTATTGCGACGGAAAGGACGGTTTTGTCAGAGAACTGGAGGAAAAGGCGCTGCGGTGGTATCGGGAGCAGATAGCCGGCAGCACTGAAATGGCGAAAAGGGAAAGAGGAGAGTCAAGATGATTGCCAAATTTACAGGAACGGAAGACGGAAAGCGGGAGCTTATGCGCATCTGGCTTGAAGGCAACCGGCAGGCTCATGATTTCATCTCTGAGGAGTACTGGTTGTCTCACTTCGATCAGGTCGGAGAAGCCCTTTCCTCTGCGGATGTTTTTATCTGTCAGGAAGAGGGGAAACTGCGGGGTTTTGCAGGAATGACGGGCGATTACCTGGCCGGAATCTTTGTGGACAGTCGCTGTCGATGCCAGGGAACGGGAAGAGCGCTCTTGAATGCGGTAAAAGAAAAGTATTCTGCATTTACTCTGCAGGTTTATGTTAAAAATCGAAGAGCGGTGGATTTTTATCTGCGCGAAGGATTGTCGGTTGTGAAGAAGATGATAGATTTGGACACCGGACAATGGGAGTACCTTATGCTCTGGGCAGCCGATCCTTCAGAGCGGCTGTATCGAACAGCGACGGCTGTCGTCGGCCCGATGAAACTGGGAGAATCCGGGGAAGCCGGTCAGGTAGCCTGTGCTGCCGAAAGTGAGGATGGACGGATTTACACGGGAGTCTGCATTGATCTGCCCTGCTCTTTGGGGTTTTGTGCGGAACAGGCTGCAGCGGCTCAGATGTTGAGGGATGGGCAGACGAAGATCAAAAGAATTGTTGCCGTTACAGAGGAAGGATCCATTTTGCCTCCGTGCGGCAGATGCCGGGAATTTTTGTATCAGATAGATGAGGGCAATCTGGATGCGATAGTCATGTTGCCCGGGAAGAGAGAGGCGCGGCTGAAGGAGCTGCTGCCGGAGCGATGGAACGAGGTGTCAGTATGAAGATCAGTTTCAGAAATTATGAAAAGGAAGATGTTCTCCTTCTCAAGGATATGTGGAATGAAGTCATAGAGGACGGCATGTCCTTTCCTCAGATCGAACCGTATGATACGGAGAGCTTTTCAAAAGTTCTTGAGGAGGAGACAGCGGTGGTATGTATGTGTGTTGACGGAGAGATCGCGGGTTACTATACGCTTCATCCCAATATTATCGGCAGATGCAGTCATGTGGCCAACATCTCTTATCTGATCGGCAAAAAATTTCGCGGAAGGCATTTGGGCCGGCATCTGGTGGCGGATTCGGTGCGCCGGGCCAGACAGGAAGGATTTCGAGGGATCCAGTTCAACGGCGTCGGCGCATGGAATAAGGCGGCCATCCATCTGTATCAGGACGCAGGCTTTAAGACTCTGGCCACAATACCCGGCGGATTCCGCCTGAAAGACGGAACTTATTCGGATATGTATATCATGTATTTGTCTCTGATTGAGTAAGGAGGGCGGAGCAGCGCAGGCTCAGAACGATCAGCTTGCGCCTGTTGATATATTCTGACAGCGTTTTGTTCATGCAGCCTTTGAATTTTCTCATGAAGTGATACTCAGAATAACCGGCGATATCTGACAGCTGCTTTATGGAAAGCGGCTCCTCAATGTGTTCGTCAATATACTTCAGAACATTGTTCAATTCATCGGGATGCTGCACAAAGAATTCCTCCTTTTCTGTAGATTTGTCCGGTAAGAAACAGACTTTAAACGGATTATCTGTATTATAGACCTTTTTTTAAAATCTGTCTTTTCTTATACTGCTCCAATCAGTGCTCCCATGTTCCTGCAGCGCCGTAGGACTTTTGACTGATCTTCGGCTCTTTCATCTGGAATGGACGAAGAATTTTGATGAAGGCGTCTACTTGTTGTTGACACTGTTCTTCATCTTCGGTATTCTTAATATTGTGTAGTCTTTTAATTTAGGGAAAAGAGGTTATTATAGCAGAATGGAAAAGCAAAAAAGATTTATAATTAATTTCCTGTATTTTGCGATCATCATCGCCATTGCCTTTTTTATTCTTGAATTTGCATTCTCGCTGTTGTTTCCGTTTGTCGCAGCCCTTTTTATTGCATACATCTTAAGACATCCGATCCGCTTTATCTCGGCAAAGACAAGATTGCCGAAAAAGATATCGGCTGTGCTTGTGGTGCTGCTCTTTTACGGAACTATCGGTACGCTTCTGACCATGGGCAGCGTCCGGGTATTTTCGTTTATCAGCGATCTGGTTCAGGGGCTTCCAAGAATTTATCTTCAGTATGTAAATCCCGTTCTCAGCGATTTGTTCCGCCAGTTGGAGCACGCTTTGCAGCAGGCGGATCCTAAAGTTTTGGATACAGTAGACTATCTCTGGGATCAGTTCACCCGGTCTATGAGCGGCCTGGTATCGGATCTTTCCCTTTCCAGTATGGAGGCGATTTCCGGTTTTGCTTCATCGCTTCCGATGCTGTTCATCAAGATGCTCCTCATGGTGATTTCCACCTTTTTTATCGCTATGGACTACGATAAGCTGGCTGCTTTCTGCATGCGGCAGCTGAACGGTGCAGCCAGAAATATCGTTTTGCAGATTAAACAGTATGTTGTAGGCACCCTTTTCGTCTGCATTCGGTCGTACGCGTTAATCATGAGTATAACCTTTGTGGAGCTTTCCATAGGACTTACGATCATAGGAATCAGAAATTCTGTGCTGATTGCGCTTGGAATTGCTATCTTTGATATTCTTCCGGTTCTCGGCACGGGAGGGATTATGATTCCATGGGCTGTCATCGCTGCAGTTCTGGGAAACTATACGCTGTGCGCCGAACTGGTTGTCCTGTATCTGATTGTCACGGTGGTGAGAAACATCATTGAACCGAAGATTGTAGGCGGACAGATCGGTCTCCATCCCGTGGTGACATTGGTCAGTATGTTTGCCGGCGTGCAGCTCTTCGGTGCGGTTGGACTGTTCGGATTCCCGATTGGCCTTTCGCTGCTCATGTATCTGAATCGTACGGGTACCATACATATTTTTAAGACAGAAGAGCGGTTGGAAAGCGGTGCATAGCCGTCAGAGGAAATTACACGCTGCTATTTGCTGTCAGAGCTTGCAATCCCTTTTTTAAGGGCTTCAGGCTCTGTTTTTTTGGTGGAAAACCTTCTCCTGCCGGCGGACTGGTTTGCGGGTAAAGCTGGTGCAGGCGGAAAGACAGCCGGGCAGAGTGCACGGGTTTGAGGCTTAGGATTTGTCGATGACGTGATAATCCTACGGAAGTTTTCAGAAAGGTGTAGTTTGTGAATCTGTGTAATGATTGGAAAATCAATGATAGGGGAGAGAGGAAAATTTTTTAAAAAATTAGCACTCACCTATTGACAGTGCTAACAAAAGTGGTATAATAAAATTGTCAAAAGGGAAAAGACATAATAGAGAATGACATTAAGGACCGGCACAGACCGGTATTGAAGGAGGGATTGTAATGTTATTACCTAGCATTTTTGGAGAGAGATTATTTGATGACTTTATGGATTTTCCGGTAAGAGGCCGCACGGAGAATCAGCTGATGAAGACCGATATCAAGGATGCAGGCGATCACTTCGAACTGCAGATGGAGATGCCGGGATTCAAGAAAGAAGACGTAAAGGCTCAGCTTAAGGACGGGATGCTGACTATCGAGGCAGCGACCAGCACCAACAACGATCAGAAAGACGAGGACGGAAGGTATATCCGCCGTGAGAGATTTACCGGGTCCTGCAGCAGAAGCTTTTATGTGGGCGAAACCATTAAACAGGAAGATATCAAGGCCAGGTTTGAAGACGGCATTCTGAAGATCTGCGTACCGAAGGAAGAGAACAAGCCGCAGATCGAGGAAAACAAATATATTTCCATAGAAGGTTAAGGGTTAAGGGATTAGAGATTCAGATATGACCGTGAAAGGGAAGGTACGATTGATCATCGATGACAGATGATCGACCGGCCTTCCTTTTTTATGTGGAAAGGCATAAGAAGCTTCATTCTGCTGTGATTTGCCATACTGTGTAAAGAAAAGACGATTTCAGACAGCGAGAATGCGTTTTTTCCTTGAAAAGTGCCATACTGTGCAGATTATTTTTCATTTCAGACGGGCAATTGCCGGTCAGCCGGGCAAAAGAAAGATAGGAGTATAACTTAAGTTGCACAGGAAGTAACCCGCAGGGGATCGATCCTCGATCGTCCTGCGAAAAAGTGTCTGAAATGAAGTTTTTTTTATAGCGTATGGCAGATTTTCCGTTTTGGCTTCGTTTCGGCTGTCTGAAATTAGAAAAAGAGTAAAGAATATGGCAGATTCCGTTTTTAAAACCTCCTTTGCATTTTTTGTTGTCCAAACAGGCGGGGCCGTGTTACAATGATGACATAACAAAACAGAGGATACGCTTCCCTCGGACATTGAGGGGCGCAGAAGCGATTCTACTATTAAGGAGGAAAGAAATATGGCTCCCAGACTGACGGAGAAGGAGAAGCACCGGCAGATCAGAAAAGAAGCGCTGATTTCAGCCGGTCTTTATGTGGCTTTTTTTATCTGGTGGTATGTTACGGGATACGGCATAGCCGAGCGGGGCACACCGGAGACTTATACCTATATCTTGGGGCTTCCGATGTGGTTTTTTCTCAGCAGTATTGTCGGATACATCCTGTTCTGTATTGCTGCGGTAGTCGTCGTGAAGAAGTTTTTTAAGGATTTTGATCTCGGCGAAGATGAGGAAGAGCAGGTGGAGTAAATGTCATACACAGCAATATTGATCACCGTGCTGATCGTCTATCTGCTGTTCAATCTGATCGTGGGCCTTTGGGCAAGCAATCGGCAGGCCAAAGCAGACGAGGCAGCAGGAAAAGGATTTATCAACAATTATTTCATCGGAGGCCGGTCCATGGGCGGTCTGGTTCTCGCCATGACGCTGGTGGCCACCTTTACCAGCGCCAGCAGTTTTATCGGAGGTCCGGGCGTTGCCTACGAAAAGGGACTGGTGTGGGTTTATCTTTCCATGATTCAGGTGCCGACGGCGTTTATCATCCTGGGCATACTGGGAAAAAAGTTTGCGCTTATCGCGAGGAAAACGGGGGCCGTTACGGTAACCGACTATCTGAGAAGCCGGTACAAATCCAAAACGGTGGTCTGGATTTCGTCGATCTGTCTCGTACTGTTTTTCATCGCGCAGATGATGAGCCAGTTTATCGGGGGTGCGGTTCTTTTTGAATCGATTACCGGACTTTCCTATATTTACGGATTGCTTCTGTTCGGAACGGTAGTTATCGTTTACACGACGATCGGCGGATTCAAGGCGGTAGTAACGACGGATACCATACAGGGCGTCATCATGGTAATCGGCGGATTTATCATTCTGTTCACCATAGTCAGCAGCGCAGGAGGATTCGATTCCCTGATCGATAAGCTCAATGCGGAAAATCCGGCCTGGGCAGACGTAACCAGCGGAGGAACGACAACCAAGGCTTATGTCATGTCCTTTTGGGTTACTGTCGGTATCGGCGTTTTGGGACTTCCACAGACTGCGGTTCGCGGCATGGGATTTAAAGATACCAAAGCTCTGCACAATGCGATGATTTACGGAACCATCGTGGTGGGCTTTTTGATGCTGGTCATGCATATTTCCGGCGTGTTTGCGCCGGCCGTGCTGGACGAGTCGGAATTCTCCAATACGGATTACGTCGTGCCGGCTCTCGTGCTTAAATATATGAATCCGGTGGTTGCCGGGCTGTTCATCGCAGCGCCTCTTGCAGCGGTGATGTCTACGGTATCCTCTCTGCTGATTCTGGCGTCGGCGGCTATTGTAAAGGATCTGTATCTGAATTACATCGCAAAGCCGGAACAGAGAAAAGAACCGAAATTCAACAATAAGATAAAGAATTTGTCGGTAGGAACCACCTTCCTGATCGGCGCTATCGTCTTTGTATTCACCATCTATCCGCCGGATCTGATCGTCTGGATCAACCTGTTCGCCATGGGCGGACTGGAGTGCGCCTTCTTCTGTCCGATTCTCTTCGGTCTTTACTGGAAGAGGGCCAACAGCACGGCGTGTATATTGTCGGCTGTTCTCGGCGTAGTGTCGTTTATTCTGATGACTACTTTTGAGATGACTTTCTTCGGAGCTGCGCCGATCGTACCGTCTATTCTCATATCGATAGCCGCCTTTATCTTCGGCGGTTACGTGGGAAAACCGGTGGACAGGGCTACGTTGGATCTGTTCTTCCTTACGTAGTGCGCATAGTTCGGAGAATTCGACAGAGAGATCGCCAAGGGTCAGCGGCTGAAGACGCAAGATCGCTTTACGGACGGATATGCGGACCGGGCAACGGAATCTGATGAGAAGGCGATCTCGACAGCCAAAAGAGGAGACGCGGAGTCCGATACAAATCGGAACGTGAAGGAAAAGCCGATTCCGACGTTTGACCGGAAAAAACGGTTTTATGGATTAAGATGGATTATACAGGAGCAGTACAAAAGGAACAGAAGTTAGGATAGCAGACAGGAGGTACGGAGATGAAACAGTGCATGGATTCGGACAATCTGCACCGCAGACTGAAAAAGATCATCGGCCAGGTGCAGGCTATCGACAGGATGATCGACGAGGATGTACCCTGCGAGGATATCCTCTCCCAGATTAACGCCGCGAAATCAGCTCTTCACAAGGCGGGCCAGGTGGTCCTTGAGGGGCATATAAAGCACTGTGTGCGAGACGGCATTGAGCACGGGGATCCGGACAAGACCATAGAGAGCTTTACCAAAGCGGTGGAGCGCTTTGCCAATATGAAATAGAAGAATAGGAAGAGAAGAAAGATGTTGGGCACATATCGCTGCCGCAGCATCTTTTTATATAAGGAAATCCCGCTTTTTCGGAAGCGGTTGTTTTTCATCCGGCGATTTTCTGCGGTATGTTCTTGCCGCGGAATTTTTTTGACTTCCTTGACAACATATACCCCTATAGGTATAATGAGAGTATACCCACCCGGGTATATGGAACGACAGAGAAAGGAATTCGATACATATATGGAAAAGTTGGAACGGTTTTTAGAATGGGGAGGCGTGAAAAAAGACGTAATCTGTCTGGTTATCGGCGGCATCTCTCTGGTTATCAGTATCTTTGATCTTCTGCCGATGCCTTTTGACGCGGCCTGGATAGCTATCATCCTTTGCGGCGTTCCCATCGTATGCGAAGCGGCAATCGGTTTGATCACCGCCTTTGACATCAAAGCGGATGTGTTGGTGTCTATTGCGCTGATTGCCTCTGTGATCATCGGTGAAGATTTTGCCGCAGGTGAGGTGGCGTTTATCATGCAGCTTGGGGGATTGCTTGAGAATCTTACCGTAGCAAAAGCGAGAGCGGGAATTGAGAAGCTGGTTCATCTGACGCCTCAGACGGCAAGAAGACTGACCGGAGAAAAGGAAGAGATGCTGCCGGCAGAGCAGGTAAAAGTGGGCGATGTGCTGCGAGTGCTGCCGGGAGAGACGATTCCCGTAGATGGAGTGATCCTTTCGGGCGAGACTTCCGTAAACCAGGCGGTGATGACCGGAGAATCCCTTCCCGTGGATAAGAAGGCGGGGGATGAGGTGTTCAGCGGAACGGTAAACCAGTTCGGCTCCTTCGACATGAAGGCGTTAAAGGTGGGCGAGGACAGTTCGATTCAGCGAATGATCCGTCTGGTCCAGTCAGCGGATGCAGGTAAGGCAAAAATTGTGGGGATTGCAGATCGATGGGCCACCTATATTGTCGTCGCTGCCCTGACCGCGGCCGCTCTGACCTGGATCGTCTCCGGGGAAATCATTCGAGCGGTGACCATACTGGTGGTCTTCTGCCCTTGTGCTTTAGTTTTGGCCACGCCTACGGCGATTATGGCGGCGATAGGCAATGCGACGAGGCACGGATTTCTGGTTCGTGAAGGCGATGCCCTGGAACGGTTGGCTGCGGTCACCGAGATAACCTTTGACAAGACGGGCACGTTGACCTACGGGAAACCGGAAGTGGCGGCGGTGCAGAGCTTTTCCGGATCTTCCGGGACGGATGATCTGTTTCGGCTTGCAGCCGGAGTGGAAGCCTATTCTGAACATCCCCTCGGAAAGGCGGTGGTCAGCTGTTTCCGCAGAACGGGGAAAGCCCTGCCGGAGGCTCGGGAGTTTCGGATGCTGCCGGGAAAAGGCGTAAAAGCCGAAGTCGAAGGGAAAAAAGTGACCGCGGGTAATTTGGAACTGCTTGCTCAGGAAGGGATCGACATGAGCAGCGCGGATCAGTTCCAGGCGGAACAGTACCGCAACAAGGGATGTACGATCATCTGGATGGGGATTGACGGACGTGCTGCAGGCTTTCTTGCCCTGTCCGATACGCTGAGGAAAGAAGCCGGGGAGATGATCGCAAAGATCAGAGAGACGGGCGTGTCCACCGTATTGCTGACCGGAGACCATGCCGGCGCAGCGGAAGAAATCGGGAAGCAGCTTCAAATCGACCAGATTCGCGCAGAATGTCTGCCGGAAGATAAGCTGAGGTGGATTGAAGACTGCCAGAACCGCGGCGGACAGGTGTGTATGATCGGAGACGGAATCAACGATGCGCCGGCGTTAAAAAAGGCGTTTGTGGGAATTGCCATGGGAGGTACAGGGAGCGATATTGCCGTGGATGCCGCTGATATTGCCCTGATTGACGACGAGATAAAGGAGCTGCCTCATCTGCTTCGTATGGCGAAAAGGATGATGTTTACGATCAAGTGCAACCTGGCTTTTTCCATGACGCTGAATTTTGTCGCCGTTGCGCTGGCCATAACCGGCGTGCTCAATCCGGTAGTCGGCGCGCTGGTGCACAATGCCGGTTCGGTTCTGGTCATTGTCAATTCGTCTTTACTGCTGAAGTGGAGAAAAAGAAATTCTTAGCATAACATTCCGTTCTGTGAATAAGATAAATAAACAGGGGGCAGAATGGGATGAAAAATCGGGGGATAGCTGTTTTTATCATTTTTTTTCTACTGCTGTGCGTTTCCTGTGAAGAGAACACAGAGGAAGATAGCCGCGAAACCGGAATTCTGACGGAAGCTTCACAGGCCGACTGGACGAGAGAAGTGGAAAAAGACTGTGGAATAAAAGGATTCGGACGGCCGATCGGGGCATCGGAGGAAAAGCTGAAAGAGAAGAAGCAACAGTGGAAGATCACTTTCCGGATCGACGAGCAGGTTACGCAGAAGCTGATCGACGACTATGCAAGGGCCGTCTGGGAGGCCTGCGAAGAGACCAACGGCAGCAGACTTCACAACAGCGCCGGCTATCTGTACGAAGATGCTGACGAGGCCAGAAGACAGCAGGAGCCGTTTGACTACTATATCTGGTATTATCGGAACGGAAAAAAGGAATTTCGAGTAGGGATATTTTCAACCGACATGGAGGACGGCGTTCCGGGGGGAATCGTGCTGAAGCTGGAACGCTGGAATTGAAAAAATCCATATCCTTTTCCGATTTCGTGGGAGACGCTTTGTACAGGCGGTCTTCCCTTTTTTTATTGTCTGCGAAATTTAAGGGGACCGACTTAAGAGGACGAATTTCCCGTTTAGCCGGCTTTCTTCGCCGGAAAGAGGTTGACACCGGAGGGATTCTGCCGTACGCTGTCTTTAGGAAATACACAAGGCAAAGGAGAAATTGTGAAGTGAAAAAGCTTGGTTTTGGATTGATGAGACTTCCGCTGGTCAACGCAGAAGATCAGAAGAGCATCGATATGGATATGCTCAGAGAGATGGTGGATCTTTTTTTATCAGAAGGCTTTACCTATTTTGATACAGCGTATATGTATCATGAATACAGGAGTGAGATTGCCGTTCGAGAAGCGTTGGTCAGCCGGCATAAGAGGGAAAGCTTTACTCTGGCATCGAAGCTGCCCATCGTATACCTGAAAGAAGAGGCCGACAACGAAAAATATTTCAATGAGCAGATGGAGAAGTGCGGCGTGGATTTCTTTGACTACTATATGCTGCACGATATCAATCGGCTGTCCTATGAGAAGGCGGAAAAGTTCAACTCCTTTTCGTTTATTCAGCAGATGAAAAAAGAGGGGAAGATAAGACGAGCCGGAATATCTTATCATGACGATGCCGAGCTGCTATATCAAATTCTGACCGCTCATCCGGAACTGGATTTCGTTCAGCTGCAGGTCAACTATCTGGACTGGAATCATCCTGCCATACAGTCGCGCAAGTGCTGCGAGACAGCAGCCGCTCACGGCAAGCCGATCATCGTCATGGAACCGGTAAAGGGCGGAACCTTGGCGGATCTGCCGGAAGAAGCGGAAGCTCTCCTTCGCGGCTATGCGCCGGATGCATCTGCGGCATCCTGGGCCATTCGCTTTGCGGCCAGTCAGAAAAATGTGGAGATGGTTCTGAGCGGCATGTCCTGCACGGAGCAGCTCCGGGACAATCTGCAGTATATGCGGGAGTTTCAGCCGATGGAGGAGGAAGAATACGCTCTGCTGGAAAAGGTGGTGGAAATGATCAACGAGTCCGTTTCCATTCCTTGCACAGGATGCCGGTACTGTGTGGAAGGCTGTCCTGTCTCCATTCCGATTCCGGAATATTTTGCGCTGTACAACGCGGAGCAGCAGGCGCTGAACAAGGGCTTTTCCACGCAGAGAACCTACTACGACAATCTGATCCATACCTACAGCAGAGCGTCGGAATGTATCGGCTGCGGCAGTTGTGAGGCCGCATGTCCGCAGCACCTCAAGGTGGCTCAATATATGAAATCCGTAGCGGAGGCTTTTGAGCGGGATTAAGCGGATTTTGAAAAAAATTGAGGATTTCACTGTTGCTTTAATGCGCGATTGTGTTAAACTAAAAAAGTGGATCCAACAGATATACCTGTCGAAAATCGGAGAGGGAAAAAAGAAAAGGAGACAGGCAGCATGAAATTTGAAATTGCGAAAGAAGTATTTGATCTTCTGCCAAACGGATATTTTGGCGCCGTAGCGGTCAGAGGGATAGACAACACCAGACAGATCGATCGGCTGGAAGAGATGCTGCAGGAGAACATCCGGCAGTGCGAGAAGGATTTTGAGGGAATTAAGGTGAAGAATGCGGAGGTTATTGCCCCTTACCGAGAGGCATTCAGAGCTATGGGCATCAATCCGAACCGCTATATGTGTTCCATCGAAGCCTTGCTGGACCGAATAGCTAAAGGAAAGGGTTTTCCCCATATCAGCGCCGCCGTGGATCTGGGCAACGCGATATCCATCAAGTACAGGCTTCCCATCGGCGCTCACGATATGTCCACTATTGAAGAGAGTCTTGAGGTGAGGCCCGCCGATCCGGAGGATACTTTCCTGCCTTTTGGCGGAGGAGAAGCGGAAAAGCCGGAGGAAAAGGAAATCGTGTACGTTTCCGGCCATCAGGTGAGGACCAGGCGTTGGACCTGGAGACAGAGCGAGATCGGAAAGATCACCGAGGCCACAACCGATATTCTTTTCCCTATCGACGGTTTTACGGATCTGAACAGGGATCAGGTCAGAACGGCGGCCGAGGAACTGTCGGACCTTGCCGAAAAGTATTTTGGTGTTAGAGGCCAGATCGGTTACATCGACAAGGACAACCGCATTTTTACCGTCGACTAGTATTGACAAGAAGAGAATTTGCGGGATAATTATACTGTAGTTCGCAGTCACAGGGCACGGCGCGGACTGCAGTATATTTGTTTTACAGAGCATTTCTGCCGGCTGAAGGAAATATACAGTTCGGCAGCAGAGATAAAGGGAACAGGAGTGGTAAAACATGAACGGGAGGATCTTTTCCACAGTAGAAAAGTATGCCGCGCAGCTGTCTGCCATGGCCGGAAGCGGTTCCAACTGGTTCAAAATCATAGCCAATTTGAGAGGCGAGCGGGTTGAAACGACAGATAAAGCCGATTTGACCTGTCTCCGTGAAGAAGACATCAGATTGTGGGAAGTGGATGAGAGGGAGTATTGGGTGGAGCACAGGCTGCTAAACCGTATGCCGGAACTCGATGCGGTGGTGCTGTCTCGGACACCGTACTGCCTCCGGGCGGCTCTTTCGGGCAGGACGATGACGGCTGCCCTTGACGACATGGCGCAGATTGCAGGATATAGAATTTTTACCGTGGAATACGATTGGGATACGGTCTGCGAGGCGCTGCGGAATGCTTCCGGTTGTTTTGTCAGAGACAGGTACACCATTACCGCGGGAAGGAGCCTTTATGAAGCGGTAGTCGCTTTGCAGGTTCTGGAAAAATCGGCGGAAGTCAATCTGAAGGCAGAGGTCATAGGAGGCGCAAAATTCCTCCCCGCCGATGAGGCGGAAGAGATGAGGCGGATGTATCTGGAAAAGTATTCCCGCCGCGAGCAGGAAGTGAGAAAGACAGAAGGAAGGTGATCCTGTGGATGAGAGAGAGATCAGGGAAAAGCTGAAGGACTGCGGAATTAGGCTTTTGCGCGCCGGTCTGGTTCAGGGAACCTGGGGGAATCTTTCGATGAGACTGGACGGCCAGTACATGATCGTTACCCCTTCAGGTATAGATTACCGCAGGCTGAGACCGGAGGACATGGTTAAAGTGGATATACGGAGTCTGCAATATGAGGGCGAACTGAAACCGACCTCGGAAAAGGGAATACATGGCGGCATTTACGCCGCGCGTCCGGAGATCAATGCGGTTATTCACACCCATTCCAAGTACTGCTGCGTTTTCGCGGCGGCCCGGAGGCCTGTGCCTGTGGAAGACGATCGTCTTCAGCCGTTTTTTGGTTCGGAGGTGGGACTTGCCCGATACGGGCTGCCGGGATCGGAGCAGCTGCAGAAGAATACTCTGGACGCATTGGGAAATAACTATGGATGCATTCTGGCGGCTCATGGAATGGTCTGCGCGGGAAAGAGTTTGGATGAAGCGTTTTCCTTATGCAGAGCATTGGAGGAATACTGCCGGAAGTACATTGAGAGCAGATACAGAGAAGGGGAGAGATCATGGAACTGAAAAAAATGCTGAAGCGGCAGAGGAGTTTTTTTGAATCGGGAACGAGCCGGGATCTGGAATACAGACGAAGTGCGCTTCTGAAGCTGAAAAAGAACATCAAGAATAACGAAGAGGCCATCATTGACGCGCTGAGAGAGGATTTGGGAAAGTCTCCGTTTGAATCCTATGAAACCGAGATAGGAATGGTCTATCAGGAAATTTCCTATATGTTAAAACATCTCCGACGCCTGTCCGCGCCGAAACGGGTCGGAACGCCGCTGTCCTGTTTTCCGGCTGTGAGCCGGATATATCCGGAACCTTACGGCGTAGTGCTGATCATGTCTCCGTGGAACTATCCGTTCCAGCTGACGATGGTTCCCCTCATCGGAGCCATAGCCGCGGGGAACTGCGCAGTCGTCAAACCGTCGGCTTATTCGCCGGCTGTTTCCGCGTTGGTGAAAAAAATCTTAAGCGAAATATTCAGCGAAAGCTATGTCTGTGTGGTTCTCGGCGGAAGAGAGGAAAACCGGGAACTGCTGGAAATGAAATACGATTATATTTTCTTTACCGGAAGTAAGGCGGTAGGAAAACAGGTTATGAAATCGGCGGCCAAGAGTCTGACCCCGCTGACGCTGGAGCTGGGCGGGAAGAGCCCGTGTATCGTAGACGAGACGGCGGATATTCCCATGGCGGCAAGGCGGATCGTGTGGGGGAAATTTTTAAACTGCGGTCAAACCTGTGTTGCGCCCGACTATGTGTTGGTGCACCAAAAGGTAAAAGAACGGTTTTTGAAAGCCGTAGTGAGAAATATAGAAGCTTTGTATGGCGAATCGCCTCTTGAGAGCCGGGATTATGGGAAGATCATCAACGAAAAGCACTACGATCGGCTGTCGGCCATGTTAGAGGGGGAAACGCCTTATTACAGCTGCGGAACCGACAGAGAAAACTGCCGCATCGGTCCCGTAGTACTCAGCGATACGAGTTGGAACGATAAGGTGATGGAAGAGGAAATCTTCGGACCGATTCTGCCGGTGATCGGGTTTGACGATCTGAACAGGATAAAGGAACAGATCAGCGCCGGGCCGAGGCCTCTGGCCCTCTATCTGTTCACCCGTTCCGGAGAAACGCAGCGATACGTGATCAGAAATATTCCTTTCGGCGGCGGCTGTATCAACGATACGATCATGCATCTTTCCACAGACCGGCTGCCGTTCGGCGGTATCGGGGAGAGCGGAATGGGCAGTTATCACGGCAGATACAGCTTTCGTACCTTCTCTCATGAAAAGAGCATTCTGAAAAGAGGACAGATGATCGACGTGCCGCTCAGATATCCGCCGTACGGAGAGAAGCTGAAGTGGCTGAAGCTGTTTTTAAAGTAAGAAGAGAAAGGATGGAAAGATGCAGGAAACGCTGAACCGAATTTTAGAAAACTGCAGGCGGTATACGCTGGAAGGAAGCGTAGCCTCCTATATTCCCGAGCTGGGAAAGGCCAACCGGGAAGAGATCGGCATCTGCGTGGCTTCTGAGGACGGCGATTACTGTGCCGGAGACTGGGATAAAGCCTTTACCATACAGAGCATAGCCAAGCCGATATTTCTCCTGCTGGCCGTAATGGACAATGGCGTGGATTTTGTAAAGCAGCACGTAGGCGTAGAGGCGACGGGAAAGCCGTTTAACGCTATAGACTATGCGGAGCCTCTGCTGCTTCGGGAGCACATCAATCCCATGGTCAATATCGGCGCCATCGCCGTGTGCGGACTGGTCAAAGCGGCGGACAACCGGGAACGCTTTGAGCGGCTGATGGATTTTACCAGAAAGATCACGGGAAACCCCGATCTGAAAATAGATGAAGAGGTATATGCCTCAGAAAAGAGAACCGGAAACAAAAACAGAGCGCTGGGTTATCTGCTGAAAAATTCCGGCATGATTTACGGCAGTGTAGAGGAACTCCTTGACGTATATTTCGCTATGTGTTCTGTAAAAGTCACCTGCAAAGACCTGGCGAGGATGGGATTGCTTCTGGCCGATCACGGACTCGATCGAGCTTCGGGAAAACAAATCATACCGAAAGAGGACGCGGTGTTCATGAACGCGGTGCTCACTACGAGCGGTATGTACGACGGGTCCGGCGAATTTGCCACTCGAGTCGGAATTCCGGCCAAGAGCGGAGTGGGAGGCGGAATCATGGCCGACTGCCCGGGCAGGATGGGCATCGGTATTTATTCTCCGGCGCTGGATAAAAAGGGAAACAGTGTCGCCGGAATAAAAATGTTGGAAATGCTGAGCCGGAAGCTGCAGCTGAGTATTTTTTAGGCGCATTTAGCGGGGAAATAAGGAGAGAGCAGAAAGGAGAATGGAACGGCAATGGTGATAAAGAGTTTTGATCAGATCAGGAAGAATATGCGTACGCAGACAAAGAGAACAGTGGCGGTGGCTTCGGCGGCAGAGGGTAAGACTCTCGAAGCCGTTCTGCGCGCCTGTGACGAAGGTCTGGTCGACTACATACTGACAGGACGGGCAGATGAGATTTTGGCGACTGCCGAAAAGATCGGCAGAAAGGTGGACACCGACCGAATTGCAGATACGAAAGACGATGAACAGGCAGCAGCCAAAGCTGTGGAACTGATTCGAAAAGGGGAAGCGGATTTTCTGCAGAAGGGACTGCTTCACACTTCAGCTCTGCTGAAAGCTGTGGTCAACCGGGAAAAGGGTCTTCGGACAGGAAGAATGATGAACTTTGTCGCTATGTTTCAAACGAAGAAGTATCATAAGCTGTTTGCCATAACTGACGGAGGCATGCAGATCGCACCGAATCTGGAGCAAAAAAAGGGAATTATCGAAAGTACGGTAGAGCTTTTTCACAGTTTTGGGGTAAAGGAACCTAAGGTGGCATGTATGTGCGCAGTTGAAGAAGTCAACCCGAAGATGCCGGAAACGGTGGAGGCCGCGGCGCTGAAGGAAATGAATCAAAGAGGCGAAATCACAGGCTGCATAGTGGAAGGACCGATTTCCTTCGACCTGTCCATGATTTCCGGGACGTCTCAGGTAAAGAAATATTCCAGCCCGGTGGCAGGAGATGCGGATATCATCCTTGCTCCGCAGATCGCGGCGGGCAATATGCTGATCAAGTCTCTGTATACTTTCGGAGAGGCCGTTATGGGCGGCGTTGTCCTGGGCGGCATGTGCCCGGTATCGATGACCTCCAGAGATTCCAGCGTAGAAGGCCGTATGTCTTCGCTGCTGTTGAGCTGCAGTATTTTGAACGGGGAGAAGACTGCCGGCAGTAGGTAAGCGGCCGGTTAGGATAATTTGCAGCGGAAGTTGTTTATTTTTTGTCAGATAGGCTTTGCATTTATCTTTCGCTGTGATAAAATAACCAGTGGATTTCGGGCCAAATCTGCGGAATCCGGTTTTGAAGAAGAGAAAAGGAGGAGTATTATGCATTGTGTCAGAAAAGTTACAGAAGATCTGTATTGGGTAGGAGCCAATGACAAACGGCTGAATCTCTTTGAGAACATTCACCCGATTCCGCGGGGAACCTCTTATAATTCCTATGTTTTACTCGACGAAAAAACGGTTCTGTTTGATACGGCCGACTGGTCGGTTTGCAGACAGTTCCTCGACAATATAGAATACGTTTTAGATGGAAGAAAACTGGACTATATGGTGATCAACCATATGGAACCGGATCACGGCGCTTCAATAGAGGAAATTCTCCTTCGTTATCCGGAGGTGCGCGTGATCTGTACCGCGAAGGCGGCCGATTTCATGAAACAGTTCGGATTTGCGCCGGAAAATGTGGAGACGGTGAAGGAAGGAGACGTAAAGAGCTTCGGAAAGCATCAGATTACTTTCGTTATGGCGCCGATGGTTCACTGGCCTGAGGTTATGGTCACCTTTGAGACGACAGAAGGAATTCTGTTCTCCGCAGATGCGTTCGGCTCCTTTGGCGCGCTGGACGGCAAGCTTTTCGCTGACGAAGTGGATTTTGACCGAGACTGGATCGACGATGCCAGAAGATATTATACCAATATCGTAGGGAAATACGGACCTCAGGTGCAGAATTTGCTGAAGAAGGCTTCGGCTTTGGATATCCGGTACATCTGCCCTCTGCACGGTCCGGTTTGGAGGAAAGATCTGGAATACTTTATCGATAAATACGACAAGTGGTCCAGATATGAGCCGGAGAAGAAGGGCGTGATGATCTGCTACGCTTCGATGTACGGCAATACGGAAAATGCGGCAAATGTACTGGCTTCCTTGCTTTGTGAGAGAGGGGTTACCGAAACCGCCCTGTATGACGTATCCTGCACTCACGTCTCCTATCTGATTGCGGAAGCTTTCAAGTACAGTCACATGGCCATCCTCTCTGTAACCTATAATCTGGGAATTTTCCCTGTGATGAAGAATTTCCTGGAGGATATGGCGGCTTTGAATCTGCAGAAGAGATCGGTCGCGCTGATCTGCAACGGCAGCTGGGCGCCTCAGGCAGGGCCGCAGATGGCGGCGGCTGCGGATAAGATGAAGGATACGACCAAATTGAGCGATGTGATTACGATTGTGTCTTCGCTGAACGATGCTACGTATCAGCAGCTGGAACAGCTGGCGGATACCATAGCGGATTCTCTGAAATAACGATTTAAACAGGCGGCCGGTTCACCTGACAGACAGCTGAAAGGGGCCGCCTGTTTTTATGCGCGGAGGTGGAGAAGTGAAAGAAAACAAGTACGATGAGGAGATCTTTTTTGAAAAATACAGTCAAATGGACAGGTCGAAAAAGGGACTTTCCGGAGCCGGAGAGTGGCGCCAGTTTCAAAAGTTCATGCCGGATTTTCGGGGGAAGCGGGTTCTCGATCTGGGATGCGGATACGGATGGCACTGTCGATACGCCGCCGAAAACGGAGCCGCTTCGGTTTTGGGAACGGACATATCGCAGAAGATGCTCCGGCGGGCCGAAGAGATGAGTGTGGGAACCGGCATCCGGTATCGTCGCAAGGCCATGGAAGATCTGGAATTCCCGGATGAATCCTTCGATATTGTGCTCAGTTCGCTTGCCTTCCACTACGTCAGGGATTTTTTCCGTCTGTTAGAAAAAATCAACAGCTGGCTGGTTCCGGAAGGGAAGCTGGTCTTTTCCGTGGAACATCCGGTGTTTACGGCTTACGGCAATCAGGATTGGTACCGGGATGAGCAGGGGAATATCCTTCATTTTCCGGTGGATCGATATTTTTTTGAGGGAAAGCGGGACGCGGTTTTTCTCGGTGAAAAGGTGATCAAATATCACCGTACGCTGACGACCTATCTAAACGGTTTGCTGCAGAGCGGATTTTCTCTTGAGCAGGTTGTTGAACCCCAGCCGCCGGAAGAAATGTTGGATCTGCCCGGAATGGAAGATGAGCTGAGACGGCCTATGATGCTGTTGATTTCAGCGGTAAAAAGAAAATAAGGCGCCGATGCCTTTGACAAACGGTCTGTTTGGGAGAGCATCGAATTCGCCTTTGAATGTGCGCGGGAGATATGCGAAATAGGGGAAGCGCCGCAAAGTCATCGGGATATGGACCTGAGATTTTGCGGCGCTTCTTTTTCCGTTACTGCGATTTACCCCTTTTGTCTGCAGAGGCTGCAGCCGGTCGGAGTGGAGGCGTTTCCGCCGAGGGCGGTTTCGCGAAGTTCAAAGGGCAGAGAGCAGCCTACCTTGTACATGGCCTCGACCATTTCGTCGAAAGGGATGGGATGGGCGATGCCGGAAAGGGACAGCTGGGCGCAGGTAAAAGCGTTGGCTGTGCCGATGGCGTTTCTGCTTTGGCAGGGGGATTCGACCAATCCGGCAATGGGATCGCAGACCAGACCGAGCAGGTTGGACATGGCCATGGATGCCGCGGACAGACACTGTTCCGGTGTTCCGCCGAGGAGTTCCGTCAGCGCGCTTGCCGCCATGGCGGAGGCCGCGCCGACCTCGGCCTGGCATCCGGCCTCCGCTCCGGATACAGAAGCGTTTCGCATCAGCAGGTATCCGACGGCGCCGGCGTTGAGCAGTCCGGTGAGCAGGGCCTCGTCGCCCAGGTTCTTGCTCTCGCCGACTGCAAGCAGACAGCCGGGGAGCACGCCGGAAGAGCCGGCTGTGGGTGCGGCGACGATCAGACCCATTTCGCCGTTTACCTCAAGAACCGCCATAGAATAGGCCAACGCCCGGGTCAGTGTTTCGCCGCAAAGGGCAATATCCCGGGAAGATGTTGCGGTATTTACGATTTTTTGGCTTTCGCCGCCGATCAGGCCGCCCATGGATTTCGACGGGGTTTTGATCGGTTCGTGGGCGGCGTCTTTCATGATCTGAAGAGAGGTTGAAAGGCGGGAATATATTTTTTCTTCGTCGCTTTTCCCCAGAGTCGCTTCGCGTTTCAGCATGATCTGGGATATGGGAAGACTGTATTTCTCGCAGAGAGACAGCAGCTCTTTTCCGTTGATAAAATCCATGTTTGTTATTCCTCCTGAATCTGTATAACCGTAGTTTCCTGTACGCAGCTGTGCTGTTTTATTTCATCTACGATGGTCTCCGGGATGTACTCGTCGGATTCGATGATCGTATAGGCCGCGGCGCCTTTTGCCTCACGAAACAGACGCATGAAAGCGATGTTGACGTTTTGGTGACTGAGACAGCTGGTCAGATGGGCCACTACGCCGGGTCTGTCGATCTGCTTTACGATGAGCGTGCTGTATTCTCCGGTGAACTCTACGTCTACATTGTTGATCTTTACGATTTTGATTTTCCCTCCGCCGATGGATTCGCCGCGAATAAACTGGGTAGAGCCGTCGGCAGCGCAGAGCAGGATGTCTGCCGTGTTGGGATGGGAAACGGAGGTATCGCGATCCGTGTTGAACTGATAGGTTAGACCGGCTTCATCGGCCAGCCTGAAGGAGTCGCGGATGCGGACGTCGTCGGCGGAAAAACCGAGAACACCGCCTAAGAGGGCCTTGTCCGTGCCGTGTCCGCGATAGGTTTCGGCAAAGGATCCGTACAGTGTAAACACCGCTTTGACGGGTTCTCTCTGAAACAGTTTCCGCGACAGCAGAGCTATGGCTGCGGCCCCGGCAGTGTGGGAACTGGACGGTCCGATCATGTTGGGTCCGATCACGTCGAACAGACTGATATAATTCATGAGATTCTCCTCGATAATAAAGTTGACGCAAAATATTACGATTTATTTTATCGCAGAATGGGGACATTGTAAATTACTTTATATTAAACAAAATATCAATAAAATTATTGACAAAATGTTGAAAAATTTATATAATGAAACCAACTTATCGTCAGAAAGAAAAAATTTCAGGATGTGGAGCTATGACAATGAAGAAAAAATTTATGCCCGAGGATATGGAACGTATTCGTTATCTGTCCTATCCTGCGGTCACGGCTGACGGCAGTCTGATCGCCTGGGTAGAGACGACGGGAAACAGTGAAGACGGCAGTTTCCGGCCGAATATCTTGGTCTGGGACAGTAGGACGAAAGAGATACGGCGCCTGACCGACGAAGGCGGACAGGAAAAGCAGCCGGTCTTTTACCGCAATGGAAAGGTGCTGGTCTATCTCGCCAGGGTAGAGGGGGTTTATCAGATCTTCAGCCGCGATCTTGTGTCGGGAACGGTCAGGCAGCTGACGACCCTGCGCCACGGGGTAATCCGCTTCAGCCTGTCGGAAAAGAACGGGAAGATAGCCTTTGAAGCCCTGTTGTGGCCGGAAGACGTTGAAAGAGAGCAGGCGTTTTGTCAAATGGACGCCGGTCAGCGGCAGGCGTGGGAGAAAGAATTGGATATGCGTCCTTACTTTATCACGGACCTGACCTATAAAATGGACGAATGGTACGGCATGCGAAAGGGAGAGTTTTCCCATATCGGTACGGTCAATCTGGATGGCAGCTGTCAGACCATCATCGATACGGGAGGAATAGAGGCGGTTTTCCCTGTTTGGTCCCACGATGAGAAGAATTTGGCGTGGTACGGCTATCCTTACGGCGGAGCGAAGGGGAGACAGGCGGAGGTGTTTGTCTGCAGAGAAGACGGCAGCAGTCGAAAACAGCTGACAGAAGATGCCGGTATTTACCCTGACGTATTTCCGGCCTTTACGGCGGATGACGGCGCGGTAATCGCCATGGCTTTTCCCGAATTTGAGGATGGGAGCTGCATGATGCTGCCGTGCCGCGTAGACATAGAGACCGGACAGACGGTTCTGCTCATGGACGAAGACGACGATCAAATCTGTCACGGCGTTCATCCCGCGGCGGTGAACCGGACGGAATACGGAGAGGAGCCTCCTTATTTTCTGCTGAGCGGAGACGGAACCGAATTGTATTTCCAGTCGGCATATAAAGGAAGAGGACAGATCTGCCGAATCAACCTTGTGGAAAGAGGAAAGACGGAGCTGGTGAAGAACGGCCGGACGGATATCTTCGGCTTTGCCATGACAGAAGACAAACGGATCGTCTGTCTCATGGGCGATGCGTCGAAACCGCCGGAACTGTACTTTGAGGATGAGAGACTGACCTGGAGCAACGACTGGCTGGAAGAATATCATATTGGAAAAACCGACGAATACTGGACCAAAAGCCGGAACGGAGAGACCGATATTCAGTGGTTCTACGTCCATCCGGTGCGGGAAGAACAGGCTGAAGCGCCGCCGGCAGTGCTGTATGTCAAAGGGGGACCGGAGACGGTGTACAATCTGAATTTCTGGCATGAATTTCAGGCTCTGGCGGCAAGAGGAATCGCCGTAATCTACGCCAATCCGAGGGGCAGCGTGGGCTTCGGCAGGGCGTTCTGTTCCGGGGGAATCTGCTGGAAGAACGAAGCGATGGAGGATCTTCTGGACGTTGTCGACGACGCGGTAAACAGAGGTCTGGCGGATCGCCGGAGACTCGGGGTAACCGGCGGCAGCTACGGCGGATACATGACCAACAAGCTGATCGGAAGAACGGATTATTTTGCCGCCGCGGTTACGCAGCGATGTCTGGCTAATCCGGCCACATCTTACGGCACCGGAGACATGGGATTTGTTTTCCAGGCGGAAGTCGCGCCTGATTTTAAAATGCTGGATTATCTGACCGACAGAGCGAGAGGAAACATCATTTCTTATATCGATCATATGAAGACTCCACTGTTGATTCTTCACGGCTACCGGGATTATCGCTGCAGTTTTGAGCAGGCTGAGCAGATGTTCATCGCCATGAAGGAGAGAAATCCGGAGATACCGGTCAGACTGGTCATGTTCCCGGAGGAGAATCACAACATAACGAGAACGGGAAAGCTTTACAATCAGATACGGCATCTCAGTGAGCTGACGGACTGGTTCGACAGGTTTTTAAACGGGAACGGAAGAGGTGAAAAAAATGGAAAAGAGACTGCCTGAGTTTGAGGATATTTCCCGGTTTGAACGGTTTACCGGAGGAGACTGGTGCTGCAGCCGGGGACTTTTGGCTTACGCTTCCAGCAGAAGCGGCGGCATCGTGCTGAAAGATCTGCGCAGCGGCGAACAGCGGGTTGTTTCCGTCGGAGGAGGAGAGGGCAGTCCTCGGTTTTCGCCTGATGGCAGCAGGATGCTGTTTCTGGCGTCAGTTCCCAAGGAAGGACGTCAGCTCTTCTGCATGGAGCTGGATAGCGAAAAAATCCGGCAGGTGACCCATCTGGCGGGAGCGGTCATGGAACCGATCTGGTCTCCGCAGGGCGACAGAATCCTTTTCGGTGCTCCGATCAGCGGCGGAGCGCTGCCGGAAAAGCGTCATTCCGATGAGGCCGTGGTCATTGAAGATTTCGGATACAAGTTCGACGGCGTGGGCTTTATTCGGCCGGAAAACCACATGCAGCTTTACATTGCAGACGTGGACGGCGGATCAGTGCGGTGTCTGACAGAAGGTCAGTGCGATTATCTTCACCACAACTGGATGCCTGACGGCCGATCGGTAATCTGCGTAAGTGACAAAATGCGGTCAAAAGAAGAAGGAATCGGTTACGATCTGCTGCTTATCGACGCGGATGAGGATTTTGGCCGGGTTCGTCGACTGACCGAAGGGCTCTGGCTGGTGTCCTATCCTAATCCGATGCGCCCCGTACCGACTCCGGACGGAAAATACGTCATTGCCGGAATCCTGGATATAGAGGATGAAGAAAATTTAGACGGCGGTTATCCGGAAGTCTATCTGTACAGAATTCCCGCAGCAGGGGGAAGGGCCGAGAAAGTGTTTGTCAGCGATGAGACGTGTTATCAGTGTGTTCAGTTCCCTTACAATGCGGGATCGGGCTGGGGTTTTGACAAACTGCAGCTCAGTGAAAACGGAAAAGAGGCGTATTTTGTCAGCGGTTGGCAGGGACAGTGCAACATATACAGGCTGAATCTGGAAGGCGACGGGCACGCAGAGCTTCTGTCCGGCGGAAAACAGGTCTATCACGGACTGGGCAGAGTACAGGACGGGAAAATGCTGATTACCAGGGCTGAGGCGGATGTTCCGGAACAGTACTGCATCATGGACTGCAGAACGGGAGAAATTCTGCAGACTGCAGCTCAGTCGGCGGAGGACACGCTGGAACAGATAGAATTGAGCAAGCCTGAGGACTTTTTCTTCAATACCCTTGACGGAGAGAGCCGCGTCCACGGCTGGGTATTGCCGCCGCAGAGAATGGAAAAAGGTAAAAAGTATCCTACGATTCTCTACATTCACGGCGGTCCTCATCCTTTCTATACATACGGGCTGACCATGGAATACCAGTGTTTCGCGGCGGCCGGGTTCGGCGTGGTCTACTGTAATCCACGGGGCAGCAGCGGCTACGGAAAGGTTCACCAGAATATCGTCAGGTCCACGGACGGATCGGCCTATTACGATTGCCTGCAGTTTGTTGAAGAGGCGGCGAGGAGATTTCCGTGGATTGATACAGAGCGAATGGGCGTTACCGGGGGCAGCTACGGCGGCTATATGGTCAACTATATGGCTGCTCATAGCAGCAGGTTCAAAGCCTATATCACTCAGAGAAGCGTGGCCAGCGACCTGATTTCCTACGCCAGCTCCGACATGCAGGGAAGCAGCAAGGCTTACCAGAGCTTTGAAGAGTTTATGGTGAACAGTCTGAAATCGTCGGCCGTGTCCTATGCGGAAAAAATAGACAGACCGTTCTTGATTCTTCACGGCACGGAGGATTATCGGACTCCTGTAGAAGGGGCTCATCAGCTCTTTGTGGCGATAAAGGATCTCCATCCGGATCTTCCGGTGAAAATGGTGCTGTTTCCTCATACCGGTCACGATCAGCCGCAGATACCGGCGCTTCAGAAAATTTACTATGACGAAATGATTGAATGGTTCAGGAAATACCTGTAAAATCGTCGAGACAAAGCCGTTCTCCAGCCTCAGTGCAAGAGGACGAGGAGGCGGGCGGCAGGCGCATACGCCTGGCTTGACTATCTTTACTTCTTTAAGAAACGGAGACTTGACCGCAATGGAAAATTTTGACTTTGAGACAATTGTGGATCGCAGGAATACGGGAAATATGAAAGCGTATATTGCGCCGGCCCGGGTCCGAGAGAAAGGGCTGCAGACGTTTAACGCGGCGGAGATGGACTTTAAAACGGCGCCTTCCGTCATCGAAGCGATGAAGGCATGCGCGGAAAACGGACTGATGGGGTTTACCCTCTGTGACGAGATTTATCTGAACGCAGTCTGCTATTGGATGGAAACCCAGAGGCATACTGTTGTTCAGCCGGAGTGGATAGTGCCTACTCACGGAACCATATTTTCCGCGGCAACCTGTATCCGTCTGTTTACTTCTCCCGAAGAGCGGATTATCGTTCAGCCGCCAGTGTACAACCGCTATAAGCAGGCGGCGGACCGGTTGGGACGAGAGACCGTATACAATTCGCTGAAGGAGGACGGCAGAGGCGGGTACGATATGGATTTTGAGGATCTGGAGAAGAAAATGTCCGATCCCCGCAATAAGCTGCTCATCCTCTGCAATCCGCAGAACCCTGTGGGAAGAGTGTGGAAAGAAGAGGAACTGGAAGTGATCGCCCGTCTGGCGGTGAAGTACGGCTGCATGGTCTACAGCGACGAGATCTTCGCCGATTATGCCTTTTCCGGCCGTCGGGTTACCCCTTATTTTACCGTAAACGGAGGAAAAAACAACGGAATCACGGCGGTATCTCTGGGCAAGACCTTTAACTTTACCGGTGTAAATCACGCCAACATGATCATCAGCGACGACGGCCTGAGAGAGAGTTTTGTCCGGCAGAGAAATCGGGATCATTACGGAAGTCTGGACCCCATGACCAGAGCGGCCGTCATAGGCGCTTACAGCGTTCAGGGGATTGCGTGGAAAGCTGAGGCGGAGAAACTGATATGGGAAAATTACAGGAGAATCGTCGAAGCCTTTTCTGAAAATCTTCCTCAGGTGCGAATCAGTCCCCTGCAGGGCGGATATGTCATCTGGATGGATTGGAGAGCTCTCGGTCTTGCTCCGGAAGCGCTTGCGGAAAAATTGGAGGAAGCCGACTTTATTCTGGACGAGGGTACGGATTACTGCATCAGCGAACCGGGATTTTATCGGATGAGTATCGCTGCGCCGACGAGAGTTGTCGATGAGGCTTTGATGCGGCTGAAGAGGGTCTTTGACTTCTGCGCACCTTCAGTCAGAGTGGACGCCGTCGGAAGTCAGGGCGGCTATATTCAGTCGGCAGAGAGAACACCGTCGACGGGTCGGTTTGATCGTTAAGAAAAATAGAAAGGAATTTTTAAGGAGGTCTTTATGAATACAGAAAAAAGAATCGAAGAACTGGGAATTAAACTGCCGCCATCGTCGCCTCCGGGTGCGATGTACGTGCCGGTAAAACAGCTGGGCAGCGCCCTTTTCGTCTCCGGACAGGTGCCTTTTGTAGACGGCGTGATGACTTATCCGGGAAAAGTAGGCGATGAAGTTACCTTAGAGCAGGCCGAAGAAGCGGCCAGAATCTGTATTATCAATATGCTCGCTGCGGTAAAGAACTATCTGGGCGATCTGGATAAGGTGAAAGACGTGGTGAAAGTACAGGCTTTTGTCAACAGCAAGACCGGTTTTATGGAGCAGCACATTGTGGTCAACGCTGCATCTCAGCTGCTTTACGACGTATTCGGCGAGGCGGGGAGACATGCCAGGACCGCAGTGGGAACAAATCAGCTGCCTATGGACGCACCTGTTGAGATTGAAGCGATCTTTGAAATCGAGGACGTGAAATAATGATTCTGAAAAACTGCAGACTTCTCGCGCCTCTCTCTGACGGAAAGAGCAGTGAGAAAGGCGCCGTATCCATTGTACAGGGAAAGATTCAAGCGGTTTATGAGAACGGAGAAGCAGCCGAAGGGACAGACGGCGAAGAAATCGTCGACTGCGGAGGAAAAACGCTGCTTCCGGGGCTGATCGACGCGCATACGCATATTGCCGGGCTTCGCGGATATCATCCGGGAAAGGTGAAAGATCCCATATCCTTCTTCCTGGAGACGTGCGCGGAAACCGGAAAATATTTGGACTGCGGATTTACCACCATCAGAGACTGCGGAACGCCTCTGCGGGTGGCCAACTACGTAAGAGAAGCTTACGAACGGGGAATTGGAGAGGGTCCTCGGATCATTTCCTGCGGATTGATCTTAATGCCTACGGAAATCGAAAGGAGCGACGATCTCTACGATATCTACAGCTTTACCGACAGCGCCGACGAAGGAAGAAAAGCGGCGAGAAGAGAATTGGCTGAACGAGGTGACTTTGTAAAGGTGATGGCATCGGGATCGGCTCTTCATAAACGAGGCATTCCGGTTCAGCCGATCATGACCAGAGAAGAGATAGAGGCGATCGTGGAAGCGGCAAAGCTGAAAGACAGTTATGTGGCGGCTCACGCCCATGGGGATGGCGCCGTCAGACTGTGCGCCGAGGCCGGAGTGCGCACTGTAGAACACGCCTCCTTTGTCAGCGGCGAAACCATTCATCTGCTGAAGGAAAAAGAAAACTGCTATCTGATTCCGACCATTTCGGCCATGTATCAGAATCCTGCGAAAACGTCGGAGGAGTATAGGTTTCTGCTTCAGAAGCTGGAGGAGATGCTGAAGATATCTTCTGCCTGTTTGCAAAAGGCATATGAGAGCGGGTTGGAAATGGGATTTGGTACGGACAGCTGCCCGGGAATGGATCAGTACGAGGAAGGTATCGAGTTTCGGTTCCGCAGCGAGCTGTGCGGTATGGAAAACCTGGATATTCTGGCTCAGGCCACCAAACTCAACGCCAAGATTTTGGGCATCGACCATATTACAGGAGAAATTCGTCCGGGACTCAGCGCGGATCTGATTTTAGTCGACGGAAGGCCGGATGAGGATCTTTCGGTCATGTACCGGAAACCCGAGCAGGTGTTCCTGAATGGACGAAGAGTGAGATAAACAGAATATGTTTACGAAAAAGAGCGACGTAAAATTATCCGTTATTGATGATTGGGCGGCGCTCTCTTTGCATGGGAAAATATAAACGTGTGCAGCACATTTTTTTGCGCGGCTCAGCTGTCTTTGCTTACGATCTGCCATATTGGACGGTGAAAAAGCGATTTCAGACGGCGAGAATACGGCTTTCTGTTGAAAAGTGCCATACTGCATTGATTTTTTTTGATTTCAGACGGTCGATTTCCGGACATCAGAGTTTGCCTGGCGAAAAGGATGTCGATGGGTATAACTGGAGATACACCGAGAGCAATCTGACGGTAAGCGGCTCCTGCCTGACGTACAAAAAAGTGTCTGAAACGAAGTTTTTTTCAATCGATATGGCAGATTTCCCTCTTCGGTTTTGTTTTTGCCGTCTGAAAATAAAAAAAAATCGAAGAGTATGGCGGATTTCGTTTTCGAAGCTGCTTTCCTGCCGGCAAGCCTTTTGGAAAAGTAGGTCCGGCCGATAGGACTGGTGCCTGTGGCAAGATCCATCCCCCATGAAGTATTTGTTTCTTTGTTGCAGACAGGTCAAAGGTACTATTGACAAAAATATGTCGAAGACGATAGAATAGTCCCGAGTGTTTTTTATGTGATTTTGTAGAAAGGAGTGTGTCAGATCGCCAAACAGCGATGCTGATGCAGTTGCAGGATGTTAGAGCAAGAGTATTACGACAAAGCTGACGAAATTATTGCGTCCCATGGACGGACGCAGGCGGACCTGATCCCGATTATTCAGGATATTCAGGAAGAGTACCGTTATCTGCCGCCGGAACTTCTTACTTATGTGGCTGAAAAGCTGGACATTTACGAATCCCAGGCATACAGCGTAGCTACCTTTTACGAGAACTTTTCTTTCGATCCGAAGGGAAAGTATATTATCAAAGTCTGCGACGGGACGGCCTGTCACGTCCGCAAATCCATTCCTATTCTGGAGACCCTTTACGCCAAGCTGGGCCTTTCCGAGGAGAAGCACACCACAGAAGATATGCTTTTCACCCTCGAAACCGTTTCCTGCCTGGGTGCGTGCGGTCTCGCGCCGGTAATGACGGTCAACGACAAGGTCTATCCGTCCATGACGCCGGAAAAAGCCGTAGAACTGGTAGATGAATTAAGAGGAGAAAAATGATGAAGAAAATTGTTGACAGAGCTTCTCTCGACCACGCGGGGCAGGCGGCAAAAGCGGCGATTGCCGGAAACAAGTGCAGAATACTGATCTGCGCGGGAACCGGCTGCATGGCCGGCGGATCGGGAGAAATTTACGATAGGATGTGTGAACTTGCCGCATCCAATCCGAATGTGGAGGTTCATTTTGGCGAAGAAATTGCTCACGGGGACGGCGATATCGCTGTACGAAAGAGCGGCTGCCACGGATTCTGCGAGATGGGACCGCTGATGCGGATCGAGCCTCACGATGTGCTGTACACCAAGGTCAGCGTGGAGGACTGTGAAGAGATATTCAACAAGACCATCCGAAACGGAGAGCTGATTCCCCGCCTTCTGTTCAAGCAGAACGGACAGGACTGTCCGCGTCAGGAGGATATCGGATTCTATAAAAAGCAGACGAGAAACGTGCTGAAAAACTGCGGCCATATCGATGCGGAGCACATACAGGAGTATCTGTCGATCGGCGGTTACCAGGCGCTGGCCAGAGTCCTGTTCGATATGCAGCCTGAGGAAGTCATTGAGGAGATCACCAAGTCGGGCCTGAGAGGCCGGGGCGGAGCAGGTTTCCCGACGGGCAAAAAATGGTCTCAGGTTGCGAGGCAGGAAGAAAAGAAGAGATACGTGGTCTGCAACGGCGACGAGGGCGATCCGGGCGCATTTATGGACCGGAGCATCATGGAAGGCGATCCGCACAAGATGATCGAGGGCATGATCATCGCGGCTTATGCCGTTTCGGCGGACGAGGGATACATCTATGTCCGCGCAGAGTATCCGCTGGCGATCAGTCGTCTGAAGCGGGCAATTGCTCAGGCTGAAGAATGGGGCCTGCTTGGTGATCACATCCTGGGGACCGACTTCTCCTTCCATCTTCACATCAACAGAGGAGCCGGAGCTTTTGTCTGCGGTGAGGGAAGCGCTCTGACTGCATCCATAGAAGGAAACCGGGGAATGCCGCGGGTTAAGCCGCCGAGAACGGTGGAAAAAGGCCTATTCGACAAGCCGACCGTGTTAAACAACGTGGAAACCTACGCCAATGTGCCGATGATCATCGAAAACGGCGCGGAGTGGTTTGCGGGGATCGGTACCGAAAAGAGTCCGGGCACCAAGGCCTTTGCCCTTACCGGAAGCGTAAAGCATACCGGTCTTATCGAAGTTCCTATGGGAACCACTCTTCGGGAAGTTATCTATGATATCGGCGGAGGCATTAAGGACGAACGGGAATTCAAGGCCGTACAGATCGGCGGACCGTCAGGCGGATGTCTGACCAAAGAACATCTGGATATGCCGCTGGACTTCGACTCGCTGAAAGCTATCGGTGCGATGATCGGCTCCGGCGGACTTGTGGTCATGGATGATCACACCTGTATGGTAGAGGTGGCCCGATTCTTTATGAATTTCACCCAGAATGAGAGCTGCGGAAAGTGTGTGCCTTGCAGAGAGGGAACCAAGCGAATGCTGGAAATACTCGAGCGAATCGTGGGCGGAAAGGGAATCATGGAGGATCTGGATCTGCTGGATGAGCTCTCCCAGACCATAACCGATACCGCACTCTGCGGTTTGGGCAAGTGTGCCGCCCAGCCGGTTATGAGTACGATGAAATTTTTCCGCGAGGAATACGAACAGCACGTGAAGGAAAAGCGGTGCGTTTCCATGAACTGTGAAGCGCTGCGAAAATTCGTCATCGATCCGCAGAAATGCAAGGGCTGTTCCAAGTGCGCAAGGAACTGTCCGGCCGGAGCCATCAAGGGCCAGATAAGAAAAGCTTATGAGATAGATTTTGACACGTGTATCAAGTGCGGAGCCTGCTTGTCGGACTGCGCCTTCGACGCGATACATATCGAGTGGTAGGAGGTATAGCTATGGGATATATGACGATCAACAACAGAAAAATCCAATTCACCGATGAAAAAAATATCCTGACGGTGATCCGTAAAGCCGGGATAGAACTGCCTACGTTCTGCTACCATTCCGAGCTCTCCACCTACGGCGCCTGCCGCATGTGCGTGGTAGAGGATGACAAGGGGAAAATTTTCGCCTCCTGCTCTGAAGTTCCGCGGGATGGCATGGCGATCTTTACCAATACCCGGAGGCTTCAGCATCACCGCAAGATGATCATCGAGCTGCTGCTGTCTTCTCACTGCCGCGACTGTACTACCTGCACGCCTAACGGCCGATGCGGCCTGCAGAAGCTGGCCAGACAGCTGGGCATTGAAGAGGTGCGGTTTGAGAACTATAAGGAAGAACTGCCTCTGGATACCAGTTCTCCGGCTATTGTCAGAAATCCGAACAAGTGCATACTCTGCGGAGACTGTGTTCGGATGTGCCATGAGATGGAAGGCGTAGGCATCCTGGGATTCGCCAAGCGGGGTTCCAAGATGCAGATTTCCACTCCCTTCGGCAGAAAACTGTCGGAGACCACCTGCGTCAGCTGCGGACAGTGCCGGGTAGTCTGCCCTACCGGAGCGATCACCATCAAACAGGATATCGAACCGATTTGGGATCTGCTCGAGGATAAAAACGTGCGGGTAGTCGCCCAGATTGCGCCGGCGGTCAGAGTGGCGGCAGGAGAGCTGTTCGGTATGCCGCAGGGAAGAAATTCTCTGGGCCATCTTGCTGCGGCCCTTCGTTACATCGGCTTCGACGAGGTATATGATACGGATTTCGGCGCCGATCTGACGGTAGTGGAAGAGTCTAAAGAACTCCTTCAGCGGCTGAAGTCAGGAGAAAATCTGCCGCTGTTTACCTCCTGCTGTCCCGCATGGGTGAAATTCTGCGAAACCCGCTATCCGCAGCTCAAAGAGCATATTTCTACCTGCCGTTCTCCGCAGGAGATGTTCGGCGCACTGATTAAAGAAGATGCCCGTTTGCGCAGAGAGGAAGACGGACGTAGAACCGTGGTGGTGTCCATCATGCCTTGTACGGCTAAAAAAGCGGAAATTCGCAGACCGGAGCATTACGACGAAGACGGACAGATTGTCGACTATGTGCTGACGACATCGGAAATTGCCGATATGATCACAACGGAGGGGATCAATCTGGCCAAGATTACGCCGGAAGCGTTGGATATGCCTTTCGGAATGTCCTCCGGCGCGGGGGCTATTTTCGGCGCCACAGGCGGAGTTACAGAGGCTGTTCTGCGCTGTCTGATGAATGATAACAGTGCAGCCAGGCTGGAAGCAATCAGCTTTTCCGGAGTCCGGGGAGCCGAAGGTATCAAGGAAACTACGGTAGAACTGGAAGGCAGAGAAGTGAAGATCGCTGTGGTCAACGGTTTGATCAACGCGGAAAAACTGCTGAATAAGCTGGAAGCCGGAGAGGTTTACTACGATTTTATAGAGGTCATGGCCTGCAGACACGGCTGCGTCGGCGGAGGCGGACAGCCGGTAGCCCTGGGCGCGGAGCCGAAGCTGGCCCGTCAGGATGGGCTGTATCGATTTGACAATCTCTCTCAGATCAAGCTGTCCAGTCAGAATCCGGTAGTACAGGATATGTATCAGGGAATTCTGAAGGGGAAAGAGCATAAGCTGCTGCACAACGAGAAAAGATAGAACGCGGCGGCGCTGCATGAATAAAAATGCAGCGCCGCTTTTTAAATGGAGCTGAACTTTTACAATTAAAACAAGAAAAAAATGTTTTTTTTAGCAGAGAACACAAAGATTGCTGTAAATTGCTAAAATCTTTTGAATTTTTATAACAATTTTGTTGACAGGACTAAATTTTCATCATAAAATTAGTTAATCATTTAACAAAAAGTCACTATGTCTATTTTAAGGAGAAAAAAATGTGTAACTGCAAAGAAATGACAGCGAAGTTTGAAAGACTTGATGAGATTATTGCCAGGCACAGGGAAGAGCGGGGCGCGTTGATTCCGATACTGCACGAGGCGCAGGAGCTTTTCGGCTATCTGCCTTATGAAGTTCAGGAGAGAATCGCAGACGGTCTGGGGATTTCCATGGCGAAGGTCTACGGGGTCGTAACCTTCTATTCTCAGTTCTCGTTAAAGAAAAAGGGCAAATACAGGATCAATGTCTGTATGGGTACTGCCTGTTACGTAAAGGGAGCCAACGATATCCTCGGGAAGTTCCTCGAACGTCTCTCGATTGAAGTGGGCGGATGCACACCTGACGGGAAGTTTTCACTGGATTCCTGCCGGTGCATCGGAGCCTGCGGTCTGGCTCCGGTGGTAACCATCAACGATGAGGTTTACGGAAGACTTACGCCGGAGCAGGTAGAGTCGATTCTTGACGAATATGAGCAGAAGTAGCAGGAGGAGAGAATGAACAAGACCATAAACGATATTCAGAAGATCAAAGATGATACGCTGAAGTCCTTCGGAAACCGGATTGGACAGGATGACAGCCGGATATACATAATGACCTGCTGCGGTACGGGCTGTACTTCGTCAGGCGCTCTGAAAAACAGGGAGAAGTTGGATGAACTGATGGAGCGGGACGGACTGCAGGATAAGGTACACGTCATAAAGACGGGCTGCTTTGGTCTCTGCGCCGAAGGTCCGATTCTGATGGTGTATCCGGAAAATGTGATGTATACCAACGTGACGCCGGATGACATCAATGAGATCTGGGAAGCCCACATCCGCAACGGCAGAGTAGTGGAACGTCTCAGGTCGGAGAACGAGCTGAATTTTTTCTCTAAGCAGATGAGAATATCCTTAAGAAACTGCGGACGGATCGATCCGGAGAACATAGACGAATACATCGCTTACGGCGGCTATGAGGCCCTGGCAAAGGTGTTGACTGAGATGGAACCGGAGGACGTTATTGGCGTCGTCAAGGCTTCCGGCCTTCGCGGAAGAGGCGGCGGCGGATTTTCTACCGGTGTAAAGTGGCAGTTTGCCGCTGATCAGCAGGTGAAGGAGAAGTACGTCTGCTGCAATGCCGACGAGGGAGATCCCGGAGCCTTTATGGACCGCTCTGTTCTGGAGGGGGATCCTCACTCGGTCATTGAAGCCATGGCCATCGCCGGTTATGCCATAGGTGCGGATCAGGGTTATGTCTACGTCCGGGCCGAGTATCCCATTGCCGTACAGAGACTTTCCCTCGCCATCGAGCAAGCTGAAGAGTACGGACTGCTTGGTGACGATATCCTGGGATTGGGCTTTAAATTCAATTTGGAGATTCGTCTTGGCGCGGGCGCTTTTGTCTGCGGCGAGGAAACGGCGCTGATGACGTCCATCGAAGGAAATCGGGGCGAGCCGAGAATCAAGCCTCCATTTCCTGCCGTAGAAGGTCTCTTTGGCAAACCGACCATATTGAACAACGTAGAGACCCTGTCAAACATCCCGCAGATCATCATGAAAGGCGCGGACTGGTTTTCTTCTATCGGAACGGAAAAATCTCACGGAACAAAGGTCTTTGCTCTGGGCGGCAAGATCAACAACACCGGCCTTGTGGAGGTGCCTATGGGCACTACCCTCAGAGAGATCATCTATGAGATCGGCGGAGGAATTCCGGGAGGAAAAGAATTCAAGGCGGTTCAGACCGGCGGGCCTTCCGGCGGCTGTATTCCCGCGCAGTTTTTAGACAGTCCTATTGATTACGATTCTCTCCTTGAACTGAAATCCATGATGGGTTCCGGCGGTATGATCGTCATGGACGAGGATACCTGTATGGTTGATATCGCTAAATTCTATCTGGAATTTACCGTGGACGAATCCTGTGGAAAATGTCCTCCTTGCAGGATCGGAACCAAGCGGATGCTGGAGATCCTGACCAATATTACTGACGGAAAGGGAAGTCTTGAGGATCTCGACGAGCTGGAATACCTGGCCAAAAATATTCAGAAGGGAGCGCTGTGCGGTCTTGGACAGACGGCGCCTAATCCGGTTCTGTCCACGATGAAATATTTCCGGGATGAATATATCGCCCACGTGGTCGATAAGAAGTGTCCTGCAGGGGTATGCGTTTCCATGCTTCGCTATGTCATCATGGAAGACCTGTGTAAAAGGTGCGGACTTTGCGCCAGAAACTGTCCTGCCCAGTGCATTTCGGGCAGCAAGAACACGCCTTATGTGATCGATAACGATAAATGTCTCAAGTGCGGCGTCTGTATGGAAAAATGTCCGTTCAAGGCTATCATGAAGAACGCTTAAGAGAGTATAGTGGAGGACGAAGAATGAAGAACAAGAAAAGAGTACAGCTTACCATAGATGGCATGGATGTCAACGTGCCGGAAGATTATACCATATTAAGAGCGGCCAAGGAAGTGAACATCAAGATCCCGACGCTCTGCTTTCTCAAAGACGTCTGCGAGATCGGCTGCTGCCGGATGTGTCTGGTGGAAGTAGAAGGGATGAAGAACTGGCAGGCTTCCTGCGTGCAGAAGGTGGCCGAAGGGATGGTCGTAAAGACTCACACGCCGGATATCCTCAATTTCAGAAAGAAAAATCTGGAGCTGATTCTCTCCAACCATCCGGCTATGTGTCAGAGCTGCAACAGGGGTTCTACGGGATGCGAACTGAAAACTCTGGCCAACACTATGGACACGGAGTTCGCCAATTACGCAAAAAACCAGGAGGTTATTACAGCTAATCAGATCATGGAGATTGACGACGGCATATCGATCATGCGGGATCCCAACCGGTGCATCCTCTGCAGAAGATGCATCAGCATCTGCCACAACGTGCAGACTGTCGGCGCCATCGACGTGATCAACAGAGGTTTCAATACGGTGGTCAGCACGACCTTCAACAGGCCTATCGACGAGTCTAAATGCGTAAACTGCGGTCAGTGTATCAACGTATGTCCTACCGGAGCTCTCCAGGAGCACTCCAATATGGATGATTTCTGGGAGATTTTGAAGGATCCGGAAAAAACGGTCATCGTGCAGACGGCCCCGGCAGTCAGGGCGGCTCTGGGCGAAGAGTTCGATCTTCCGCTCGGAACCGATGTGACGGGAAAGATGGTAACCGCTCTGCGCATGCTGGGGTTCCACAAGGTATTTGATACGGACACCGGTGCTGATCTGACCATCATGGAAGAAGGAACGGAACTGATTGAGCGTTTGAAGAAAGGAGAAAATCTGCCGCTGATTACGTCCTGTTCTCCGGGCTGGATCAAGTTCTGCGAACACAATTTCCCGGATCTTCTGGACAATATTTCTACCTGTAAGTCTCCTCATGAAATGCTGGGAGCGGTGATTAAATCTTACTATGCGGAAAAAGAAGGGCTTAACCCGGAAAATATCGCAGTGGTTTCGGTTATGCCGTGTACGGCAAAGAAGTTTGAAGCGCAGAGAGAGGAACTTTCGGTAAACGGTCTGCAGGATGTGGACCTGGTTCTGACCACCAGAGAACTGGCCAGGATGATCAAAGCCTTCGGCATCGATTTTCCGGCGCTGCCGGACAGCGATTTTGACAATCCGCTGGGTATTTCCACAGGAGCAGGCACTATTTTTGGCGCCACAGGAGGTGTGATGGAAGCGGCGCTGAGGACGGTAGCCGATATTCTGACCGGTCAGTCATCGGATTCTATCGACTACATGCAGGTAAGAGGCCAGCGCGATGGGATCAAAGAGGCGGAGATCAAGATCGGCGACAGAGTAATTAAAGCGGCAGCAGCCCATGGTCTGGGCAACGCTCGGAAGCTGATGGAGAGGATCAGAAATGGAGAGCATTTCGATTTCATCGAAGTTATGGCCTGCCCGGGCGGTTGTGTAAACGGAGGCGGTCAGCCGCAGCAGCCGTCATCTGTCCGCAACTGGACCGATATCGGAGAAGCAAGGGCTTCGGCGCTTTATCGCAGCGATCACGAGAGCTTCGTGCGCAAATCCCACAAAAACCCGGTGATTAAGGAGCTTTACAGGACTTATCTGGGTGAGCCGGGGAGCGAGAAGGCGCATCATCTGCTGCATACCCACTACCATGCGAGAAATTAAGATATAGTGACATAAGAAGAAAGAGGCTCTTCCGCGGATAAAAGAAAATTTGCGGAAGGGCCTCTTTGCAAACGCGCGTAAATGCGGGGCTGCATATAAAGCGATACCGGGTTGCCGTATACGGTATGTGACATACCTTCCCTTAGGGCAGCATAGGATGGCAGAAAGGAAGAGGGGGGATACTTTGCGGCAGAAGACAAGTATCACAAATGTGATCAAATATGCCGGCGCGTATATCGCGCTGGAGATCGGGTCGGGCTTCGCTACCGGACAGGAAATTCTGCAGTTCTACAGCTCTTACGGACTGATGAGCATTCCTGCGTCACTGATCAGTATGATTCTCTTCGCCTGGGCAGGAAGCAGGGTCATGGCCGCCGGATACGAGCTGCGATCCGTTGGAACGGCTCAGCCTTATCAGATCATATGCGGAAAAACTCTGGGAACGTTTTACGAGTGCTTTGTGCTCTTCTACCTCTTCGCAGGTCTGTCGGTGATGATCTCCGGAGCGGGGGCCAGCATACAGGAGTATTGCGGTGTGAACTATTACGCCGGAGGCATTTTTATGGCTCTGCTCGTCTTCTGTGCTTTTGCCTTTGGCTTGAAGAAACTGATCGATCTGGTGGGTATGATGGGACCGTTGATCATCGGCGTCGCCCTGTTCGTTGCGATCTGCACAATCCTGCCGGAGGCGGGAAATCTGTCAGGGATATTTGCCCGGGCGGAAACGCTGACGGAAATTCGCCCTGCGCCGACCTGGTGGATGAGCGGTATCCTTTACGCCGCGTACAACCTGGTCAGTTCCCTGGCTTTTCTCATGGCTCTGGGCAGGGATGCCTCGTCGGCGAAGGAAGCGGCCGCAGGCGGCATTGTTGGCGGGATTCTGCTGATGCTCACGGCTGTATTCATGAATATGGCTCTGCTTGCCAATCTGGATGAAATTGAGGGCAGCGTTGTGCCTACGCTGAAATTAGCGTCCGCGGTTTCGCCGATGACCGGCATCGTCTTTGTCTTTGTCCTGCTCTGCGGTATTTTTTCTACAGCGGCTCCAATCCTCTGGACAATCTGCAGAAATCTCGCCAGAGAAGGCAGTCGTAATTCGCTGATCATTGCATTGCTCATCAGTCTGGACGCTTTGATTCTGGGGCAGCTTCCCTTTGACCGGCTGGTAGGGGTAATCTATCCCATCAGCGGATACATGGGATTGCTTCTCCTCCTCTGCATAGGGAAATATCGTTGGAAAAGACGATAAAAAAGCCGGCTGCAGGAACCGGCTTCTGTTTCGATTCGAGTTTAACTTTGATCGGGAGATTGATTGCGACAGGAACTTTTTAATTACCGCGCTTCTCCTGGAATCGATTGTAGTGTTTGGCCAGGAGTGTCTTTGCTTTTTCGATGTCTCCGGTCATGATTGAGCTGAGAATCTGACGATGCTCCATCAGAGCCAGCATCCGAACCGTATCGATATACCAGTGGTCGTAAAGAACGGTAAGATAAAAGAGATCTTCGATTTCCGTATATTGACGGGTAATATACGGGTTGGCGCAGCACTGAATAAAAGCGCCCTCAAAAGCGATGGAATATCTGACGTATTCCTGTTCGCTCTCAGTTTCAAGGTGTTCCGTCTGTTCTTTAAGCGCTTTTTGCAGAAGCTGAATCAGCTGATCGATTCGGTCTGTCTGCAGACACAGTTCCAGGGCGCCAAGAAGCATGCTGAGAATCGCCTGAGCGATCTGAATCAGCTTTTCGTTGGAAAAGCTGATAACACTGGGCCCGGCGTTGGGATAACTCTCAACAAGACCGTCTCTTTCCAACATGGAGATGGCTTCTCTGACCGGAGAGTTGCTGACGTTCAGTTCTCGTGAAATAGAGGAAATACTGAGACGCTGCCCTGGCATGTATTTTCGTTCGATGATGTTTGTTTTGATAATGTTATAGATCTGCTCGCGAATGGGCATTTTTTTTATATTTTTTTCCATGCTTTCAGCCTCGCTTCCTTTTCATTATTTTAAGTTAATCGTACAGCAAAGTCAAGGAGTTAGCAGAAAATAATGAAAAATGGATAATGCGTGATTTTTGAGGCGTAATAGATGATAATTACCGGAATTTAAAATGTAATATCGATAAAAAGTGTTGGAAATACAAGAGATTAATCTTTGCCCGTTTCAAAATTTGCATAATGCATACAATTGTTTATATTTACAAAAAAATATAAAATAAATAGGCTTTTAAAACAATAAACAAAAGAAAAAGAAAAAATAACGGCCAATTTAGATGAAAGAATTTGACAAAGCATTTTTGCAACCATAAAATGAAACTGTAAACAGAAAGGAGGACCCGGTGTGGCGATAAAGAACTTTGAAGAATTGAAAAAAATGGCCTCTTCCGCAGAGAAGAGAACAGTAGCGGTAGCGTGCGCCCACGACGCACACACACTGGAAGCCGTGCTGAAAGCGCACGAAGAAGGACTTCTGGATTACATACTGATCGGAAAAGAAGATGAGATCGTGGAGAAAAGCAAACTTCACGGCACGTCCGTTTCCAGAGAAAACATCGTAAACTGTGAAAGTGACGAACTGTGCGCGGCAGAAGCGGTGAAACTGGTAAACGAGGGAAAAGCGAACTTCATTCAGAAAGGTCTGATGCAGACGGCGACGCTTCTAAAAGCAGTGGTCAATAAGGAAACCGGATTGAATCAGGGAAGATCCATCTCTCACGTAGCGCTGATCGATATCCCCAAATATCACAAGATTATGGGGGTTACCGACGGAGGCATGATCATGTATCCGAATCTGGAACAGAAAAAGGACATTGTGCTCAACGCCATAGAGATGTTCCACGGTCTGGGATACGAGGAACCCAAAATCGCGGCGCTTTGCGCAGTGGAAACAGTCAATCCGAAGATGCCGGAAACTCTTGACGCCCAGGCGCTGAAGGAGATGGCCGCTTCCGGAGAAATTGCGGGCTGCTGTATCGAGGGTCCTATTTCCATGGATCTGGCGGTCAGTCGCGAAGCTGCGGCAGTGAAAAAATACGACAGTCCGGTTGCCGGGGATGCGGATATTCTTCTCGTACCAAGCATCTATACGGGAAATATTATGGTAAAAGCGCTGATCGAGTTTGCCGGAACACTGATGGCCGGCTGCGTAATCGGAGCCAAGTGCCCGATTGCGCTGAATTCAAGGAGCGCCAGCTTTGAAGAAAAGTACTATTCTCTGCTGGCCTGCAGCATGATGGTAGAGAAAAAGTAAAGGAGGGTCTAATCTATGAGAAAACTATTGACAGGCGACGAAGCTATCGCCAGAGGGGCTTACGAGGCCGGTGTCAGACATGCGTCGGCATATCCAGGCACGCCGAGCACGGAGATCCTCGAAAATGTGGCCAAGTACGATGAGATTTACGCAGAATGGGCGCCTAACGAAAAGGTAGCTGTGGAATCGGCCATCGGCGCTTCCATGGCGGGCGCGAGGAGTATGGCTTCGATGAAACACGTCGGAGTAAACGTCGCCGCCGATCCGTTGATGACCTTTGCCTATATGAAAGTCAACGGCGGCGCGGTTATCGTCACCGCTGACGAACCGGGGATGTTTTCCTCTCAGAACGAACAGGATAACAGGAATTATGCGAAAATGGGCAAAATGCCTATGTTCGAGCCGGCAGACAGCCAGGAATGTCTGGATATGATGAAAGAGGCTTATCGAGTATCCGAAGAGTACGGCGCCGTAGTTTTAATGCGCATGGTTACCCGTGTATGTCACTCCAAATCCCTGGTAGAATGCGGACCGAGAGAAGAGGTTCCGGTAAAGGAATGGAAAAAGGAACCCCAAAGATACGTATGTCTTCCTGCTCACGCGAGAATAATGCGCGTGGCGTTGGAAGAGAGGACCGAAAAGCTGGCGGAATACAGTGAGAAGTCGCCGTTTAACTTCGCCGAGATGGGCGATACAAAGATCGGCGTTATCGCTTCCGGTCCGTCCTATTACTATGCCAAAGAAGTATTCGGAGATACCGCTTCATATCTGAAGCTGGGCTTTACCAATCCTCTGCCGGCAGGACTGATCAGAGATTTCTGCAGCAAAGTGGATAAAATCTACATCGTCGAAGAGGACGATCCGTATATCGAGGAATTCGTACAGAAACTGGGATTCACCTGTCACGGCAAGGATACGTTCCCTTCCTACGGCGAAATGACACCGGACGTGCTCAGAAAATCGCTCAATGGAGAGGTACTTTCTCAGATTGAATACAACAGGGACAAAATTACCAAGCGTCCTCCGACTTTCTGCGCCGGCTGTCCGCACAGAGGACTGTTCTATCGGCTGGGGAAGAGAAAGGATATCATGATCAGCGGCGATATCGGCTGCTACACTCTGGCGGCCGGAGCTCCGTACAACGCTATGGATTCTACCGTCTGCATGGGCGCCTCTATCTCTGTGGGACACGGAGCGCAGCAGGTGTTTAACAGAGCGGGCATCAAGAGAAAAGTCGTGACCGTGCTGGGAGATTCAACGTTCTTCCACACCGGCGTAAACTCCCTGATCAACACGGTATACAACAACAGTAATACGATCAACATCATCCTCGACAACAGGATAACGGGAATGACTGGTCATCAGCAGAATCCGGGAACCGGATTCAATGTCAAAGGCGATCCTGCCCCGATGATCGATCTGGAAGCTCTGGTTAAGGCCATCGGAATCAAACACGTAAAAGTGATCAACCCTAACGATTTGAAAGCGGTAGATGCGGCCTTCGACGAGTTCATGGATCTGGAAGAGCCGTCGGTAATCATTACCAGATGGCCTTGTGTACTGAAGAAGTTCTCGGATGCGGATCTTACCGAGTTCCCGAACCTGTTCAAGACGAAGAACAAGGTTAATCCGGATAAATGTATCGGCTGTAAGCAGTGCCAGAAGACAGGCTGCCCTGCGCTGATCTTCGATAAGGAAGCGAAGAAAGTCCACATCAACAGAGCGGACTGTGTCGGCTGTGATGTGTGCACACAGGTTTGTCCGGTGAACGCGATCGAAAAGGAGGAGTAGCGAGATGACGAAAAATATTCTGCTGTCGGGTGTCGGCGGACAGGGAACGATTACTGCCGCAAAGATGCTCACATTTGGTCTTATGGAGGCCGGTTACGACGTAAAAATGAGCGAGATCCACGGAATGAGTCAGAGAGGCGGAGATGTGGTTTCGCAGGTAAGATACAGCAAAGACAAGGTGTTTTCTCCGGTCATTGAAAAAGGAACGGCGGACATCGTGGTTTCCTTTGAGGAGATGGAGGCGCTGAGAACGTTGGAGTACCTCAAACCGGATGGCGCCGTGGTGGTCAACACAGAGAGGATTCCATCCATGACGGTGCTGACCGGCGCAGAAGAGTATGCCGACGATATCATCGAGGAGATCAAGAAGGCGGTAGAGCGTGTGCATACGCTGAACGCCTCTCAGTTGGCTGCGGATCTGGGCAATGTAAAGGCCGCTAACGTGATTCTCCTTGGCGCGCTGGTAAAGCTGATGGGACTGGAGGACATCGACTGGCCGGATATCATCCGAAAAAACGTAAAGGAAAAATTTGTGGATCTGAACCTGAAAGCGTTTCAGGTAGGTATGGATGCCGTGAAATAGCGGTGTGCCGAAGACAAACAGGGAAAATAAAGGAGTATTTGGAAAATGCCGATAAAACAACTGATTATCAATCCCGGATCGACCAGCACCAAGTTGGCGGTCTACGAAGACGAGCGAAAGATTCTGCAGGAGACCATAGAGCACTCTGCTGAAGAACTGGCGGCTTTCGAGACACTGCCGGATCAGGTGCCGTACAGGACAGAACTGGTCAAGGGTTTTCTGTCCCAACACGGAATCGGTCTCGATCAGCTCTCCGGAATAATGGGCCGGGGCGGAATGGTCTGGGGAATAGAAACCGGCGGCTACAGGGTAAACGACGATTTGATGAAGGCTCTTGCCGATGAAGAGTTATCTTCGCCTCACGCGTCAAATTTGGGCGGTCTGATCGGCAGACCTCTGGCCGACGAGGCGGGAATACCGGCTTTCATCTATGACGCAGTAACCGGCGCTTCACTTCCCGAGGTGGCTAAAGTCACCGGTTTTCCGGAAATCGTGAAACAGAGCTGCTGCCACGTTCTGAACAGCCGGGCCATGGCGATAAAGTATGCCAAGGAGAACGGACTGGATTACCGTAAGATCAATATCGTGGTGGTACATATGGGCGGAGGAATTTCCATGAGCGCTCACAGACAGGGCGAAATCGTGGATTCCATCGGAGACGATGAAGGGCAGTTTTCGCCGGAACGCTCGGGCTGCGTTCAGCTGCTGGAGTTCCTCAAGCTGTGTTACAGCGGAAAATATACTTATGCCGAGATGAAGAAGAAGTGCCGCGGTAAGGGCGGTATGGCGGCGTATCTGGGAACCTCCGATGCCAGAGAGATCGAGAAGATGATCGACGGAGGCGACGAGAAAGCGAAACTGCTGTACGATGCGGAGGCTTACCAGGTGGCTAAAGGCATAGGACAGATGTCGGCGGTTCTCAAAGGAGATATCCGGACGATCATTCTGACCGGCGGCCTGGCCCATTCCAAGCGGCTCACCGATGCCATCACGGAATACGTAAAGTTTATCGCTCCGGTGACGGTTATGCCGGGAGAAAACGAAATGGAAGCTCTCGCCCTGGGCGGTCTGCGCCTTCTGCGCGGAGAGGAAGAGGCGAAGGAGTTCAAGCTGTAGGTGCTTTGCGCAAAGCGCAGTAGATGTTAAGACGTCAAAATAGTGATGAACAGGTTATAAAACAAACGCTCTCCGAGTTTGTCGTATGTCGGAGAGCGTTTGTTTTATTGTATGATGTTTTTAGCGCGTTTTTCGTCTCCTTGGAAGCAGTATGCTGACAATTCCGCAGACGGCCATCAGATACGGATAGAACAGATAAGGCATGATATCAAACGGCGTAAGTCCCGTAAGAGTGGCTGCGGAGAGAAGCTGGGCTCCGTAAGGGATGATGCCCTGAAATACAGAGGCGAACATATCAAGAAGAGATGCGCTTCTTGACGTTTCGATGTGATAGTCGTCGCTGATTTCTTTGGCAATAGGACCCGCTATGACGATAGCCACCGTATTGTTGGCCGTTGCCGCATCGACGAGAGAAATCAGAGCGGTGATGCCGAATTCCGCACCTCTGTACGTGTGAACCCGGTTGTGTATCTTCTCCAGGATAAAGGCAAAACCTCCGTTCTCTCTGACCAGGGCGCTGATGGCAGCCACCAGCATGGAGATGACCGTAATATCGTACATTCCGGTAACTCCGCTTCCGATGGAAGTAAAGATTTCGGATGGGGGCAGGGAACCGGTCAGCAGACCGACGATGACGGAAAGTACAGTGCCGCTGATCAGTACGACAAATACATTGATTCCGATTAGAGCGGTAACCAGAACCAGGATATAGGGAATGACCTGAAATATATTGTAGTCCAGGTTTTGATCCAGGGTAAACTGCTTTCCGCTGGTCAGGATGAACAGAATGATGACGGTGGCTATGGCTGCCGGAAGGACGATAAAGAAATTTCGTTTGAACTTGTCCTTCATATCGCAGCCCTGAGTTCTCACCGCGGCGATGGTCGTATCGGAAATCATGGAAAGATTGTCTCCGAACATGGCGCCGCCGACTACAGCTCCGATACATACGGCCAGTTCAAATCCCGTCTTTTCGCTGATGCCCACAGCGATGGGCGCGAGAGCGGCGATGGTTCCCATGGAGGTTCCCATCGACAGGGAGACGAAGCAGCCGATGATGAAGAGTCCGATGACAGCGACTCCCGGCGGAAGGAGAGAAAGTCCCAGGTTGACTGTGCTGTCAACGCCGCCTGCAGCGGAAACTGCGCCGGAAAAAGCGCCGGCCGACAGAAAGATCAGGCACATGGTCACGATGTTATCGTCGCCGATTCCCTTGGCGGCAATGCTGAGTTTCTCATTGAAGGTTTTCCCCTTTGTCTGGAGAAACGCTGCGATAAGGGCAATGAGGAAGCCTACGACGGCAGGCATAGTGTAGAAATCATTCAGGATAATTCCAGTGCCCAGAAAAAGGATTAGGAAGACCAGAATGGGAAGAAGGGCCCAGCCGTTGGCTCTGATGTTTGATTCGTTCATGTTCTTTTCTCCTATGGTATGAATAATCGCATTATAAAACAGGTATAGAAAAAAACGGCCTTTCAGTCAAAGGCCGAGTTTCCTCAATATCGCTTTGCGATACCTATTTTATCAAAATATTATCTCTGGTGCAAGGTTAGTTTTCTGATACGGAAATGACGGTAGGGCGAATAGACGAAACCGAGGCTGCGGTTGTACGCCTTGAACCCCCAGGTAACGACCAGAGAGTGGCGCTTTCTGTGCTTCCTCAGGAATTTCCGTTCTGTACCGCCATAGCTGGCAACGCCGCCTTCGCGGACACACTGAATGAGATCATTGTTGCAGGTGATTTCCCGGTCGAAGTCGGTAAAGGCCATGCCTACGTATTCTTCCTTGTGAGAATCGGAACCGCCAAAGCACTGTTTTCCGTATTTTTTTGCCAGAAGCTGAGCGATTTGATTTGCATGGGCGGTTTCGCAAGTATTGAATCCCTCCAGAAAATCAAATTTTCGGATCAGGTGCGGGTTCTTGCGCATCTTATTGAAAAACATTGCGCTGGAACTGCGCGGACCAAACGGATGAGCAGGACCGAGAATTCCGCCAAAGTGATGCACGATCTTCTCCAGCATTTCTACGGACATTCCGCGGATTTGCAGAACGCGCAGATGGATGTCGTCGGGCATGATCACGATAAAGTGACCCGCATCTTTTGTGTCGTATTCAATCCCCTTGAGCACAACAAAATCGCCGGGCATTCGATCCCGATTTTCTTCCCAGTATCTGTAGCCCTTGTAGGAATCGTGGTCTGTGACCAGCATACCGTCGAAACCCTGCTGTTTCAAGAGCTCTATATATCTCTCGATGGGAATCTTGGAATCGATCGATCCGGCTTTGGTGTGGCAGTGCATATCGAACTTCATAAAAAAATTCACTTCCTTCTGCCTTATAGTTTACACCCGTGCCGGTCTTTATACAAGTTAAGAATTTGTGAAGATAGGCGGCAATTTTTTCACATAATTTCCTTGATGTTCAGAGAAAAATGCGACTGAAGGCTGGCCGGCTTCAGAGGTGAATTTTTATGCTGTTCAGCTGCCTTGCTGTGCAGAAACAGTGGTGATCGATGATTTCACTGCGGCCGATGTTCATTGCGAAGACGGCTTCCATTTCTCTGTCCGTCAGAACAAAGTCGAATGCGCCCAGATTTTCTTTCATCCGGTTTTTGTGCAGTGTGCCGGGTATAACGGCGACGCCGCGCTGGCAGTGCCAGCGGAGGATGATCTGCGCGACGGTTTTTTCGTGTTTTTTCCACAATTTTTAAGAGAGTTTTGCTGTGAAATATGTCCTTCTGTGCTTCGGAAAAAGTTCCCCGCGCCTGAGGAGTTATGTCGCAGGCCGATGAATCAGGTACAGATCGATATACGCAGAAGATGCCCTTTACCCGGGCGCTGGTACAGACGGAGCAGGAGGATTTCGAAGAATTGGTGCAGGCTTCAGCCCTGCCGTCTTTCGTTTCTGATCTGAGTATGAAGTGGTCCGGAAGACCTGAAAATCGGGTCATAGTTCCCGTATTGGATTCTGAAGCGGAAGTTAACTATTATTTTGTATGTAAAAGAGAAGACAGGAGGAGACTGTCGGCTCTGATTCAGGGGATAAAAACAGAAAAAAACCTTGACAGGGAAGATGAGGTATAGTATAGTTAGTGTAAGCTAACCGAAAGGATGATCGGTAGCTTGTCTATTTGGTCGATAGTTAGCTGAAATCAACTTATGCAGTGACTATTGATTTCTCCTTAAGTGATTTTGATTTACGAACATGCAGTCTTAAGCGGGCGCGCGGGATGCCCGCTTATTACGGACTGCATGGTTAGCTGAAACTAACCAAAAGACGGCGAGCGGGAAACCGCTGTCCCGCCAGCTTTATTCTGAATGAAAGGGACAGTAAACATGGAAGATTATCTGATTGAGCATTGTTCACCTACGCTGGCTTCGCTGAAAACGGCCAATCTTTTTAACTACATGTACGACTCGGAAGCGGAGCTGGCTGATTATATCGGGAATTTGAATCGGAATCTCGGAAAAAAAGGGGTGACCGTCGATGTCCTCAGAAAATATGAGCACAGCGCTCTGATTTACGTCTTTCGTGAACGGAAGCTGCAGGAGGATCTGCAGAAAGACGGAGTACGCGAGTTTCTTGTCCGGGCAGGATATGAGGACTTCTCGACTGAACAGGTTCTGAGAAGGCTGAAGCTGCGTTTTCATGAAGACGGAGCCTTTCCTCACGAGATCGGTCTTTTTCTGGGATATCCTCTTGGAGACGTAATGGGGTTTATTGAAAACGCCGGGCGCAACAGTAAGTGTAGTGGATGCTGGAAGGTATACTGCAATGAGTGCGAAGCCATAAAGTTGTTTGCACGGTTTGATAAGTGCAGGGAAGTTTATAAACGGCTTTTCAAACAGGGAAAGTCGCTGCTGCAGCTGACGGTAGCTGCCGGATAAAAGAAAGGAAAGAGGTATAAGAAATGAGTAAAATCGCAGTTGTTTATTGGAGCGGCACAGGGAATACGGAGAAAATGGCCGATCAGGTTGTGGCCGGCGTAAAGTCGGGCGGAGCGGAGGTCGATTGCTTCAGAGCTTCAGAGTTTTCCGCGGATTTAATGGATAACTATGACGCCGTGGCCTTTGGCTGCCCTTCTATGGGAGCGGAGGAACTGGAAGAGGAAGAATTTGCGCCCATGTTTGAACAGTGCGAGAAAAAGCTGAAGGGGAAAAAGATCGCTCTTTTTGGCTCTTACGGTTGGGGAGACGGAGAATGGATGAGAACCTGGGAGGACAGATGTATTGAGGATGAAGCGGTTATAGCCTGCGAGTGTGTGATTTGCAACGAAACGCCCGATGAAAGCGGAGAAGAGGCGTGCAGAAATCTGGGCAAATCTTTGGTATAGCGAGATCCTCGCTGCGCGTATACGCGAAATAAGATAACGCTTCGCCTGCGTCAGCAGACAGAACAGCAGGACAAAACGGAGACGGGAAATTTTGTATTGATTTGGGACGGAAGTGTTGCGGCACTTCCGTTTTTTGCTTATAATGTGTGAGACGGCATATGTGAATTCGGTGAATGAACGATGAACATACTGGGAAAGCTATTGACTTGAGAATTGCCTATAGTATCATAATTATTGCCACAGAGCAGAAAAAGGGGCAGGCTCCGGGGAAAAGGAGCTGCCGGGATAGATTATAGACGGGAGGAAATCTATGGGTCTTTGTATCGATTCGAGAAAGATAAAAGAAGGAGACGTGTTCTTCTGTCTGAAGGGCGTAGAAACCGACGGACACAAGTACGCAGAAGCCGCCGCCAAAAACGGGGCCAGGATCATCGTCCATGAAGAGGACATCGAAAACAAGATTGAAGGTGTTGAATATATACAGGTAAAGGATACGCTGAAGGCGCTCAATGAGGCGTGCGATATCTATTTTGACCACGTGAGTAAAAAGCTGAAGATGTTCGGCGTCACCGGTACTAACGGGAAATCGACCACGGCCAGCATTATCCGGCAGATTTACGATACGGTAGAGCCGTGCGGTATGGTAGGGACCATTTCCATTTCCTTCGGCGGAGAAAACCGGGAGCCGGATCTTACCACTCCTGATGCCGTAAGACTGCATCAGGAGCTTTACAACATGTACGAGAATGGGGCGAAGGCGGCGGCCATAGAGGTCAGTTCGCACGGTCTGGCTATGGGCCGGGTAGATGCTATTGATTTTGACTTTGCCATATTCACCAATCTGACCTACGATCACCTCGATTATCATAAGACTATGGAAAACTACTTCGAGGCGAAGAAGAAACTGTTTATCCAGTTGAAACCTGAGGCTGTGGCCATACTCAACAGAGATGATTTTACTTATGACGAACTGAAAAAATGTACCCGTGCCAGACGTGTCAGCTACGGGATCCATGCAGAAGATGCAGATTACAGAGCGGTGGATATTCATTTTGGCGCACGGCATACCTCCTTTACGCTTCGCTGCCCTGAAGGAGAGTTCTCTTTTGAGACAAATCTTGCCGCCGAATACAATGTGTACAACCTTCTTGCGGCTGTTGCCGCTTTGCATCAGGCCGGCGTGCCTATGGAGAGAATACAGCAGGAGGCCGGACGAATCCGTCAGGTTCCGGGGAGAATGGAGCGTATCGAAGAGGGGCAGCCGTTTACAGTTATTGTGGACTATGCGCATACTCCTGACGGTTTTGAGAAGATCTTCCAGTATGCCAGAAAGGTTACGCCGAAAGAAGGAAAGCTGATCAGCGTATTCGGCGCTGCGGGAAAACGGGATAAACAGAAGCGAAAGGTTCTGGGAGAACTGGCGGAAAAATACTGCGACTGTATATTCCTAACCGAGCAGGATACGCGGAACGAAAAAGCAGCCGACATAGCCGGCCAGATCAGTGAAGGGATCAGGAAAAAGGACTTCACTTATGTGGAAGACCGCTATATGGCTATTGAGAAAGCCATACGCCACGCAGGTTCTTCCGATTGTATAGTCATCCTCGGAAAAGGCGACGAACCTTATCAGTACAGAGAAGACGGACGGCAGCCATGGATGGGCGACAACAACGCTGCGAGAGAGATTATCCGTCAGATCATGTACGAGATGAACGACGGTGATGTGCAGTGGACCGGTAACAATAGCTAAAAGGCATTGCGCTCTATAAAATATAAGCATTAGACATATTTGCCGAACCGCTCTATGATGAATATAGAGCGGTTTTTCAGTGGGAACTTTCTGTTTTGAACAGAATCCTGCATGATCAAAAAAAATATCTGCAGGAATATAGAAATATTTTGAGAAGAAAGTACCTTTTGAAAGATGAAAACAGCGTCACCATGGTGAATAGAAAAACAAGTTAGTCATTTTTTTAGACAAATTAGTAATTAAATTAGAATTATCAAAAAGATATAATAAAAATGAAAATTTTAGTGGAATTATTTTGTACCCACACTAAAGAAAGAAGGTATTTTTATGAGTAATGAAAAGCAAGGGGACAACACCCTTCACCGCGGACTGAAAGCGCGGCATCTTACCATGATCGCCATCGGTGGGTCCATAGGAACCGGTCTGTTCCTGGCTGTGGGCAGTACGATCAGAGAAGCGGGACCTGGCGGTGCCATGGTTGCCTATGGTATCATGGGTATTGTCGTGTATTTCATGATGACTGCACTGGGCGAAATGGCTACCAGACTTCCGATTCCGGGAGCTTTCACTTCCTATGCTAACCGATTCGTGGATCAGGCCTGGGGATTTACCAACGGCTGGGTTTACTGGTTCGGTTCATCGATGACAGTAGCTGCCGAATTGATCGCCGGCGCAATTATCGTAAAGTTCTGGTTCCCGGATTCCAGTTCAACACTTTGGGCCATTCTGTTCCTCGCTGTGCTTCTGGTGCTGAATCTCTTCTCGGTAAAGGGATTTGGAGAAGCAGAGTACTGGTTTGCGGGCATCAAGGTAGTCGTCACGATTATTTTCCTGATTGTCGGCGTCCTGATGATCATCGGCATTATGAACAGTGGAGAGGAAGCCGGTTTCCACAACTGGACGCTTGATGGCGGAGAAGCCGGAAAAGCGCCGTTTGTCAATGGAATCGGGGGTATCTTCGGTATACTGATGGTATCGGCGTTCTCATTTTCCAATACTGAGCTGACCGGTCTAGCCGCTGCTGAATCGGAAAATCCGAAAAAAGACGTTCCGAAAGCGGTTCACAGTGTATTCTGGAGACTGATGATCTTCTATATGGGAACTATTTTTGTCGTTGCCACGCTGATTCCGTTCACTGAACCTACGCTGCTTGACGCTGCTGAAGACAACGTAGCGGCTTCGCCGTTTACCATTATTTTCAGAAACGCCGGATTTGCTGCGGCAGCTTCACTGATGAACGCAGTAATTCTGACATCTGTTTTGTCCTGCGGCAACTCCTCCATGTATGCGGCTTCGAGAACTATGCAGCACATGGCGGAAAAGGGCGATGCTCCGAAGTTCTTCGCCAAAATCAGTAAAAATGGTGTGCCGGTAAGGTCGGTGCTTTTGACAGCCTTTATCGCAGCTTTTGCGTTTTTCGCGTCGCTGCTTGGCGACGGTGTTGCGTACACAGTAGCTTACTCCCTGTGCGGTATTGCCGGCGTATACAATTGGCTGACAATCAGTGTGGCCCACTATCGGTTCAGAAAAGGCTGGATTAAACAGGGACACACCCTGGACGAACTGGACTATAAGTCGCCGTTCTTCCCTTACGGTTCCTGGTTCTGCATCATCGTTTGCATCATCGTTTGCTTCGGTGCTAACTATACGGTATTTACCGATTTCACCTGGTTTAACTTCATCACCTGCTATGCGATCATTCCTCTGTCGATCATCATGTTCTTCGTCTACAAAAAGAAGAGAGGATCGGTATGGGTCAAGTACGAGGATATGGACTTTGAACCGCCAGAAGGAGCCAGCAGGCAGAACATTTCCGGAATGGAGTAAACTCTGTAATGGCTGAGAAGAAAGAGTCTTTCAAAATAGAACTGACTGTGGATGAATTTCTTTCGAATTACTTCGATCCGGAGTTGACAGACAGTCGTTGTCGGGCATGCTCAGGGTATGCGCAGACCTGGTCCTGTCCCGGATTTGATTTCTCGCTGAGAGATTACTGGAAACAGTTTTCTACATATACCATCTACGTGGAGAGGCTCTATACGGGCGACGCTGCTACGGCGGAAGAAGCGGAAGAAAAACTTCACAGAGAAAAACCGGTATTCAACAAAAAGATGTTGGAACTGGAAAAGAGCTGTGGTGGAAAAGCGTTGTACGCACAGGAGTGCGAGGAGTGCAGCAGATGTGCCAGGTTGGACGGAAAACCGTGCAGATTTCCGGGAATCATGCGCTACTCCATCGAATCGCTGGGAGGCAATGCAGCGAAATTGATCGAGGATAAGCTGGGCTTTGAACTGCTCTGGTCACAGAACGGCTCGATCCCTGAATACTATCTGCTGATCGGAGGAATACTGCAGTAAGTTCTCTGCCCAATACTTCGGTGCAGAGGTGAAAAAACAGAATAAAGACAGAAACGGCCGATTCCCTGTGATAAATCACCTAAGGAGCCGGCCGTTTTCTCGTGCGTTGGAGTCAGGTAAACAGCCGTGTATTTATTTTACCTTCAGTTTATCTTTTTCTGTTATACTATAGTGCGGGAGGTAAATTCATGCTTCAGTTAAAAGACATTACAAAGACTTATGTGACCGGTGATTTGAAACAGGATGCGCTAAAAGGCGTCAGCATCGCCTTTCGGGAAAGCGAATTCGTTTCCATACTCGGCCCCAGCGGTTCGGGAAAAACGACCATGCTCAACATCATCGGCGGACTGGACCGCTATTCGAGCGGCGATCTTGTCATCAACGGCATATCGACCAGGGAGTACAGAGACGCAGACTGGGATTATTACCGCAACAATTCCATCGGTTTCGTATTTCAGAGCTATAATCTGATTCCTCATCAGACGGTGCTCGCCAACGTGGAGATGGCATTGACGCTGGCCGGCGTTTCAAAGAAGGAGAGACAGGAAAAGGCCGTCGCCGTACTGAAAAAGGTCGGTCTCGGCGATCATATCCATAAAAAACCAAACCAGATGTCCGGCGGACAGATGCAGAGAGTTGCTATTGCAAGGGCGCTGATCAACAATCCGGATATCCTTCTTGCCGACGAGCCAACTGGAGCTCTCGATTCGGAGACGAGCCTGCAGATTATGGAACTGCTGAAGGAGATCGCCAGGGATAAGCTGGTGATCATGGTAACTCACAATTCGGAGCTTGCGGAAAAGTATTCTACCCGTATTGTCAAGCTGCTCGACGGAGAGATCATCGACGATACCAATCCGTATGGCGGTGAGGAGATTCAGAAAAAAGAGGACGGACATAAGAAGATTTCCATGCCGTTTTTAACGGCTCTGTCCCTCTCTTTTGACAACTTGCGGACCAAGAAGGGCCGAACCCTGCTGACCGCTTTTGCCGGGTCTATAGGGATTATCGGTATCGCTTTGATTCTGTCCCTTTCTACAGGGATGAACGACTACATTACCGACGTGCAGAAGGAAACCATGACTTCTTATCCTATAACGATCAGCGATGAGACCATAGATCTTTCCAGCATCATGGGACTGCACAACGAGATTGTGGGAGAAATGCAGGAAGAAGGCAGCGGAGAGAAGAAGGAGAAAGACGGGGTCTTCGCGGACTATCGGGAACTGGAAACCAGCGAGCGGCTTTCTTCCAGCGTTGTGGAAAATAATCTGACCGATTTCAAAGCCTATCTGGATGATCCGGACAGCGAGATCCGCCAGTATCTCGGAGAAAACGGGATTATCTACACCTATGATGTAAATTTCAGCGTATACTCCTATGATGAAGAGGGCAGGCTGATCGACAGCGATACGGAGACCGAAGAATCTTCTCCGTTTATGATGGGCGGCAGCGGTCAATCCGTCGACTACAGCAGCTATAGCGCCTCTTCCGGAGACGGTTCTTCCGAGAGCGCCGTCAACTTTTCTGAGCTGATGCCCGGAAATAACGGAGAGACGGTCAGCCGCGTAATCACCGACAGCTACGATGTGTTATACGGTCAGTGGCCGGAGAAGTACAATGAGATCGTGCTGGTGCTCAATGAGAATAACGGTATTCCGGCAGGTACGCTGTACCAGCTCGGTCTGATCACCAAGGAAGAGTACGATAAGGCGTCCAAGAAGATTGAAGAGGGTAAAGACGCCGATGAAATCAGCTTTGACTATGAAGATATCTGCGGACACACCTTTTACCTTGTTCCGGCATGCGATCACTACGTGAAAAACCAAAACGGCACTTTCACCTATCTGGAGGACAGCACGCTGAACGAAGAGGCGCTGATGGAAAACGCGGTGGAACTGAAGATTACCGGAGTAATCCGTCCGAAGGAAGATGCGGCCAACGCCAATATTTCCACGGCGGCGGCCTATACGACCAAGCTGACCGATTACATCATTTCTCATACGGACGAGAGCGAGGTGATCAAAGCCCAGGAGGCGGACGATGAAACCAACGTGCTTACCGGAACGGCTTTTGAAGCAAAAGGAGATCAGGAGAAGGCGGACAGCGCCAAAGAGTATCTGCAGTCTCTCGGAATTTCGGAAAAAGCATCCTTTTTCAGCCTGATCATGTATTCCTCGGCTGAAGGACAGGCTGCTCAGGGCGGAATGGCTTCTGCCGGGACCATGGATGAGACGACGATGGCAGCCGCTCTCGATCAGTGGCTTGCCGGCAACCCGGATATGGAAATACTGCTGAGGATCTACGACGAGTATCTGGCAGACTCAACCTATGAGGAAAACATGAAGGCTTTCGGCAAAGTGAGTTACGATGCGCCTTCGTCGATCAGCATCTACACGGACAGTTTCGAGCACAAAGATGCGGTTGCAGACTGCATCGAGAAGTATAATGAAAATGCAGATGAGGAAGGGAGAATTATCTATAACGACTATGTAGCGATGCTGACGTCTTCTATCACGACGATTATCGACGGTATTTCCTATGTGCTGGTTGCTTTTGTTGCGATTTCATTGATTGTATCTTGTATTATGATCGGTATAATCACCCATATCTCCGTCATGGAGAGGACCAAAGAGATCGGTATTCTGCGTGCTCTGGGCGCGTCTAAGCGAAATATCTCTCAGGTATTCAATGCAGAAACCTTTATTATCGGATGCTGCGCGGGTCTGCTCGGCATAGGTATATCGCTTATCGCCCTCATACCGATCAATTCGATCATACAGAACGTGACCGGTATTGCCGAACTGAGCGCTCAGTTGCCTGCGGCTTCTTCAGTGGTTCTCGTTGCGATCAGTATCGTGATCACCATCCTTGGAGGTCTTCTGCCGGCCAAGAAAGCGGCAAATAAAGATCCTGTCATTGCCCTGAGGACGGAGTAAGCGGCAAAGTCCGATGGGGAGCGCAGAAACGCAGTCAGGATATATGATACTTTTTCAGTTTTCTGTACAGTGTGGCCAGGCTGATATTCAGTCTGGCCGCAATTTCTTTTTTTGCGTCGAGGGATTTGCCCTTGGATAAGAGCATCGATTCCAGCATCTTTTTCTCTTCCTCTTCCCAGGCTTTTTTGCTTCTGACCGCAGCCCCGGCGCCGTCTGTCTCTTCGCTGAGCCAGCCGGGCAGGCTGTTCTTTCTTATTATGCTGCCGTCAAGACTGTAGTTTATGGCGTATTCTATGGCGTTTTCCAGCTCCCGGACGTTGCCGGGCCAGGAATAATTCCGGAGAATCTGAAGGGCATCGTCGGCTATCCCGGTGATCTGACGATCCAGCACCGGCGCATATTTTCCGCAGAAAAAGCGGATCAGCGCAGGGATGTCTTCCGTGCGTTTGCGCAGAGGCGGTATGGTGATGGGGATGACGTTGAGCCTGTAAAACAGATCCTCTCGAAACTGTCCCTTTTCTATTTTCAGCGTCAGATCCTGGTGAGTGGCAGCAATGACTCTTACATCGACGGGAACGGCTTTTGTGCCTCCCACACGCTGTATTTTCCGCTCCTGGAGGACGCGGAGCAGCTTGGCCTGCAGATTTAGCGGCATGTCTCCGATTTCGTCGAGAAATATGGTTCCGCCTTCGGCCATCTCGAAGATACCCGGCTTGCCGGAAGCCTTCGCTCCGGTAAAGGCGCCGCCCTCGTAACCGAAGAGCTCGCTTTCCAAAAGGGCGTCGGGGATTGCGCTGCAGTTGATGGGAAGGAAGGGGAGGTCTGCCCGCAGGCTGGCATTGTGTATGGCCCGGGCGAAAAGCTCTTTTCCTGTACCGCTTTCACCGGTGATCAGTACGGTGGAAGGACCTTTTGCTACGGCGCTGGCCCGCAGCTTGACTTCCCGCAGAGCCTGGCTTTCGCCGATGATGTTGTGAAAAGCTGCGGAGCCGTCGCTTTGAAGGAGCCGGTGAGCGATGCGGAACAGACTTTCATCGGTATTGAACGATTCTACCGCGCCCAACAGCATGTCTTCCTTTTTCACCAGCGTCACGTTGGAGATCAGATGGAGGGGTTTTCCGGACTGATCTTTGTATTGGACGCTCCTTTCGTAGATAGACGATGCATCTCTCAACGCTTCAGTCAGCAGAGAGCCGGGAACGATTTCTTCGACCGGACGGCCTGCGGCAGATGCGCTGGAAATTCCCAGCTTTTCTTCAGCGGTCCCGTTAAAGCAGGTGATGTGTCCCTGAGCGTCGCAGGCGATAATCCCCTCGTGAACAGAAGAGATGATGGTGTTCAGATATTCGTTCATGCTGTTCAGCTGTTCCGCCACGATGGACTCTTTGATCTTTGAGGCCAGAATTTCGGCCATCTTGCTGGTAAAACGCATGAAGGGATAGCTGTTTTCCGTAATGTTTTTCTTCTGCTCCTCGTTGAAGGCTACCAGACTGATGATGCCGTAGCAGCGGTCTGACAGCAGAATCGGGTAGTAGAGTCCTGCCTTATAGAAGCAGAGATTTTTTTCCAGGCAGCCTTTGCAGAGCTGATTCTTTCCCGGATCGGACAGAACCATAGCTCTTCTGGTGTCGAACACGTGCCGGGTGATATGGGAATTGTATTCGTTCCATTCCCGGAACGGATCCTGAAAGACGCCGCTGGTGGCGCCCACCACGTTCCAGTCCTCGTCGATGATTTCGGTTTCCACGTGGAGGGCTTCCGAGATAATTTCGGCAAAATTCTGCGCTTCTGCTTTCATTTCATATAGGTAACTCATGTCGCTCTTTTGCTCCTTTCGCAGCAGGTGAGAATATGAGAAAAATTATCAAATGTGAGAATATCTTTATATTTCAATTATAATTAAAAATATAGAGAAAAAATATAAAGATTTTTCTCATTTATGAGAATTATTAAAGCTGTCTGATTTGAGCAAAGACAGCAGATTAACCGGTTTATCCGGTTGGCACGCTCTTTGCTATTATTCTCCGTAAAGATATCTCTGCAGAAGGCTGCAGAGGATAAGGAGGAAGAAAAATTGAGTGAAAAGCGAGAATATTTTACGCGGATGGGCGACGGCTCACCGACATATATGACCGCTGAAGATATCCGCAAGGATATTGAAGAGGGCGTTGCCGATGCGGTAAAACGGGCAAAGATCGAAGCTTTGACCGAAGAAGAAAAAGAGCGCCTGTTTGATATCGTCGTTATGGAGGGAAATACCGTAGGCGTCAGCAGAGGGATGGAGGTGGTTTCCACTTCGGATTCCGGCTGCTTCAAACTGAATTATCAGGCCCACATTCCTTTCGATCGTTCTACAGCGGCGCTGATCAACGAGAGAGTTTTGGGTCTGGATTCTGTAGACATTGGAAACATCGACTACAGCTATAAGACGGTAAAGCCGATCCTGCACGACGAGGCCAAGGTTATGGAGCAGGCCCAGAGTCAGGCGGTAATACCGGTGCTTTATGGCGGTATGCCGGATTTGGGAAGATACACCAAACCGGACGGTCCTGTAGACAACTGGTCGGAGCTTCTGCCTCTGGGTAAAATTCAGGAAGCTATGGAAGCACAGGAAGAGGCGGTGGAACATGCCGTAAAGGATATGGTGTACATCGCTAAGGGTATGGTTCGGGCCGGCGCGGACGGAATGAACTTCGATACCAGCGGGGCATCGGGAGATGCGGACTTTCTGGCAGCTCTGAAGGCAGTAGAAGAAATCAAGAAGGAATATCCGGATTTCGGTGTGGAAATCGGCATGGCCGGCGAATTCGTCATGGGCATGCACGGCAAGCTGAAGTATGACGGAAAACGGTTGGCAGGCATGTATCCTCATCAGCAGGTGAAGGTGGCGGAAAAGGCCGGAGCGAACATTTTCGGGCCTGTGGTCAATACCAATTCCAACAAGTCCTTCGCGTGGAACATAGCGAGAGCCGTGACCATGATCAAGGCCTGCTCACTGGCTGCGGAGATTCCGGTTCACGTCAATGTGGGCATGGGTGTGGGCGGAACGCCGATGGCCTACGTTCCGCCAAGCGATGTGGTTTCCAAGGCAGCTAAGGCCATGGTGGAAATCGGACGGGTAGACGGATTGTAGATTGGCTCGGGAGATCCGTTCGGCAACGAAGCCACTCAGGAGATCGCCGCATGTATGGGCGGCATCCGCAGCGCCGGAGATCTGGTACTGCGTATGCAGCTGGCAAAGAGCATGAGGCTGCCTGAGGCGAAAAAATACGTTGCGGAAAAACTGGGCGTCAGCGTTGAGGAGCTGGCCGACTGTTCCGTACTGAGGGATATCCGGCAGGATCTGGATATCGGCTATGCGATGCCGGAGGACGGCAGCGCAAAAGGAATAGAGGCTAAGTTCAACATCGCGCGGCTTCTGGATATCAAGATTCAGTCCGTTGAACGGTTCAAGGAAAAGTGCGGACTGCAGTAAGGAAAACAAAGCTGTCTGCGTACGTGTGCAGGCGGGAGGCGGCTGATCCCAAGGAGGGAAGAAGCAGAGCTTTCCGGATACCGCGCCGGTTCGCAGACGGGATAGTAAAATAAATAATCGATAAGCATATTAGACGGAGGAGGCTGACTATGGCATTCACCTTTAAAAATGAAACGAGAGGCTATCGCATCCTCACTGAAGAGGGAGTGAAGGCTATCCATGAAGCGACCATGAAGCTGATGGGAGAGTACGGCGTGCGGATTTTCGGCAGCGAAGCCAAGGAAATCTATGAAAAAGCCGGGTGCAGCGTAGACTGGCAGACCAATATGGTTCGCTTCCCGAGAGAACTGGTGGAGTGGGCGATCGAAGTGACGCCGGGAAGATTCACCATGTGCGGAAGAGACCCGAAGGATGATTTTGTCCTGGGCGACGGTCAGGTATCCTTTACCAGTTTCGGAACGGGACTGCAGATGTATGAACTGGAGACCGGAGAAATCCGGGATACCAACAAAAAGGATTTGGAGGACTTCGCCAGATTCTGTGACGCGATACCGGAAATCAACGCCTTTACCACGGCGGTAGCGGCGCAGGATGTGCCGGGACCGCTGAAGGATTTTCATGAAGCAGAGGCTATTTTCAAGAGTACGACCAAGCACGCCATTCTCGATGCGGAAAACGGCCACAACGCCAGAGTGATCATCGAGATGGGCGAAGCTATAGCGGGAGGCAAAGAGGCTCTGCGTGAGCGGCCTTTTTTCACCCTGTGTATGTGTCCAAACAGTCCGCTGGAAATTCACGACGGCGCGTCTCAGGTCATCATTGAGACGGCAAAGGCCGGTCTTCCGATCAGCATTTTGTCTATGGGTCTCGCCGGAGGAACTACGCCGGCGACTCTGTCGGGAACCTGCGTAGTGACCAATGCGGAAATTCTGGCCGGCATCGTCCTGACTCAATTGGTTCACGAAGGAAATCCTGTAATCTATGGAAGTTCTACTACGGTGATGGATATGCGCAGAGCCACGTCTCCGGTGGGCGCACCGGAGCATGGCATGTTTGGCGCCATGGTTGCGCAGCTGGGCGAATACTACGATATTGTGACCAAGGTAGGAGGAACTTAGGCGGACAGCAAGGTTATGGATGTGCAGATCGGTCATGAAAAAACATTGACAGGCCTGATGCCGGTTCTTGCAGGTGTAGATCTGGTTTACGGTCTGGGTATGATCGATATGGGCATGGCCATCAGTTACGAACAGTTCCTGATGGATGCGGAGTTCGTACGCATGTTTAAACGGACGGAGAAAGAAGTTGCTGTGGATGCGGATGCTTTAGCGCTGGAGGTAATTGAAGCCGTAGGGCCGGCCGGAAATTACCTGAGTCAGAAGCACACGCTGCGTCATATGCGCGACGAGATATCCACAACCGAACTGATCGACAGACGCATGCGGGAAAGCTGGGAGAAAGACGGGGCGAAGGATATGCCTCAGCGGGCGAGAGAGAAGGCAAAAAAGATTCTGGCCGAGCACAGAGCAGAGCCGCTGTCCCCTGCAGTTTTGCAGAAATTCGCAGAGATTATGGAACGTGAGGAAAAGGAATTATGCAGATAAATATCAACGTATTTTCGGAAGAAGAAAAGGAACTGGTCCACAAGCGGACCATGGAAATCCTGAGCGAAACCGGCGTGTGGGTAAAGAGCGACAGAGCTTTTCACCTGCTTAAAGATGCCGGAGCCAAAACAAACGACGAGAAGAAAATCGTCTACTTTACCGAAGAAATGGTGAGAAAGGCCATCGACGCCGCGCCTAAGCGCTTTGTTCTGGGCGGACGCAATCCGGAGTACAACTATGAGATTCCGTCAAAGGAAAGCCGCCACCTGATGAGCGGAATTACGACGAATATCTATGATCCTTATACGGGAGAACGGCGGGAATCGCTGAAGTCGGATGTGGTCAATGTGGGAAGGGTATTTCAGTTTGCCGAGACGGGAATCGCCTGTTGGACGGGATGCAGCGCCGCAGACGTACCGGAAAAGACCCACTGTCTTCACGAGATGGCCGCTATCATTGAAGGCACATCCAAGCACGTTCAGTTTGAATTGAGCAATCCGTACGAGTCTAAATTTGCGCTGGATATCCTTCGTGCCGTCTGCGGCAGCGATGAGGAAATTCGCAGAAGAAAGATCGCTTCCGTTCTCTACTGTCCGGTATCGCCGCTGACGCAGGATACCAATATGCTGGAGGCTTATCTGGAACTGGTGGGATACGATATTCCGATTAACATCTATCCGATGCCGATGATCGGCATGACGTCGCCGGCCTCGATCTTTTCGACGATCTGCCAGATCAATGCGGAAGTCCTGTCGGCTGTAGTGATCTTTGAAACTCTTAGTCCGGGGTGGCCGCTTATCTACGGCGTAGCTTCCGGCGCGGCCGATCCGATTACCGGCGCTTATGTGAAAAGCGGTGAAGCTGCCCTGGTCAGCCTGGGCGGAACGGAAATGGCCCGATATTACGGATTGCCGTGTGCAGTAACCGGAGGCGGCAGCTTCGAAACGATGCCGACCTATTTGGGAAGAGCGGATTTGATTGACGGTATCGGCACTACGGACAACGGCATGGCAGTCAGCCTGGAAATGATCCTCACCGAGGATGAAATCGCTAAACGCTGTCTGCGTATCTGCAAGGGAATCCGCATCGGCGAGGATACGGATTTGACGGAAGAGATCAAGGCGGAAGGACCGGGAGGCACGTTCCTTTCTCACAAGTCCTCTATGAGAAATTTCCGTAATCCAGATGAGATCTACTACTCCAAGATGTTCCCGGCGACACTGCGGGCGGCCACTTATGAAAAGCGAGACAGCCTGAAGATCGCCAACAAGAGAGTCAGAGAGATTCTGGAAGGTCCGATGGTCGATCCTCTGCCTGATGACGTGAAACAGCGGATTGACGACATCTGCAGAGAAGCCGACGCAGGAATAAAATAAATATACTGAATACGGTCAGGCACAGCCGAATGATGAAATTTTCAGGGAAATTCACCATTCGGCTATTTTCTTTTTTGAAAGGCATGCGGTAGTAAAAAGAAGGCGGCCGTGTTATAATGACCTTGACATTTACGCATGAAGTGGAGGAAATTTGAAGTGGCAGATATAAAGTACGACATCATAGAAGAAATTGGCGTTTTGTCGGAAAACGGGAGAGGCTGGCGCAAAGAACTGAATCTGATCAGCTGGAACGGCGCTGCGCCAAAGTTCGATCTCCGTGACTGGGGACCGGATCACAGCAGAATGGGTAAGGGAATCACCTTGAACAGACAGGAGGCGGAAGTTCTCAGTCAGCTGCTGCGCGGCAAACTGGGATAAGGAAGCATGGAGAAGACAGATATCATCATCACCGAGACGGGGAATTACGAGGAGCTCATTCCTCTATTCCGCAGCTCGGGACTTGAAATTCACGCAGAAGGCGGGAAACCGCAGAATATGATCACCTGCTGGAGGGCGGACGATCGGAGAGGCAACCTTCTTGGGGGCGTTTCTATCGAGCGTAAAAAAGGTCTTTTTGTCATCGGGGACATCGCGGTGGAAAAAGAGATGCGCGGACAGAATATTGGAGGCTGTCTTTTAGGTACAGCGATGAAATGCATCCGACAGATGGGAGGAAGACAGATTTATCTGGTCGCTAAGGCGCCAAAATTTTTTGAGAAGTTTGGTTTCGTCTATCAGGATGAGAGGGAAGCGCCGGGAATTTTCAACTGCAAAACCTGTGCGCAGCGCGGAGAGACGTGTTTCCCTGAGTTTATGATTTGGACAGAAAAGGAACAGGGAGGTAGATAAAATGGAGAAGATGTTGTTTCTCGATGCGTGCATCAGTACTCATCAATCGAGAACGAAAAAACTGTGTACAGCGTATATCGACGCGTTCCGGGAGAAGCATCCCGACACGGCTTTGGAGACGGTGATGCTGAGGAAGGGCAGAGTTGAGCCGCTGACCAGGGAGAGAATCGCAGAAAGAGATGAATATATCCGGAGAAAGGACTGGAATCAGCCCATGTTTGACTTTGCCAGACAGTTTAAGGAGGCCGACTACATCGTAGTGGGTACGCCTTACTGGGATCTGTCCTTTGCTTCGATTCTGAAGGTGTATATTGAGAATATCATGGTGGCGGATCTGACCTTTGAGACCACAAGCGCCGGTTTTAACGGACTGTGTCAGGGAAAAAAGCTGATTTATATTACCACCGCCGGCGGTTTTATCGGCGATAAGAACTTTGGATACGACTACATGTGCGGAATTGCGGATATGCTGGGCATTCCCGATACTGAGCTGGTTAAAGCGGAGTGCCTGGATATTGTCGGTTTTGACGCGGACAAAATTGTGGAAAAGGCCATAGAGGAAATAAGAGAGAGATTTTGACAAGCGTCACAAAGAAAAGAAAAAGTATTTGTCAAAAGTCACAAAAAATCAGTTGACATCCCTGTAGGCAAGGAGTAATATACAGGTATAGCTTAATTTCATAGAGAACCAAAGACATTGACGGAGACAGTAGATTTACGTCAGAAGGTACAGCGAATCGGGGATGGTGCGAGCCCGAGACCGAAGCAGACGTATTTTGAACATCACTCCTGAGTTGCAGGGCCGAAAGGCAGATGGCCGAGTAAGCGCTGACGGGCCTTCCCCGTTATCGGAAGAGCATATGATGGTATGTTGTAGCAGGTGGTCGAGCGAAGATTTTATCTCCGTCCTGATACAGGACGGAGTTTTTTTCTGGGAGAGATCGCAGTGCCGGGAATGTCGCTTTGGTTTCATATGCAGGAGGAAGATTATGTGCAGAGATAACAATACGGTGGAGATCAGATGGCACGGCAGAGGCGGCCAGGGCGCAAAGACGGCCTGTCTGCTCCTTGCGGATGTGGCGTTCAGTTCCGGTAAACACGTTCAGGGATTTCCTGAGTACGGTCCGGAGCGAATGGGCGCGCCGATTACTGCTTACAATCGGATATCCGATCACGAAAACCGAATCCATTCCAACATATACAATCCGGATTACGTCGTTGTGGTCGACGAGACGCTGCTCCATTCGGTAGACGTAACCGCAGGGCTTTCCGAAGAGGGAGCCATTATCATCAACAGCGACAAGGAACCAGCAGAGCTCCGTAAGCTGCTCAGAGGATATAAAGGGAAGGTATGCGCCGTGGATGCCGAAGAAATTTCGCTGAAGACGCTGGGCAGGAACTTTCCTAATACGCCTATGCTGGCCGCGGTGGTAAAGGTGAGCAACGTGGTGGAAAATCACAAGTTTATCAGTGATATGGAAGAATCCTTCCGTCACAAGTTTGCGTCGAAGCCGGGCGTTATCGAGGGGAACATGGAAGCGTTGAGAATGTCCATGGACAAGGTGAAGATAGGATAAGGAGAAGACGATGAGAGAAGCGAAAAACATAAACGAACACAGCCCGTGGCAGGAGTTGACTCCGGGCGCGGAAATCTACGAGCCGGGAACCTCCAGATTGGTAAATACAGGAGAGTGGCGAGTACTGACCCCGTTTTTTGATCAGGACAAGTGCCGGCAGTGCATGCTCTGCGTGCCATTCTGTCCGGATGTTTCCATACCGGTGAAAGACGGAAAACGGCAGGAGACCGATCTCTATCACTGCAAGGGATGCGGCATATGCGCCAAGGTGTGTCCGTTCGGCGCAATTACCATGGGAAGGGAGGAAAAGTAACATGGCGATAAAAGACAGAATGAGCGGAAATGAAGCGGTTGCTACAGCTATGCGGCAGATCAATCCGGACGTTATGGGCGCTTTTCCTATTACTCCGTCTACGGAGATTCCTCAGTACTTTTCCAAATACATAGCCGACGGAAAGGTGGATACCGAATTTGTAGCCGTTGAGTCAGAGCATTCGGCCATGTCCACCTGCATCGGCGCTTCGGCGGCGGGAGCCAGGGCAATCACCGCAACTTCTTCGGCCGGGTTGGCGTTCATGTGGGAACTTCTCTATGTGGCGGCTTCCAGCCGCCTGCCGATCACCATGGCCGTGGTCAACCGGGCGCTGACCGGACCGATCAATATCAATAACGACCATTCCGATTCTATGGGATGCCGTGATACAGGATGGATCCAGCTTTACGCGGAAAATAATCAGGAGGTCTATGACAACTACATTCAGGCCATGCCGATCTCCGAATACTGTCGTCTGCCGATCATGGTCTGCCAGGATGGGTTTATCACCAGCCATGCGGTGGAAAATATAGAACTTCTTGACGACGATCAGGTAAAATCCTTTGTCGGCGAATACGAACCGGAAGACTACCTGCTGAAAGCGGAGAATCCGCTGTCTGTAGGGCCTTACGGTGTTTCACCGTACTACATGGAAGTCAAGAAGGCTCAGGCCGAAGCCATGAAAGCGGCGAAAAAGAGAATTTTGGAGGTCGCATCCGATTTTGAAAAGCTTTCCGGAAGGAAATACGGATTCTTCGAGGAATATAAGATGGAGGACGCGGAAGTGGCCGTCGTCGTTATCGGCTCGTCTGCCGGTACAGGAAAAGCGTCGGTGGACGACCTGCGAAAAAAAGGTGTGAAAGCCGGTCTGATCAAGATCCGGGTGTTCCGTCCTTTCCCAATGGAAGAGCTGTCAAAGGCCCTTTCCAAGGTAAAAGCGGTGGCCGTAATGGATAAATGCGAGAGCTTTTCCGCCTGCGGCGGTCCGCTCTTTGCGGAAACCCGTTCCGCTCTGTACGATTTGAAAGAAAGGCCTTTTGCGGTAAATTACGTTTACGGTCTGGGCGGACGAGACGTTACAACGGAGACTTTTGAGGAAATTTACGGCGAACTGCTGCGGATAGCGGATACTGGAGAAGCGGGCGAGGTGTACAGACACATCGGCGTCAGAGATGCGGAGGTGCAGAAATAATGGGTTACAGTTTAAGAAAGGAATTGGAGAAAAAATCCAGATTTGCTCCGGGACACAGACTCTGTGCCGGCTGCGGAGCGGGAGTGGCCGTAAACGGCGTGCTCAGGGCTCTGGAGGAGGGTGATAAGGCGGTTGTTTCCAACGCTACCAGCTGCCTGGAGGTCTCCACGTTTATCTATCCTTATACGGCTTACGAGGACAGCTATATCCACAGCGCTTTCGAGAACGCCGCAGCCATGACCGGCGGAGTGGAAACCGCTTATCGGGTGCTGAAGAAAAAGGGGAAGATAAAGGATAACTTCAAGTTCATCTGTTTCGGCGGCGACGGCGGAACCTATGACATCGGATTTCAGTCTCTGTCCGGCGCCATGGAGCGGGGACACGATATGGTCTACGTCTGCTACGATAACGAAGCCTACATGAACACGGGCATACAGAGGTCTTCGGCCACCCCGAGATTTGCCGACGCTACGACTACGCCGGTGGGAACCCAGTCCTATGGCAAAGTGCAGAACAAGAAAAACCTGACGGAAATCATAGCGGCTCACAATGTGCCTTATGCGGCGCAGACCACGTTTATCGGCGATTTCCGGGATCTTCACGCTAAGGCGAAGAAGGCGATCTATACGGAAGGACCGTGCTTCCTTAACATCCTTTCGCCGTGCCCAAGGGGCTGGCGGTATGAGATGGAGGATCTGGCCGAAATCTGCAAGTTGGCAGTGGATACCTGCGTATGGCCTCTTTACGAGATTGAAGAGGGAATCTGGAGACTGACCTACGAGCCGGCCAAGAAGCTGCCGGTGGAGCGGTTCCTGGAAAAACAGGGCAGGTTTAAGCACATGTTTAAAAAGGGCAACGAATGGATGATCGAAGAGGCGCAAAACTATGTGGATGAACAGTGGGAGAGGCTGAAAGCGAGATGCGAGTAAATCCCGACAGGAAGCCGTTTCGATAAAACTGAACGATTTTATGATAAACGCCGGTTTAGTCAATGTTTTTCAAAACATATGCTGACTAAGCCGGCATTTTTTACAACGTTTATTCGCTGTACAGATCAGTAACGAAGCAGTTATTTTATAATTTTACTGAAAAACACCTGCTCTTCCTTTTCTGTAAATCCGTTTTTTCGGTAAAAGAAATAAGCGGGTATGGCTCTCTCCGTAAGGAGGGTCATGGTGAAGATACCTCTTTCTGAAAGGAAGGTCTCGATTTCCTCGAGAAAGCGGCTGCCAAGCCCAAGTTTCTGATACTGGGGAAGGAGACCGAACTCGTCGATCCAGTATTCAGTACCTTCGTACCAGTGTTTTATTCGTCCCAGAGATATGCCGATCAGCTGGCTTTCTTTGCGGAATCCCAGTGAAAGAGAATTATTGTTTTCCATAAGCTCCTGAACATAGAGGTGAAGTTGATGATCCGTCCACTGATCGTTCCAGGGCGGCGCAGAAAAAATTCTGTACATGGCTGTCTTGACTTCTTCGATTTTCTCTGATGTGAGCAGTTCAATGTTCATTTCTTCAGTTCCTTTCTACCGCCTTTCCACCTGCATTTGCAGCTGGGTAACGTACTCCGTCTCATCGCTGGTGTCGTGATTATCGATGATATAGATTTCCATCGGATCACCGAGGGGGGACAGGTTTTGCTTCTCTGCCTCCGCGAAGAAGTCTTTCCATCTGTCGGGTACCAGCGAATAGCTGCCGTTAACCGTCAGACAGAGATAATCTCCAGCCGGAATTATGCCGTCGTATTCATCGCCGTCTTCCATGATAAAAAAGGCCGAGTTAAAGTGGCCGTAACTTCCGGTACGGATATAGTTTAGAGGGATGGTTGCTCCCATATTTCCGTTGCCGATCAGGTACAGTTGCTCCTCATTTTCTTTCTGCAGTTTTTTGATGACAAAATCCAGGTCTACATCCCGGTAGACCTGCTCCGCCAGCTGAAGGATTTTTCTCTCGGGAAAGGGACGGAGACAGATGTCTTCTTGGTGGTCGGCTGTGTTCATGTGATAGCGAATTTCGTCGATCCTCCCGGTCAGCTGCTGACGAAGCCTGCTCAGTTCCTCCACCTTCTGATCGATACGGTCGATCTCCTGTTCGAACATGGAAAGGGTCTTATTCAGATTGAAACTGGTGAGGTGCTCTTTGATCTCCTTCATGGAAAAACCGATGGAGCGCAGTTCGCGAAGTATGTTCAGCGTGCGGATGTCGCTGATGCTGTACATTCTGTAGCCGTTGTCATCCCGCTTAGGCTTCAGTATGCCGATTTCTTCGTAGTAGCGGAGAGAATCCGTGCCGATCCCATAGAGATCGGAGATTTCACCGATTTTATAGTATTCTTTCATAAAAAACTCCTTTACCTTAGTATTATACCAGGGTTTACAATAGAGGTGAAGAGAAAAGGAGTTGTTAATGATGACGAAATTAATGAAAAAAGATATTCACAGAACCTACTTCCGCTATATTCTTTCTTCTGTAGCGGCTATGTGGGTATTTACCATCTATACTATGGTGGATGGAATGTTTGTGGCCAGAGGTGTGGGACCTACGGCTCTGGCGGCGGTAAATCTGTCCATGCCGTTTGTCAATGTGGCTTTTGCTCTTGGAATACTTTTTGCCATTGGCGCCAGCACTAAGGCGTCGGTATACAGAGGGAGAGGAGAGAATGACAAGGCAAATCGGATATTCACCTCCAGTACGATCACCGTTTTTGTCCTGTCGCTGATTATCGCGACGGCCGGTTTTTTAAATTTGGAGCGGGTTGCGCTGCTATTGGGCGCTACGGATGCGACACTGGGATTCGTCAAAGATTATCTTGGGATCCTGATTTTATTCATTCCGTGTTATATGACCGGATATCATCTTGAAGTACTGATGAAGGCTGACGGGTACCCGCAAAAGGCTATTTTCGTAGCTTTGGCCGGCGCGATGACCAATATAGTGTTGGACTATTTCTTTGTCATGGTTTTTGGCTGGGGAATAAAGGGCGCAGCCATTGCTACTGGAGCATCACAGCTGTTAACACTGCTGATTTTTATCAGTCACTTTCTCTCGAAAAAAGCTAATTATCGATTTGTAAAGATCAAGTGGTCGCTGGGAGAAAACCTGAGGGCTGCCAAGTTGGGTGTGTCCGACTGTGTGACGGAGTTTTCCGTAGGTGTGGTGACTTTCCTGTTCAATAATACGCTGGTCAGAGTGTCGGGAGATGAAGGCGTGGTGATCTATACGGTGATTTCCTATGTTTTCCAGTTGATTCTGATGACCATGATGGGACTGAATCAGGGAATGCAGCCGCTGGTCAGCTATTATCACGGACGGGAAGAGACAACGGTTCATCGTTATCTGCTGAAGCTGACCTTATTCTGCGCCGGAATCGCTTCTATTGTGGCTTTTGTCTGGGGTGTACTCTATCCTGATCCGATCGTCGGGGTATTTATCGATTCAAGTGCCGAAGGAGCGCTCTATGAGAGGGGCGTAGATGCGTTTAAGCTGTTTTCCTTCGCATTTCTTCCTCTTGGAATCGTGGTAACGCTGATGGGGTACTTTACCGCGGTAGAACAGCCGAAGCCGGCCATGGCCATATCGATCTGCAGAGGAATGATCTTTGTCTGCATTTCGCTGATCCTCATGACGGTTCTCTTTGGAGAAACAGGAATATGGCTTTCTATGGCAGTGTCGGAAACTGCGGCGCTGATTCTGGCAGCTTTTTTGTACCGGAAAAGAATTCGCCTGAGAACGGGTGAGACTATATCATAAACGCAAAAGTACGCGCATTCAAAAGAAAGCGCGTACTTTTGCAGTTAAATGCAAACTCGATCAGCTGATAGGAACAGAAACTCCTGCATTTATCTCTTCTGCTCTGTGCCAGATTTTCACTGCTGCTGTAATATCCTGAATGGAGAGTCCAACTGCATCGAAGACTGTGATTTGTCGCTCATCGTCGCGACCTGATTTCTTCCCCAAAGATATTTCGCCTATTTCTCCAGCCAAATCATCGATTTGGATAAGTCCCTGTTTCAATGCGTGTTGTGATTCGCCACGCTTTACACATTCTTCAAGGCTGTCTACGAAGACCTTGGCTTGTGTAAAAATCTTCGGATCCAGTTCCTGTTTGCCCTCTGTATCGCAGCCAAAAGCATTGATATGTACGCCCGGTTTAAGCCATTCATGCATAATAATAGCCTCTTTGCTCGGCGTCGCTGTGGCGATGATATCGGCATTTACTACGGCTTCTTGCGCAGAAGAACAATTGATGATTTTCTTTTCTGGATATGCGGCAGAGATGTCTTTCACAAACTCTTCTTTTTGCTTTTCATCATTACTGCGGAGCCAGAATAGCGGAGCAGCTGGCGAGAATCCATCTTGACAAAAAAAGTGGTGCCACCTTAGCTGTTACCAGTCTTCATAGCGGGAGTGAAGTTTTACTGCATGCTATACCTGAAAAAGCTGAAGTTATTGTCAACTACAGAAGTCAATCACCTCAGGTAATGAAACAAATGGAAAGAGAAGTACATCGTGTTGTAGAAGAAGAAAGCGAGGGATACGGTATCAGTTTTGATACGAAGATATTCTGTAATGCACCCTGCGGTACACAGGATATCGAAAGGCCGATTATAAAAGAACTGGCTGATGTGATAACAGATTTAGGCGGAAAGGTACGCTTCGCGGAAGGTGGATGCACGAATGCCAATTCAGCGATTGCTTCTGGAATTTCATCAGTTGCAATAGGCAGTTCAAATCGGGACTTTCTTGAGCATACCCCTGATGAATATATGGAAATAAGTGACGCCCATAAATGTATTCAATCCGTATATCTTCTCCTGCTGAGAATTGACGGAAAAGAATAAAGTTCAAGCCCCAATATGCTTCCACGATAAAAGCGACGCAGTCTCCGCTTAACAATGGAAATCGCGTCGCTTTTGTGTATGAAAAAGGATTTACAATTTCTTATTTCTTCTCTTTCTGATCCATGATGACCTTGACGATCTGTATAATGACTGTCGGCGCAAAGGCAAGGCCGCAGACCCAGCCGATCTGGCTGCCGGTCAGATGGGCGATACCGAAAGCTGTGCCGAAGATCGGCATAAGCAGTATGCAGAACAGCAGGATTACGCCGATAGCAAAAGCTCCGATGGTGTACATGTTCGTTGTCAGGCCCAGACGGAAGATGGATTGTTTTCCTCTGGAGTTGAAACCGTGCCACAGACGGGCCATGCACAGCGTAGCGAAGGCCATGGTGGAACCGGTCAGCGTATCCACCTTGTATCCCTGATGGAACGCCACGGCTGTAGCGATACCGATCAGCAGGCCTTGGAGACCGATCTGCAGCAGAGTGTCTTTGGTCAAAACGGATTCGTCTCTTGCCCGAGGCTTTTCGTGGATCAGAGCCGGGTTAGAAGGCTCCATGCTGATAGCCAACGCAGGAAGACTGTCCGTAATCAGATTGATGAACAACAGCTGCACGGCAGTGAACGGATTTGGAAGCGCTGCCAGTGAAGCGTACAGCACCACCAGAATTGCGGCAGTGTTGCCGGAAAGCAGGAATTTGATCGCATTTTTGATGTTAGCGTATATATTCCTTCCGTTCAGTACGGATTTAATGATGGTTGCGAAATTGTCATCAGTCAGAATCATCGAAGCGGAGTCCTTTGCCACTTCCGTACCGGTGATACCCATAGCCACGCCTACGTCTGCGCTCTTCAAAGCAGGCGCGTCGTTTACACCGTCTCCAGTCATAGCAACGATGTGGCCCTGATCCTGCCATGCCTGGACGATACGAATCTTGTTGTCCGGGCTGACTCTGGCATAGACGCTGATGTGCGGCAGTTTTTCGTTTAACTCTTCATCACTCATGGCATCCAGTTCCGTGCCGGTAACGGCGATATCTTCAGGCTGCAGGATGCCGATTCTTCTGGCAATGGCCGAAGCCGTAATCTTGTGGTCTCCGGTGATCATGATCGGTTTTATGCCGGCGCTGATACAGTCGGCGACAGCCTGAGCGGATTCTGCTCTCGGAGGATCCATCATAGCCATCATGCCGAGGTACTCCAGATCGCTTTCGTCATCGAAAGTCAGTTCCCGGTTCTCTCCGATGTTTTTGCGAGCAAAAGCGAGGACGCGAAGTCCCTGATCAGATAGTGAAAAGTTGGCTTCGCGTATATCCTGCTTTTCCTCGTCTGTTAGGATGGTAGTTCTATCTAAAATTACGTCAAGTGCTCCTTTGGTGTACATGACATACTGACCGTCGATGCAGTGCAGCGTGCTCATCAGTTTCCTGTCGGAATCAAACGGCAGCTCGGCCAGGCGCGGAAGATTCTGTTTTACTTCGTCATAATCGCTGTAGTTTGTCATGTAGTAATCGACGAGGGCTGTCTCCGTAGGGTCGCCGGCAGTGGTTCCGTCTACGATAGCTGTATCATTGCACAGAATTGCGGCTTGCAGCAGCGGGTTTTCCTTACCCTCCTGGGCGATGACCTGCTCAACAGTCATCTTGTTCTGGGTGAGCGTGCCGGTTTTGTCCGAGCAGATGATGGAAACGCAGCCCAGTCCTTCGACTGCATTGAGCTGTTTGATGATCGCATTCTGATCGGCCATACGGGAAGTACCGATGGCTAAAGATATGGTGATAATCGAGGAAAGCGCTTCAGGAATCGCAGCTACAGCCAACGCTACGGCAAACAGCAGCGAATCGGCAAACGGCATTCCCCGGTAAACGTTGAGTCCTAAGACAATGGCGCAGATTAGAATAATACCGATGGACAGCTTTTTGCTGAAATTGTCCATGGTGACCTGAAGCGGCGTCTTTCTTTCTGCGGTGTTATTCATCAGGTCGGCGATTTTTCCCAGTTCGGTTTTAAGTCCCACACCGGTGACGACAGCAAGACCTCTGCCGTAGGTGATCAAAGAGCCGGAAAAGACCATGTTGACCTGATCGCCCAGAGCAACGGCATCGCCTTGAATGGTTTCCGTACTTTTATCTACGCCTTCGGATTCTCCCGTCAGGGAGCTTTCGTTGGCTTTCAGTGAGTAGCTTTCGATCAGGCGGGCGTCTCCCGGTACTACGTCTCCGGCCTCCAGACGGATGATATCACCGCAGACCAGATCGGAAGCGTTGATTTCCTGTGCTTGCCCGTCGCGGATAACCTTAGCGATCGGAGCGGACAGATTTTTCAGGCTTTCCAGCGACTTTTCGGCCTTTACAAACTGAACCGTTCCCAGGATGGCGTTGAGGATGAGAACCGCGATGATAACCACGGCGCTCTCCACGTTCCCTGTAGACATGGAAATGATGGCGGCGATGATCAAAATGATGACCAGCAGATCTTTGAACTGCTCCAGGAAAATCATAAAAATACTTTTTTTCTTTTTTTCGTAGAGCTTGTTCTCTCCATATTTTTCTCTGTTGGCAAGAACCTGTTCACTGTTTAGGCCCTGCTGTCCGGAATCAAATTCTTTTAGTACATCTTCTGTGTTTTTGCTATAATACATTAAAACCCCTCCTACATAGAATAAGTATGCCCATATATTTGTTTTTCCTGCATTACAGCCTGCGGGACATAAAAAAGAGACTTCTAAGACAGGCTATAAACTATCTTAAAAGTCTCGCTGTTTCAAGTAAATGCGGATCACTCGCAGTGATCGTATTGACGCAAGTTACTGCAGCAAACGCTGCCAGCTACTCCCTTTTAATTAAGGAATTTCTGTTTGCACGATAGAGTATATCATACAGGAAACGGCGATGCAAGAGTTTTTTAAAAAACTCTTGCATCGCCATTGTAGGTTTACAATACATGTGTTACAAGTGAATAAATAAAAAGCGAGGATAGACTCACTTTGTGTTATATTTGAATCAGCATAAA